>JBAZNP010000001.1:0-798787 GCA_041649155.1 Patescibacteria group bacterium | reverse complement strand
TCTATACAGGAGAGCAATTCACACTCAAGGATACAGGATTTGTTAAGTATTCTATGGTGATGGAGGAGGAGTAAGAAGAAGTTGATTTCCAGCACATAAAAAAAGACCCTAGGGTCTTTTTTTATGTTTCGCTACAATATATGAAATAGAACTATTTCAAGCTATCGATTAAAGCTACTCCATCCATATCTTTATTTTTTTTGAGTCCAAAAAAATAAAGAACAGTCGGAGCAATATCAGCTAAAATTCCTGTTGGCTTAGGCGTATCATTGGAATTTATTTTTTTCTTAAAATTTTCATTAACAATAATAAATGGTACTGGGTTAACAGTATGCTTCTTGTCCACTTCTCCAGTTTCAGGATGAATCATACACTCAGCATTACCATGATCTGCAGTAATTAAAAAAGTGGAATTTGGAAATTTCTTTATCAATTTTCCAAGTTGTTTGTCTACTGTTTCAGCAGCTATGACAACTTTTTCAAATTTACCGGTGTGGCCAACCATGTCTGTATTAGCATAATTGATCAACACAAAATCTAAATTCTCTTTTTCAATCGCATTAAAGACCTCTGCAGTTACTTTATCAGCTGACATCTCTGGTTTTAGATCATAAGTCAAAACTTTCGGAGAAGAGACTAAATGCCATGTCTCATAAGGAAATGGTTCAGGGTTACCTCCATTGAAGAAATATGTTACATGGGCATATTTCTCCGTCTCAGCAAAATGACTTTGTTTTATTTTATGATCGCTTAAAATTTTAGCAAGCGGATTTTCAATTACTTTTGATGGATATGCAACATCGATAGGCAAATATTTATTATATGTAGTTAAAGATAAAATTTCCAAATCATTAATAGGTGATGTGCCTAAATCTTTGCGTTCAAATGAGAATATTTCGCTGATTTGGCGCATTCGATCCGGCCTAATATTAAAGAAAATAACTCCATCACCCTCCTCAATTTTTCCGGAACGTGCTTTTGTCGGTTTCTGAAATAATTTTGATATGACAGATTCTTGTTTTTGATCTATTATAATAGGTTCAATAAACTCGTCAGTATTTTTTTTGGCATATTGTTTTTTAATAGCACTAATCGGATTATCAGAATGGATACCTTCTAATTTCGTCATTGCAAGATAAACTTTTTTAGTACGATCCCATCGACTATCCCGATCCATTGCAAAAAATCGTCCTGACACCGTAGCAATTCTGGCATCAACCCCAATTTTTTTGATATTTTTTTGCAGGTCGCCGATATATTGTGTGGCACTTGTCGGACTAGTATCGCGGCCATCAGTAAAGACATGAATAAAAATATTCGATTTAAATCCCTGCATTTTTAAAATCTTTAAGAGAGCAAAGAGATGCTCCATGTGACTGTGAACGCCACCATCACTAACTAATCCAACAAGATGTATCGATTTTCCTTTTTCTTTAGTTTTATTGATTGCATTGATAATCTTTTGATTATGGTAAAAATTACCGTTGTATATTTCCTTATCAATAAGTGAAAGTTCCTGATTAACAAGTTTCCCACTACCGATAGATGTATGGCCAACTTCGGATGATCCTATGGAGCCCCAAGGTAGACCAACATTTTCTCCAAAAGAATTTAACAATGTATGAGAATAATTGTTCCAAAAATAATCAAAATTGGGAGTCTTTGCCTCAAAAATGGCGTTACCCTTCTTAACAGGGCTATATCCCCAGCCATCCATGATCACTAATATAACTTTTGGACTATGCATTTTTCCTCCAAGTAATCGTTTTATTTATTTATTTTAACGTAGATTTGAGTTAATTGCCAGTTTTTATTTCTTGTTCTTCTTTTGTTCGGTATTTTTTTGTATGATATAAATATGGATAATTTATTTTCAAATACAATTCAACACCCTCTAGCCGAGAGACTTCGTCCTGAGAAATTATCGGATTTTGTCGGACAGGAACACATATTGGGAAAAGACAAGCTCTTACGAAGAATTATCGAATCGGATCGAATATTCCCCATGATATTCTGGGGGCCGCCCGGTTGTGGCAAAACCACACTGGCAAAAATAATAGCCGAGAAGACAAAATCAAATTTCGTTTTCTTTTCCGCTGTAACTGGCGGAGTAGGGGACGCACGCAAAATTATTGAACAGGCCAGAAACAATCTCGAGCTATATCAAAAATTGACAATATTATTTGTCGACGAAATTCACAGATTTAATAAGTCCCAGCAGGATGCTTTTTTACCTCATGTAGAGAATGGCACTATAGTCTTGCTCGGAGCAACAACGGAAAATCCATCATTTGAGATTAACGCTCCGCTCTTATCAAGAGCTCGCGTATTTCACTTTAGAGAACTCGGAGTAAACGATGTTGTAAAATTAATAAATCAAGCGATCAAGAAGATAAACAAAGATCCTTCAAAATACTTCCCCAAGATATTCAAAGAGAAAATCATTAAGATATCTATTACAGCAAAATCAGCAAAACGAATTGCGGAACTAAGCGAAGGAGATGCCAGAGATGCTTACAATGCACTCGAATTGGCAATTATTTCGGCAAAAGTAGTAAAAAATGAGATTGTAATTGATGAAAAACTGGCAGAAGAATCGATCCAGCAGAAATTCATCCGTTATGACAAGGGAGCTGATGGTCACTATGACGCCATTTCTGCTTTGCATAAGTCGCTGCGAGCATCTGACGTTGATGCAGGGTTACACTACATGGCTAGAATGCTCGAAGCCGGAGAAGATCCTTTGTATATAATCAGGCGTCTGGTTCGTTTTGCTGCGGAAGATATTGGTATGGCTGATCCACAAGCATTGATATTGGCTACATCCGCACAGCAGGCAGTTCACTTTGTTGGAATGCCGGAATCGAATGTCATCGTTGCCGAGTTAGTTATTTACCTTGCCAAGGCGCCAAAATCACGAGCTGTCGATGACGCCTATGCTGCAGCAAAAGATGATGTGGTTAATAAAAGATTAGAGCCAATTCCTCTAGATATTAGAAATGCTCCAACAAAAATGATGAGGGATTTCGGCTTTGGCAAAGGATATGAAATGTACTCAAATAAGTCTCACTTGCCAGAGAACTTAAAGAATAAGAAATATTGGAAGGAATAATTCTAATTTCTCAAGGGTCTAAAAACAGACCGTTTAGTACAAGCAATTCCCCAAGGTTGTCATTTCCGCCAGACATATCTCCACCAGTTATGTTACTAACTGCGATCAATCCAGCTAAGTTTTTAGCATTAGTCGAAGCAGATGATCCTGTACCGCCAAATAATCCGTTTAATACAATAAGTGAGCCAAGATCAGTTTGGTTGCTAGCGAATGCACCGCTAGAGCCACCAGTCACATTATTTACTGCAATCAGGCCAGCAAGATCTCTAGCATTTTGAGTTGGATTAGTAGAGGTAGGGAATAAGCCACCAAGTACAATTAACTCGCTAAGATCGTTCGTATTATTATTAGTAAGAGACCCATTAGAGCTTCCTGTTATATTGTCAACTGCAATAAGACTAGCTAAATTCTTTGCGTTAGAAGATAATCGAGCATCAGCATATTTAACGCCAAAAAAAGCAACAGCAACTATCACTGCAGATATCGCCGCAAAGGATAAGCTAACCCCCAATTTTATTGTTTTCATATCCTTAGCACCTCCTTTCATTATGTTTTCAAGCTATTAAAATAATTAACCATATTCTGTGAATATTTTCCCATAATTCTGGCTTGGATATAATATTATTTTTAATAGTAATGCGCTTAGATATCCAAGTAGCAAAAACATAACCATTCACTATCATTCCCGTCATTCGACTCTGAGGCCTGAGCCTCATCGCTCCCATTCGACAAGTAGTTTTAAGATTTTACTATCGTGCCTGCCTACTGGCAGGCAGGTCTTCACGGGGATGGCAAAATAAAAATTCTAATACAGTGAGTGGCTACGCAAAAACACGGCCGAAACCGTGTTTTTGCTGAAAATTAAACTCTAATTTAATTTATCAAGGATCTAAAAACAGATTGTTTAGCACAAGCAATCCTCCAAGATCAGTTGTTCCATCAGTGAATGATCCACCAGAGCTACCACCTGTTACGCTGTCAACTGCAATCAATCCAGCAAGATCTTTGGCATTCTGATTTGCACTAGTAGAAGTTGGGAATAAACCACCAAGCACAATCAAATCAGCTAGGTCATCTGTTCCGCTAGTGAATGCTCCGCTTGAACCGCCGTCTAAAACATTTGTGGTTGCAATAAGTCCAGCCAAATTCTTTGCATTATTTGAATAAGCATCAGCTTTAGATGCACCCAAAGAAGCGATTACCATTAAGGCTATTACGGTAGTTACAATACCGACTTTAAGTTTCATTGTCTTCATATTTTAACACCTCCTTCCAAATGATGTTTATAGGCTACCAAAAGAACTTACAGCATTCTGTGACAGTTCTGCTATATATTAATATAAGAATGGAGATATTTTTAATAATTTTGAGGACAAATACTAACACGATAATAGTTCACAGCAACTTAGGATATGTGATCAATTGGGTCTGTTTTACCCCCTTTTGCAAAGGAGTTCTAGCGTAATTTCACTCGACCTTGTGTCATCCCGACCAATGTGGAGGGATCTTCCAATAGTAATTCAATCTATTTTTAAGATTTCCCTGCCTGCCGGCAGGCAGGTCCACCCCCAGACAAAGCTGAGGAGTCGAAATGACAGCGTAAGTGAGTAGTTATGTTCTAGTTAGTAAATTATTTACTATCCTTGTTAATATTAATTGCGCCGTCCGGGCAAAAATTTCTGCAATTGCCACAGGCAATACATTTTTCCAGATCAACTTTTGGTATGGCAGTGGCGTAAACACCCAAATCTTCACCGAATGAAAGGGCGCCAACAGGGCATTTCACAATACAAATCCCACAACCCTTGCAACGTGTGGGGGAAATCTGGCCGGTTTTACCATAACCTTTAAAAACAATTGACTTATGTTTTGTCTTATAAGTTGCTTTAGAAAAGTTATCTTTTTCCAAAATCAGTTCTCTTCCAAATGAAAGAGCTTCTTTATTTGAATTTTTAATCTCATCAGTTTTGAATTTCTTGCCAAGAACTTTCATCACTAGTTCCCAAATATCTTTTTCTGGAATATCTAATATTTTTGTTAGCACACCAAGCACTATTATATTAAATGCCTTTGGATTGAATTGCTCGTGGGCAAGTTTGGTTGCCGGCATTCCAAGGATGTGTACAGAAGTTTTAGGTAAATCTTTTGCTGATATGGTTGAACTATCAAAAATAACCTTTGTGTTAGGAGAAACGTATTGCTCCACTGCTTTTATTGCTCTTGACTGCAAAACTATCACATAGTCCGCGATATCAAATTTAGGATAACGTAGTTGTTTGTCTGATACGGTAATATGAGCAACAGAAGGAGTTCCGCGTTGCTCAACTCCAAAAACCGGCATGTAGGCCACTTCGTGACAGGAAGCAATCGCTGCTTCGCTTAAAATCTTGGCAATTGTCTGAATACCTTGGCCGCCTTCTCCGGCGAGAGTTATATTTATTTTTTTTGTTTTATTCGGCATTTTTCTCCTTTTGTGCTAAAACTTCACCCAAAGGATAATAGTCTTCCATATCAGACAATCTAGAAAAACATTGCTTGGCGTTCATTTTCCAGTTTGTCGGACAAATCGAAACGACTTCTACAAACGAGAAAGCGTTATTTTTAGCTTGATTTTCTAGTGCCTTTTTTAATGTATTTCTCAGGACTATAGGCTTGGAAATTGATGCTCGCGCTACATATGCTTTTTTATTTGCTACCTGTCTAACCAGTTCAGGCCCCTTAAGCCCATCACCAAATTCAGCAGGTTTACCGTTTGGAGAAGTCACGGTTACCTCCCCTGGACGGGTAGTGGGAGCCATCTGGCCGCCAGTCATGCCGTATAACGAATTATTGACTAGAATTACCGTAATTGGATCGTTTCTAAAAGCAGCGTGAAGAAGCGATTGTAGACCAATGGCATAGCCGCCGCCATCACCCATGTATGCAATAGCAATTCTTTTCGGCTTCATAATTTTATATCCAACCATTACGGGCGTTGTTCTTCCGTGGTGAGTTTGAACTGTATCAATATTAAAAAAATTCCAAGCCAATAAGGAACAACCGATGTCAATACCAAAAGTAGTTCTATCTTGAATTTTTAACTCGTCAATTGCATAGCCTAATTGTTTTAATGTAGTTCCATGGCCGCAACCAGGACAAAAAAGGTGTGGCTTTGTCTGACTGCGCCAGGATGCTGGCATTATATTTTCCATATAAGTCCCTTCTAAATATAGAATAGGTGAGACTTGTTAAATTTCGACGGTTGCAAGCGCATGTAGCCTTGAGAGCGCCTAGAAATTTAATGAGTTGAGCCTATTGTCTTCTCTTTATTGTTAGATGTTTATGATGTTAATATCTTTCTAACCATTTCTTCGGCGGAAAAACTTTCTGCGGGCTTTGATATTTCAATGATTGGGGTTTTTAGCCCGCTGGTTTCATATTTTACAATTCTAGAAAACTGATTTAGCGAAGACTCTACCACATATACCTTTTTCGCCTTAGCCACAGCCTTGCGTAAAGCCGTAGATGCGATAGGGTGAACCGTAATTGGGCGAAATAGGCCAATCTTTTTTCTCTGACTACGCAAAATATCAACTGCTTCTTTGGCAGCATCCGCCACAGAACCATGTGCTATTATTAATTCTTTTGCATCACCGGCTTTATATAATTCAAATTCCTCAATCTTTTTTGATGCTTCTTTCCAATCTTCAATATTAACTTTCAATATCTGCCCGAATTCTTCTTCTGAACTATAACAATTGCGTAAAAATGTAGGAGTTTTACTTTCTTTCAATATTAAAGAGCTTTTAACAGAATTAATCGGCTTCACTATATTAGCCTTCATTTTCATTTTAGAAAGATGCCCGTCGCCAAGAACAAAGGTAGGGAAGCGATATTTCCATGCAGTTGAAAAAGCTTTAATAGTCAAAGTATACATTTCCTCCACAGTAGAAGCAGAATAGACAAAACGCAGACCATCACCATTTCCACCAAAAGCAGAAAGATTAACTTCCTGTTGTGAAAAATTGACTGTACCAGTTGAAGGGCCTCCTCGCTGCATAAAAATACAAACAAAGGGTAGACGAAGGTTTTCCGACATAGAAAGGGGATCTTGCATTAAGATACTGCCGGGGCCCGCAGTAGCAGTGAAAGCTTTCGTGCCAGCCAACAATGCTCCGCATACAGCAAAACCAGCCGAAGTTTCGTCTTCAGTTTGCAAATATTTTAGAGATTTATTTTTCTCTGCTTCAGCAATCCAACCCTGCAAAATTTCCGTTGAAGGAGTAATTGGATAACCAAACATTGCTTCTGCACCGGCTTCAAGTGCGCCTTTAACGGCCGCTTCGCATCCAGTTAAAAATTGAATATTTTTCATAAAAGTCCTCTCCATGTTTATCAACAAAATTTAAAATTTTTTCCGAAGGAACCCTTTTAGGGCAATTTATAATTTAAAATGAATTATAAATTTTTAATTTCCAATGTTTAAACCTTTTAAATTTTAAATTATTTGCAGAAACAGCTATTGCTTCTTTCTAATTTTACCCCTCAATAATCCGAACATCAACAATATAAAAATCTGGATATGAAGCAATCAATGGATTAAAGTCAATTTCTTTAATATTTTCATATGCATCAGCAAATTTAGCTGCATTTACAATAACCTCTGACAGCTTATCAAAATCATACTTATCCTGACCACGAGCTCCATTCAAAACCTGACCAATTTTAGTTTCATTTATCATATCAAGTGCAACATTTTTTGATATTGGAGCGACCCGATATGAAAGATCTTTGTAAATTTCAGAATAAATTCCGCCAGTACCAAAAGCAACCAAAGTACCAATATTCGGATCTTTTTTAATACCAAGAAATATCTCGTGCTTGCCTTTAACCATTTTTCCAATAATCACAGGTGATCCAAGTTCGGAAAATGCTTCTTCAAGTTCTGCATCATTTTGAATATTTAGCTTGACGCCGCCACTGTCAGATTTATGCACGATTTCAGATTTTGCCGTTTTGAGCACAACCGGATATCCAATATTTAAAGAGTGTTTTTTTAATTCATCAATTGATTCAACTTTGGAGTATTCTAGTATGGGCAAATTGAATTTTTTTAAACATTCGTTCTTATTGCTCTCATTAAAAGTATCATTACCTTTTTCGAGAGGTAAAAGTTTTGGTAAATTTTTATTAAAAGCAACTAGCGTCTCCAATGAATGTACCGCCTCATCCGGACTAACGTAACAAGGCTTATTTGATTTTTCAATTACCGTCCTCGCCTCACTTAAATTTTCACCGCCAATAAATACCGAAATAATTGGTTTTGAAGACGAGAAGTCAGCAATCATTTGGGCTGTTCCCAGAGCATCAGTTGCAGACTGAGGAGTTAAAAGCACCAAGATACTATTAATATTCGGGTCCGCCTCAACAACCCCGAGAGTTTTTTGGTAGTCTTCCTTGGTTGCATCACCCAATATATCAACTGGATTATTAATATTGGCACATGGGCGACAAATTTTGCTCAATAATTCAGTTGTTTTTTCTGAAAGCTTGGCCAGATTTAAGTTTCTTGCGAATAACTCATCACAAGTTACAATTCCTGGACCGCCGGCATTTGTAACAATTGCGACATTGTCACCGTTAATCTTTTGATAATTGGAAAAAAGCTGACAATACATAAATATTTCAGACAAGTTTGATGCTACTATGACTCCGGCCTGCTTTAGATATGTTTCAACTGCTAAATAAGAGGAAATCACTGAGCCGGTATGTGAAGAAGCAGCCTTGGCTCCCAGACTTGTTTTACCGCCAAATAAAACAATAGTCGGTTTTATTTTAGAATATTTAACAAACAACTCAGTTAATTCTTTATTAACATTGATTTGCTCAAAATAAGCGACTATGACCTTGGTTGACGAATCATTATATAAGTATTCCAAAACCGATTCTTCGCGAATATCAGCCTTGTTTCCCATAGAAAAAATCTTATTAAATCCGACTGAAGCACTTTTAGACCAGTCGATTAAAGCAGCAATCATCGCTCCCGATTGGGAGACAAAGGAGATATTACCCTCTTTTGGCATAAGTTGAGCGAAAGAGGCATTTAACTTCGCATCTGTATTAATCAAACCAAGACAGTTAGGCCCCAGCATTGTAATACCAGCTTCTCTGCAAACTTCAACTATTTCATCCTGCAATTTCTCTCCATCTTCGCCGATCTCAGCAAATCCGGCACTGATAATAATAATGGATTTAACATGATTTTCTGCACATTGCTTTATTATCTGAAGCACAAATTGGGCAGGTATGACGATTACCGCCAAGTCTACTTGCTCTTTAATTAAAGAAATGTCTGCATAAGCTTTTAGTCCCAATATTTTGTCTTCTTTTGGATTCACAGGAAAAATTTTACCGACAAAATGGCCGGAAATTAAATTGTTTGTAATTTGATATCCGATCTTGGTTGAATCAGCCGAGGCGCCAATAATAGCGACCGAACTAGGATTTACTAATTGTTCAATTTTTTCCATCACATTTTCCTTACATTATTATCTTTGATTTATTTAAAAAGCGCTTTTTTGTGAAACCAAACTCTTACCGGAAAATTCTTTTGGAACCGGTAAATCTAATAGTTCAAGTATAGTTGGCGCAATATCTGTTAAATGATTCTTCTTTGACATCATACCACACATTAACTCTGATGCAATATTTGTGATCGCCGATTTTTTCTGAGAATCTTTTGTTGCCAGAATAAACGGAACCGGATTTATTGTTCTGTTGTTTAATAATTCATATGAACTTCGTTGAACCATTTTTTCAGCATTTCCATACAACGATGTTAGAATTAAAGAGCCATTTGAGTCTTCAATACTTTGGAACAGGGATGGCAAAAACTCATCAATAGCTTTCACCGCCTTCACAGTCTGATCAAATGTCCCATAATTTGCCGCTTCATCAATGGAAGGAACTTCTATCATTATAAAGTCGTGTCTTCTTTGTTTAATCGAATCAACAGCCTTGGAAAATATGCTATTTAGAACGTCCTTAGGATTATTTAAATATTTATTTTTATTAATAATAGGAATAAAATCCTCAGACGCATAACCTGCTTGTTCCAAACCTCTAAGACCAGACTTGATAGAAAAAATTCTAGAACTGTCGGATAGATATAGTTGATTAACCTCCGCATTTGATAAAATATTCGGTAAATTAATCTTATTTTCGGTTTCAAAAATAGATTTTACCTGATTGCTCTTAGGTAAAACATGATCAAAAAATGTAGCTAAAAATAAATATTTTGCCAAAGTTAACTGAGAACTTTCAGCGCTATTTGCTGATAGGGCGGTTATTAATTTTGTTAATTCAAAATTATTGTGATTAAAGAAAATAATAGAGTCAAAATCTGAAACTCTTGCGATTGGATTACCTTGGCTAGTAATTACAGATGGGGGAATATTGGATAATAATGATGAGGTTTTTTTATTTCGATTAATTGCTTGTTCGGCACTAAGATAGAAATTGCCCCGACCTTCAACAATCGCTTTATAAGTCTTAAAAGTCTTTGCATTCATTTCATCGCGCAGATAGTTGAGTCCCGAAATGGACGCGATTTCTCCTAATCCAATTTTTGCTATTTCAGCTTCTAGTATATGAAGACTATCAAGAGCTTGATCATTGTCTCCACCAGTGTCGTCCATAATAAGATGAGTGTAGACACGATAAATTCCTCTCTTCTTGGCTAACCTCAATAGTGCAATTAAATGCTCCAAATCACCATATTTGCCTGACTTGCCTGAAAAATTTCCAATTAAATGGAGTGAGGAACTTTTTTCTGAAGCTTGTTTAAAAGCATCGTTTAAAACATTATTATTTAATAACACGTCCTCTTTGATTTTATTATCTATATATTCACGCTGAGACTCATTTTTTCTGCCTTCCAGTAAAGAGGAAAGATAGCTCTCGGGATTGTTGTAGAGAGATAAGTCGTTTGAAGGTGTATTTGGGTAAGCAAGCAAACAATGCGGATACGTTGCCCAAAAATTTAAAAAATTCTTGGGATTTGCAGTTAAAATAGCATTGCCCTTCCATGATGCAGACAACCCAAAACCGTCGATAATGCATAAAACTACAGGTTTTTTTATATTTTCCATATTATTTAAATTAATAATTTCGTGATTTATAAAATTAATGATTCTTCTGTCATTGAGGCAGATTTATTAATTTTCAATATATCCAGAATAGTGGGGGATATGTTCGACAAACCGCAACCTTTTTTTAGGTTGATAGCTTTATGTTCTTTTTTATTACTGAAAATAATGAACGGAACAGGATTAGTAGTGTGTTCAGTATCTGCATCTCCCGTGCGTGGATTGACCATTTGTTCAGCATTGCCATGATCGGAAAAAATTAAAGCAGTACCATCTAAATTTAAGGTTAAAGCTAAAATATCACCCAGACACTTATCCACAAATTCAGCAGCCTGAATAGTCGCTCTTAAATTGCCGGTATGGCCAACCATGTCAGTATTGGCAAAATTAACCAGAAAACAGTCGTATTTATTTGTCTTCATATTAGACAATAGCTTTTTAGTAACTTTCTGAGCACTCATTTGAGGTATGAAGTCGTATGTTCGAAATTGTTTTGGCGACGGAACCATAATCCTGTCTTCGCCAGCAAATGGTTGTTCTCTGCCACCATTAATAAAATACGTAATATGAGGGTATTTTTCGGTCTCGGCGATATGAAGTTGTTTTAAATTATTATCCGAAAATGCTTTTGCAAGAGGTTCTGTTATCTGCTCTGGATTAAAAATCCTCTTGGCCAGACTCTCATCGTCATAAATAACAAAAGAGGCGAAATAAAGATTGTTTAACTTCTTTCGATCGGAAAAGTCAACAATGCGATCAGCCAGAAAAGCTTTTGTGATTTCCCTTGCTCGATCGCTTCTGAAATTAAAAAATATTATCGTATCGTTGTTACTAATAGGCTCAAAATTCTGATTTTTATTAGAAACACACCTTGGTTCTATGAATTCATCTGTCATTCCAGCTGCATAAGCAGATGAAAATGCTGATCGTGCATTTTCATGACAATTACCCTCAGACCTAACAAGTAAATTATATACCCTAGCAATTCTTCCCCAACGATTGTCCCTGTCCATAGCAAAGTAACGTCCCGAAATTGATGCAATTGTACCCAGACCAATCTCCTGGATTTTTTGCTCAACTTCCTCGACCATTTCAATTCCCGACATTGGCGGAGAATCTCTACCGTCAGAAAAAAGGTGGATGTAAACTTTTTTGCAATTATTTTTCTTTAATGCCGTTAAAAGTCCATACAAATGCCTAATATCACTATGAGTTCCGGTTTTTGAAAGCAAACCCATCACATGAACGTTTGATCTGTTTGTAATCGAATGTTTTATGCCGTCAACAATGACTTTGTTGTTTAAAAATGATTCATCTGAAATTTGTTTATCAATAAGAAGAGTGTCTTGGCGGACAATGTGACCTGCCCCAATATTCAAATGACCGGCCTCAGAGTTTCCTGGAGCGCCCACAGGCAAACCGACAGCTCCATCTGAAGCGTTTAATAGAGTAGATGGATATTCCTTCCATATCATATCAAAATTCTTAGTCCTAGCCTGAGAAATTGCATTTCCGCCCCAAGCAGGAGCATGACCCCATCCATCAAGAATAATGGCTAAAAAAGGTTTTTTTTTGCCCTGAACAAACATTTCCCTCCAGTATTTCTACTTCGATAATTCGTTTTTCAAATATTTAATATTTTTAATCAATGTCGGGTCTTCGTTATTTAACACTGCAAGATAAAAGGAAACATAATCGCAAAACAACGTTGCCACTAAAATTTCCGAAAGCGGCGAGTCACAGGGCAAAAATTTTATGCGTTCAAACTTGACTTTATTTCGTCTCAATATTTCAGCTGTAATATTTTGCCTTTTAACAACACGACTATGATCGTAATTTGACTCAAGTATTAGCACTATAACTTCATGTTTAGGATGATGGTACCCCTCTATACTATTGTGGTTTAATTCGGGGAAAATTTCATGAGAAGCAAAATTCTTGGCATTCTCGTTCAATTGTTCTTTAAAACGCTTACCGATTGAAATTAAATTACCGCTTGAATATATAACAGGCATTAGATCGTAAATCTTACTTGCTAAAATTTTGGCGGGATTGATTTGCGTTCGGTTTGATAACTTAAACTTGTTAGCATATTCATTCAACGTCTCTATCGATTTGTTGAAATCAGAGTCAGTTATTTCCAACCGGCCGATTTTAATAAAAAAGGCCAGAAGGGAAACAAAAAGGTAAGCAAAGGCAGCCCGCGGCAATGATTCGTAGTTAAATTCTATGCATGGAATCTTAAACTTATCTGAAAGAACTTTTAATTTACCTCCTGTTGTTATGGTGAGAAGCTTTGCGCCCTTTTCTTTCGCGGACATAAAAGCGGACAACGTTTCTTCGGTATTTCCGGAGTAAGAATTGGCGATCACCAAAGTATCGGTGTCAACCCAACCGGGCAACTCATAGTCATGCACAACTTCAACTACAGCATTTGTATTCTTGAGAAGATCTTTGATGATTTCGCCAGAAACACCCGAACCTCCCATGCCCAAAATTACATATTTGTTTGGTTTTATATAGTAAGAGGGAGGAGCAAACTTCTTCATTTCGTTCCATGCTAAAAGACAGACCTGAGGAAAATTCTCAATATGAGACAGCATATTTTCCGGATCAATTTTCTTTAAATTTATATTATCCAAATGCTCAGACATCATTCTCCTTAAGACATCTACTCAATAATATTATATTGTCAAAGGCAGATAAAAACAAGGCGAAACATTTATCAAACATAATGTTAAATGTTTTGTTCCGGTAAATATCGTCGATCGTGTATTTTTACCGGAACAGACAAGTTTGGTCTTCGCTTTTTTTTATTTTGTGCTAGAATAAGAAGCGTGAATATTATAAAAATTACCAAAGAAAATATTGAAGAGACAGCACGAGAAATAGCAAGCGTTATTAAAAATAATGGCGTTGTTATTTTGCCGTTTGATACTGTTTACGGCTATGCTTGCGACCCCAAAAGTGAAGAGGCTTTACAAAAGATTTTCAGGCTTAAAAACCGAGATATTAATAAAACAATTGGGCTGGCAGCATCCGAAATTAAAAATATCCAAGAAATCTCACAACTCGATATTAACGCTGAGAAATATATCAAAGACCACGTTCCCAGCAAATACACCTTTATTATCAAAGCGAAGGAAGATGTTGACATTTCAAAACTATGCATGAAAGAGGGGACTGTGGGCGTTAGAATACCTGACTCAAAATTAGTTTTAGATATTATTGGATCATCCAGTGGCATCATTGCCCAAACTTCAGCCAATAAATCGGGTCTGCCTGATTGTTATTCGATCGATGAACTATTCACTCAATATTCCAAAGATGAATTAGATCAAATTAATATGATTATAAATGGGGGAGAGATTGAAAAATCCGGCCCGTCTCAAATTGTTAATTTAACGGGCAACGAGCCAAAAGAAATTGAAAGAAGCTGAATTTTGTGTTAAAATGAGCCTACATATTTAGTTTTATTGTTGCCGCGATGGCGGAATTGGTAGACGCGCACGACTCAAAATCGTGTGGCCGTAAGGCCATGTGGGTTCGATTCCCACCCGCGGCACCAATAAAACTTAGTAAATAATTAAATTTGACTCTAAACTAAAATCGTTCCGATATTACATCGGAACGATTTTAGTTTAGAGAGTTCGTTATCCTATCAGTCCTGCTAGATGTAGCAGGTAGAGGAATACTCCCAAGGGAACTATAAATAGCGCCCAGCCAAGTGATAATCCAACCGGCGAGCCCCATTCATCCCAATGCGATCTTCGCCACAAAGGGTATTTCGAGTCTTTGGCGCTGCTCATTACAGCTTCCTCGATTTCCTGTGCGAACTTCTTCTTTTCTTCTTTGTCCATTTTGACTCCGAAAATTGAATCTTTAGAATGACTATCAAATCGACCATTTGAGATAGTTTTTGGGGCCCTTGATTTGCGTTTGGACTCCTTTTGTTTATCCCAAGGGCAGGACAGGAGTATCAAATCCAACGGCTTTATTATAAATAATCTGAGCAAAAAAACAATAGTAGTCTTAGTCTTAGGGGGACGGTTCTGAAGTAAGTACTGCTTTAGCGATAAAAGCTCATTTTAAAAAATGCTCACCCCGTCAGGAGTGAGCGACTGCAAATAATCTCTATTAAGTGTAAGCCTATGCGGCCTTGAGAGACCCAAACCAGAGTTCAAGCTCACGCAATGCTGCCTCAAGACTATCAGCAGCATGGACGCCATTTTGAGTCAGATCGATCCCGAACCAACAGCGCAAAGTACCATCAGTCGCTTTTGCTGGATCCTTGTCTCCAACAATATCTCGGACAACTTCAATTACATCGTCCGATCCAGCTACTCTCATCGCTATGACATCACCAGAGCATAGATTTTCTACGATTGCTTCAAAGAACTCTCTGTCGCGATGCTGGTCATAGTGAATCTCGGCCATCTCCCTAGTAGGTTGAAATCTTCTTGTTTCTACAACTCGTAATCCTGCATTATCAAGCCGAGCTTTAGCATTCCAAAGCGAGTCTTTTTGCTTAGTCGCCTCAGGTTTAAGCATGACGAATGTTTCTGCCAAATCACTGTTCCTCCCTTCTCTAATATCAGTTGTGAGCAGACGCGTATAAACTAGCAGTTTTTACGCTAAAAAGCTAGACTACTGTGAGTTTTGTTAACAGAACAATAAATTCATATTATTTTTTCGAAATTTGTAACAATATTTGGTAGAATAAAAACGGTAAAATAATTATTAGTCATACAACAAAGCGATGAAACATTTAATATTCACAGAAAAAGAGCTTGAAAGTATTTTTTCGGGCAAAAAAGCCAAAAAAGACAAAGCAAAAATATTTAAATATATTAAACCTGTTATATCTTTCGTGATTATTACCGCAGTGGTTTTTGTGGGACTTAACTTTCAGGAGTTAAAACAAAATTTTTTATACTGGTATAACACAAATTATAATAAATCGAACAATACAGCCAGCACTGATTATGGCCAACAAATTCTGGAAAGTATTAACTTAAATAATAACCAGTCAACTCTTGCGACAAATCTTCCGCCATTGCCACAATTAGAGGATAACCATTTAAAAGTACCTTCAATCGATGTTGTTGCACCAATTACATGGAAGATTAATAACGAACCAAAGAGTGTTTCAGACAATCTAATTAATGGATTAATTCAAATTAATGGCACAGCATTGCCTGGCGAAAAAGGAAACATTTTCATAACAGGACACAGCTCAAACTATCCATGGATTAAAAGTGACTACAACAATGTATTCGCCCTACTTAATAAAGTAGTTGTTGGCGATGTAATTCATCTAAAATATAGCAATCAGGACTATCTATATCGGGTAAACAATATTAAAGTAGTGCAACCTGATGATTTGTCGCCCATGGCACAGACAAGTAACCCAACATTAACTTTAATGACTTGCACACCAGTTGGTACAAGTCTAAGACGATTAATTGTTACAGCAAAACAGTATTATCCCGATCCAAATAAAAACACAACATCTTCCGCTTCCAGCTCAGAAATGAAGATGCCAACAAAAGTCCGCTAAATATCTATCTAATAGTTGCTATCTTATAATCGCTGCCATCTTTGTAGAACAGTTGGTCGCCTTTATCATTTATAATAAAGTTTGTCACGGCAGAACCATTTAAATCAACAAGCAAAGTATCGTTCGTTCCGGTAATTTCTATAACCCTGATTTGATCGCCCTGTTGATAAACAATATGTTGTTTATCGGAGTACCAGATTGCTTTTAGTATAGGTTCAGAAAAACGAGTAACAAGATTGTTGCCAAGCCAGATCTCATAATTTGAATGGTAGATACCACTTTTATTCTCAATGGCCAAAGAGTCGATAGGAGAGTTTAAAGAATTAATTATTTTTTGATCAGTCAAAGATGCAATCTCCGGATTTTCCTTAAAAAGTACTGCTGACTTAAAATTATCAACCATTTCAGATTCAACTCTAACCGTTTGACTCCACGTAACAAAACCTGACTTGGAAAGTTCAATACTGTAATATCCCGGCAATAAGTTTGCTGAATATGGAGTTTTATCGCTCTTTATTTTTGAATTTAACTTTACTGTTACATTTTTAGGATAGCAGGAAACAGCAAGCACGCCGGTTCTAAATATTTTAAAATTTTTGTAGTTAAACCGATAACCTTCAGCATAAAAAAGTATTAATAAAGCCAAAAGAGTAATAAACAATGCAACTGAAAGCTGAGAAACCAGAATTTTAAAAATTGATTTTGTCCGGCGATTATTCGTCATATTTATATTGTATTGTATATTGGTCAAAAATACCATACAATTAAGCAAGAGCTAGGTAAGTAATTTGAACTGCGAAATTGTGAGTCCTTGTCAAATTTCGACGGTTGCAATCCCGATATGACATCGGGGCTAGAAATTTGATGAGAATGAACGTAATTTCGTAATTCATAGACAAGGATTATTATGGCAAACTTCAAGATTGAAGGCAGGGGTAAATTAAAAGGAACAATTAAAATTTCAGGCGCTAAAAATGCTGCGCTAAAAATTCTACCGGCGGCTATTTTGGCGAACAGTACTTCAATAATTAATAATGTTCCAGAGATAGCCGACATCCATAAACTGGAAGATATTTTGTCAAGTATTGGCACAAAGATTACCCATGATGGCAACACTGTCACAATTGATCCTACTAAAATCAACTCATATAAACCGGATAGCAAATTAATTAAGAAGCTACGTGGTTCAATCGTTGTTATCGGTCCACTTTTGGCAAAATTCGGAAAAGCCGTTTTCTCAGAACCGGGAGGATGTTTAATTGGGGCTAGATCAATAGAAGAGCATCTAGATGTTTTTGCTCAAATGGGAGTTAAAATCACTAAAAAAGACTGTGAATATCACCTAAAGGGCAAACCCAAAGCAGGCGAAATCATTCTTAATAAGATGAGTGTAACAGCTACAGAAAACGCAATTATGTCAGCAGTGTTAGCCAAGGGCATTACCCAAATACATGTTGCGGCTGCCGAACCCGAGATTGAAGATTTGGCAAACTACTTAAATAAAATGGGTGCTAAAATTACCGGCGCCGGAACTCATGATATTACAATTCAGGGTGTTAGCAAACTTGAAGGCAAAGAACATGAAGTTCTCCCTGACCGCATTGAAGCCGGAACATACTTAATGGCTGCAGTAGCAACAAATTCTGAAGTAAAAATCGGTCCTCTGATACCAAAACACTTAAGTATTGTTCTAAAAAAGCTGGAAACGGCCGGAGCAAAATTCGATTTAATAATCGAAAACAACAAATCATACATTAAAACAAAAACACACGGAGAGTTAACTGCCACAGATATTGATACTAGAACTTATCCAGGCTTTCCAACAGACCTTCAATCTCCCTATGCTGTGTTAATGACTCAAGCAAAAGGCAAAAGTCAGATTTTTGAAACTCTATTTGAAGGACGATTCCTATATATCGATGAATTAAAAGTGCTAGGCGCCAAAATTGATGTTCTGAGTCCTCATATTATTCAAATATCTGGAGTTACAAACTTAAAGGGAACCAGAATATCAAGCAGGGACATTCGGGGTGGGGCAGCTTTAGTTATTGCTGCTCTTATTGCAGACGGGACAACAACTATAACCGATGTTCACTATATTGATAGAGGATATGAACAAATGGATCAAAAACTTATCGGTGCCGGTGTAAATATTGAGAGAGTTTAATATTATTATGGTCAAAAAAATTGCTATTGATTTAGGTACGACGAATATTTTGGTCTACCTACCCAAAAAGGGGATTGTTATAAACGAGCCCAGCGTTGTTGCGCTCCAAGCATCTACCAATAAAGTGATGGCTATCGGCGAAGAAGCTAAAAAAATGATAGGCAGAACTCCGGAAAGTATTATAGCTGCTAGTCCACTCAAAGATGGCGTGATTGCCAACTTTAGAATTGCCGAGGCGATGCTACGGTACTACATTAATAAAGTTTCAGGCAGCATCAGATTATTAAAACCAGATATCATGGTCTCGGTTCCTGCAGGTGTTACTTCTACAGAAAGAAGAGCCATGATCGATGCTTGTAATGCCGCCGGCGCTAAACAAACCTATATTATAAAACAACCTATTGCGGCGGCTTTGGGAGCAGGAGTGCCAATCGCTGCCCCTACCGGCAACATGATAATTGACATTGGAGGTGGAACCAGCGAAGTTGCCGTGATTTCTCTTGGAGATGTCGTTGCCTCATCTTCTGTTCGGGTTGGCGGCAACAAGTTTGATGCAGCGATTGCTCAATACATTCGAAAGAAACATAATCTCATTATCGGAGAACAAACCGCCGAAGAAATCAAAATTCAGATTGGTTCAGCACAAGCTCCTAAAAAAGAGTCAAAAATGGAAGTTTCGGGTTCCAATGCCATCAGTGGTTTACCTGAAAGCATTATAATTACCTCTGAAGAAATTGTAAAAGCAGTTAAGCCACCATTGATTGAGATTATTAATGCAGTTAAATTTGTCCTGCAAAAAACTCCGCCTGAATTAGCCTCGGATGTGATGGATAAAGGTATAATTTTAACCAGCGGAGGCTCGCTACTGCGCCATATTGATACATTATTAACCAAAATCACCGGAGTGCCATGTGAAGTGGCTAACGATCCAATAGAATGCGTGGTAAAAGGCACTGGTATTGCGATCGAAAGCCTTGAAACTTTTAAAAAGTCTGTTTTATGGGCAAAAGAATAGTCTGAATCACGAATCTTGAATTATGAATTATGGGAGTCGACCAATGCAAATTGAACCGGGAATTTATCAACATTTCAAAGGAAACGAATATAAAGTGGTAGGAATAGCTAAGCATTCTGAAACTCTTGAAGATTTTGTAGTTTATGAAGCTCTTTATGATAACAAAAATTCAAAACTTTGGATCCGTCCAGCCGCAATGTTTCAGGAAGAAATAGAAAAAGACGGTAAAAAAATATCAAGATTTAAAAAAATTCGTAATTTATGATTCTTAATCCATAATTCAAATGTTAATTGGAATTGATGCATCAAAAACTGCGTTGAAACACAAAACTGGAATTGATAATACTGTTTATCAAATAATTTTAAATTTAGAAAAAATTGACAAGAAAAACGTCTACTCTCTTTATAGCAACAAACCAATCGACAAAAGCCTAAAACAAAATAAGAACTTTCAGGAAAAGCTCATTCCCTTTCCAAGATTATGGAATAAATTCAGGTTGCCTCTGGCTCTCATGAGAGACAGACCTGAAAAATTTTTACAAGTTACAAACGCAATACCAGCATTTTCCCCACAAAAAACCGCCGTATTCATACATGATCTAGCATTTAAATTTTTTCCCAAAGCCTATTCTCCATATGAATTAATGCTTCAGGAAGCTGCGATAAAGGTAGCACTAAATAAGGCTGCAAGGATTATCTTTAGCTCTGAAGCAAACAAAAAAGACTTCTTAAAATTTCATACTTTTCCTGAAGAGAAAATAAACGTCGTACCACTAGCATTCGATAGCAATATTTATAAAAAAATATCAAAACCAAAGCAAATTTTAAAAGTAAACTCACCATATTTGATTTTTGTCGGCAGACTAGAAAAAAGAAAGAATATAATAAATATTATTGAGGCGTTTGTAGAATTTAAGAAAAAATCAAAAACCGATCATAAGTTAGTTCTGGTTGGCAAAAAAGGTTATGGTTACGACGAAATTGAAGCAAAGATTAATGAAAATAAAAATTTTAAAAAAGATATTATTACAACCGGATATATGTCCGACCAAAAATTAGCTAATCTTTATGCACTTTCAGATGGATTGATTTTCCCTAGTCTTTATGAAGGTTTTGGCCTACCAATCCTGGAAGCAATGGCCTGCGGCATTCCGGTTATAACCTCAAACATTCCAACATCAAAAGAAGTGGCGGGCGATGCTGCGATTTTGGTTAATCCTGAAAACGTTAGTGAAATTTCCGAAGCAATTAATTCTATAGTTTTTGATAAAAAGATAAAGCAGAATTTAATATCTAAAGGCAAAATTCAAATTAAACGATTTTCTTGGAACAAAACAGCTAAAAATATTCTTAAAATTTTAGAAGAAATATAATGAAAGAAATTAGTCAATTAAAAATTGCTATCGTACATGATTTTTTAACCAAAATTGGCGGTGCCGAAAAAGTTCTGCTTTCAATGCATGAGCTATTTCCAGATGCCCCCATTTTTACGCTTGTTTACGACGAAAATGGTACAAAAAGTGCTTTTAAAAATTGCAACGTAATTGGTTCTTCTTTAAACAGATATCCCGCGGTAATAAAAAACAAAACCAAATTTTTACTTCCGCTTTGCTCTAAAGCAATCGAGGAATTTGATTTTTCAGAGTATGACATCGTAATATCTTCATCGAATTCTTTCGCTCATGGCATAATTACCAGCCCCAAAACATTCCATCTTTCTTATTGTCATTCGCCTATGCGATATGCGTGGGATTACACAAATGAATATTTGGCTGAAAACAAAATAGGATATGGTTTAAAAGGCCTTTTCGTCAGAAAAACACTTTATGAAATCAGAATTTGGGACAAAGTTTCCAGCCACCGTGTTGATAAATGGATTGCAAACTCGCTAAATGTTAAAAATAGAATAAAAAAGTACTATCAAAAAGATTCACGGGTTGTATATCCTCCGATACCAGTGAAAAAAATTGAATTTAGTGAAAACGTACCGGACGATTATTATTTGATCGTTTCCCGCTTAGAACCTTATAAGAAGGTGAATATAGCCATAGATGCTTTCAATCAAACAGGAAAACCACTGGTAATTATTGGTACCGGCTCAGAAATTAACCACTTAAAAAGCAAGGCTAAAAGCAATATTGAATTTCTCGGATGGCAGTCAGATAAAGCAGTTCATGAATATATGCGAAACGCTAAGGCATTAATATTTCCAGCCGAAGAAGATGCTGGTATGACACCAATTGAGTCAATGGCAACCGGACGTCCAGTTATTGCCTATGGCAAAGGAGGCGTCACGGAAAGCGTCACAGATGGTAAAACGGGCCTATTTTTTAACGAAGCTGACTCCAAATCTCTGAACGAAACAATATCTGAATTTGAGAAAAATATTCTACAATTTTCCCCCAAGACATGCCGAGAACAAGCTTTAAAATTCTCCGAAGAAAATTTTAAAGCAAATCTGATGAAAGAAATTGAAAGCGGCTATCAGCAATATCTAAAAAAAATGGAACCAAATGTCAAAGATTAAAATTTTAGACATTAAAATTGATAACTTTAAATCCGATCAAGTTACAGAGAAATTGGACACTTTTATATTGCAAAAAAAACCAGTTTTAATTTGTACTCCAAACACAGAATTTATTGTGTCTGCTCAGGAAGATGGCTATTTTAAAGAAATACTAAACGATACATCGAGCTTAAATCTGCCTGACGGATTTGGATTATTATGGGCTGCTAGATTTAACACTTTGCCAACACCAGAAATTTCATTTATCAGAGAGGCAACAATCATTATCGAATGGATTTTATCCATTCTATTAATCCCATTGCTACCTAGCTTCTTTAAAAACCCCTTAGAAGAACGGGTAACTGGAGCAGATTTCACTAGAAAAATCGCTAAATTTGCCGCGAACAATAAATTAAGAATGTTTTTACTCGGAGGTGCGCCGACTGTCGCTGAGAGAACAGCACTCCAGCTACAAACAGAAATTCCCGGTTTAAAAATCTCTGGAGTATATTCAGGCAAAGCCGAGGAAACCAATCAGATGCTGGAAGCAATAAATAAATCACGTACCGATATATTGTTGGTGGCTTTTGGCGCACCAAAACAGGAAAAATGGCTGGCTGAAAACTTAAACAAAACCAAATGCAAAATTGGCATTGGAGTTGGCGGATCATTTGACTTTATCGCCGGCGTAAAAAAACGAGCTCCTAAATGGATGCAAAAATCCGGTCTCGAATGGCTATATAGACTCATTAAAGAACCTATTAGAATCAAAAGGCAGATGGCTTTGCCAAAATTTCTTTGGCTTATCCTTATTAACAGATTAAAGAGAAATAATTAAAAACACCCTCCTCATCCTAGTAGGAAAAAGAAGGCGTTTTAATTTACCTCATTGCAAATCCGTCTCATAGCCACTTGGTTAAATTTGATCGGGAATTTCTTATTCGACCGCAGTCTGCAAAGAAATATTCCCAAAATGTTGTAATTTATTAATTATGGCGAAATGGATGTGTTTTTTAAGGCATCATTATACTAATTTTAAAATGGCTCATATTCTCTATCAACAAACACAACAACGCAGAACTTAAATTTGTTAATCTTGTAATTTTATCTAAATAAATATCGCTCCGATATTTATCGGAGCGATATTTTTGTAAAACGATATGCTTTTGTGTCTTTAATAACTATTCGGACTCAGGAGTAATTACAATCACGTTAATATTTTTCTTATTAAGAGCTGTGACTAGCTGATCCTTATGCTGCATACCGAACACTAAGATGCTTGTATTTTGGCCATTTTCTTCCATCATTTTATCAATGTTATCAGCGACCTCTTGACTTCTTTGGTCTTTGGCTAACTTCATGAACTTATTATAGGCAGTCTGATACTCTTCCTTTAATCCTTCCAAATCAGTAACATTCTTATAAACATTTACCGGAGCCGTCGTTGTAGATGTGGCTGAAGTTGTTTCATAACTTCTGCTAGATGTAAAAGCTTTAGAGGCACTAGTAATCTTACTAATTTCCTCGATTAATTCTGTATCGTTATTTTTCTTCGCAAAATTTATAATAGGTTGCAAAGAACTTCCGTTACTTTTACTACTACTTCCCAACGCAGACAAGATACTTGCAGCCGATGACTGGCTACTGCTTGAAGTCGATGTTGTTCCGATCGATCCCGAACCATTTTGAGCTTCGAGCTCTTTTATTCTTGCTTCCATGTAAACGAGGTTTTGTAATTCTACCTTTGCTTCATTAATGGTATCTGCATTTTGTGAACCATATACATGTGCATCATCATCTTGAGCTGCTAACACAGCCGCGCCACCAGTTAGATATATGTTTCGTTCATAACCATCAAGCTTTTCGTCCACGCTTTTTTGAACAGCATCCGCAGTTTCAGTAGAACCGCCATCCTTCAAATAATGTTCGATAATCGTTTTTATATCCGACCTAATTCCTTCAATCTCCGAAAAACCAGCTTTAATTTTTTCAACCTTATCAGCAGGCATTGACCCATAAAGATCGGTTTCGTCCATTACATATTTGACATGGTTGTCGTCAACCAATGTTTTCAACATGCCCGAAATCTCTTTCTGAACTGTCGTTGCCTGATCGTTCGTTTTATCGGAAGCATTTGAAGTTGGCTCCTTATGCAGCTGAGGTATGTATATTACTGTTGCCTTTGCATTTGGAACTTCGAATTTTTCGATATTTTTAAAATTTAAATTATTTAAATCCGGAGCGTCAGAAGACAATGAAGTATTTATCGACTGGTTTAATTTAGCCACACTTAAAGATCTAACCGGACTTTTTATTATACCCGCCACCAATAAAACACCTGTTAACAAACAAATAGCTGCGAGTGCAGGAATTTTATTTTGATGCAAGTATATAATTTTTCTTAATTTCTTTTCATATTTATTTTTATTTTTTTTAGCTAATAATAATGTCTCTTTGAGATAATTCTCAATATCCTTTTTGTTCATAATTTGTATGAAATCCTAACTTTTAAAAGCCATCTTGGGCTTGGTTCTAATAAAACCGATCAATCTTAAGGTCTAGCCAAAAGTATGTCAAGGCATTTTGGCAACCAAACAGTGCTATTTTCAGTCATGAACTGGTGATTTCTTTAATAACATTTTGTATTTTTTGTCAATAAGGTTGAGCTTAAAATCAAACATTTTTTATAATAAATCACAATGGCTGAAATTTGTAGAAGTATCTAAATTAAATATTTTTTCAATTTAAAAACGAGCTTTTTGGCCCTTTTTTTGTAATAAATCACAAAAAAAGGGCCAAAAAAACGAGTTTATTATTAAAAAACATATAAAAATCTTAAACCGATCCTTGTATCCTAACAGTGGTTTCAAAATACTGGAGAAAAAGTGACGACCGTGATATGAAAGATATCTCGCAAAGAAGGAGGGAAGTAAAGTGCACACAAAATGCTATCCCCCCAATGGGAGGATACACATTAGACGTGGATGGTCAGACCGAAATGATTTGAGTATTCACGATAAAACGACAAGGAGTAATGTTATTGCGATCTCAGGTCCTGCTGGAGTCGGCAAATCAAGCCTAATAGCGCACCTTCTAAATCGCAATAATGAAAGATTCGTCTTTGTTGACAAAGATTCTGTCCGCCCCCCAACCAAGTTGGAAAAAAACGGAAAAATGCCCTATAGACGTATTTCCGTTTGGGATATCATTGACTGCAACGAGCCACAACTTTGCTCTATGAACGTCGGAATCTGTTTAGAGCCTTGTCCAGAGTGGATCTATTGGATGAAAAAAACGAGATTAGCAAATTTAGGAGTGTTTATTCCTGAAGCTGAAGAAATGGTGGCATGTTCCGACGAATTCATCAATCGCTATCTAGTCAATGGAATCCTGAAACAACATTCAGAGCTTAACCAGAATCAAGTTTTACTACTTGAGATTTCAACCGAACTGGAAGATGATTTTGTTGAAATCTTCCCGGAAATAACAATTATACGGCTGAACTGTGAAAAAGGGACACGAGCTAAAAGGCTTATTGAAAGATATAGTCCGAAATCACATCATGAATGGGTTATTGCATCTCTAAAAGTATTGGATTCCGTTTCTTTTTCTCCTCCACTTAAAAAATCCAGCAAAAATTGCTATGAGGCAAAGAATGAAACCAAAGAGGATATGCACAAGCTCGCATCTTTGATTGAGGAAGTCGTCAAAGCAAAAAAACATCATTGTATCGCCAAGGAGAAACTTGCCGGTTTGGGCAGAATGTTCGTAATGGGGCACGAATAGGTAGGAAGCCATGAAAAAAATAATGGTTGGTCAGCAACACGGGGCGTGAGTTTAACTGCTTTCGCCCCAACATCCCAAATTTAATTTCTTAAATATAATTATGAAGCAATGCATCAACTGCCTAAGTGAAAATGTTTCGACTGTTGTGGAGAAAAACCACATATTTTATTATTGTTCCAACTGTGGAGAAAAAAATACGCGCGTAATTGATAACGATGGACAAAATTACTCAACAAAAGAGAATGGGCTGATAAAACACGTAACGATTGGTGCAATAATTGAAAAAAAAGATAATATTTTACTAATTAAAAGACAAAAATTTCCATATGGATTTGGTATACCGACAACACATCTGCATTATGAAGAATCAGTTGAAGAAGCACTGAGCAGGTTGTTCGTAGACAAAGTTGGATTGGATTTAAAAAGCAAGAAACTAATTCTTCATCAAACACTCATTGATCCTTGTCGATATGGAGCAGAACTTCACGAGTGCTATATTTTTAGATGCAAAATTAAAGATTTTAATTTTATTGGAACTAGTCAAGCTAGCCTAGTCTGGCAAAAAAAAGATGGATTAAAAGATGTTGATTTAATCTCTAATGCAAAAATTATATTGTCTAGAATTAATTTTTTTGAAAAAAATGAAAATCCAATAATCCACGCCGATATTAACAGAACTACCAGACTGCCAGAAAGCTCTATTATAGATACTATCCCATTTTCCATCATCACATTCGACAAAAAGAATAACCCCACCTTTACAAACAACACCGCAGAAAAGATGTTGTCAACTCTAAAAAGAGCTAACAATAAGAAGTATGACAAATTCATAAAATCTCTGTCGGAGATTTCTTCACGAGCAATATCAGAAGAATATACAATCTCGAATATTATTAAAAACCAAAATCAATCATTTAACATAATTGCAAACCCGCTGATCAACAATGGTAAAATATGTGGTTCCACCCTTGTTGTTAAGGACATCACCAAAGAACGACGTCAAGAAGCACATAACGTTTTAAGCTACCAGACATCCTTAGCCTTAAGTTCGGAGTCAAATCATACGAACATAATCAAAACGATGCTGAAGCAGATGTTTATAGGCATGGATATCATAGGAGCTAGTTTAATGGTGCCTAAAAGTAATTGTTTAAAAGTAATTTTTAGTTACAGCGATAATGACGACCCTAAGCACAAGCCCTTGAGTTTAAAAATAGGAACAGGGGCTGCTGGATATGTTGCACAAAATAAAACAATCCTAGCGATTCCAAATACAGAAAAAGACCCTCTTTTTATTCCCTTTTCGCATCACAAAGCAAGATCGCTACTCTCAATACCTGTGATTTATAATAATAAATTACGGGGTGTATTAAATCTGACAAAATCAAAAAATCATTTTTTTTCTGAGGACGAAACTAAAACAGCATCAATAGTCGCCAACAGGATAGCTCAGGCAATGGAATATGAAAAACTATACCAACAACTAGACAATGAAAGGGAAACATTCGAAAAAGTGTTAGAGACCACAACTGATGGGTTGATCATGGTAGATAGAAATTTCAATCTTATATTCACAAACGAAGCAGCAATAAAATTACTTCCTTTGAAAAAGAATGATTTAGAGAATAAAAGTATTAACCATTATCTCTCAGAATTAAATGAAGCAAATTCGAAAAATATGCAGATAACGATTCAAAAGTCTATTAAAAATAAGAAAACATATAACATGGAATTCGTTTCAAAAAAAAGAACAGGAGACAGAATTAAATGTCAATTTAATCCTGTAATTGAAAAAAATAATCGATGCAATAGTGTCCTTATAGGTTTTTCTGATACAACAAAATTAGTAAAAAAACAGGAAACAGTTAAAAAACAAATTGAACAGTTAACCGGATTGTTTAGGATATCCTCGCTCTCTATAAGCTCTCCAAATTTTTATAGCAATGTACTAAAGAAAACCGCTACCATATTAGATTCGAAAGTAGCAGATCTTTATTTTTTAAATCCGAAAGACGATAAAATCGGCTTGGTTAAAAACGAAAATTCCGAAATACCGAGTTTAATTGCACAAATAATGGAAAGAAAGAATTTTAAAGATGAATTTATATGTAACGATGCAAAAAATAACTTTGATAATATAAATAATATTTCCAGAATAATCTTAACTCCGATCAAACTAAATAATGAAACTATTGGATTTTTATACGCAATCAATAAAGAAAAAAAATATAATAGCAGAGATATAAAATGGCTTAGTATTATTGCAGAAAGAATAGCCTCAAGAATGGATACGGCTAAGCTTTTTAAACAGATCAGACAAGATGAACAACAGCTGAAAAACATTATAGATAACTCTGGCGACGGAATTATTGTATTTGACTCAAAAGATAAAATAATGGTTTGGAATAAGGCAATGGAGCTAATTACCGGTTTCGAATCATCTGATATTTTTTTAAGAAATAATACAGATATAGTCCTAAAATATAAAAAAATAAAAAAAGATATTTTAGAAAATAAAACCAGAACAGTTTATCGTGAAGTTAGAAGCTTTAATTCAGACCAGCAAGAACAATGGTTGGGAATCACACTTTCATTTATTTTTAAAGAAGATGATTTTGATTATGTGATTGCAATAATAAGAGATATTTCGAAAGAGAAAACCATGGAAGATCGAAATAAAGAATTTATATACACTACTACTCACGAGCTTAGAACTCCGATTACAGCTATTAAAGGCTACCTCTCAATGATTTTAAGTGGAGATGCAGGAGAAATTAATCCGAGACAAAAGTTATATTTTGACAAAGTCTACCAAGCAACTGATAAATTAGTCATTCTTGTGGAAGATCTACTTAAAACCGCTAGGATAGAGGAGAACAAAACAGTATTTGATAAAATTCCATTCAGCTCAACCAATTTAATGAAAGATGTTATTGCTGACTTTGAACAAAAGGCGGCAGACAAAAACATTAATTTAAAAATAGCTGTCGCATCTAAAAATATTAAACTTATTGGAGATTACGATAAGACAAAACAAGCATTATCAAATCTTGTAGATAATGCCATAAAATACACATTAAGCGGCGATATAATATTAAGGAACGAGAGATTAAAAAACCTTGGGGGAATAGTAGTAGAAGATACCGGAGTTGGAATTCCCAAAAAAGATCAAGCTGCAATCTTTAACAAATTCTATAGAGTGCAAAATTCAGAAAGTATTAAAGCAGGAGGCACAGGGCTTGGTCTGTTTATTGTAAAAAACTTAATAGAAAAACAAGGCGGCAAAGTACAAGTTACAAGTAGATTAGGCAAAGGTTCGAGTATCTCAATATTGTTACCATTAGCAAATTAATAAAAAGAAAGAGCTATCATGACAAATAAGGAAAAAAAGAAAATCCTAATAGTAGAAGACAATCAAACATTGGTTGAAATGTACAAAGAAAAACTTAAGATCGAAGGCTTCGCGGTAGCCACGGTCATGGACGGAAAGAAAGCAATTGCGAAAATTAAACAAGGCGCAGACTTGATATTATTAGATATACTAATGCCAGGTCTAAACGGATTTGAGATTCTTAAAAAAATACAGCTCGATAAAAAACTCAATCAAATTCCGGTGATAGTATTGACTAATATTGGAAGCAAATCATTTGATAGTGATAAGAAATTAGCCCTGTCTTTGGGTGCAACTGATTACATGATTAAGGCCCTAAATACGCCCAATGATGTAATTGCAAAAATCAATACGATATTAAATTAACCTGATTAAAAAATAAGCCAATGATTAATTTTGGCTTATTTTTTATGGTAATTTTTATCGCAGAATATGATTGTTAAATTAATCAGCGCATCCGTCTAGGCTCGACGCCTAACTAAGACTGATAAAAAAGTGAAATAGCCTCCAAAAAATCAGGAACGAGACACGATATGTCTTTTATTTACGCAAAGAGTCTTCTTATCAGGAGAGCTATTTTTATCGTCATTGCCTGATCAAATACTCTAGGATCTGCACCAAGAATTTTTGATATCTGGTTTAATCTATAAATTATAGTATTTCGATGCACTCCAAGTTCTTCGGCAGTTTCAGTCAAATTTAGATTTTGATCAAAGAAACATTCTAATGTTTCATTTAAATCTTTATTATGCATACAATCTAACATTTGATTTGCAAACTGAACATTTTTTTCTCTATTTCCTTCTCCTAAAATAGTAAGAATCCCCAAATCACCAAAATAATAGCCTTTATCTTTTCCCCAAAGCTTCTGACCGAGCTCTAGTGATAAGTCTGCCTCTCTAAATCCCGTCACAAGCCCCTCAATTCCGCTGTAAGCTTCTCCAAAGCCGACAGCAATGCTATTTATGCGATAATTTTTTAGCGGCTCAAAAATAGATTTGTAGGACTTTTTTAAAAATTTGACAATATTGGCTTGATCTTGATCGCTAACCGCCTTAAATACAGCGAACTTATCACTTCCCAAATAGGCAATTATCACATCATTGTTCCTGGAAAAGAAACCATTAATAGTATTCTCTATACTTCTTTTGGCATTTTTTATTACTTCGTCGCGTTCAAAACTAGGTTGATCGATAGACAAAAGACACTTTTCCCAGAAACCATCTAGATGAATTACAATAGCAACACGTTTTGCACTTAGATCATAACCTAGAACTTTCGCTTCAGACTCATACAAAGGCCAATCATGTCTTGAGGCATTATTTACTAGTTTTGTAATAAATTGGTCAGTAGTATCAAATATTGGTTTATTGTTTTCATAATATTGCTGGATTAATAGCTCAGCGAAACTCTTGACTAAAGAAATATAGCTATTGAGTTTTTCTAGTTTCTCATTTAATAGAAGTAAGGCGATAGTTTCTTTTTGATATTCAAGAGGAATTAGAACTTGTTGACGTTTATTTACTTCAACAGCTCTCACATCAGTTGCTTTAAAAGCATCTTTTTGTAATTCAATTTTAGATCCTATTTGATTAGGATCAGGAGAAGCTAAACATATTCCATCCATGCCTATAACAAAAGCATCTCTGCCGAGAAGATTCATTATATAATTTTTGATTTCTTTGCTAACCTTTTCAGACAATTGCATGATTACCTTTCAATTTAATAGATGGCAAATTACGATATCCTCGAAAAGTGCCGGAATTCTACACTCTTTTATAATATTTGTCAAGAGTAAAGCCACAAATTACTGCTATTTTGTGATAAAGAACTAAATTAATTACATCTCAAAGATTATCGCTAAGAGGAGTAAACTACATCATGAAAAATCTATAAAATCACCCTAAAAAATAAAGTATTTTTGTAAGTTTTCACAAATTCAAAATTATTCGTGAGAAAATGGATTATGCACTACTTGTGCGCCCCTGAATAATAATTCATAAAACAATAAGAAATTCTTGACATGCAGCATGTTTTTGCTGTACTATGTAAATTAAGTAAGGTAGCCGTTTCGGTTACCGCTTTTTAAATCAGATTAGTTTTATTACAAGATACAAATAGTAAATAATTCGGTGCGTAAAAAAGGTGAAATACCTCGCGGCTTGCCGCGCAATTGTCCCGATAAATCGGGACAAAGTCCAGGGCTTGCCCTGGGGTATAATACCCTTTATATGATATAATTAAAGAAATAAAATAAATTAACAAACCCCAGTTAAATACATTCTGCCGTAGCAGAATTACCGCTTCGCGGATTTAACGGGGCAAGGGAGAAAACATGGCACAAAATTCAAACCCATTTATGAGTGCAATCGAAGAAATCTGCGAAGATAAAGGCTTAAATAAGGACGTTGTAATTGAGACAGTTGAAGCCGCTCTTGCTGCCGCTTATAGAAAAGATTACGGAAAACCTAAACAAATATTGAAAGCAAAAATAGATCCCATAACAGGACAAGCTGATATGTTTAGGGTCTATGTAGTCGTTGACTCGGAAGAGGAAGTTAAAGAAAAAGAACAAGAACTAACACTTGATCAGGCTTTAAAGTTAAATAAAAAAGCTAAAGTTGGCGATGAAGTATCTATTCCACTCGAAAAGAAAGAGGAATTTGGAAGAATTGCAGCACAAACCGCCAAACAAGTCATCATTCAAAGAATCAGAGAGGCTGAAAGAGAACTACTTTATAAAGAATTTAAAGATAAAGAAAACCAGGTTGTTAATGCAACTGTACAACAACTTGAAGGTAAAAATGTGATAGCTTCTCTTGGAAAAGCTAATGGTATTATGTATCCTGCTGATCAGGTTCGGGAAGAAAGATATTATATTGGACAAAGGATCAAAGTCTACGTTAAAGAAGTAGCCGAGACGACTAGAGGTCCTCAAATCATTGTCTCGAGATCCGACAAAGAATTAATCCGCGGTCTTTTTGAGCTCGAAGTACCGGAAATCAATGCTGGAACAGTAGACATTAAAAGCATTGCCAGAGAAGCTGGATCCAGAACGAAATTAGCCGTCATCGCAACTGAAGACAAGATTGATCCGGTTGGTTCTTGTGTTGGACAACGCGGAACTAGAGTTCAGGCAGTTTTGGCTGAAATCGGTGAAGAAAAAATAGATATTGTTCTTTGGGACGAAGATGTTGAACAATTCATCATGAATGCACTCTCTCCTGCGAAAACAAAAAAAATCTCCATATCGTCAAAAGACAATAAGGCTACTGTTTTTGTAGACCAAGAAAGCTTATCCTTAGCAATTGGGAAGGGCGGACAGAATGTTCGTCTGGCCTCAAAACTAACTGGCTGGGGAATAGATGTTGTTCTTGACGAAGAAGAAACTAAGAAAAAAGAGGAAAAACCTGCAGAAGAGCCTGAAAATTCCGAAGAATAATCTTAGCTAAAACCAGAAACTTGCATGCCCTATTAATAACTCAATTAAATATTTAAGTATTTTTGGTTTAGATATTTGATTAGTGCTCACTTTTTGTATCTTGCTTTTTATATTTTTTAGTATAATAATTATACGTTAACTTATTTAAACAACAAAAATAATAATATAAACTTATGAACCAAGATATTTTTAAAAAATTTAGTGAAAATCTGAAAAAAGTTTTAATCATGTCAGAGCGGATATCGAAAGAGCAAAACACTCCCATGAATACAGAACACCAGCTTTTAGCTCTGTCTATGATTAAAAACAATCTAGCTTTTGAAGTACTTTCAAGCTTTAAAATCGGACCCGACCAAATTCAATTGGTTGGTTCTTTAATTAGCAAACAGAATATATCAAAAAAACCGATTGGATTGTCAGGTGAGTCCAAGAAATCAATTCAGGCAGCTGTTAAGATCGCTTCTAAACACAATCATTCAGTTGTTGATTGCGAACATCTTCTAATTGCTTTATTGTCAGATGAATCTTTTAATTCATATATTATTATTAAAAGGATAGGCGTTAGTCCCGATAACATCGTCAAACAAATCGAATCAATTTTTGGCAACATAAACGAAACTTTTGCTCAAGTAAATATTCCACCGGAAAATGAAAATATCATGAATGAAATAGGAATGGGAGATAATGATTTTTTCGGACCAATGGGGCCAATGCAGAGCGGCGGTCAGACCATGTCTAAAGCAAAAACAATTTCTCAGCTTGAACTTTATACAACCAATATTAATAAACTGGCAGCAGAAAATAAACTTGACCCCGTAATTGGCAGAGAAGCTGAAACCGAACGAATTATTCAAATATTATCAAGAAGGACTAAAAACAACCCGATTCTAGTCGGAGACCCCGGAGTGGGGAAGACATCAATTGTTGAAGGATTGGCAAAAAAAATCATCGACGGTAGAGTAACAGCAAACCTTCTGAATAAAGAAATATTGTCCTTGGATATGGGAGCACTGATTGCCGGAACAATGTATCGCGGACAATTTGAAAGCAGAGTCAAAAAAATTCTTGACGAAATCAAGAAAAAAGGCAACGTAATTTTGTTTATTGACGAAATTCATACTGTTGTTGGTGCAGGCTCAACCGAAGGATCGATTGATGCTGCAAATCTCCTTAAACCAATGTTGGCCAAAGGCGAACTCCGGACAATCGGCTCGACCACTTTTGATGAATATAAGAAACATATTGAAAAAGATCCTGCCTTTGAAAGACGGTTTCAGCCAGTAAAAGTTTCCGAACCCAGCATCCCTGAATCAATAAAAATTTTAGCAGGGATAAAAAGCAAATATGAAAGTCATCACGGAATAAAATACACCCGTGAGGCGATTGAGGCTGCCGTAAAGCTATCAAAAAGATATATAAACGACCGCTTCCTTCCAGATAAAGCAATTGATTTAATCGATGAAGCTGGAGCTGCCGCGTCCAAGATCTCCGAAAATGCCGTTTTACTTAACAAACTCAAAAAAGAGTTAAGGAGTATTTTAAAGCAAAAGGATGACCTGATTATGATAGAAAAATATAAAGAAGCAACCATGCTTCGAAAAAAAGAGGTCATAATCGAACAGGAAATGAAAAGGATCCAGTCCAAGAGTGAAAAGGTAACCAAAAAGGAAATCGGAATAGAAGATATTGCGAGCTTAATTTCCAAATGGACAGGCATATCTGTTTCCAGTCTAACGTTAGAAGAGAAAAAACGTTATCTTGATTTAGACAAGAGAATTATGAAACGGATTATCGGCCAAGACGAAGCCGTCAAATCAATCGCTCAGGCAATCAAGCGAGCCAGGGTTGGAATTTCCAACCCTAACAGACCAACCGGCTCATTCATCTTTCTGGGGCCTACCGGAGTAGGCAAATCCGAACTTGCAAAAACATTGGCGAAGGAGATGCTTGGAAATGAAAATTCAATCATTAAGATCGACATGTCAGAGTTTATGGAAAAACATAACGTCTCCCGACTAGTGGGCGCACCCGCCGGTTATATTGGTTTTGAAGAGGGTGGCAAATTAACAGAAACTGTCAGAAAAAATCCTTTCTCAATAATTTTACTTGACGAAATTGAAAAAGCTCATCCCGAAGTTTTTAATATTTTACTGCAGATACTAGAAGACGGGGAGTTAACGGATGCTAAAGGCAGGAAAGTTGATTTCAAAAATACAATCATAATAATGACTTCAAATCTTGGTACGGATATTTTAAACAAACAAGCTGCCATTGGTTTTAACAATAAAAATGCTGAATACGAATATCAAAAACTAAAAGATCATGTTATGGAGTCGATTAAGAAACACTTCAAACCTGAGTTTTTGAACCGAATTGACAAGATTATTGTTTTTGAACCACTTTCAAAAGAAAGCATTAGAAAAATTGTTGAAATTCAACTAATCGATCTCAAGAAAAGACTTTCAATTTTAAAATTTTCTCTCTCAGTTAGAAAAGAGGTTAAGGATTGGATCGCTGAAAAAGGATTTAGTCCGGAATTTGGAGCAAGACCGATTAGGAAAGTGATCTCCGACTATATAGAAACTCCAATTTCGGAGGGGATATTAACTGAAGAATTCTCATCAGGCGATACTCTAAAAATCTCCATTGAAAAAGGCTCCTTGAAACTCTCAAAAACCAAAGCTTAATTATTAAAATAAAATAAATTCTCCAAAATATAAGAACTCACTGCATGCTTGTTGATTTTTGGCTTCAATCTTGTTACGATTTGGGCAACCGCTATAAAGGGTATCATACCCCAGGGCAAGCCCTGGACACTGCCCTAAAATCGGGCATGTTGCCCCGATGAATCGGGGCGGTATTTCACCTTTTTTACGCATTGAGGTATTTACTATTTATATCTTGTAATAAAAGCAATTAATTCTCTATTGGAGACAAAAATGGCCAAAGCAAATTATCAATCAGCCAGAGGGACTAAAGATATTCTTCCACCAGAACAACACTACTGGCAACACGTTAGAGAAATCTCTCAAAAAACTCTAGAGGGATTGAGCTTTGACAGAATTGACACTCCGCATTTTGAAAATGTTGAAGTTTTTTCTCGTGGAATTGGACAAGACACCGACATTGTAAAGAAAGAAATGTTTCTGCTAGAAAAAACATCCGAAAAAGAAGAAACGGCCTCATATGCTTTACGACCAGAAGGAACAGCGGGAATTGTGCGATCTTTTGTTCAAAACGGAATGTCCAGCTGGCCACAACCTGTTAGACTCTACTACTTTGGATCAATGTTCCGACACGAAAGACCACAAAAAGGTCGTTTTCGAGAATTCTATCAGCTGGGTGTTGAAATATTCGGCGACGAAACAGCAAAGTCTGACTATCTTGCCATTATGTCAGCTTGGGAAATCCTAACTCGCCTTGGTTTAAAAAACCTTAAAGTTTACACTAATTCAATCGGTTGCCCGATTTGCCGTCCAAAATACATCGCAAAATTGAAAAAATATTACAAAAGCAATCTAAAAGACTTATGTGAAGACTGTCAGGAAAGATATGACAAAAATCCTCTTCGTCTCTTGGACTGCAAAGAGGAAAAATGCGTTAAAGCGGCTAAGGGCGCACCGGTTATCCTTGATTCACTCTGTCCGGAATGCAAAAAACATTTTCAAGATACCTTGGAATATTTAGATTACTTCGACATCAAATATGACCTTGATCACACTTTGGTTCGTGGTCTAGATTATTATACAAATACTGTGTTTGAAATAGCTGATAAAAATGATAAATCAAGACAAAACGTTGTCGGCGGTGGCGGACGATACAATGGCTTAGTTGAACTTTTAGGCGGCCCCAAAACACCAGCAGTTGGTTTTTCGCTGGGGATCGAAAGAATTGTTAATTTAATGAAAGAGCAAAAAATTAAAGTGCCTGCCAAACGAGGCGTTGAAGTTTGCATCTTGCAATTAGGAGATAAGGCAAAATCTGTTTCGAAAAAGATTTATGACAGCTTGTCAGGTAATGATATTAACGTCTATTTTGTACCATCCAATGACGGCCTTCGCCAACAAATTCGTATGGCTTCTAAACTTGGGGCAAAATATGCCATCATCATCGGTCAAAAAGAGGCGCTGAAAGATGATTTGATTCTTCGCGATCTGGAAGCATCCTCGCAGGAAAGTTTTCCTAAAGCTGCTATTGTTGAAGCTATCAAAAACAGATTAAAAACTTGTCAGTGCGATAAGAAAGTAGAAGGTAGAGAGTAGAGAGTGTAAGGTCTGCCAGATGGCGGATTAAGAGTGCTCAAAAATCTGATGAGGATGAGCGTAATTTCGTAATTCAAAACAATAATTCATGCGTAAATTAACTACAGAAGAGATAGTTGAGAGTAAGGGCGATTTGAATAAACTAAAACAAAAGCCCAAACAGGATATTTATTTGATACTCGATAACATTAGATCCATGTATAATGTGGGTGCAATTTTTCGTACCGCCGATGCTGCAGGTATAAAAAAGTTATATCTCTGTGGAATAACCGCCGCACCTCCCAGAAAAGAAATAGAGAAAACCGCCTTAAAAACGGTTGATTTTGTTGATTGGGAGCACTTTAGCTCGACAAAAGAACTCGTTTTAAAGCTTAAAGAAAAAGACGTTAAAATAGTCGCTCTCGAACAAACAGAGGAGAGCGTTAATTATCATACTTTTTCATACGACAAACCCCTGGCGATTATTATCGGGCATGAAACAGAAGGCATAGATCAAGAAGTTTTAGATCTGTGTGATTGCTCAATTGAAATACCAATGCATGGAATTGCTAACTCATTGAATGTTGCCACCGCAGCCGGTATAATTTTATATAAAGCAACTGAAAGCAATAATTAAATTTCTATATCTTCTTAAGATTAAAGAATAAAAATATTTTCCAAAAACTATAAGACACTATTAATATCAAGAACTCTAATTTAAACCAATCCGGACCAGCCAATGGCAGGGTTTCTGATGTTGATGCAGCAGCAATATTTGTATTAGTTGAAATTAATTGAGCTATGTCGGATTCATCGGAAACATTAGTATCACCGGAAGATTCATCTATTTCTGATGTATCCGTATCAGCGGCAATGGCAATAATGTTTTTTTCAAAGGCAACAACAGTTGGCTCACTTTCGTTACTAAGCGAATCAATATTAGTCAGTGAAATTTTTACTGAGCCATTGGAAAAATTTGTAAAATCAATTCCGTCTAAAACAAATTTTCCTTGCTCATCTGTATCAATCTGACCTGAGATTTTTTCAATATCTCCATTAAAAATCTTATATTCTACTTTGGAATTTGCTTCGGCACTTCCTGTCATACTTCGTATGCAGTTAGAGCTAGAGTTAATATTGGTTAGATTACCAGAAATCTGTGGTGGCTCCGGAGATAGAGTGTCCTTTGAAACCTTAACGTTTTTTTGTTCAGAATTCTCATACTGATCATATGTATTTAAATATATACTTATTTCTCCGTCAAGCAACTCACTAAAATCCATATTAAAATCCAACAATCCATTACTATCGGCCTGTTTTCTAATATAGACAGGAGTTAAGCCCTCGCTACCAACAATCATTGTTTCCGAATTCGGCTCCGTTATTGCTTTTATATGAAAGTTAGAAGCATTATCCTTGTTAATATACGGATCAGCCTCAAAATTATAAATCTTAGGACCAGTAGTGTCCTTGGGCACTATGTGCTCCACTAATTTACTTGTGGCGCCACTGGAATTTTTTAACCCGACCAAAACATTCACATCACCATCAGAAAAATCTGAAAGATCGGTATAAAGCTTGTAGTAAGGTGTACCTCCGATGTTACCACTTCCGGTCGAGATATTTCCATGCTGATCAAAGAAATAATAATAGAGCGTCGAGTTAGAAGCCCCTCTACCAGTAATTGAAAAGTTACCCATATTTTGAGACGTGATCACATCACTAGATAAAACGGTAGGTAATGATAAAGTGGCTGAGTTTTTATCAATAATTTTAATCACTTCGCTACTTTGCGCACCATTGTAAATATTTGTTGCGATAGTTGAGATTTTGATTTCTCCGTCCCATAAACCAGAAATATCAAAACTATGTCTCATTGTTCCATCCAGATCTGTTAATTCTGAATATTCAATTGACGCATTTAAACCGTCGCTGATTTTAACCTCGATTGCCTGTTCCGGCTCTGCTTTTGCTAATACTTCAAAGTTTTTTTCATTTCCTTGATCAGCCGGACTTAATAATTCAACTTTCGGAGTAGAAACATACTGATCGTTGACTTCAATCCCGTCACCAAGAAAAAACTGCCCCAAAACATTTCCGTCGTAATCTTTAGCTTCTAAATAAATATCATATGTCCCATTTTGCAGAGACGGTTGAATAGAGTCTTCTGATAACACCCACTGATTGTTTTCGAACATGTCAGTTGCTATCTCACCACATCCCTCAACTTTTACAATAACAATTAGGTTAGCAGTTGAAGAAATATCGCCCCGCAATTCAGGGGACGTCTTATTGGTAAGTAGATGGCTAAAACTCAAGCTGACCGATTGACTTTGATTTTCAGCAAACGCTAGACCAATGTTATTACCAAATGAAAGAAACAGCACAAACAAACTCAATAAAAACTTTTTCATGTATCTCCCAATAAACTATTACCTTAAATTACGAAATTGTGAGCCCTTGTCAAATTTCGACGGTCCCAAGCGGATGGGGCTTTGAGAGCGCCTAGAAATTTGATGAGGGTGAGCATAATTTCATAATTCGAAATTACTAGCTCAAGCATACATAGAAAAATTGTATTTATTTACCTTAATACAAACAAAAAAATAAATATTTATATTCATTTTTTTGTAAATAGTGCAAACCGGTCAGTTTTATTTTGTGGTATCAATACAAGCGACAATATTAGATACCGCACATTATCATCCTGTAAAAATGACTGAAGATCTGATATAATCCTCACATAATGAAAATTGAAATAGAGAAATTGATTTTTGAGGGATTTGGTCTTGGACACGATAAAAACGGTAAGTCTGTTTTTATTCGCAAATCCGTACCTGGTGATATTGTTGATATCGAAATTATCAAAGACAAGAAAAATTATGCTGAAGGAATTATAAAAAAAATTATCAATCCTTCATTAGAGAGGATAACCCCGAAATGTCCATATTTTGAAAAATGCGGTGGCTGTGAGCATATGAATATTTCATATAATAATCAAGTTATCTATAAAGATAAAATTTTTCGAGAAATATTTGGTAGAGCAAAAATAAATAAAATGCCGCTTCCCGTAATCCCTGGGTCGAATAGTGACTTCTATTATCGTAATTCAATTCGCTTTTTTTTCGTAAATAATCCAAAAGGAATTAACTTTGCCCGACACAACTATATTTACAATAAAGGTTTAGTGGAGATAGACAAGTGTTATTTGCAGTCAGAAACAGCAAATGAAATTTTAATACAATTAAAAACTTTCATTAATGAAAACGTTGAAGATCGGTCTCTATTCTGGCAATTAAAAATTCGTGAAGGTAAAGTTACTAAAGAATTTATGATCGAAATTATAACTTCCGGAGATGAGTTACCTGGAGAAAAAGGAATCATTAATACATTAAAAAAAATCCCTGAGATAAAATCTATTTACCATACAATTGCTCCCGGAAAATCATTGCTAAATTTAAAAAGAAGATTAATTTATGGTTCGCCTATAATCCATGAAAAAATTGGAAAGTTTAATTTTGAAATTTCGCCAGAATCATTTTTTCAAACTAATTCTCTTGGAATTCATACTCTATATGAAAAGATTAAGGAATTTGCTGAAGTAAAGATTGGAGACACTGTTTTGGATTTATATTGTGGAACAGGCAGCATTGGAATTTATTTATCAACTTTTGCGAAAAAAGTAACCGGAATAGAGATAGTTAAAGAAGCAATTCGTGACGCTAAAGATAATGCAAAAATAAACAGGGTTTTGAACTGCGAATTTATTTGTGCTGATGCAACAAAATGGCTGAGACAAAACAGTAAACAAAAATTTGACAAAATTATTGTCGATCCACCCAGAGCTGGCCTGACAGAAGAGCTAATATCCAACATTTGCCATTTGAATTTTGATATTTTGATTTATGTTTCCTGCAATCCGGCAACATTTGCTAGAGATATTAAATTATTCGAATCTTTCGGAAAAAAACTAATTAGAGTCCAGCCAATAGACATGTTTCCACAGACCCATCATATTGAATGCGTTAGTCTCATAAAATAACCTAAAAAATATTTCAACCTCACCCAAAGAGAAAAGCGGCACTAATTTGTGCCGCCCTGGTAAGCTTTGAAAGGAGAACGAAGAAAGAAGATCTGCAGATAGTGCGCTGCAGCCCGCATCTTGCACTTACAAACTAATAACCCAATGAATGTGGAATGAAGGGTATGATGCACTTGGAGCGTTTCTATGCCTTAACTCACAGGAACACTCCAATTTAAGAAAGGGACACCTTAAAATTAGTCTCAAGCCTATTTTTTGTCAAACATATTTTTTTATATTGAATAATGATCTCAAATTAGTAAAGTTGTCCACAAGATAAGTTGTTGACACTTGTTTGGTTTTTGTTCGATAATGAAGATGTTCGAGTTTTGTTTGGAAAACAAAAAGCGAACACTTAAAGGAGGTAACATGTTTCCATTAACAAAACGACAAAAAGAAATTCTTGAGTATCTAAGAGGGTTCATCGACGAAAACGGCTATGCTCCAAGCTTTCGGGAAATCGCATACTATTTTGATTTTTCTTCAACCGGCACGGTAGCAGAATACATCAATATTCTTGAAGAAAAAGGCTATATCACTAAAGACGCTATGGAGGCCAGAACTATTCAGTTAACTCCGTCTTTTGACGATGGATGTGAAATATTCAACATTCCGCTCGAAGGAGTAATCGACGCCGGAAGACCGATTGAAGCCATAAGAACTCATGAAACAATCGACATTCCACGGGATATGATGGGGAGGAAAACTTTTGCTCTCAGAGTTAGAGGAAATTCAATGATTGAAGACGGGATTCTGGAAGGTGATTACGTTATTATCGAACAAAGCAACTCGGCTAGAAATGGTGATATCGTAGTAGCACTGGTTGACAATGAAAATGCCACTCTAAAGAGATTTTATAATGAAAAAACAGGGATCAGGCTTCAGCCGGCAAATCGCACCATGAAACCAATGCATTTTGCCAAAAAAAGAGTCACTATACAAGGCAAAGTAAAAGGCGTAATACGCAAATTCGGTAAGTGAATTTGCAATTTCTGATTCCTAATGCCTAAAAAATCATGAAACTTGAACGTTCTTTTTTTGATCGAGACACAGTGACAGTGGCCAAAGAATTGCTTGGTAAGTTTTTAGTTACTGATTTAGAAGAGGGAAGAGTCGTAGGAAAAATTATTGAGACTGAAGCCTACATGGGCACGGATGATTTGGCCTGCCATGCAAGCAAAGGGCTTACCAAAAGAACTGAGGGCTTGTTTGGCGAAGTTGGCCATTTATATGTTTATTTGAATTATGGAATTTTCTGGCTAACTAACGTTGTTGCACACACGAAAAATGGCGTCGGAGGCATATTGATACGTTCAGTCGAGATTATAGAAGGTCAAAGCATTATCTCAGATAGAATAAACGATAATAAATTTGTAAAACTAAATGAAAAACTTGCCACAGGGCCTGGTAAACTTTCGGTGGCGTTCGGAATTACCGGAGATTTCCACACCACAGATTTCATAAAATCGGATAATATTTACATAGAGGATAACAAAGAAGAAGTATCGGAAAAAGATATTATCTGCACTACCCGAATAGGCGTCGACTATGCGCAACATTGCAAAGAATATCCTTGGCGATTTTACATAAAAAATAACCAATTTATCAGTAAAAAATGAGTAAAATATCATTCATAAAATCAGGTGACCGCAAATACAACATTGATAGATGTTTGTCTTTGATAAAGAGTGAAATTACTTCCGGATTAAAAAATGCTAAACGAGTTGTAGTTAAGACAAGCTGTGTCACTGACAATGTTCGCTTGGCCGCCACACATGCAGAAGCATTGGATGCCGTTTTAGACTTCATCAAACCATACGTTAAAAGACAAATTACCTTAGCTGAAGGAGTAGGCGTCGGAGACACACTGACTGCTTTCAAAAATTTTGATTATTTACGCCTGCAGGAAAAATACGATTTTTCCATTGTTGATCTAAACACAGATGATTATGGAACAATCCCCCTGATCAATTCAAGAGGTAAAAAATGGAACGGACAAGTTGCTAAAACAATATTAAATTCAGATTACTTAATCTCCGTTTCACCACCCAAAACCCATGATGCTGCTATTTATACAGGAGCAGTTGAAAATATTGCTGTCGGTTCTTTATTACGATCCATTCCGACCATGTCAAAAGCCATGAATAAATTTAAAGAGTCACTGGGACTACCGAAAAATAATAAAGTCTTAATACACCAAGGCGCTAAAGCTATAAATGAAAATATTAGAACCATATATGAAAAAATACCACTAAAGCTTGCTGTTCTGGACGCTTTTGAAGCAATGGAAGGTAATGGACCAGTCAATGGTCACATGGTTCCAGCTCATTTTGCTATAGCGTCATCCGATCCGATTGCAGCTGACTGGCTGGCATGCAGACTAATGGGCATTGATATTAAAGATGTCGAGTACTTGACCCTTCTCGGCGCCGGCCAAGATGAAAATTTTGTGATAGGGGATGACTGGGAGAAAAATATTATGAAATTTAAACTCCACTCCAATTTTGAGAAAAATATCTAACAAATTTTAAATGAAACAAAATAAAGATTTTGACTTATCAAAAGAGAAAAGAGACGAACTACTTGGACTAATCAAGAGTTTCTTTCAAAAAGAAAGAGATGAAGAAATTGGTGGCTTGGCAGCAAGTGCCGTTCTCGATTTTTTTCTTGATAAATTAGCAGTTGAATTCTATAATCAAGGTATCTACGATTCATACAAATATCTAGATGATCGCATCTCAGACCTTTTAGAAATTCAAAAATAATTGCTCACAAAGGAGGCGATATATGACCAATAGAAAATTTACAATCAAAGAAGCGAAAGAATGTGGCGATAAGTTAAACATTAGCTGGAATGAATTTAATGTTGATCAATTTTGTCGCGGAATGAATGTTGAACTAGAACACGGTTCATGCGATCCTGAGACGAATGTCACAAATGACGATCCTCTCATGACCGCTAAAATAGCACTGGCCCATCTCAAAGAATTTCCTGATTATTACACCCGACTGGAAAAAATGGAACGAGAGGCCGAATCACAATTAGCTGAGAAATAAACAGACAAAAATTTATACATATTATATTGTTCAGAAAGTAAATGCTCACCATCTCTCCTTGTCATCCTCGGGACCAGCGGTGTAGCTTGAGAGTGGTGCCCGGGGATCCATATAATAGTTTCTGGATTCCCGCCTTCGCGGGAATGACGTTGTGGGCGAGCACATACTTCAGAAAAGTCTGTACTTTCATGTAGAATATGTTATAGTAATATTGTAGTAATAAAAGTGGCGTGATTTGCGCCTTTTTTAATTCTCCCCAAATACATGAATGAAGAAGTACTTTTAAGATTTGATGAAGTCAGTTTCGAATATCAACACGACAAGCCCATCTTAGATGAAGCCAGTTTTAGCATACGAAGAAATTCCAAAATAACTTTAATGGGACAAAACGGCGCCGGCAAAAGTTCACTGTTTTCTTTAATTATGGGTGAGCTAAAACCTAAATCAGGTCAGATCTCCATTGGCAAAGACATTACAATTGCTAAAGCTCATCAAGTTATGGCGCGCGAAGACCTTGCTCTGTCAATCATGGATTATTTTGCCAAAGCCTTCAAAGAGTGGCCATCCGACATAGCTAGCAAAATTGCTAAAGTGATGACAGCCGTAAATTTAAACATCCCAACCGATAGACGAGTAGGCGATCTTTCTGGTGGACAGCAAGCAAGACTTTTACTTGCTTTTGCTTTGATTCAAAATTCCGACATTCTTTTGCTCGATGAACCAACCAATAATCTTGATCAGGCCGGCATTGATCATTTAATTATGTTCTTGATGACTTATGATAAAACCGTAATCGTAATTTCACATGACGCCGATTTCTTGAATTGCTTTACCGAAGGCGTTATCTATCTTAACGTCTTTAGCCATAAGGTTGAAAAGTACGTCGGTGATTATTATTCAGTAGTTGAAGAAATTAGCAAACGAGTCGAACGCGAAGAGAGAAAAAATGCCCAACTCAAAAAATCAATCATTGACCGCAAAGAAAAAGTGAATTTTTTCTCCAATAAAGGCGGCAAGATGCGCAGACTAGCCAAAAAACTTAAAGAAGAAACTATCGAACTTGAAGAAGATATTGTCGATGTCAGACATGAAGACAGAACTATCCGTAATTTTAACATCCTAGCCCAAGATATCATTGGCGATATTGTAACAATAAACGCTGTGACAACTTTCCATAATCACGAACCACTTACAAAAAAGGTTGGTAAAATTATCCGCAAACGAATACATCTCTTGGTTACTGGACCGAATGGAGTCGGCAAAAGCACATTTTTGCGCTCACTGGTATCCGGCAAAAATCAGGACGCTAAAATTTTAGACGAAGTACGCGTCGGTTATTATAGTCAAGATTTTTCTAATCTGGATTTTGATCAAACAGTTTTTGATTCGCTCATGAGCGCTAGAACTGAAGGTATGGATGTACAAACTATGCGTTCGGTTGCGGCCGGTTTTCTGATCGGCGGCGACTTGATGGGTCATAAGATTTCTGCATTATCTGAAGGACAAAAAGGCTTACTCTCTTTCGCACGGCTTACGCTAATGCAGCCAGGTCTTTTGATTTTAGACGAGCCAACTAATCATATTAATTTTCGCCACCTGCCGATAATTGCTAAAGCAATTGATGAGTATAGAGGTGCTATGATTATGGTCAGCCACATGCCCGATTTTGTCGAGCAAATAAAATTTGATGATGAATTGGATTTAAGTTCTGGTCATGGCAATATCTAAATGGTAAAATAGATTTATTAATATTTAGAGGAGGATTTGGTTATGTCGATAGTATCAGAGTCAGAATTCAAGGGAAATGTAATGATCGTTATCAAGAACGATGAAGAGGATAAATACCCTTTTCAGTTTGGTCTAAAAAAAGCAAAAATGGTTTTAGAAAATATTGAAGAAATTAAAAAGTTTGTAGAAAAATACGACAAGCAATAAACACCATATAAATGATAAATGACTGCCCATATGAACGTGAGCAGTCATTTTGATTTAATTCCCGCAAGCCAACGCTTGCCAGCCAGGCGATCCATCTCGCAGTCGTACCAATCATTATTGGTTGCCTGATAGATCAGATTGTTTATATTTTTAGTGGCTCGGTGTTTGCGTTCTCCATCCTGATAAACAAGAATGACATTATCTCCACTTATCCTAGGAGAAATAACTTCTAATTCAACGCCGCTAGAAGACTCTATCTGAATATCATCGCCCGCAAGCCAAGACATTCTTATTAGAGCAATCTCCTCGTCGGATATTTTCCAACCTTTAAACTTGCAGTATGCTTTCAACGCAGATATCGCTTGTTCAATCACATCATCCAGCACTATTTTAAGCGTCATTACCTCACCTCCTCCTGTTTAACCGTGCTTATTTATATCATTTTTTAGACTAATAATCAATATTTGCGTAATGCCTGTCTATCGTCAAAATAGAACGATCGTCCATATTTGACGATTGTCAAGAAAACAAACGCAGGTGAAAATGTCCGGAACAGCGACTGTCCAATTTGATGATTTATTACTTTTTGCACTTATTTTTCATTTGGAATATAATTGAATCACATTAAACGTTGCGAGGGGCAATGGGTATTTCTGACGATATCAAACCAAAAAAATCACTTCACACACAACAAAGATCAATCGATGTTCCGGTTTTTAGCAATACACATGAAAATAATATCGACTTGGACAGCTTTGAACCTGAAGAAAAAAAAATGGATCCAAAATCACTGGAAAAGTTGGAGAATGATTTTTTTGACTACGAATACAAACACGAGAATGAGAAACAGCCTGACAAAAAAGGCATGTATATAGACAAAGAAGAAAAGAAGCCTGCTTCAAAAAGTCATCATCGTAAAAAAAGTTCAACCAAAGCAACTTTTTGGTTTATCACATTGGCATTACTTGGTCTGTTAATCTGGCAAAATTATCCGGAAATCGTTTCTGTAGCCAAAAATAAATTTTTCAAAGACAAAACTACAGAAACAGTTACGGATAGTAATAAAGATGATGAATATTATACGGGAGAAAAAGTTGCCGATACAACAGCAGAAGATACTTCGACCGCAAATACAACGACAGAAACAACGCAAGAGACAGCAACAGCAACTCCTACTATAGACAAAGCCAATATAATCATGGAAGTTCTAAACGGCAACGGAATAAAAGGCTCGGCCGACACAATCAGAGATCAGCTCATAACAGCAGGATTTAAAGTATCAAGAGTGACAAACGCAAAAAATTTCAACTATGCCACAAGCATGATTTATTTCAAAACAGGCAAAGATGCCGAAGCTAATCTTGTTAAGGAAACATTGACCAGCCTGCAAACAACAACTCAAAATAGTGATAGCATCGTTGGTGATTACGACGTCATAGTTGTAATCGGTGCTAAATAGTAAAGAGGATATTTTGGATCTAATATTTACTCAATATGATAAATTAATCTCCAGCTTTTCTCCTGCCAGTCAGGCATTTATTTCACTGGCTCTTTTATTATTTCTGATGTGGCAAATCTATATGGTAATAAAACACGGCCACTGGATTTTTATCGCAGCTTTAATTCTTTTTCTACCTGGCACATGGCCGGCCACTCAATATATTGGCGGTCTGATTTTAACCGTTATTAAACTCTTATTTGTTCGGGTTGGTCTGTTGTTTTTTTAATCGAAGATACAATTTAACAAGAAAAATATTAGTATAGAATAAATCAATTCACAATCGCGGAATTTTAAGCTAATATAAACTTATAACAAGTTGTCAGTTCACAGTAAATCAGTTCACAGTAAATCAGTTCACAGTAAATCAGTTCACAGTAAATCAGTTCACAGTAAATCAGTTCACAGTAAATCAGTTCACAGTAAATCAGTTCACAGTAAATGCTACTTGTCTGTATTCTGAAACAAGTTCAGTATAACTGTTTTTAGTTTTTTAATTATAAAATTTTAATTGGAGCGAAGCGATACATGTATGATGTGATAATTATTGGTGGTGGACCAGCCGGTCTTAGTGCGGCTATTTACTCTTCCAGAAGAGCTTTAAAAACTTTGGTTATTAGCCGTGACATCGGCGGACAAATAGCTAAAACTCCGGATATTGAAAATTATCCCGGCGTGGAAAAAATTTCTGGTGTCGAACTAGCAAACAAGTTTAAAACTCAGGCAGAAAAATTTGGTGCTACAATTGTTTTTGAGGAAACAGTAAAGGTCACAAAAACAAAAGGTGAATTTACAGTTAAAACCTTACGAAACGAATATGAAGCCAAGACAGTCATTTTAGCCTCAGGTAAAAAGCCTAGGGAATTAGGAGTTCCAGGCGAAAATGAGTTTAAAGGTAGAGGCGTTTCCTACTGTGCTACATGTGATGCTCCCTTCTTTAAAAATAAAACCTTAGTAGTAGTCGGAGGAGGAAATTCCGCTTTGGACGCAGCACTTCTGGCTTCGAAATATTGCAAAAAAGTTTATTTGATTCATCGCCGCAGCTCTTTTACTGGAGAACAGGTCTTGATCGATACCATTAACTTCACAAAAAACATTGAAATAGTATTCAACAGTCAGATCAAAGAAATAAAAGGTGAGCAAGTAGTTAAGTCTGTCGTCTTGTCTGACGAAAAAACAATAGAAACTGATGGCGTGATTGTTGAAGTTGGTTTTATTGTTGATCATTCCCTAGTGGAAGGATTAGTTGATGTCGATAGTAAAAAGCAGGTAATTGTAAATAATATTCAGGAAACTTCTGTCCCTGGCATTTTTGCCGCCGGAGACTTAACCGTAACTCCATACAAACAAGCGATTATCTCCGCCGCAGAAGGAGCAAAAGCAGCGCTGTCCTGTTACGACTATTTACAAAAGCTACAAGGCAAAAGAGGAATTTTAGCTGATTGGCATTAATATTATAGTAAGCGAAATTTGATGAGTATATTGTTTTTGCGAGTGTCGGCTGAGCGTTCAGATTTGGTAATGACAGGATCCTGAAACAAGTTCAGGATGACAATTAATATTTATATTGCTATTGAGCGAGCGAATAGGCTGGTTAGGGAGACCGAAGCAAAAATAATATGCTCATAAAAGAATTTTGTAATTCAAACAAATTAACCAAAATAACGGAGGGTTTCGATGTCGGACATTGAACTAAACGAAGAAGAAGGTCAGAACAAACCAAAAAGGGGACTGAAACAAAAAATCGAAAGGATTAGACAGAAAGTTCAGGATTTTTTTGCTAATCCAAAGAAACGCCTGATTTTTATCATAAGCGTTGGGGCGGTTATTATTGCCGCAGTTGGAACAGGGCTATACATACAATCACATGAAAAAACAACAACCTCAAAAAACGAAGATATTAAAACCGACGATAGCAAAGTCAGCGAAACGCTTTATTCTGCAATTCTGGACGGCGTAATGACCGATCAGGAGTCAGCTAACCGCCATCCATTAGGTGTTATTGTGGAAAACCATCCTGATGCCAGGCCTCAGTCAGGACTTAGCAAGGCTAGCATAGTTTACGAAGCAATTGCTGAGGGAGGAATTACCCGTTTTCTAGCTATTTTCGGAACAAATGAGGCAGAAAAAGTCGGGCCTGTCCGTTCAGCCAGAACCTATTTTGTTGATTGGGCTCATGGCTATAATGCGTTCTTTGCCCATGTAGGTGGTAACATGGATGCGCTTGATAAAATTCCAAAAGATAAGATTTTAGACTTAGATCAATTTAGATACTCAGGTTCATATTGGAGAGAACAAAGTGCAGGTTTGGCTACTGAGCACACTATGTATACATCAACGCTAAAATTGCGCGAACAGGCTAAAAGCAACAACTATCCAACTGCCAATAATTTTAATATTTTAAAGTTTAAAGATGATCCAACTGACACCGAAAAAGCCAATATCCCAGAGAAACAAAAAGTTTCAGTGGTTTTTTCAAGCGCACAATTTAATGTTGCTTTCGATTACGATAAGGCAACAAATTCATACAAAAGATCGTTGGCAGGAAGTCCGCATATTGATAAAATGAGCAAAAATCAGCTTAATCCTAAGAATGTGATTGTAATGACAGTTAAACGTCAGCCTACTACAACAAGGATTAATGAAGCTGGGTACACCATGACCACAATTGGATCAGGAACAGCAGAAATATTCATTGACGGTAAAGAGATCAAAGGAACATGGAAAAAAGACTCCGCCGCAGATAGAGAGCTTTTTTACGACGAAGCAGGCAATGAAATTGTCTTTAATCGGGGACAATTCTGGATATGTGTCATCCCACCGGAAGGCAATGTTAGCGTCCAGTAAATATTATTAAATTCAAAGTAACCGTTCAGCATGACATGATTAAGTAGATGATTGAATATTAAGGCTAAAGATTAACAACTATATCGGAGGGGAAATATGGCAATAATAAAAAATGTATACGCTCGGGAAGTACTTGACTCTCGTGGCAATCCAACAATTGCCTGCGAAATTGAGCTGGATACCGGAGTTCACTCTCTTGGTTTTGTGCCTTCCGGAGCCTCAACAGGCACAAATGAGGCACTTGAATTAAGAGATGGTGATCTTAACCGGTATGAGGGTAAAGGCGTGCTAAAGGCTGTCTCAAACGTAAATACCACAATAAAAGAGGCAATTGTCGGTATGGATGCATTGGATTTATACAGTGTTGACCGACGCATGATCGAGCTTGATAATACTCCAAATAAATCCCATCTCGGAGCCAATTCAATCCTTTCAGTCTCTCTTGCTGTGGCCAAAGCCGCTTCGAAAAGCTCTAAAATGCCGCTCTATCAGTACATAGGACAATTATTGGGCAAGAAAAATGACAGCTACACGATGCCTATACCTTTTTTAAATATTCTAAATGGCGGCAAACATGCTATTGGTTCCACTGACTTTCAGGAATTCATGATTGTTCCGGTCAAATTTAATAGTTTTAAAGAAGCTTTGCGTGTTGGAGCTGAAATTTATCACAGTCTGGCCAAGATATTGGAGGAGAGAAATTATCAGCCGCTGGTTGGTGATGAAGGAGGATATGCTCCATCGTTATTTTCAAACGAACAGGCAATGGAACTTTTAATGATGGCTATTAAAAATGCTAATTACGCTGCCGGAGAAAATGTTTTTATTGCTCTTGATCCCGCCGCTAGCAGGTTTTTCTCTGAAGAGATTTACCAACTCCATAGGGAAAATCAGTCCCTGACAACAGGGCAAATGATTGATTTTTATGAGAACTGGACCGAAAAATATCCTATAATCTCGATTGAAGATGGATTGAGCGAAAGCGACTGGAATGGCTGGCGTGACTTAACCCAGCGCATTGGAGATAAAGTTGAGTTGATAGGCGATGATCTCTATGCTACAAATAAAGATTTATTGAAGAAGGGAATTCAGTACAAGTCTTCCACTGGCATTCTGATCAAACCAAATCAAATTGGCACTCTTTCGGAAACGCTGGAAACGATTAAAATAGCTGAAAAAGCCGGCTTCAAGATAGTGATCTCTCATCGATCAGGGGAGACTGAAGACGACTTTATTGCAGACCTATCTATCGCAACCGGATGCGGCACAATTAAGTCCGGAGCTCCCTGCAGATCAGAAAGGACAGCGAAGTATAACAGAATACTTGAAATTGAAGAAAAACTGGGAAGCAGAGCTAAATTTGCTACTTGGGACACCGCAGGAAATGAAGGAATGGGACAGCTCTAAGTTCCTTAAAGGGAATTTAGAGAATTTCTAATTCCTAATTATTAATTTCTAACATCAGAATGAATACGAAAAAAGCCCTGAGCGACTCTAGGAGTCGAAGGGCTTTTTTCTTTAATAGTTGCTCAGGTTAGAAACCTAACGAATGAGCAATATTCATAACTTTATTGTAATAAGCCGTTGAAGGGTTATATCCGTATAATGCCTTTTGGACATTTGGATAACCACAGGCCTTCAGGTATTTGGCAGCTGAGAAGATAGCATCTTCGACATTATTAATGTCAGCGATACCGTCTCCGTTACCGTCAACACCATATCTTCTCCAAGTTGAAGGCATAAACTGCATAGGACCGGTAGCACCACTACCACTGTGATTAGTGATAGTACTTGAACCTGAACGACCAGTTTCAACTTGGTGAATTGCGCTTAAAATTCGGGCGTCAACGCCATAAGCATTTTGAGCACGAACATATATCTCATCAAAGTTTGAAGGATCACTGTAAACTCGATTTTCACGAGCCACAACAGTCCTTGAAGCCTTAGCTTTGGCCTCAGCAGCAGCTTTCGCTTCTGCTTCAGCTTTTTCTTTAGCTTCACGAGCTTCACGCTCAACTTTTGATTCACCGGGCTTTATTTCAGAAATTGAATCTGAAGCTAAAACAACTGAGGGTGAATTAAGAGATAATTTTAAGCTATTTGAACTGACTTCCTCGCTATCCGCTTCAACTTTCACTGAAGCACCAGGTGTATAAACCATAGGTAACATCACTGAAAGTAACAGGAACGAGGCCATTCGATGGACATTGAAGTCAATTATTAAATTTTTGGTTTTTGACCAAATTTTGGTCTTAAGAACAGAAATTCTCTCGAAATTGAGAGTCATATATTCATCTGGATATTCGACTGGGAGCCCCGATGGAAATCGGGGTAAAAATTCAGAATTGCGAAGCCTTATTCCAGATACTCATATTAATTAAAAAGTTCTTACGATTTCTCGAAAGAACCCTCCTAATATAGCACACTAGTGTTAATTTGTCAATAGCAAAGCGCTCGATCGGCTTTATACTCAGACAAGAAGTGAGTATACCTGAACAAACAAAGATGTCAAGCCGAAAAGGCAGTATTTGTTTGTAAAAGCTGGAAAGATGTATAATAGGCCCATGAGAAACAACCAATGGCTTGAAAACAGGCTTGATTTAATTTGGAATAGACATTTTTTTGATATTGAGAAGAAAAATCCTATTTTAATTCAGTTTGGGAAAAGAGCCAGAACACGCTTGGGCAGCATTCGGCAGGTTAATGGAAAAAGGTTTATAGTCAATGGATCTGATAAGAATATTCGATCGTCTATTAACCATGAACCCTCAATCGTTACCATCACTGGATATTTTATAGATGAAATTGTACCTGAATACGTGGTAGATTTGGTCATAGCTCATGAATTATGTCATTACGCTCACGGCTTTTGCTCATCTCACCCTCAACTCTACAAAAACCCTCATCAAGGTAAAGTAATCGATAAAGAACTCTACAAAAGGGGATTTGGAGAGGAAGTAAAGAAGCAAAAGGCCTGGCTAAAGGAAAGCTGGCCCACAATTATTGGACTACCTAAAAGGCGAATAATTGTTAGAAAAAAATATGCTAAACTTAATTTACTCAAATTTCTAAATCCTAATTTTTAATTTCCATTCAATTTCTAGTTTCTAATTTTTAGAATTAATAATTAAAAATTGATTAAAAATTTTAAATTGAAAATTATAAATTAAATTCCGGAGGAATTATGGCCTGTATTTTTTGTAAAATCATCAACAAAGAAATACCTGCAAAAGTTCGCTTTGAAGATGATAAATTCTTAGCTTTTGATGACATTTACCCAAAAGCAAAGGTTCACATTTTGCTGGTAACCAAAGAACACTTTTCCTCTCTCGATCAAACAAGAGACAGAGATAATAAGTTGCTAGGAGATATGCTTCTGACGGCCCGAAAAATCGCACATGAAAACGGATTAAAAGAAGGTTACAGGCTAATTATGAATGTAGGGAAAAAAGGCGGGCAGGAAGTCCCTCATATTCATTTGCATATTCTGGGAGACGACCCGCTCGGAGACATTATTTAAACATACATCAAAAAATGGTCTTATATTGCAAAAAACCTTAAAACTTGATATAAATATATGTATAATAAATAATCTGTTTCAAAGACATCGGAAGGTGGTGATTTACTTGATCGAAGTTAAGAGAAAAGGCGAAGAAAAATTTGAAATTCTTCTTAGAAGATTTAATCGCGAAGTTCAGCAAAGCGGTATCTTAACTATTGCCAAAAACAAACGATTTTTTGAAAAAGAAATTAATCGCTCTCAGAGAAGAAAATCTTCTATAAGAAAAAACGTTATTCGTAAACTAAAACGCGGATACTAGTGAATTAGTTGGCTATTTTACTCTCATTTATCAATTCTCTATTTTCATTAAATGATAAATGAAAAATATTTGTTAAATATTATAGTTTATTGGAGTTAAAATGACTCTCAAAGAACAGATTGAACGTGATTTCATTGATGCTTATAAAAGTAGGGAAGAACTAAAAATTTCCGTGTTAAGGCTGGTTAAAAGTGCACTAAAAAACGAAGAAATCAGCAAAAAAAAAGAGCTATCCGAAGACGAAGCTGTGGCTGTATTGAAGCATGAAGCCAAACAAAGAAAAGATTCTATCGAAGAATTTAAAAAGGCTGACAAGCTAGAGGCCGCAGAAAAAGAAGAATCTGAGTTATTGATAATCAATTCTTATCTGCCGGAACAACTCAGCGAAGATGATATTAGAGATATTGTTCTAGCTACAAAAGATGAGCTTGGTATATCTGATGTTTCGCAAATGGGCAAGCTGATTGGCGCAGTAATGGCAAAGCACGGAAATTCCGTGGATGGTAGCTTGGTCTCAAAAATTGTCAGAGAAATCCTGCAATAAAAATAAAAAATGAGAAAATTATCTACAAAATACATGTACTATTTGTCCGCAGTAATAGCGCTATTAGCATTTGTAGTTTTTTTAATTACTGACTACTTAATTACTCTCTTGGAACCATCAATATCAGGTAAAATATTGATTTTTTTGTGTTCAGCGGCAATAATTGGAGTAATTTTAACTATTGGCATTTCTGTATTTAATCCGGTGCTTTCTGATGCAATGATGACATTGCGTAAAATGCTCCGCATAGAGAATCTTTCCAATCCCCTGATAATGAGACTCTCAAGCGAGGCTCCCGGCACATATCATCATTCTTTAAATGTGTCGACATTAGCACAAAAAGCAGCGAAAGCCATTAGCGCTGACTCCTTACTAGTCCGGACGGCTGCTTATTATCATGACATTGGTAAGCTGGAAAACCCTACTCTTTACGTTGAAAACCAATCAGGAGTACAAATTCCGACAGCTGATGACGCTGAATCTATCAAAAAAAATGCTAATTCAATTATTTCTCATGTTGAAAATGGCATTCATATAGCCAGATTGTACAACTTGCCAGAAAACGTGATCGACATAATATCAGAACATCATGGTACAACAAAAGCTCTGTATTTTTATGGTCAAGCTAAAGAAAGAGGACTAAGAATTAAAAGAACTGATTTTAAATACCCAGGACCAGTTCCTCAGACTAAGGAGTCCGCCATTTTAATGTTGTCTGATTGCGTGGAAGCAGCGACAAGATCAGTAGTCAATCTTACATCGGACCAAATCGACAATATTGTCGACAGCTCAATCGACGAGCGTTTAAACGAAAAGCAGTTCAAAAGCTGCAACCTATCAAGCAAAGAGCTTGCCATAATTGGTAGCAGCTTAAAAGAAAATCTGCGATCAATCTATCACCAAAGAATTGAGTACAAGAAAAAATGACAAATATCGTTATTATACGTAAAACAGATTATGATGTTTTAGGAGAAGACCAGATAAAGGCCATTGCCTCTGAGGCACTTTCTAGATTAAATGCAAAAAATAATCTGGAAATGGAAATCATTTTCGTTGACGAAGATGAAATTAAAAAATTAAATAATAAGCACAGACATATCGACAAAGCTACAGATGTCTTGTCGTTTCCTCAAACTTTTTTTAAATCAAATGAGATAAATATTCTAGGTAGCGTTGTGATCTGTCCTAAGATCGCAGACGAAAGAGAAGAACCAATCGAAGAATTAATTAAACACGGAATTCTGCATCTTTGCGGATATGATCATGAAGCAGATGAAGCCGTTTGGCTCAAAGCGGCAGAGAAAATTGACTGTAACTTTTAAAAAGGAGAAAGATGACGTATGATCCATTTGACCTTAAAAAGTTTTTCAAGAGTTTCAGGCATGCTGTTGACGGAGTTATTTTCCTTCTAACATCAGAACAAAATGCAAGAGTTCATGCTGTAATAACTATTCTTGTAGGCACACTGGCATATATATTAGAAGTAACCCGCCTTGAAGCCGCCATCCTCTTTATGGCTGTTATTTTGGTTTTTGCAATTGAAATTATAAACACGGCCATAGAAAAAACATTTGATCTATTGCATCCGGAAAGCCATGCCGTTATTAAAGGGGTCAAAGACGCAATGGCCGGTGCAGTTTTAATATCAGCCGTAATTGCTTCTGTGGTAGCTTTGGCCATTTTTCTGCCTTACATCAGAACGCTATTCAACTTTTAATTATTTGCAACTAAGGCTTCTTTATATTAAAATAAAAATACGAGTTATTGGTGAATCAGCTGTAATATATTATTTTTGATTTACTGATTTAGTTAATTTACTTATGCCGCATCCGGCAAAGCCGAAGCAGGCATCCCTGCTTCCGCAAAGCGGAATGCGGAACTACTTTTTTGGAGGGCTTGTGTCACAAAATAACATTTCGGTCGGCATAGACGTTGGCAGCACAAAAATTATTACCTGTGTCGGCAAGTTTGAGAATGGAACAGTCGACATAATCGGACTAGGCAAAAGCAATAACCAAGGAGTAAGAAAAGGCGTTATTGTTGATATAGAAGAAACTGTGTCTGCCATATCTTCCTCCTTAGAAGAAGCTGAACGAATGGCAGGTTTCCCGCTGCAAAGTGCGGTCATCGGTATCTCCGGTCCGCATATTGAATCCGAAGAAAGCAAGGGCGTTATTGCGGTTACTAGAACTGATGGTGAGATCACCGATGAAGACGCAAAAAGAGCTATTGATGCAGCGAAGGCAATCCCAAACAAGCCCAACAGGGAAGTTCTCCATGTTATACCTAAGACATTTATTATTGACGGGCAGGAAGCGATAAAAGACCCGACAGGAATGACTGGAATAAGGCTGGAAGTTGATGCTAATATCATCTCCACTTCAACCAATGCTTTAAAGTCTCTGACCCGCTCAATTGATCAAGCCGGTTTGCATATTGAAGAAATTGTATTTTCTCCGATCGCCACTACTAAGGTTCTGCTTTCCAAACGCCAAATGGACATTGGCGTAGCTTTGATAGATCTTGGCGCTTCCACTACTTCTTTTGCCGTCTATGAAGAAGGAGACTTAATCCACTGCGGCGTTGTCCCAATCGGTTCTACTCACATAACAAATGATATCGCGATCGGATTGCGCACCAACATCGATATTGCTGAAATGATAAAAGTTAAATATGGATATGCTATTCCCGATAAAGTGGCTGAAAAAGACGAAATTGCTCTTAACAAGCTAGACAAAAATGAAGAAGGCATAGCAAATGTTAAATATGTTTCAGAGATAATTGAAGCTAGACTGAACGAAATATTCTCACTTATAAAAAACGACTTGAGTAAAATTGGTCGGGATGGCACTTTGCCGGCAGGTATTGTACTTACCGGTGGAGGAACAAAGATCGATGGAGTTGTTGAATTAGCAAAGTCAACGATGTGTCTGCCAGCCCAAATTGGAAAACCGATAATGGAAATTTCCGGACTAGTTGACAAGACCGATGATCCCGTATATTCTACCAGTATAGGCTTAATGTTATGGGGTAAAGATAAAATTGGAGGAGGGAATTCCTTTGATTTTGATGTTAAGAATTTAAATGGCATACTAGGTAAAGTTAGATCTGCTTTTAAAAATTTTCTTCCCTAAATATTATTTCGTTAACTTGTGATTAGTCAACGAATCAACCGATTAACAAGTCAACTTTCTAAAACAAGGAACTAGAATGGTAGAGAAAAAAGGATCAGAGCTTGAAAATTTCGCAGTAATCAGAGTTATTGGAGTTGGTGGATCTGGCGGCAGCGCTGTAACAAGGATGATAAATTCGAAGCTTCGAGGTGTTGATTTTATTTCAATCAACACAGATGCTCAGGCTTTGGCATTCAACGAAGCTCCTATAAAAATACAAATTGGTAAAGAAACTACCCGCGGCTTGGGAGCCGGAGCTGATCCAGAAATTGGTCGCAAATCCGTTGAAGAAAACAAGGAAGAAGTATATGAAGCGCTCAAGGGTTCAGATATGGTTTTTGTCACCTGCGGTATGGGCGGTGGTACAGGGACCGGAGCTGCCCCCTTTGTAGCCGATATTGCTAAAGAGCTTGGAGCCTTGACCGTTGGTGTTGTAACCAAGCCTTTTTCATTTGAAGGACAAAGAAGAAAGAAGATTGCAGAGCTTGGTATCGCCGAAATGAAAGATCGCGTTGATACACTGATCACTATTCCAAATGATCGCTTACTGCAGGTTATTGATAAAAAAACCTCATTGTTTGATGCTTTCGGAGTAGTTGATGACGTTCTAAGACAGGGTGTTCAGGGTATTGCTGATTTAATTGTATACCATGGTATTATCAACGTTGACTTTGCTGATGTAAAAGCAATAATGTCAGATGCTGGTAGCGCTCTTATGGGCATTGGCCACGGAACAGGGGACAACAGAGCGATTGAAGCAGCCCGAGCTGCTATTGACTCTCCACTCCTTGAGCTTTCAATCGACGGTGCAAAAGGTATTCTATTTAATATTACCGGCGGACCAGATTTGGGCATGTATGAAATTGATGAAGCAGCCAAAGCCATAACTGAAGCAGCTGATGCAGATGCAAATATTATATTTGGTGCAATCATCGATGAAGCAATGCAAGGAGAAGTTAAAATTACTGTCATCGCAACTGGCTTTGAATCAGAACAAAACAGAATGACCAAGAAAAACTTCATGGTTCAGGAAACCCGCCCCAAAGAAATTCCAAGCTCGCAAATGCTTCGGAGAAGCGAACCTGAAGTGATCACAATGAATCCAAAACAAGAAATGCCCGAAGATGAAGACGAACTCGAAGTACCAGCATTCATTAGACGTAAACTCAAGTAGTAAGTTGCCACCGCCTTTGGCGGGGTCCCGCAGAAAGCGGGATAAGTAAATCAGTTGTCAGTTTTATATTCTCAAAAAAAGAACCATGGTTTAAAATCATGGTTCTTTTTTCATGTTCTTGCTTCTTGACTCATAATTCACTATTCTAAAAATACATTATTGTTTTTAAATTTGTAAATTTTAAATTCTAAATTATTAGTTATGCTTTGTCCTGAATGTAAAAACAAGAATACCGAAGTGCTTGACTCGAGAAATGAACTCAGGTTTGTTCGACGTAGAAGGCAATGTTTAAAATGCAAACACCGTTTTACAACATACGAAAGAGTGGAGCCACCAAAAATTCAAGTCATAAAAAGAAACGGAATATATGAAGACTACCAAAGGCCAAAAGTAGCAAAAGGAATATATTTAGCTTTCGAGAAAAGACCATTTGGATCTAATTTTATTGAGTTAGTAATTGACGACGTTGAACACCGGATAGTAAAATTAAAAAGCAAGTTGGTTCATACAAGACAGATAGGGGATATTATCATCCAGAAATTAAAAGAAACAGATGAAGTGGCATACTTAAGATTTTTATCAGTTTACAAGAGCTTCGGAAGCGCTAAAAAGTTTCAAAGAGAAGCAGAAAAATTGAATAAGTGATACAGCGTGTCATCCCCGCGAAGGCGGGGATCCAAGATAGTTAAACTATTAGTAGATTCCCTCTCCAAGGGAATGACAAGGAAAAAATAATTATTATTCTTCGAATGAAATGAGAAGTTATGAACATATCAGTTCTCGCTTCGCTCGAACAATAAAATAAACCCCAGTAAAATAAGTGACTTAGTCACATTTCACGGGGTAAAGGAGAGAAAATGGACAAAAAGGAATTTGATGAAATTGTTTCAAAGAAAAAAGTAGTACTCGTTGACATGTTTGCTACATGGTGCGGCCCATGCCAAATGATGGCACCGTTCATCGAAGAAATAAAAAAAGAATATGAAAAAAAGGATGAAGTGGAGATATTGGAAGTCGACATCGACGAAAATCCAGAGATTCCTGCAGAATATTCTGTAATGAGCGTACCAACCTTCTTAATTTTCAAAGACGGAAAACTCGTAGACACCATTGTCGGAGCCACCACAAAAGACAACTTGATAGATAAAATTGAAACAAATATTAAATAATATTTTATATATAAAAAGCCTTTTTGATTTAAGAGGCTTTTTTTGTTGTGGATAAGTTGCCAGTGCCGTTAAATGCAAGTATTTGCTATTTAATGACAAACAAAAAACGAACATCTCTTTTCTTAATCTGCTATACTTAATAAGTATGAAAGATCAGGAATTTTCCAAATACTATAACAAGCTTAACGAAAAGCAACTGGAAGCCGTCAATACACTTGAGGGCCCCGTTATGGTTATTGCCGGCCCCGGAACAGGAAAAACTCAAATATTAGCGATGAGAATTGCAAATATTTTACGTAAGACTCAAGCTAGTCCATCCAATATACTCTGTCTCACATTTACTAATTCCGGTGTTCAAGCAATGAAGCAACGCCTGCTTGAAATCATCGGCGTGGCCAGCTACCAGATACACATTCATACCTTCCACTCATTTTGTAACGAAGTAATCGGAAGTTATCCCGAGCGCTTTTTAACTGCCAAAAAAATCAATCAGCTTACCGACCTGGAACAAATTTTTATAATTCAAAAGATTTTAAAAGAAAACGATTATAAATTTTTAAAACCATTTAAATCACCATTTCACTATCAGGGTTCAATACGAAGCGCGATTGGGAACTTGAAACAGGAAAACATGGAGCCGGAAAAATTTAAGCAATTAATAGCCGAGGAATTAAACACTTTTAGTAGTATCGAAGACCTATATCATGAAAAAGGAGCCCATAAAGGCAAAATTAAAGCAAAATACATAAAGCTAGAAAACGACTTGCAAAAAAACAAAGAATTGGCCGATATCTATTATAAATATCAAAAGATATTGGAAGAGCAGGGGAAATATGATTACTCTGATATGATTTTATTCGTTTTAAACGCATTTAAGTCCGATCCGGAAATTTTGGCAACTTATCAGGAAAGATATCAATACATTTTGGTTGACGAATATCAGGACACCAATTCATCTCAAAACAGCATTGTCCAACTATTGGGATCTTTTTATGAAAACCCAAATATTTTTGTTGTGGGTGATGACGAACAGTCGGTTTTTCGCTTTCAAGGAGCTTCGCTTGAAAATATTATTTTTTTCAAAGAATTATACCCGGAGGCTAAAATGATCGTACTGGAAAATAACTACCGGTCTATTCAAAAAATTCTTGATGTGTCCCGAACGTTAATTCAGAATAACAAAAATCAAATTGCCGGACGTTTAAATATTGAAAAGAAACTGAAAAGCCAACTTCAGAATGTCACTGGTGACATTGAATTGGCCGAATTTTCAAATGGCTCAGTTGAGTCTTACTTTGTGGCTAAAAAAATTGAGGAATTAATAAAGAATAAGGTTTCTCCCAATGAAATAGCCATTCTTTACAAAGAACATAGAGATTCAGAAGAGTTGATCGACTTTCTCTCAAAATTAAACATTCCTTATATTATTGAAGTCGGAGGCAATATTTTGGAAGATCCTGAGATAGATAAAATAATAACCTACTTGAAAGCCTTGAATTTTGGCGTCAAGCAAGTGGACAATCAGCTTTTAATGGAAGTTATGCATTATTCATTCTTCGGAATTTCTCCATTGGACATTTACAAAATAGTAGTTGAAACTAATAAAAAAAGAAAAAACATATTTGACATAGTTTCGTCACCCAAAATTCTGGAGGAGTTAGAATTAGATGAACCAAATGCTGTTAAAGAATTTGTAAATACTTTTTTGGAATGCCGTCACATTGCCAATACTGCCGCTTTCGCTCATGCATTTGAGCACATCATAAACGCCACTGGTTATTTAAATTATCTTTTGTCATTAGGTGAATCCGTTCATCATTTAAATCGACTTCAAACTCTTTTTGACGAAATAAAGACAATTAATACTAAAAACAAGAACTTGAAGTTAAATGGATTTTTGGAATATATTGGGCTCTTACAGGAAAATAATTTATCGATCAAACAAAAAGAACTCTCCGCAAACTATGAAGGTGTACACTTAATGACAGCCCATAAATCAAAGGGGCTAGAATTTGAATATGTTTTTCTAATCCATTGCACAGATAAACATTGGGGTAACAAGGTTAAAAAAGAACTGATTAAACTGCCTAAATCTATCCTAAAATCAACTCAAGATGACGACCCGTCTTCTGAAACCATAGCACAAGATGAAGAAGAAAGACGTCTTTTTTATGTCGCTTTGACACGAGCAAAGAAACAAATTTTCTTGACACATGCCACTGCCTATGGAGAAGCTGACAGTATTAGTTTAACAGTTCCTTCTAAATTTATTACAGAGCTTTCTTCCGATCTTATTTCCAGAATAAGTGTGATAAAGTATGAAAACGAATTCGACGAACGCCTCAAACTAACTTTCGCTAAAAAAAAGTGGGAACCCTCTGAAGCATTGTCCCATTTCCTGGAACAATTAATTCACGATTTTAAACTAAGTCCGACAGCATTAAATAGCTACCTTGAATGTCCTCAGAGATTTTTCTATGACAATATACTACGTGTGCCGAAAACTAAAGACTTTACTCAGAGTTATGGGACAGCCGTTCACAAAGCTTTGGAATTACTTTTTAAAAAGTATCGAAGGGATTTTAAATTACCAAGCAAGGAAGAATTTATCGGTGATTTTCTTGGAGCACTGGAAGAGGAAATTTTCACCGTAGAAGAACGCAAAAGAGCCATTGAATTTGGGCAAGAAATTCTTTCAAAATACTACGATTTTTACGATAAAGACTGGCAAAGCAGAGGTATTCCTTTGTCTTGTGAATATGACTTTTCTAAACATGACGTACATTTTAAGGATATTCCGGTTACCGGAAAAATTGATCGAATAGACTTGGCTGATAAATTATCCAATAACGTTCGAATAATTGATTACAAAACATCTTCGCCTAAATCACTAAACTTCATACTTGGTAATACAAAGGAGAAGGATACAAAGTTAATGTATCAGGCTTATTTCTATAAGCTTCTTTCTGAGGTTGATCCAATCTTTCAATGGCAGGTCGGAGAAATTGAATTTGATTTTATTTCTCCGGACAAAGCGTCTTCTGCTGATAAGAAATTTAAAAGGGTGTCGCTACCGATTGATGACAAGCAATACTCAGAATTCAAAACAACCGTGGAAAAGGTGTATGATAAAATCATAAATTTGGAATTTCACCTCGAAGAACAGGCTTGCAAGAAAAGTTCCGGTGTTTGCGCATACTACAATATTTGTCACAACAACCAAAACGAATGATTATTTTAATTGTGAGACTTACGCGTTTAATCAATTTTTACCATCTTCTGCTAGCCCGACTTCTCACTTTGTCATCCCGACTGAAATGAAGGGATCTTTTTATAGTAGTTTTAATTAATTAAAAGATTCCTCCATCCTTGGACAAAGCCAAGGAGTCGGAATGACGTCGATCGCATGAATCCTATAGAAAATTTTGTGTTTTGCTTTTTGTGTATTATAATGTTGTTATAACTATTTAATTGGCGGGGGACACAGGATGGGGAATTTTTTACGTAAACTCAAACTTATAAAGCGTAAAGCAAGTCTTCTTCCCCAAGACAAAGAGAGGATCGATGAACTTGTCGAAAAGGGAGAAGATCGACTAAAAGAACTCCAAAAGATCGATCAGGAGCTCCTTGCTATCCAGAAATCAACCAGAACTACTTTCTCATTCTTTGCTCCTGTGCATAACTATTGCAGAGTAAGATACAGTTGGTACTATAACTGGCACACAAAACCTTATGCTACTAAAGTGCATGCAGGTGCATTGCTAGTCATTCTATTATCAAGTGCTCTCTTTTTCTCGTTTCCTCTTTTAGGTAGACCCAATCTAGCCAAAGCAGCTGACTATGTTTGTACTTGGGATGGAACAACAGGCAACTGGTCAAGCACCGCTAACTGGTCAAATTGTAATGGAGAATATCCAGGTCAAACTGCAGCAACAGCTTATGATGTATCTATACCAAGTGGATCAGTTACGCTTGATGTTAATGATCTAAACCTAAACAACACAGACAATACAATCCTAGGAAGTATCTCTGTCACCGGTACTCTTACCACCAGCAACAACAATATTACCTTTGGTTCAATGACCATTAACACCGGTGGAGTAGTTACAGCTGGATCATCGACATTGATTGTGTATGGAGATTGGGCTAGAACTGGAACATTTAATTACAACACTTCGACAGTGAGAATGATGTTATCAGGTAGTATTACTAACGGCAGCTATTTCTATGATCTAGAAGTCGCCCACACTGGCCAAACCAATACTAATCTCGGCAACATTCAAGTTTCTCACTTATTTACATTGGCAGGCGATAGCACGGGGCATTTTGCGGGAGATTATTCTGCTGTTCAGTTTACTGGCAACCAGTTAGCTGATCCATGCATAGTATCCAATGGAGCTAATTTCACCGGAAAATCAAACGCACAATGGTATGGAGCAAACGGAGAGACCTACAAAATCCCAGCTGGCACTTTCTATGCCAGACTTGTGGTTAATAGTGGAACCGAAGCCAGTGCTCTCACAACTTTTGAGCTTAATGGAGACGTTACTGCGTCTGATACCATTTACGTTTATTCTGATGGCAATAATGCAGTAGGATCCCTAGATCTTAAAGGCCACAGTCTAACTAGTACAGGTGGAAATTTAAATATAGGTAATAGCGGCGATACAGCACGTAACGGTCAAATAGTCAATTCAGGTGCTTCAGAATCACTTATTACAACAAACAATATTACTATCTACGATGGAGGAGGACATAATAAAATTATTGCCAATGATACAAAAACTATTAATATGAATGTTTCCGGAAACTGGACAAACTCTGATACCTTCACTGCCGGAACTTCGACTGTTAATTTCATTAAATCTTCCGACGCCCAAACATTAAATAGCGGTGGAACAGGGACAGGAAAGTTCTTTAACAACCTGACTCATTCAGGTGCTGGAACTTTGCAGTTAAACACTAGTGCCCTTGATGTTAACGGTGTTTTTACCAACTCTGCCGGCACATTTGATGCTGGAACAAACAATTTGGCTATGACAGTTGCCGGTAATTTTTCATTGTCTAACGGTACTACTTTTACTAAAGGAGCTGGTGTTACTTTTGATGGCTCTACTACTACAACAACCTATACCGATTCCAATGCTACGCCTCAAAATTTGGGTTCAGTTACTATTAGCAAAACTAATAATTTTCCCGAGTTTAATATAGTCGCTCTTGCTTCAAGTATTACAGCAGATAGTGTAAATATATCTGGTATGAATTTTTTTAATCTTAGCTCTTCTGGTTATACTTTGACTCTGGCTGGTACCGGCTCTGCCGCCGATGTATTGACTGTTAATGGCAGTCTAGATCCAGGCAGTAATTCTACAGTCAAATATACTGCACTTAATTCTGGCGGCAATGTTAATATTGCCACATTGGCTTACAATAATCTTCAATTTGCTCCCGCATCAGCTGAAAGTTATAACTTAACTGGCAGCCTTACTTCTAGTAATGCCATGAGCGGTAGTCTTACAGTTGACACTAACGCGACTCTAAATACATATGTTGGCACAACTAGCTACAATATTTCTTGCGTAAATACGACAGTAAATACAGGCGGAGTGCTTTATGCTGGTACGAATGGCAGCGTTGGTACGTCAACATTTACTGTCTCCGGTAACTGGACAAACAATGGCACTTTTACCGCCGGCACTTCCACCGTCAACTTTACTAAAACATCAGGCACACAGACATTGAACAGCGGTGGCACCGGTGCATCTCAAATATTTAATAATCTTACTCATTCCGGAGCCGGAACACTGCAACTTGTAACCAATGCTTTGGCTGTTTCAGGTAACATTACCAATAGCAATGGTGTCTTTGACGCGAATAATCAGGATGTGAATGTCAGCGGTAATTGGAGTATATCCGGCGGTTCGTTTAATTCAAAGGTTGGAGGAGGTGCCACAACCCAAACAGTCAGTATTGTTAATGATGGCGCTTCTGTTATCTCAGGTAGTAGCACATTTAATAAATTGGCTATTAATTCTTCGGGATCGACTTCAGGCAAAACCGTTTCTTTCACTTCTGGTTCCACTCAGACAATCTCAAACTCGTTAACTTTGGCTGGAGCATCAGGCAAGGTTTTAACCTTAAATCGTAATGGCGGGTCAGGGTCAGATCAATATACAATTGCTATCCCTGCTTCATTTACGTCTGATCAATATATTCAAGTTGCTAATTCAAACATTACAGGAGGAATAATCACTCCTGGAAATTATAGTAATGTTATTGATAGCGGCAATAACAACGGTTGGAATTTTGTTTATACAGCACCGATTGTAATTTCTGTTTCTAATCCCGTATCTCCGAACGGATCAAATAATTGGTTTAAGACAACTGCTCCGACCATTACTTTATCGGCCGAGTCAATCGGGCCGGTTGTGACAGGAATATATTACAGATGGGGAAGCTCTGGAGATTACTTGACTTATTCTACTCCAGTTACTGCTCCAGAAGGAACGAATTCTCTTTATGCATATGCTACAGATGAAGCCAATAATTCTGGTCTTGATGATCCTTCAATTACAGAATACAAAGTAGACACTGCTGCTCCGTCTGCTGTAGATATCTCTGTTTCTCCTTCTGAGGTAAATGGTATTAACGGATACTACAAAGGAACAGCTCCTTCTGTTACATTCTCAGAGACAGATGCTTTGAGTGGTGCCGGTTCGATATATTACAGATGGGGTAGTAGTGGCGACTTTAGCACATACTCTACCGCTTTAACTGCACCAGAAAGAGTAAATACTGTTTACTACTATGGTGTCGATATAGCAGGAAATGTCTCATCCACCTTTAATCGAGAGATTAAATTGGATACTGTTAATCCTTCATCATCCTCATCCATCAACCCCGCATCTCCTGATACAAACGGATATTACACTTCCGCTCCGACTGTGACTTTGTCAGCTACGGATGTCGATAGCAGTGGTGTATCCGGTATCAAGTATAGATGGGGGAACGGGGACTGGGCTGATTACTCTTCTGCTATTACTGCCCCTGAAGGAAATAATATTCTAACATATTATGCCGTTGATAACGCCGGAAATTCTAATTCATTGTCTCCTGGGTCAAGAGAGGTTAAAGTCGACACTATCACTCCTGATTTGAGCAGTATTACTCCTGCAGCTTCTGCCAATCCTACTAATAATTTAACGGTTAGCTTTAACTGGAATGCCGCTTCTGACGGTAATGGTTCAGGAATTAAGGAATACTTAGTCTACATTGGATCAATCTCTGGTGGCACTGACATAGTAAATGGCACAACTGTAACTACTAACTCAATATCAAAAACCTTTGCTTCTGTCGGCACATACTACATTAGGATTAAGGCAGTTGACAATGTTGGTCATATAAGCAGCTTCTCTCTTGAGGGGAGTGTATTGATCGATCAAACCAGTCCTGTGATTACATTAGATAACTTAACTTCCGGCCAATACGTTAATTCTAAATCAATCGCTCTTTCTGGTACTGCCTCCAAACCAATAGTCGGACTAAATAAAGTAGAAATCCAAATAGATAATGGTGACTGGAATACTACTACCCTAAGTTCTCAGAGCGAAGATCTAAGTTCTAATTCCTGGAATTATGAATGGAAAGATTATACAGAAGGCAATCACACAATTGTAGCTCGTGCTTTAGATAATGCCGGCAACGAAAAGGCTACTTCTACATTTTCCGTAATAGTTGATAGCATTGCCCCAACTATTCCATCTGATCTTAGGGTATTCAATGTTTCCAATACTGCTGCTTCTGTTTATGCCATTTATCTAGACTTTGCTGGATCAAATGATGACACTTCTTTAATTAAAAATTACGAGGTCTTTAAGGGAGATGCCAAGATAGGGGATATCAATCCGAAGAAAGAAAATACTAATACTAATTACACTGGAAATGAGAGCCAGCCATATTATCTATTAGACGCAGATGTTACTTCCGGAGATTATGTCTACAAAGTGAAAGCAGTTGACAATGCCGGCAATAGCTCAGAAACAGGAGTAGTTAAAGTTAATACGACAGGAAAAGCAATTGAAACAGATGTCATCTCTGATCCAAAAGGCACTGCTTCTTCTGTAGTAGCTAAGGACAAAACCACCGTTACTGTTTCATGGAAAACTGTCTATCCAGCAACAAGCTTAGTTGAATATGGAGCCTCTACCAGTTATGGAAACAAAACAGAATTAGATGAAAGCTTAAACCAAGGACACAATGTTCTTCTTAAGGATCTAAAACCAGCGACCACTTATCATGCAAAAGTAACAAGCAAGGACATTTATGGTAAAGAACTTGTAAGTGAAGATATTTCATTTACAACGAAACCTGCACCGGAAGACAAATCAATTCTCAAGATCATCATTGATACATTACAAGGGCTGTTCAGGGTATTAACAACAACCAACACAAAAGCGGCTGACACCACGTCTTCAGATACTAACTCATTGGAGTCGCTTCAGGGATTTTCCAACAATCTTCTAGTTACAGATGTATCGTTTAAAGAAAAGGGATTCTATCAAAATGTTCTGACCTTTCCAAAAGGATCAAAGGTAGAAAAGAGCAATGATGATAGCAGTTACTCTAGCATTAACACTGATAGTAATGGCTACTTCATAGACAAAGGCTTGAGTCTAAACACAACCTTTAGATACCGCATAAATGACGGGCTCCCTGTAGTGAGAAAGCCGATAGTCGGAGACGACTCAACACTGGAAGTTACAAATAGCAAGGTGATAGAAGAATCAGTGTTGGTAGCTAAAGATAAAGTACAATTAACTGTATCATGGGATACAAACAGAGGAGCAAGCAGTCAGGTTGAATTTGGCACAAGCGGAAACTATGGACAAAAGACAAGAGAAGAAGAATCTCTGAATATGGGTCACTCCGTAACACTGGAAGATTTAGCTCCTGACACAGCCTACCACTTTAGAACAACCTCAAAAGATGCCAATGGCAACACCGCAGTCTCAGGAGACTTTACCTTCACCACTCCAACAGCGCAAAAAGACAAAGGACCACTTGAAGTAATACTGGAATCACTACAGAGGATATTCGGATTTGTGAAGTTGTAGAGAAAGAAAAGGGAATAGAAAGACTAATAAAATCACTGGCATATTGCCAGCGATTTTATTAGTAAAACGTCCTATTGACCACCCTGTATCAGTGTTCGATCTGTGTAAGAAATCTGTGTTGTTATGTTCAGCATTTGTTCGGTTAAATATTTATGCTACAATAATGCTATATTTAATTGCAATGCTCACTCGCCGCTGTCATTTCGACTCCTCGGCCTTGTCTGAGGGGCGGACCTGCCTGCCGGCAGGCAGGGAAATCTTACAAATAAAAAGAATTAACTGTTAACAGATCCCTCCACGTTGGTCGGGATGACACAGGAGAGTATTGAACAGTCGCGCCTAATTAATAAAAGAGGGAATCGAAATGAACAACATACTTATTATTATCTCAGTATTTTTGGCAGCCATAATTGGAACAATTGCCGCCAATATTTTAATTAAGAAAAAGAATACAAAAAATGTTGATGACATGAATTTGGAAGACAAGATCGCCAGAATTTCAAACGACGCCTTAAAAAATAACACAGAACAATTTTTAACACTGGCGAAAGAAGTTCTGAATTCACAGAAAAATGAGATCAAAACAGATTTAGACGGCAAGAAATCTGCAATCGGAGAGCTAATAAACGAGATAAGAAAAGACATAAGAAAAAACGAAGAACGAATTACTAAAAGCGATGAAGACAGGGTAAAATCTTTTTCAGCACTACAAAACGAATTGAAAAGCTATAAAGAAATAACTGGCGACTTAAAGCTAAGTACTGATAAGCTAAAGGAACTTCTTTCCAACAACCAAATGCGAGGAGCATTTGGCGAACAGGTAGCTGAAAATTTACTGCAAATGGCAGGTTTAGTAATTGGACAAGACTACTCAAAGAATGAAACTCAGCAAACACGAGACACTAGGCCGGATTTTACGATCTTCTTACCAGATCAAACTAAAATCAACATTGATGTTAAGTTTCCTTATTCTTCATTAGTAAAATATGTTGAATCAAATGACAAAACCACAAAAGAGCGTTATTTGAGAGATTTTAAACAGGACGTAAAGAATAAGATTAAACAGGTTTGCACCAGAGATTATATTAACCCTGAAGAAAAAACAGTTGATTTTGTCATACTTTTTATTCCAAATGAGATGATTTTCAGCTTCATTTACGATAAAATGAATGATATTTGGGAAGAAGCGATGCAAAAAAAAGTAATTTTAGCAGGACCATTTAGTTTCACTGCTATTTTGCGAATGGTCAAGCAGGCATACACAAACTTCCGATATCAGGAAAATCTTCACCACATTATCGGCTTAATTCAAAAATTTGATACTGAATATCAAAAATATTGTGCTGCAGTTGATACTTTGGGTGATCGAATATCTTCAGCTGGCAAACAATTCGATGTAGTAGCAAATACTAGAAATAGACAATTAACTTCAGTTGTGGATAAAATTAAAAGTCAAAACATTCTAGAACAAAAAACAAATGATTTAATAGAGTAATGAAAAAACGCAAATCAAAAAAAATTATAATATTAACAGTTGCTTCTGCATTAATTTTTTGCGGAATTATTTTCATTAAAAATGAAAAAGTTATTTCTCCGTCCACACAGAATAATAACGACTCGGAGATTGTGAAAATATCTTCAATTGAAGATAAGACTGAAGATAACACCACATCCACATCAACAAATGAAGCAAATCTACAAAACCTGTCGATGCCAGTTTTAATGTATCATCACATTCGTGATTTTAGTGATCCAAATGACAAAATAGGAACTAATTTATCAGTTTCGCCGGAAAAATTTGCCAAGCAACTTGATCTAATTAAAAACGAAGGATATACAACAATTACTTTTAATGATTTAAGTACTGGTAATACTCCAACAAAACCAATAATACTAACTTTTGACGATGGATATGAAAACTTTTATCAAAATGCCTATCCCGAGCTTAAAAAAAGAGGAATGATCGGCACGGTTTTCGTTATTGTAAATGATATTGGCAAGAATGATTACTTAAGCGAAAAAGAGATAAAAGAGATAAATTCAAATGGAATAGAAATAGGCTCTCACACTTTATCACATCCGGATTTAAGCACATCGTCCTCCAGTAGAGCACAGGAAGAAATTTCAAGCAGCAAGAAAGCTCTTGAATCGCTTATCGGCAACAATGTAATTTCTTTCTGCTATCCTTCGGGGAAATTTTCCGAAGAAACGGCTCAAATCGTCAAAGAGACTGGCTATAAATATGCCGTAACCACAAAAAGCAAGTTAACAACTTTTGAGAATTTATTTGAGCTTAATCGATATAGGGTTAACAGCGATACTAGCATATCCGGTTTTTTAAAATGATAAAAAAAATTGAAGCAAAATCAAATGAAGTAGGGAAGCGTCTAGATTCTTTTTTAGTTGCGAAATTGCCGGAATTTTCTAGGTCTCAACTTTCTAGTTTGATCAAGAAAGATATGGTAACTGTAAACAAAAATAGCACTAAACCCAGCTATAAAATTAACTCACTAGATTTAATCGAAATAAATATTGCTCCAAGATTAAAAAAGGAGGTTGTTCCTGAAAAAATTAACCTGGATATTATTTACGAAGATGAGAACGTTATTGTCGTAAACAAACAACCAGGAATTGTAGTCCATCCTGCTGCCGGAAATAGCAGTGGAACGCTAGTGAATGCGCTTTTAGATTATTTCCCTAAAATACGGGAGGCCGTATATGAAAAAGGCAATATTGTCTCCGAGCAAAGACCTGGCTTAGTTCATCGTTTAGATAAAGATACATCAGGAGTAATAATCATCGCAAAAAATGAAAGGACAATGCACTCATTGTCAAAGCAGATACAAAACCGCACTGTTAAAAAGATTTATATTGCTCTTTGTTGTGGCTGGCCCAAAAAATCCGAAGGAAGATTAATTAATTATCTAGGAAGACACCCGAAAAATAGAAAAATGATAGCAGATATTGGAAAAGAGAAGGGGAGAGAAGCAATATCTGATTACAAAGTATTACAATGTTTTGAAGATAGCCAACATAATAGAATTTCACTGGTTGAATTTAATATCAAAACAGGAAGAACGCATCAGATCAGAGTACAGGCGAGTCTGATTGGAATTCCTGTTTTAGGCGATCAATTTTATGGCAACAAACATTGTGACAACCTATCCCAAAAAATGGGAATTGAAAGGCAATTATTGCATGCCAGAACTCTGGAGATTTCATTACCAGGAGATGTCAAACACTCAACATTTGAGGCACCAATTCCCAAAGACATGGAATCAGTTCTCGATAATTTAAAGTCAATTTAACGCCTTAATCATACAAATTCATATTAATATTTGCACTCAAAAAAAGTATATGGTACGGTAATTTTAGTATTAATAACAAAATTATTTTATCAACATTAAAGAAAGGTGAGCATGGAACGCGAAAGAATAACGATCTCAATTAAAAAAAACCTGCTAAAAGAAATTGATGGTACGATAGACGGAATGAATATCAGAAATCGCTCACATGCGATTGAGACACTCACCACTACAGCCCTAAACTCAGGTGAAACCAGAAATGCTATTTTATTGCTGGGAGGTAAGGACGCTCTCAAGTTAATACCCACAGCAAAAGAAAATTTAAAGCTCCTTAAAAAATATGGCTGCACTGTGGTGCATGTCGCAATTGGATATTTGGGAGATAAAATAATTCAAAAACTAGGCGACGGAAAAGACCTCGGATTAGAGATAAAATATATTGAAGGCGAAGGCTCAGGAGGAGCAATAAAACAACTCAAAAAGACCTTTAACAAAACTTTTATAGTAGTTAATACAGATGAAGTCTTAAAAATTAACTTGGAAAAATTGATCTCTTTTCATAGAAAACAAAAAAATACCGCCACAATAGCCACAAATAATTTGTCAGCACTAGAAGGAGCTTATATCTTAGAATCAGAAATTTTCAATCACTTACCGAACGGTTTCTCCATGCTTGAAAGCGATATTTTTCCTAAGCTCTTAAAAGAAGAGGAAATCGCCATTTATCCAATGATATGATTGACTGACAGTGGTCAAATGAACTATCATATTAGATAGAAACGGAGAAATTTATGAAAAGAAATCTTTGGATAATGTTTGCTGTGATTATAGTCATTGTCACTTTCGGTGTACTAATTGACGTGCCTAAAAGTCCGATTGCCGGGCAAAAAATTAAGGCTGTTTTGGGTCTTGATCTAGTTGGCGGAACCGAACTTGTTTATCAGGCCGATTTATCGGCATCAACCGACAAAATAAAGGATCTAAATAACCTTGCAAACGTTTTTAGGAATAGAATAGATGAGCTTGGCGTAGCTGAACCAACCATTCAAACCTCCGGCACTAGTAAGATTATTGTTGAACTGCCAGGCGTCAAAGACATAAATCAGGCTGTTGATAAGATCGGAGCAACATACGAACTCGTATTTATGGAAACAGGAACAGCAGAAGACGGGGTGCAGCTAAATGACTATTATGATCCCAGCTTCACATATCCTGGTTACTGGAAAAAGACCGATCTAAATGGACGGCAATTAAAATCAGCCGAATACACTTTCCAAAACAGCAGCCAGAGTAATTTACAGTCAGAACCAGTCGTAACAATTAAATTTGATAATGTCGGCAAGGAAAAATTTGCCGAATTAACAAAAAGGAATGTCCAAAAACAAATAGCTGTCGTTTTAGATAATAAAATAGTTACTGCGCCAACTGTTCAAACAGAATTAACCAATGGCGAAGCCATTATAACTGGATCAAACAATATTAAAGAAGCACAAGAGCTGGCTCAGCGCCTCAATGAGGGCATGCTGCCAGTTCCAGCCACTTTAATCGGGCAACAGAACGTTGGAGCTACACTCGGCAAAGATTCACTGCAAAAAAGTGCTGTCGCCGGCATAGTCGGCCTTCTCTTAGTTGGAATATTTATGGTTTCTTATTACAAAACCTCAGGACTGATTGCGATGATAGCTTTGGTTTTTTACTCGATAATCAGTTTTGCTCTATATAAATTAATTCCAGTTACACTATCTTTAGCTGGTATCGCCGGTTTCGTCCTTTCTATCGGAATGGCAATTGATGCCAATATTCTAATCTTTGAACGAATGAGAGAGGAAATGGCGCTAGGTAAAACATTAAATTTATCAATAATTGATGGTTTCAAGAGAGCATGGAGTTCCGTTAAAGACTCAAACCTATCTTCGATCATCACTTGTTTAATTCTCTATTTCACTGCTGGATCAGGACCAGTTCGGGGATTTGCCTTAACACTGGGCATTGGTATTGCTATCAGTTTGTTTACGGCTATAACCGTAACAAGAACCATCCTACTATTAATTGCCGGCAGCAGAGCAAAAGGACTTATTCATGTTTAAAATTATTAAAAATTCAAACTATTGGTTTGTATTTTCAGGATCTCTCATGGTCTTGTCCATAGTAGCAATCGCCGTATTCGGTTTAAGACTCGGAATTGACTACAAAGGAGGTACGGTTATTGAAGCGCACTCAAATAATTCCAACAAGCTTACAATTGTTGAGAATACAGTTAAGCAACAATTCAGCTCAGGCTATCAAATAAAAGAAGGTGCCAATAATCAGATCAACCTGCGCTTGCCAGTCCTTTCAAATGAAGATCACACAAAATTAACAGAAAACCTCACCAACGCATTAGGAGGGGATTACAAAGAAAGTTTATACGATAGCGTCGGGCCTTCTATTAGCAAGGATCTAACAACTAAATCAATAATTGCTGTGATTTTAGCTTCAATCGCAATCATAATTTATATTGCTTTTGCTTTTCGCAAGATACCCAAACCACTTTCATCATGGAAATTCGGTATATCAGCGGTTGTTGCCATAATTCACGACCTATTAATAACAACCGGTGCGATTGCTGTGATATCCCATTTTGTTCCATGGGTGGAAGTAGATGCTTTATTTATTACTGCGCTTCTTACTATAATGGGTTTTTCCGTTCATGATACAATCGTCGTTTATGACCGATTGCGTGAAAACTTTATTAAAAACCCGCATAAAGGCGTTACAATAATAGCAGAAGAAAGTGTTAATCAAACACTTGCGCGATCAATAAATACTTCCTTAACAGTGATTATTGTATTAATCTCATTATTTGTCCTAGGCGGAACTTCCATAAGACATTTCGTACTAACTTTGATCATTGGTATATTCTTTGGTACTTACTCCTCAATATTTGTTGCCACGGCAATTCTGGTTAAATGGCAGGAAAAGAAAATCCCTTCTACTGCTATTGCAAAGTAGGGGAGCGCGAGAAAGAAAAATTAGTTTATTTTCCAGAATATCAGCATAATGACAAATCCTAAATTACAAATTTCAAATAAAAATCTAAAAATCAAATTTATAAATTATTTTAAACATTTGAGCATTTGTTATTTTATTTGACATTAGAAATTAGGATTTAGAAATTTATCCGAAGGAGTTATTATGTATCTTATAATATTGGGTCTTTCACTAGGATTGATCATGGGGGCTTTTCTTCAAATTAATATTCCGCCAGAACTTGCCCGCTACACTGCAGTTGCAATCGTCGGAGTTCTCGATTCCCTATTTGGCGCCATTCGTGCATCGATCGAAAAAAAATATTCAACAACCATATTTCTCTCAGGACTTGCCTTCAATATGATCATCGCAGTACTGATTACCTTTATTGGAGATAAATTGAACCTGGATCTATATCTAGCCATACTAGTAGCTTTCGTCATTAGGATCTTTGCCAACATCGGAATTATAAAAACCACCGCATTCGGTAAAATTTGGAAACAAATCAACATAGAATCTAAAGACGAGATGGGGAAATAGTCACTCAAACAATAAAAATCGCTTAAAATCGATTGTAGGGTTTTTTGTGCTCAATAATCCTGTTTACTTAGTTAAAATACAACCGATTTGATAGAAAAGTCATATTTAGTAAATGTTTATGTCGCATAATGCATGTTATGCGACATTATTCATGCAAAATCGCCACGACGCAATCCAGTATTTATTGTACCGAGGACACATAATAGTTCTCATATCAGACTCATGCAAAGCCCCCTAGAAGCCTTTCTCAGCTCTCCGAACCAGTCCTCTTGGTCAATATAACTCACTATTGTCATCCCAACCAACGTGGAGGGATCTTTCAACCCATCTTAATTAAGATTTCTCCAACCGTTTCACGGGCACGGGGTCGAAATGACAATAATAATTACATTAAAATAATAAAATTATAAAATAAAATAAGCCTCTTTTTTTTATTCTATTTTTCATTTTATTTTAATGATTTCAGAAAAGAAAGAGGGGGTACTTTTTGTTGAGAAATAAAAAATAGAATAAAATGAAAAATAAGGCACTCCCCCGATTTCATTATCCCCTGCCGAAAAATCGAAAAAATCCCTTAAATTAAAATCTAAGCTCTCAGTTTTACAAAACTGTTTCTTCACCTTCTGTTAGGTGTTTCGCATCGGCATGATTAACAATATTGGTTTTATTATCTTTGGTAGTAGTTTCTTTTGCTTTCTCGCCTTTTTCTTCCTGAATGATCACATCAGGTTCTTTAGAAGGTGTTAAAGATTTTTCATCTTCTACTTTTTTAGTTTCCTTTGATCCTGTTTCGCGATCTTTAATAGTAGAATCGGTTTTGTTTAAATCTGTATCTTTTGGATCCTCCGTTCTCTCATGGCTTACGTTAACGGCAGATTTTTTGACCTTGTTTGCCAATTCAATCATTTTTTCGCCATCTTTCAAAACTTCCACACCAAGCTCTTTCTGCTTAGCAAGATCGATTTCCTCTCCAACATACCACTTTACTCCCCCTCTCGCGGTTTGCTCTTTATAGATTTTATCGCCAATTATATTTTGATATCTAAAAACACGCGGCTTGGATTCCTTCTTGATATAGTCCTCAGTATTTTCTGTATTTTCTGACGTTACTCTTTCTGGCACACTTTCTCTTTTAAGACTATCCCCCGTCTCCTTTGGCGCTTCACCAAACGCATCGGATTTCTTTTCCGGCGACGCAACATGAACCGTAGAATGATCAGCTTTTTTTACTAATAAAGCTTCTAATCCACCTTGTTTAAAAGCTTCAGCTTCAGCTTTAAGAAGAGCTTCTTCTTCCTTGTCCCTATTGATAATCTTTTCTTCTATCACTGAACGCAAAGAAGAGTATTTTTCGTGCGATTGATTGACAATTTTCTCAACATTACCGGTAAGTTTTTGAACCGGCGGTAAAGTCTTAGCCGAAAAAGCCGGCGAAGAAATACCGTCAATCAAAAGTTTAATATAGATGTTATATTTATCAAGATTAACCATATCGTTTGCATCAAATACAGGCTCAAATTCCTTAACCAGAAAATCAGCGTCAGCTCCGCCAACCCTAAATGCCGCAATAGTGCCGGCATTACCGAACACAGCACTTCTTACCTCTTCAGACATCTGCTCAATGTACTGGTTAGCCATCGTCAAACATAGATTATATTTTCTCGCTTCTGACAAAATGGTTGCAAAAGATTCTGTAGCAAAGTTCTGAAACTCGTCAACATATAAGAAACAATCTGCTCTCTTATCTGCCGTAACATCAGCACGACTCATTGCTGCAAGCTGAATTTTGGTAATCATCATAGCACCGAGCAAAGCGGAATTGTCTTCGCCAATTTTTCCACGGGAAAGATTTACAATCAATATCTTCTTCTGATCCATAATTTCCCTGATATTGATTTTTGATTTTGACTGGCCAACAATATTTCGAATAGTAGCAGTCGCCAAAAATTGACCGACTTTATTCAAAATCGGAGACACTGCTTCAGTTCTGAACTTACTATCATATTGAGCAAATTCATTTACCCAGAAGTCCCTGATTACCGGATCCTTAACTTTTTCAACTACACGATCTCTAAAACGGTTATCCGTAAGCATTCGTGGAATATCAAGCATTGTCGATTCTGTAAAATCAAGCAATGCCAAAACAGTATTTCTTAAGATATGCTCCAAACGGGGGCCCCATGAATCACCGAAGATTTTTTTAAATATCCCTACAAATCCAGAAGCAACCATGCCCTTAAAATCATCCTCTACGTGTTCCAACAGGTTAAAACCAATCGGGTATGCTCGATCAGCAGGATCAAAAACAATAACATCATTAATTCGATAATCAGGTACACAAGATATAACTTTATCTGCCAATTCACCATGAGGATCAACAATTATTACGCCTTTGCCCCTAACTACATCATCAACAGCCATATTTTCAATCAGAGTTGATTTACCAGTACCAGACTTACCCACAATATAGATATGCCTTCTTCTGTCATCATTTTTTATACCGAATTCATGAAAAGTGCTTCTAAAATTAGTCATGCCAATAACGGTCAAAACCTCTTCGGATATATTTTCTCTGAAAGGCAAATTTGCCGGTGGTTCACCCTTTTTTGCGCCCGACCAAACAATGTTTGGTGTTTCTACAGTTTCATGAGGAAGATGATAAATAGAAGCAAGCTCGGCGATATTAAGAATATTACCCGCATCTTCAAATGACCTTTGAGAAAAGTCTTTCCATGTATCATAATTGTTCGTGACTATTTCCCCGACCTTAAAACCATTTAAATTTGTTGTATTGAATTGTTTAAAAGCAGCTGAGACACTTTGGCATCTCACTTTAGCTGAAATGGGATCGTTCGAGATTGAAAGAATACGAATTTTTGTCTCAAACCCTAATTTAACTATTTTTTGTTCAATCCCTTTAAGAGCCTCCTCCACAGTAGCTGGAAGTTTAACCTCGCTTTTGCTTTCTTCTGTCTCGACTCCAGGCTGAATCGCCTGCTGAATAAAAGCCTTTGAAAATTGTTTTAAATGACCTAATATAGTGCTAGAAATGCCCACCCCACCTGGTTTACGTCCGGCCCTGACTGCCGAAACGATGCTATTGCCTTTTTCTTGCCACTCATCCCCTACCGGCTTCATGACCAATTGAAACCATACTTCTTCACCCTGATTAAGCTTAGTCATAACAGAAGTAATACCACTCAATGGGTCAACCTCAAAATCAGTAAAAAATTTCACCGGATAGACATCCGGTTTTGTCATGTTTAAGTCGCAAACGGCAAAATTAATTCCATCTGTCGGCTTTACAGACTCCGTATAATCAGGAACTTCATGAATTTCGACTGCTGGATACTGAGCATAGATTTGGCCCTCAACAAAGTCCTTAATATGTTTCGGCACATACACATAAAACTGAATGAATTTGTCTCGGGCAACTATTTCAAAACTCAAATGGTTCTGAAAAAGAGAATTTTCAGAATATATTCCATGAATGGAAGCAAACATTTGTTCGGCAGAAAGTGGTTTTTTGTCATTATTTTTAGGTACATCAATTCGCAAGGTCGTATATTCTTGCGACTCCATCCACTCCTGCTTGGCTTTTGCATTTTTGATTTTAGTTAAAATCAAAATAAGATAGCCTGCGGCTAACACAATTACAACTAAAATTAGAAATAAAAAAATCTGCATAGAGCTCCCCCATTTTGTTTTACAAGTAAACGCCAAATTATATCGCGTTTACTTTCTAACACTATTTTACATCATTCTCAATGTTTTTGCTAATTACTTAGCGAGTTCGTAGCTATCTTTGCCGGCTTTTTTAAAATCCGACTTTGTTTGCAAGTTAATCAAAATAGTGTTTTTCTTAACAGTTCTTTGTTTTAGAACTTCTGAAACAATTTCATCAACCTTCATAGAATGATTATGAATATCTAAAATATTTTTTATAATATCTCTCACTGTTCCGGGCTCGTATCCCCATTCTCTAAGTGCATAAATTCCTCTGCCTACTAGAATAAATCTGTCGTCAGCAATTAATTCATTGTGAACAGTGGCTTTTACAACTTTTTTCTTTGAAAATTTTTCTTCATTAATCTTCTTTGCAATTATTTCAAAGTGAACAGGTTTACCTTCTTTTTTTAGGATATAGTAAATTTTATCGCGCACATTTTTAGGATTTACTTCAGGCCAAGATGCTAATCCAATAAAGTCATTTTCTGTTTTAACCAGCTTTTTACTGATGTAAGGTAATTCGGACAAAAAGGTCATTTCATATTTATTATGACTAGGATTTTCTTTTACGAGAATATCTATCGTAGTTGGTTTTTTCACTTTTTGTAGATGATCAACCCAATTATTAATAATTCCAAGAACTTCATCTTTAGATAAAGAAGCAATGACCCAGCTTGCTTCCAGTTCTCTAGTCTTATCGATCTTCTTAAGTTCCGGCATGAGAAAGAAAATCAAATGCAAAGCATTAAATTCATTTTTATTTGATTTCAAACTCTCTTCCAAAAACTTATTTGCGATATTTTCATGCTTGGCAATTCCACCGCTTTGCTTAAATGATTGAATGATTAATTCAAGATATTCATTTTTACGATCGACGATTTTAGATGCAAGCTTTTTAAGTCCCTCTTTTTCAATTTGACGAATTCTTTCTCTCGAAAGATTTAATTCTTTACCAATAGAGGAAAGAGTCTTTCTGTCTTCATCAATACCAAAACGACCTGCAATAACTTTAACCTCATTTGGTTTTAAGCTTTCCATTGCCTTTTTAACAATTTTGTAGGGACTAAAATTCTTTATTGTTGTCATTTTATTTACCTTCTAATATATTTTCTACTGCTGCCCACTCTGACTCATCTTTTTCTGGCACTATAATGGTTAATTTGTCCCCATTATTAGCCTTAAAATATGTCACAGATGCAAGGAGAACTCTATATTTCCTGCCTTCTGCATTAACAATAAACTTTCCTTCTGATATTTCTTCAAGCTCACCAATGATCTTCTTTCTTTTTATCGGGCCAATTTGCTTGAAAAGAAATGATCCGTCTGGAAGTATTGTCAATTTTAATACATCACCGGGAATAAGTTTTGATTTTGACGCATAGTTTGGAGGTGTTGGATACTTTGTCTTATCAGGACCGATCATATTCTCACCATCGAACACGCCTTCTATCACTGTGCCATCTCCACTTTCCTCAAGATCTTGAGCTTTTTTTGTAATTTCAGACGCAAATAGTATACTTTTTACCTGCCTGATATTATTTTCAGCAGAATCAAGTAAGTGTTTAATCGCTTGTAATTCTTTTTCTTGAGGCATAATGCTCCGATTGTTTGTTTTTTTATCCCCTTTTACGCAATTATCCTACCACATAATTGATCAGACGTCAACATTTTTTAATTAAAAAACCGCCTTTGAAATAACAGGCGATTTTTTCTATGAAGTCCATTAACTATAGACTATCATTAGACTATCATTTATTAACTATCTATGCTGTTTTCACTGCATCCGTAGAACTAATCCCTGGTAAATCTATAGAGTCAACTTTAGTTCTATCTAATATTTCATTATTAACTTGATCTTTTGGCTTCCCATATTTCAGTCTTGATAATTCTTTTATAGCTGCGCTAAGCTGACTATTTGCATTGGGATCGGGAGCCAAACTCTGACCATTAAACGGCTTTGTCGGTGCGCCATCAATCAGCATTTTTATATAAAAATTATACTTATCAATATTGGTCATATCGTCAGGCTTAAGAGGATCAAATTCTTTAACCAAAAAGTCCGCATCCGCCGCACCAATTCTGAATGACACCAAAGTGCCGGCATTACCAATAACAGCATCACGTATTTTTTCATCCAGCTGCGCAATGTACTGGTTTGTGATATTTAAAGATAATTTGTATTTTCTCGACTCAGAAAGAATAGTTGCAAAAACATCTGTAATAAAGTTCTGGAATTCATCAACATAAAGATAAAAGGGAATTCTCTCTTCTTCTGTTAAATCCTGACGGGAAAAAGCGCCGATCGCTATCTTGGATACGATTATCATACCCAGAAGAAAAGCGTTGATCTCCCCTATTAATCCTTTTGATAAATTGCAGATCAGAATTTTCTTGTTATCCATCACATCCCTGAAGTCAAATGATGACTTAGTCTGACCCAAAATATTTCTCATCATATCATTGGTCATAAAGCGACCAAATTTTGAAGTGAAATAATTTAACATTTCTGACTTATGGAAATCAGCAGTTTTAGCCATTTGCTTCTCCCAAAAGTTTTTCACTACTGGATCTTGCACATATTTCACACGGTCCTTTTCAAAATCAGGGTCAGTAAACAATCTTGGAATATCAATAAGGGTTCCACCTTCTGGATGAGCCATCAAAGTTAAGGCTGCATTTCTCATCCAGTGTTCAAACTGCGGTCCAACAATTCCAGTCTGCCCCGGATCAAAAAGTTTATAAAATATTTGAATAGCTTCCTGAACTAAGAAATCTCTCTGCTCAGGAGTCTTCCATTCAAGCAAATTCAATCCCATTGGCCTCTCTATATCAGCTGGATTGAAGTAAATTACATCGTCGGCTCTTTCTTTTGGTATCCGGCTTAAAATGTATTCTGCCGCATCTCCATTTGGATCAAGGTAGCAGACACCCTTTCCTTCTTTTATATCCTGAAGGATCATATTTTCGAAAAGCACGGTTTTACCAACACCGGTTTTACCTATCATATAAACGTGCCTCAGCCGATCTAACTCTTTGATTTTAATTGGAAGTTCACTCCCCCTAAATACACTGTTTCCGATTATTGTCCCTTCTTTTGGCAAATTTGATGGAGGTGGCTCTTTTTTAGCTAACAGCCACGCAATATTTGGGGTTTCAATAAAACGATTTGGTAAATGATATAGGGAAGATAACTCCTCAGTATTTAAAATTAATCTCGGTCCCCTACCGAAAAGCCTGAAAACATAGTTCGCTATGTCTTCTGATCTCTTTTTTGGATATTTGATATTCAGCCCATTGGAGTCAGGAGAATTAAATTGATTGAATATTGAAGCGATTTCTTTAGTATTTTGGCGAGCTTTTTCCATAGTGGGAGCAACACTCACAATTCTTATTTGACACTCAAATCCAAGCTTGGAGACTTTTTCTCCTAAAAGCTTTATTTGACTTTCCTGCATTGGAGTTAACTTCATTGGGTTCTTTGGATCATATAGCTCGGAGTGCTCGCCTTCCCCTTTTCCCTGCGCAGTTTGCGTCGCGGAACCTAGAAAATTAAAAAATGCCTCCCCTGCTCTAACTGTAGCTGAGTTTGAATGAGAAACACGGGATTTTCCGTGCTGAATATTGAACGCCGCCCTCTCTCCCGCCGTTCTCCAGACACCTGTGGTTGGCCTTAGTAAAAATTGCACCCCTGCCAGCTCATCCTCGGACAACTTCGATAGTGAATTAGATAAAGCATTAAGGGGATCCTCTTCCAATGTTTTGTATGTTTTTAGGGGAAAAATATATCTTTTTATTAGCCCCAAATTGGCAATATCAATTTTTAACGGCTTATTTGGAAAAACTGAATAGTTTTTATCTTCAGTAATTTCTGCATAAGGATATTGGGCATGGAGATTTTTTAAAATACTATTAGATATTTTCTTGGAGCAACCGATGTAGAAACTTATTAAATTATCTTTAGCAATTAATTCCAGCGAAATATGATCCTGCCCCTGAAGTCTTTTTGAGACAGTGTTATCAAACATTGCATTCAAGTTTGCATAAAAAGGTTCAATAACTGACAACATTTCCTGAAAATTTTTGCGTTGATCATCTTCTCCTGCATGCCTTTCTCTTGGCACTAGAACCTTGTACATTGTCCAGTCTTTAGTCAAATTAATTTGGTTTTTTCGTAATACTGACTTTCTTATCTTCTGATAAATAATATAAATCAGAATAATTGCGACAACAAAAACAACCAACCAAATCCACCAATTTGATCCACTTGAACTTTCATATCCATTATAATAATCGTCTGTCATTTTGTTTTTTTGCTCCCTCTCCTTTTCAAGGAGAGCCTGCCTGCCGGTAGGCAGGGTTAGGTGAGGTTAATAAGATTCTATGCCGCTTCTTTCTCTTCATTAGCACCCAATATTTGATGTATGTGGTCAGCGGTTAATTCATCACCCTTTCCAGCTATCACTTCAGCACCATGCCTATCAGCGTTATTCCCGCCAAAAATTCTCCCGAAGAATCCCCTCTTTTGCTCTGGCAAAGGCTGCTCTAATTGAATTTCTTTTGCCTCGATTGCCGGCTTGATATCTATCATATTGCCTGCATCATTATTACCCACTTCTTCCGTAACCGGCTGAACCGGTTCGATTTTCTGCTCAGGGACAACGGGCTCTGCTGTTTGAATATTTTGAGTTAATATTTGATCGTCCGATTCAGCCATTTTCGCATTGTCATTCCCGCCCTCCACATTGTCATTCCCGCGTAGGCGGGAATCTACTAATCTATCACTATCTTGGATCCCCGACTTCTCGGGGATAACAGGAATAGAACTCACAGTCTTCTCATCAATAATTGGTTCTGCTTTTGCAGCTGCGATTGGTTTATTTAAATCTTGCTCTATTGTTTCCGCTGCCTGTTCAATTCTGGATGTTGGCGGCAAAAAGTCGTCAATTTTCCTTATCGGTTCGGCAACTGGTTTCTTAAGTTCCAGTCCCATTCTTTCTGCAATTTCGGATTGTTTTTCTCTGATTTTATCGATAAATTCTGAAGAATCTACTTTTTGCTTTTCACTTTCCCCCACTTTTGATTGTGGAATGTTCTGCTGAGCCGAACCATCAACAAAAGTTATCTCGTCTTCCCTAAAGTCTCCTTCATTATCTGTAACGCTAACAGGATCGCCATCTGGTCCAATTTCCATGATTTCAACCGGAGGTTCGGATGGTTTGTCTTTAATTTCAGATTTATTTTCTGCAACTGGCTGGGGTTTTTGTTCAGGAATATCAATAACCGCTTTTTGTTCAATAATATCCTTTGGAGACTTAGTCTGAACTTCTTCTGGTTTAGGTGTTTCACTCTCCTCTTCTCGGCCAATTTGAATCCCAGGCGCAAGATGATCTTCTGAATTATTTCTAATTTCTTCTTCTTTCAAATCATTTGCGACAGCGGTTTCTTCCTGTACAGAAGGCTCAACATTTTCAGGGGCCACTTCTACGACAATTTTTTCCGCTTCTGTTTTCTTTTTTGCTATTTTTTCAAGATTAGACTTAACTATTTCCCTAGCCTTATGATTAAGTGTTCGATGCTTTAAATCATCTGTATGTTTGTCGGATTTTGTTTCCAACTTTACTTCACTGGACATTCCTACTTCATCAGGTTTCTTTCTTTCAAATCGCTCATATGTTTTCGCCCTCAGTTCATGAGATTTAATATCTGATAATTTGTCTAGAATATCACCCTTTAATACAATCATTTCTTCGAGCTTTTGTCCGACTTCAGCTCTAAGTGTAACCAATCCCCTCTCTCTATTTTGATCAGCCAAAGTAATCTTCCCAGCATAGCTACTATAATGTTCATCATGAGCCCTTTCGGCTTCCTGAAGTTCTTTTTCAATGTTCTTAGTCTCTTTGGCCAATTCCTCAAACTTATTCACAGCCTCCATCAATTCATCAAATTTTTCCTGCTCACTGGTCTCAATACCTTTTTCTTGAGACGCTTCGACCGCAGAACCTTCTTTACCTGCATATCTTGCACGTAGTTTATTTTTATCCGCCTCAGAAGCAGCGCTAAGAGCCTTTTGAAGCTCCAAAAAGTTATCAGAAGTTCCTGATTCACTAAAATGAGCAGATGCGTCCATCAGTAATCCTGACTTAGATTTTGTTTCCGTATTTTGTAACATTATTTTTTCGCCAATTTGCTTATTAATTCTTTTCTTAACAGCATTAGATCATTTGCAATTTTAACTTCAATATCAGGCACTGTTGTTTTTAAAAATTTAATTATTTCATCCAGTTTTTCTTGCTCAATCAAAACTTTAAATTCTTCGGCTTTCTCTTCCGGTAAATACGCCAAAATAATATTCACCACCCTGTTATTAACAAGGTTGGCAATTTTTGCTTCAGCTTCCTCTTTTTCTTTTTCGGAAAGCTTATCAAGCCCTAGTTCTTCCATGATTTTTTTCTGATACAGCAATATTATATCATTAGTTTCCTCAATATTGTCCGCTTTGTTCATATCATCGTTATTCATTTTTCCCCTCCGACTTTATTTATCTTAATGTAATTATTTACGAAATTCCTCAAGTAATTGATTGGCATATGCTTTCTCGGTCTTACCTAGATCGACTTCTCCTTCTATCTTCTCAATCGAATACCTGTTAATAAATCTAATTAATCCCTCTTTACTTAAGGGCACACCATAATCAGATACTTCTAGGTTTACTAAATACTCACCATGAATTTCGCGCAGCCAATGAAACTTAATGAATTCTTCCTTATCTCCGTCTTTAATCCGGTAAACAGAATTTAAGTCTAAAGATATCTCTTTTCCTTTGCCCAAATCTATCTTGAAACCATCAACCCCAAGAACAGTTAAGGCAGGATACTCTAATTTTCCTTTGAATATTAATGCCCCAGGGCCTGCCCCTGTTATTTTATCTCCCTTTAACGCTATTATCTTGCCTTTATTCTCTTTATTTTGAACTTCCAATGCAATACTCCTACAAATTGATGGAATAAATTCATGTCCAATTAAATCTTCTTCATCTATGATCTCGTAATCAAAGCCTTTTAGTTTTTCCTTCAATAGTTGGTTAAGAACCTCGGCATTTTTATATATCCAATTAGTCTCTTTGTTGCTGTTATAAGGATGCCACGTTTGCATAATCACATTTGAAATTGATTTTGGATTAATCTTTTGGATATCATTATCCCTAATTGCTCTTGCAAGACTTAAAAAATTTTGAACCTTTTCAATTTTGGCCGATTCTCCAAAAAATTCTAATTTTGCTTTAACCTTCTCGAATCCGCTTTCAAATCGCTCAATTGCTTCACTTAAATCCTGGCTTTCAATATTTGGCGGTAATTCAACTTTATTATGAGGCAAATGATTGTAAATTTTTTCCATAAACACATTCAATGGCTCAAGATAAGACTCAATGAAATTTTCACCATTTTCTATAGAAAACTTATAATCCGGTGTCTGTACACCCTTTTCCCTTAACTCTCCCTGTATTTCATTTATCCGCACAAACCCAAAGTCTATGTCTTGTTTTAAATAGTCAAGATTATCTCCTAAATCGCCAAGCAAAACAACTTGATCACTATTATTAACATTAAATTTCTGTAAACCAAGTTCTGGAATATTTAAATTTGTGTTATTTTCAGAAGCTGATTTAATTAAACCCTCTGCCCTATCAGGATTTAATTTTCTTGGGACAAAAACTTCCGGCTCATCTTCGCCTTCGTTACTCAAGCCAGTGCCTCCTCCCACTTCTTCTCTTTGCTTTGCCTCCCAAAAAAACTCATACCATTTATCGGATGTGTTTACATTATCACTTCCATCTTCCCAAACAATCTTAATATTATCTTGATTTTCATCGACATATAATTCACGTATAGTAAAACGATTGCCTAATTTTTCCGTCACTACATCGCCAGCATTGACAGCTATTGATCCATGAGCGCCATGCAAAACAACTCCTGCTTCACGAGAAATCCATTCTTTATTTCCATAGTCTTCCGCTTCAGCGTTTACTCCCTCGCTTGCAACTCCGGCAGCTTGAGGCGACAATTCTGGTTTTTCAGAAGCACCACCATTTAAAGCGACGATCTCAGCCTCTGCAGAATACACACCATTATTTCTTTCGATCTTAATTTCACCAATTCCACAACCTTTTTCGAAAATCATAATCTTATATGCAGCAACTTCTAAAGCTTCGACTTCGCTAATTTCATCACCGTTAATTCTAAGATTGAATTTGCCTTGATTGATAAATATAGACAACCATTCGTCCAGATGTTCTTTAACTTCTTTTTTGCCCGCATTTATTTTCCAAAACTCTTCTGCATTTTTGTAATCTTCTTTGGTCGGATTGTATTTTTCAACATCAACAGGTTTGCTTTCAACCAGTCCGACCGGATTAACTCCGTTGTTTTCTGCCAGCCCGCCTTCTCCAAGATTACTGTCGTCAAATCTGCCTTTAGGCGCTACAATTCGAGGCTTCTGCTCACTAGTTCCACCAGCATCAGGAGATGGAGTCCCGTCAGGACCAGAATCACCTCCACCAGATGCTGATTGTTGTCTAGGCTCGTAAGCTTCGATTTTTTCATTAGCCACTTTTTCTTTTTTAGCCGCGAGAGCATAAATGCCACCACTGCCAATTGCAGCCAAACCCAAAGTCCCTAATGCGTTACCCGAAATTGCGCTCGCAGATGCTGATGAATTTTCAGTTGCTGCTTTAAAAATATCTTCTGCTAAGCTTGGAAATGACAACATTTCTCTTTGTATATTCGGATCGAGGTTAGAAAATGCTTCCTTATGCTCAAGTATGAATTGACCGATGTTTTTGCCCGTTTCTCCATCAATTGGAGCCTGTAAATCAATGTTATGAAGATCGGAATGGCTATCCCTTATTAATTCCCAGACATTACCGGATTTATTTACTGACTCTGTAAAGCTTGATAGTTCAGTGTCATTAAACCCATGCAGGTCTCCCTTTGTTTCAACTAATTGCAAGTGGGTAGTTTGATCTGTATTAAAGCTATGAAGATCATTATTCCCAAATTGATCAATTTTAGCATCATGTGCTTGTCTAATTGATTCCTTCTTTGCTTCCAACGCTGCATCTTTAGCTGAATTACCATCAACGTGAAAAATCTTATCCATAGCCCAGTTTGCCACATAGCCAACTCCAGCACCGACAAGAGCTCCTTTGATTCCTTCTTTAACAACCGTATATTTATTACGCTCAGTGAGAATTTTATAAAGTTCTTCATGCTCCCTACCAGATAACTCCGATATGGCTTTTCCCTCAACCTCTGCGTCCTGGCTCAATTCATCGATTCGATCGATTACTGAACCACTTTCATCCTGTTCTATCTCATTAGTACGCCTTACAAGCTCTTTGTTTGCTACTCGATACTTCCTAGCTAGATTAATTTTAGAAACAGCATTGCCTCTCATCCTTCCATTTTTACCATCTTCAATTGCATTTTTTAAAATACCAATAACTTTTCCTAAATCTTCGTTAGAATATTCATCAACAGTTTCAGTTTCCAGCTCTTCAATATTCAGCTCTTTCATCCATGCGTTTGCCGATTCAGTCTTGTCTTTCCCCCTGACATAGCCCCAGAACCCCCCCATAGCAGCGCCGGAGATTGCTCCAGTTACCGGATTAGAAACGTTAAAAGCACTCTTAACACCTATTGATATCAACCTTGATGCAATGATTCCCCCGCCAAGTTTAGCGCCGATTTTTAGTACTTTTTTCCATTTTTCATTTTGTATTTTATCAACAGTAATATTTGATATTTTTTCACCAAGTCCCCAAAACTTCTTTTTTTCTTCTAAAATCCTTTTTAAAAGAAGTGCATCAGCATCTAAAGACGCCAAAATTTCCTCAAATTTTTCAGGATTATTTTCGATCTCTTGTCTAGCCTTGGAAATTTCCGCCAAAATTTCATCTTCTTCACTAGAAATTTCTTCGTGCTTTAAATTAACAAGATCACCTCGTAATCCTTCGAGTTCTTGTGGTGGCTGTTGTCCCGATTCGACCATCTCCCTCCTAGCTTGTATATATTTATAATAAAACAAATCAACTATTTGCACAACAGTTTAGTTTATTGGACACAAAGAGGGCGGCCCATATGGGCCGCCCCGACTCTTGCGACAACGTCGCAATAACTATCTTAATTCTTATTTTTTATCTACCCACGCACTTTCTTGTAAATCGGAGGAAGAATCACTCCCACAATTGCTAACCATGAAAGCACATAAGAATTTCTCGCTCGATTTCCGATGTGATTCACTTCTGTTTTAGTGGCATAAGAAGACAACTGCTGCTCCAAGTCTTCTTTTGTGACATAAGATTGGAGCTTTTTTGTGAATTCCTCATCATCAACGAACTTGCTCGTCCATGAATCAACGAGCTTCTTGAGCGCCTCAATATCTTTCTTGTCATCGAGAGTGAACATTCTCTCACGAAGATCTTTTATTTCAACCTTCATAGATTTAAATATTCTCAGTCTCGACTGAAGACTGGCAACCTTCCGTTCAAGAACGTGGACTGCTACACTCTCATTCCTTCGAGCCAGATTAGCTCGAGCTTCTCTAAATTTCGAAATATCAGAATTGACACACGAAACTTGAGAGTCAACTAAGGTCCCCATCTCTTCAACCCGTTCCTCAGCTGGCATTTGTGCAACCTGCTCACCACTATCTTGAGGAGATTCCTGAATACTAGTTTGAGCTTCCTGACCCTGTGCGACAGGTCCGTTACCGTCTTCCACTACAACGCCAATGGCGCAGTAGGAATTAGGCGAGAAAAGAAACAGCGTCGTTATAATAACGACCAAAGTTACAAGTGTTCTCATTCTACGATCCCTCCAAATGTAGTGCCGCGTAAGCGGCGTAATTAAACGCCGTTTTGGCGGCCCTTTTGAGGGTGTTATTCCCTCAGAGCAAGCTGGGCGTAAAACTTTCTACTTACCGCCTTTCACTTTCTACTAGTTGCACGGAGCGCAACTTGCTCTGAAGGATATTTAGTTGTCAAAATGCAATTGCATCTACCCAACTTCGCTAAAGCTACGCTGGGTTTTAAACCAAAGGTTTAAAAAAAGTGCAATACTGTGCCACATAATTCCGCAGGCGGAGGGGGAACCTACGTCTTGGCACGAGGCCAAGAAATGAATTATGCAGCACACTATCGCACTAAATTGTAATGTATTTTCTTGAGGTAACTGGGTTCTCGCTGTGAATCCCCTCACCTTAAGAACATTGGATTATAGCATACCAAATTTTATTTGTCAAGAGCTTTAATAAAAAACAGCAATCAAAGCCAGAACAAAGAAAAAAGCCCCGATTACAATACTATATCGATCGGAGCTTTTTTATTAAAATTGGATATTATCCAGCCAAGTTTACTCTTCTTCTTTATCTTCGTCTTCGTCTTCGTCTTCTTCTTCTGGAGTTTCAGCTTCTTCGGTTTCATCTTCTTCTTTCTCTTCTACAGGTGCTTCAGCAGCTTCTGTCTCTTCTCCTTCAGTTTCCTCGTCTGAATCATCTGTTTCTTCTACAGCTTCCTCTTCCTTGGTTGTTTGGTCATCCTGGTAATCATCACTCATAACGTCCTCCTCTTTCCTACTAATCTAATTAAACAGCAACCCTAAGTTGCAAAATATCCCCACGAAACGCACCGCTATGGACCTGCAGGGTCTAGCTCTATTATCCTCGACGGAAAAACGAATGTCAATTCAAAATATTAATAAATTATTTGCTTATCCACAACAATTTTTGTTATTCACTTTTTAATTCCCTCATCAGTTCTAAATACTGATGTAGATTATGCAGTGTTGCTAAACGCAGTCCCAATATTTCTTTGGATCTTAGAAGGTGCGAAATGTAAGCACGGCTAAATCCCCCTTTACAAGCCGGACAGGCGCATTCTTCATCGATCACTCCCCCGTCCTCTTTGTATTTGGAATTTAAAAGATTGATAAGTTTATAATGGTCTGTCATCCCAGACTCGATCTGGGATCCAGGCTCTGGATTCCCGCCTTCGCGGGAATGACAAAGGTTGTTGTGGGAATGACAATTTTTAACATAAACCGATCCGTGACGAGCTAATCTTGTCGGCAAAACACAATCAAACATGTCCATGCCTAATTTCGTTGCTTTAATAATGTCGTCAGGAGTTCCAACCCCCATTAAATATCTCTGCTTGTTTTCGGGAAGAATTTCTCCCATCAATTTTACAGTCTTCCACATATCACGAGTTTCAAAATCAACTGCCAACCCTCCGACTGAGTATCCATCAAAATCAAGGTTAATAAGCTCTTTAGCGCAATATCTGCGTAAATCTTCATACAATCCCCCTTGGACTATTCCGTGAAGAAGTGGCCTGTTATCTTTCAGCTTTCTACTTTCTACTTGTTCCAGAAAATATTTTCTGGAACGCTTTGCCCAAGATATTGTTAACTTGCAAGCTTCTTCAATCTCCTCCCGAGTTGCCTTCCCGCTGGGACAAACATCGAGCGGCATCAAGATATCCACCCCTAAATCAAGTTGAATTTGGATTACTTTCTCAGGAGTAAAAAAATGCTTACTTCCGTCTAAATGCGACTTAAATTCAACCCCATCCTCAGTAATTTTAACCAAAGATGTTTGGACATTTGTTATTTGGGTTTTGTAATTTGATTTGTCATTAGAAATTAGAAATTTAGAATTGTCTTTTCCCAAAGAAAAGACTTGGTATCCGCCAGAGTCGGTAAGTATTGGCCTATTCCAATTCATAAACTGATGCAGTCCACCAAGTTTTTTAATTAGTTTTTCTCCTGGACGCAAATACAGATGATAAGTATTAGACAGAACTATTTGAGCACCCAATTCGTTTAATTCATTTGGCGATACACCCTTAACACTACCGACTGTGCCCACCGGCATAAAAAAAGGCGTCTCAATTTCTCCATGAGGCGTTGTTAGTTTTCCAACCCGAACTCCGTTATCTAATTTTTTGATTAATTCAAATGCCATAACAAAATATTATACTAGAAAACCATAAGAATGAAAAGAGCCGGCACTAAAAGACAGTGTCGGCCCAAAGAGAAAAAATCATGCCCACATTGGCTGACGCAATCCGAGCAAATCGCGCAGCCTCTTTCTGAGTCTTTCGCGCCACCGCTTTGCCAATCAGCCCACCCCCCTTCCGGTATAAATATTAACATTAAAATTATACCACAAAATACAAAAAAGCCCCGATTAATCGGGGCTTTTTTGTACATATCTATCTGTTATCTTTATTCTGTTTAGCTGTTATCTAATCAGCCTATTTCATTTCAACAGTAGCACCAGCAGCTTCTAGCTTTGCTTTTGCAGCTTCAGCGTCTTCTTTCTTAACACCTTTTAGAAGATCTTTTGGAGCACCATCAACTAAGTCTTTAGCTTCTTTCAAACCTAATTCCGGTTTGATTTCTCTAACAGCCTTAATAACAGCAATCTTTTGTGCGCCAGCACCTGCTAGGATAACATCAAATGATGTTTTTTCTTCAGCAGCTTCTGCTTCGCCAGCAGCTGGAGCAACAGCACCAACCATAGCCATAGGAGCTGCAGCCGATACGCCATAGTGATCTTCAAGAACCTTAACAAATTCTGAAAGATCCAAAACTGACATTTTATCAATCTCAGCAACGATCTTCTCAAATTTTGCAGGAACTTCTGCTTTTGTTTCTTCTTTTACTTCGGCAACTGCCTCAGTTGTTTCTACTTTTTCTTCTTCTGCCATTTTTCTCCTTTACCCCGTTAGATGCGATAGCTATCTAACTGGGGTCAAATTCTTATAAATTATTTATTAATATTAATTATTTAACTAACTTTTTCCTTGTGAGCATTTAAAACATTGACCAAGCCGCGCATATTTCCAGCAAAAACATTGACCAAGCCAGATAATGGAGCTGCAATTGTGCCAACAACTTTGGCATGCAATTGTTCTTTTGAAGGAAGAGCTGCTAGCCGCTTTACCATGGCATCATCAATGAACTTTCGCTCCAGAATTCCACCCAAAATCTCAATCGCTTCATTCTTTTTCGCGAAAAGAGTGATTTCTTTAGCAGGTGCAACTTCATCTTCCATTGCGAAAGCGATTGCAACCGGTTTTGTAAAAACGCTTTCATCAAATTCAATACCACCTTTTTTCAAAGCGATCTTTGTTAATGAATTCTTTGAAACGTTAAACTCAACACCTTTTTCTCTCAGGGCATTTCTCAATGCCTCAGTGTCTTTTACTTTCAAACCTTTGTAGTCAACAATCACAGCAGATTTCATTCTTTCGATTTTGCTGTCAAGGTTTTCTAAAAGTTTTGATTTTGCTTCTTTTGTCTTTGCCATAATGCACTCCATTTTATAAAAAAATCTGCAACTACTGTGCAGAAATAAATAATAAATCAATTTATTATGATTTAAATTCATCCCTGCACAAGATATTTAATCTCGGCTGTCAGCGACAGACGGAACTTGTGGTCTTTGGAACAAAATTAATATAACAAAAACACAAGCATAAGTCAACAAAAAAATCGCCTTGATCCGACATTATCGAATTCAAGGCGATTTTTCCTTTAGCACAATTCAGCTTTCTATGTTCCCCTTCCACTTTCTACCCTCTACTTTCTGGCCACCTTAACGCTTGGACCCATTGTAGAAGTCAAGAATATAGTTTCAATCTTCTTAAATGGCAAAGCATTTAAAATTGCATCATAATTCTGTTTAACTCTTTCGGAACCGAAAGATATTTTACCTAGTGCCAAATGAACGATATTGAATTTATCTGCTCTGTATTCAACTTTGCCGCTCTTTAATTCTTCTACTGCTTTAGCTACATCTTCAACAGCAGTTCCAGCCTTTGGCGAAGGCATAAGGCCCTTAGGACCTAGTACTTTTGCAAGCTGAGCTAGTTTAGGCATGGCCTTTAGTTCGGCGATCATCACATCAAAATCAACTTTACCAGCCTTAACCTCTGCGATCACTTCGTCAACATTACCTTCGGTAACTTCCTTCACTTTCTTCTCTTTAACAAGACCGCCGGCAAGAGTGATCATGCCTCGAATATTTTTTTCTTTAGGATTGATCTTAAAATGAGCTTCGATTGTAGCGTCAAATTTTACAGGAGAAGTCTTAAGTGCTAATTCAATCGCTTCTGCAATTGGATATTCCGTGTCTTTCTCAATCTGCTTGGCCAATTCCCTGTATTTTTTACCATGCAAAGGCTTTCTTTTCTTCTGCTCTACTTTTTTCTTCTCTTCTTTCTTCTCTTCCTTTTCAGCCTTTTTTTCTTCTTCTTTTGCTACTTCTTCCTCAGCTTTTCTCTCTTTTTCTCTTTCCTCTGCTTCTTTGAGAATTTTCTTCTCGTCGATGACTTCTTCGTTGGCCATCTCTACAACTTTTTTCGCTGTCATTTTTTTCCTAGCCCGCTATTAACTTAGCGGTTTGTGGTGCAAACGTCTCCCAACTCCCACATAATTAATTTAACAAATCATATAATACTACTTTTATGCTCTTTTTTCAAGTTGTCCACTTGCGCATATAAAATATTTGTATACAATAAAACTACCCGCTATTTTATGGGGACCCTTCCGGAGGTTGCCTATGATGATAGCACTTACAAACCGCAAGTAGATGATCTTGATGGTTGGGCACTCCACTGCCCCATCTACTCTTGGTTCGGCACCAAGACAACAAAGAGACGGCCCGCGCCACTGGCCGTCTCTTTTTCTATTGGATCGACTCGGGGATTTTTCGACATCATGAATTACAGTTTGAATGAATGCTCGCTCTCCACTTTCTACAATCCACCTTCTACTTTCTAGACCTTACTCGGTCCCTCTTCCTTGCCGACAACTTCAATAGTATGGCAAGGGATCTCATTATTAGTGCCAATGAATTCCAAGATATAATTAATACCCTGCGATATTGCTTTTTGGATTATTGGAAGTTCTCTCTTGTCGATCTTACCCAAAACATAATTGACCGTTTCAATTTGATTTACTTTCTCGCCAGAACTAGATATACCAACTCTGATTCTGGTAAAATTGTCGGTTTTCAATTCAGAAATAATGTTTTCAAGCCCTTTTTGCCCTCCACCTGAACCCTCTTTTCTAATTCGAATAGTACCAATTGGCAAATCAATATCATCATTTATCACAATCAAATCTTCTGGCGACGCCTTATAAAAAGAAAGAATTTTAGAAACTGCTCTGCCTGATAAATTCATGAAAGTTTGAGGTTTTACCAATATGATTTTCTCGGCTTTATAATTAACAGTAGCAACTTCCGCTTCAAACTTTTTATCAAAATTAAAAACCACTTTGCTATCAACCGGCTTTACAGCCTCACATTCAGACAAGGCATCAACAAACATAAAACCCGCATTGTGACGCGTGCCTTCATATTTTTCCCCCGGATTTCCCAAGCCAACAATAATTTTCATCTCGCTTCTTTACTCTTTATAATATTCTTAATTTGTATAATCTGTATTATTTGTATAATTAGTAATCTGTTGTTTTCTCACATCCCTGGAATATTGAGATTTCCAGCAATTTCTTTCATTTTCTCTGCTGCATGAGCTTGAGCTCTGGCAATTGCCTGAGAAATAGTGTTTTTTAAATCCTTTTCTAGCTCTCTCTTATTTTCAACTTTCAATGCTTCTTCGGCAATATCGATATCAGTTAAATGTTGTTCACCATTAAACACAACCTTAACCCAACCGTCATTGCTTTTTGCTTCAATTTCTGTGTCTTTTAATTCTTTTTGAATTTTTCTTGCTTTTTTTTGTAAATCATACAATTCACGCGCTTTTGAAAAATCTACCATAATTCTCCTTTTACTTATCTGCTTATTAGCTTAGATGTAATATAAAGTATGATACTTAATATGAGGCCCAAAATCAATAACAAAGATACAGTCGACAATAAAACAACAATTTGATCCGGTGCCAACAGATTAAAATTAAAACGAAATGCGGAAAATCTATAAACCAAAAATATTATTATTCCAATAAAACCAAGCGAGGCTACAATGTTTCTCAAATCCTGAAAGCTTGGTGTTAAAGTAGCAGTGATAGACAAGACTAGATAAAGAATTATCCAAGTGCTGGCAATCCGAAAATTGAGATTAGAGAACACTGATTTAAAAAGTTCCGCTATCCCTTCTTTGGTTAAATGGATAGTAGCAAAATCCACACTATTTATTCCCAATCTTCTTGATAAGAAATATATTACAACCGCTCCAAAAAATATCGGGGCCAAAGAGATAACAATCTGGCCGATAATCGGTATTTTAGGAGACGTATGTTCAACTTTACCGCCCTCTTTATCAAAGAGTGACATTTTGGAAATTTTTGCTCCGGTTACAAGACACATTAGAGCATGCGAAAATTCGTGGACAATAACACCAGGGGCAACAAAAATCCGGTAGCCCCTACCAAATATTGACCTAGATAAAAGGTAATTTGTTACAAAAGAAAGCAATAATATAGCGGAAATCAATAAGATTAGCTTCCCAAAAGGAGAATGAAAATCAAAATTCTGGATATTCAAATCCCCCACTTTACCCCAATCAACATTAATTTTCGGCAATTGCATTTCCCCTCCTTTTCATTTTCTACCCTCTTCTTTCCGCCTTCTACTCCCTACCTTCCACTTGTTTTAGTTCCGCTTCAATAAAACCATTTAGATCGCCCAAAAGTACTTTATCGGGATCTTTTGATTCATAGTTCGTACGATGATCTTTTACTTGTTTATATGGATGCAACACGTAAGATCTGATTTGGTTGCCCCATTCCGGTGCAGAAAAGTCACCCCGAATTTCCTCGACTTTTTCTTTATGCTGATCAAGCATCAATTGAGCTAATCTGGACCTTAAAATTTTCATTGCCATTTCCTTATTTTGCAGCTGGCTTCTTTCATTTTGACAGGAAACAATAATGCCAGTTGGTAAATGCTTTATGCGGATTGCCGAATTGGTCGTATTAACAGATTGACCGCCGGCACCACTGGAATGAAATGTATCAACTCTAATATCCTTGGCGTCAATGCCTATTTCAGTGTCTGTCTCAATCTCCGGCATTACTTCGACCAATGCAAAGGAAGTTTGCCTTAAGCTTTTTGCATTGAAAGGAGACTGCCTAACAAGCCTATGAACCCCATTTTCACCTCTTAACTTACCAAAAATATATGAACCGGAAATTTCCACCGTTGCACTCTTTATTCCTGCTTCCCCGCCTCTTGATTCATTTAAAATAACAGCAGTCGCTTCATTGCTCTCCGCCCACTTCAGATACATCCGAAGTAGCATTTCTGTCCAATCTTGAGCGTCCACTCCACCAGCACCGGCATAGAAATTTATGATTGCGTTTTTAATATCATATTTGCCTTTAAAAAGAGCGTAAATTTCAAGCTTATCAATTTCTTTTTTAATGAAGTCTTCTTCGTCTTCAGTTGCAATTTCAGCAATTTCATTTATATCATCAAATTTTTTAATTTCTTCTTTCAAGACTTTAATTTCTTTCGATTTCTGCTGAGCCATTTTTTCATCAAGCCAAAATTCAGGAGAATTCATTTCTTCTTCAATTTCCTTAGCTTTCGCTCTTTTCTCGTCAATTTTTAGAATTTGTCTCAATTCAGAGAGACGTTGTTTTGCATCCATGGTTATTTATTTGCCTTGTTTGTTTTATTGGCGAGGACTGTTAGAGCAAAGCGAGTTCCGCAGCCTCTCCTCCTGATTGTATCAAATTCGTATTTGATATTCTATATACAAAATTCCCCCAACATTACATCGGAGGAATTTTGTATAACTGATTTACTGACAACAGATTTACTTATTTGCTAAGTAGCTCGCCAATAATCTTAGTTTCTTTAAGAGCCATAAACTTTCGATACCTCATAAAACCGAAGATACCCATTCCAGACAAAGAAACCAATGCGCTGGCAGTTTCAACTGGACCAGAAACAGGAAGAGCCGGAGTAGTTGGAACTGGAGGTGTAGGAGTTACAGCAACTTTAACTGTAGTCTGAGCAGTATCACAGATTGAAATCTTATTAAAATACAAAGTTACAGTATTAACAAGCACTTCCTTGTCTTTCGCGTCAGCATTAACTTTTACTTTAAACTTAATAGTACCTTTTTCACCAGCAGTAACGTTTGAGATAGATACTCCCTCGCCGACAAAAGCATCACTTAATTTTTCTTCTTTACCGTTTCTAACCAATACAACAGAACCAGGAACAAAAGTGGTTTTTGCAGGAATTTTATCTACAACAAAGATGTCCGCGGCAGCTTTTCCAGTATTTTGGAAATCAATCTTATATTCCAAAGTCTCACCAGGATTAGCATAATTGCTTTTAACGAAATTACTTTCACCGCAAGAAATATTTCTCACAGTTTTTGCAACTGTAAAGTTAGCAGCTGGAACATCTTTTGGAGTAGTTTTGAAAATGAATGAAATAAAATAGATAAATTCGGTACAACCTTGTAGGTTTCCAAGATTTACGCCTGTGGTGGTCAAATTGTTCCCATCACCATTTGGAAAAGGAATCTCAACCGATTGGTTGTTTACTACATGGTAAAATTTTGCACTTCCAGCAACATAATTAATGTTAGCATCGGCGCTAAGATTTGCTGTTAATGTGTCTGAGATAGAAGCTGCATTATCAGCGGATAACGTCTCTTTTAGAACAGCTGATTTATTAGTAGTCGTAGATGGAAGATCTACTTTTACCTTGGAATTAGTCGCGGTCGTGCCTTTAACATCATTGTGAATGTAGATCAGACCAGCGATGTTGTCACCAGGATCTCCCGTTACAGGGTCAGAATAACCCTGTTGGTTTTTTGTTATGTTAGCACCCTCAAATAGTGGCAATTCTGCCGCAAAATGAGGCCCTTCTGAAGCTTGCGTCAGAGAAGGCAGGAACATTGATAAAAAGAACGACAAAATAACTGTTATACAAAACAGTTTTTTGAAATTCTCCAAGAAACTCTTAATTACTTTCATTTTTTCCTTTCGATTATAACAAGAAAGCTTGTTAATATTATTGACTAACGCTTTCTTATACCTCAATTAATCACTTTATTCAATATCACTCTATCTAAATCAATAAATAATTATTATTGATTTGGAAGAATGTCGGGAGTGGCGCTTTAGCGCCACTCCCGCAGATACCAGCATTCGCTGGTTTTCATTGTGTCATCAAGTATTAATACAAGATAACACCATTAGTTACCTGCCCAATAGTCGGCTTAACAATTGCCGCCGCCTGTTCAGGCGTCAAATGGCAATCTGGAGATTGAGTAATTGTCGTTTCATTCGGCTTATAGCCGAATACTCCGAATGGTATTGACCAACCACCATTATCAACGCTTTCTCGAGGTGTGGTCGGAGAATACTGTGACTCTCCTCTCGTATACACTGCGCATGATCCTTCTGCTGTACCAATTATGGCACAAGGTGGTGGTAAAGGTGGACATGGCGGTTCACATGGCGGTTTTGATACCGTTGGACATGGCGGTGGGCAAGGCTTCATAACGTTGAAGCACCTCCCTGTTTCTGGATTTCCACAAACCAGTAGCCTTCTGGGATTAACTGTCCAATAAGTGGCCGTTTCGCTGACAATGTCAACAATCGAAGGTGCATATTTGCTATTATATCCTTCGACATTTTTTACTCGACCGCCGTTCCAACGCGCAACACTTGTCAGATAACCTGGAGGAACATTCACCTGCAATGTTCTTGGCCCTAATGCAGGACGATATTTTTGAGCCGAAACCGGCCATGGATACCATTCCTTCTTTGACAAATCAATAGCTGCCAATGCTATGGTTGGCAAAAGAAACATCATTAAACATAGAATCACTATTTTTCGCATTGCCCATCCTCCTTACGGCAATTGAATCGGTATAACAGTGTCATTCGCAACAGCGACATCCCAAGACTTCGTTTTACCAGCTCCCCACCAAAGGGAAAGTTGATATTTACCAGGAGTCGTCGGACCAAAGCTTAACACTGGTCCTCTAAAAAGCTGGCTGGGAGTGTATTCGCTGTTGTCAAACATTGACTTCAGTCGAAAGTTAAGCGTTCCTGTAAACGGAGTTCCGTCTGCTGACATGAGAGCTATCTTAAAGCCATTTGTCGACCTTAACATACCCTCTTCCATAGCGTGATTAGCCCTCATCGCCATGATATCCGGAGACGATCCACCTGAACCCAACTGGTTGATCATTACATCAGCCAACTCTGTCGCATTAGAGGGCTTGTCGCCCACCCATCGAACAAGGTTGTATGGAACTACTCCAAGCGGCTGAAATAAATCAGACCTCTTTGTCCAATCAAAAGCGTTCGGGAAAAACCAAGAAATGACTGGTATCTTAATTCCATAAACCGTTCTCTTTCCAGCCTCTACTTGACCGTAAAAGAACAATTCGCCTTTAGCGCATCCACATGGGGGAGTAAACGAACCAGTTAAGCCGCCACAAGGATTACAATCAAGTTGAATTAAAAAACACCCTTCTGGTACTTTCTTTACCGCTGAATTAAGCGGAAAGTTTGACACCCAGACTCCAGAGAGTTTGAGCAGTTGTCCATCTGGACCGGTCGTGAATGGCCCGGCATAAGCCGTGGGACATGCATTGAAAAGTCCAGTTACAACATCGATGACCTTAGCATCGGCGTTGTTGCGCCAACCGTACGAGAATGAGTCCTCGTACATCTGATCGATGCCGAGAACTGCAGTCGCCCTTGCCGTTGTGGTGTTCGTGATGAACTCCCCACCAGCATACCAGCCAAAGCCGTTGCCGTTTGTTGCAACAACAGCACCAACCTGTGCTCCGACAAACGTCGGAACGAGTGATAACATCATTACAACTATAATTACGAATCCAAATCTTTTCATCATAGCCTCCTATGTATTTTTTCGTTTTGATTCGTTTTATATCAAAGTGCCACCCATGGATCGGGAGGCACTGTGTCCATGGGTCATTTATATAACTCACTAAAGTATTTTTTTACTTTAGCGAGAAATGAATGATTTAAATCACTACATCTCCCGCTAAACCATTTTATTTTTTTATCAAAACCTTTACGCTAATCTTTCATACAATTTTGACTATTGCCAACAAAGATTATTGTAAAATCTTCTAATTTTAAGTTGAAAACTAGCCAAGAAAAGGGTGAGAAGTGGTCGGAAGTTGGCGTGGCCAGACCCACATTTTTTAAGGGGTCAACAATGCCGACCAACCGAATAAAACCGCCACTCATAATTTCCCCAGATCCCAGCCAGTTTTCAATTTAAAATTTTCAAATTGCTTGCCCAGTTAGCTTTAACTAACCGACTGCATACTTTATCACATTTATAAATTTTTGTCAATATCAAAATTAAAAAAACCACCCCATTCTAACAATGAGCAGTATCGAGTAGACCAATTTGAGAGCTAACTTACCCAATTGTTATGCTGAAAATTCACGATCGACGATATTTAGCATAACGCATTATTTATACAATATGGGACAAAATTTGTTCGATGTCATTTAAATTCTCAATCTTAGTCGCTACAATGCGTAAAGCTTTCGAGCCTGGAAAACCTTTTAAATATGCAAGCAAGTGCTTTCTGAATTCAATTATTCCTTTATCCCCCTTGTCTTCAAAAGCTAATCTTGCATGGTCTAAAATAGTTTTTTTCAAAGCTGTTATCTGTATTCTGTTATCTGTATTCTGAGTGAATATCCATGGTTTTCCAAAAGTTGCCCTGCCAATTGCTGCTCCGTCGAGCGTAATATTCCGGCCGTCAATAACGCCGTTTATGCGGCGTTCAAGATCAAAGATGCTCTTAATATCGCCGTTTCCAATTACAATATTGTCCCCGACTATTTCTTTTAATTTATAAATATTTTCCCAACGTGCCTCGCCGGAAAAACCGTGTTTATAAGTCCGACCATGAATAATTAGAACCTCTGCCCCCGCTGATATCATTTTTGGTCCAAATTCCAGAATTTGATCATCGGAGTCCCAACCAAGTCTGGTTTTAACCGAGATTGGCAGGTTCGTATTTTCTTTAACTGCTCGAACGATTTCACAAGCAAGATCAGGATTTTTCAATAGTGCAGCACCGTGATCGCTGCCAACCACCTTTCTAGCAGGACAACCCATATTAATATCAATCCCATCAGGCTTTAAATTATCCGAAATCCATTTGGCAGCCAAAGCAAATTTTTCCGGATACTTACCAAAAAGCTGGATAACCAAAGGTCGTTCCTCGTCAGAAAAAGACAACATTTCAGCTGTAGTTTTATTTTTAGTCGAGATTGCTTTAGTTTTGCCATCACTTTTTTCGACTTTAAATTTACTAAAAGCAATCGCATCTGCCGAAACAAGCTCAGTCATTACAACGTCAGCACCAAATTGCCGGCAAATTATGCGAAAAGCTGAGTCGGTGTATCCGGCCATTGGTGCGAGAACTTTAATTGGACGCTTGACTTCTCGCCAAAACGATTTATCAGATATTGACATATTTATTATATTGGGTTAAAATCCATTTGGTTGATTTATTAGCTAAAAAAATCAGACCTTCCCACCCTCTTTACTCGGACGGCGCATCATTTGTGTCCGTCCACTTTTTTATCCTTAGAGGCTTTTTGCTAATTTATATTCATTATTTTCCAGATCCTCAATCGACCATCCCTCTTGTTTGATTTTCTCTCGAATTTCATCCGCTAACTGAAAATCTTTATTAGCCTTAGCTCCTTTTCGCTCTTCTGCAAGTTTTGTGATTTCCTGAGGAATATTCTCTTCTTTTATTTGGCCAAGGTCTAAGCCAAAAACTTTGTCCATTAAAAGTGCTGTTTTATACTTATCCGCCCGACCAATGTTCTCGTCGCGAAGCATGTTCCACAAAACAGCTAAGGCACCAGGTACATCTATATCGTCAGATATTTCTTCTATAAAATCATCATAATATTTTTTATCGATATTGCCATTTGACCCATCTTTAAAATTATCGACAATATTATTAAGTCGCTCACGTGAATTCTTGGCAGCAGTTAAAGATTTCCAAGTGAAATTTAATTTCGATCGATAGTGAGCGCCCAAGACCAAATAGCGGAAATCCAATGAAGAAAAACCCTTCTGCTTTATATCATCTAATGTAAAAAAATTTCCCAGACTTTTCGCCATTTTAGTATTGTCGACCAATAAATGCTCGTTGTGAACCCAGTAGTTCACAAATTTTTTACCTGTTTTTGCTTCTGACTGGGCAATTTCATTTTCATGGTGAGGAAAAATCAAGTCGACTCCTCCAGTATGAATATCTAAAGTTTCTCCCAACACATCCATTGACATTGCCGAACATTCAATCGACCAGCCAGGTCTCCCTTTTCCCAAACTTGTTTCCCAGTAAATTTCACCATCTTCTTCTGTCCACGCTTTCCACAACGCAAAATCGCTTGGATTTTGTTTGTCGTATTCATCCTGAGAAACTCTCGCTCCCGATTTTATACCGCTCTTATCAAGTCGGGATAATTTTCCATAATCTTTAAATTTTTCTATTGAAAAATAAACTGATCCGTCTGAAGACTTATAGGCAAAACTTTTTTTTACCAAATCTTCAATAAAAGAAACTATTTTATCAATATACTGAGTCGCTCGAGTTACGTTAGTTGGTCGCAGATTATTCAGCTCATCCATGTCAGACCAAAACTTTTCTTCATACTTTTTCACAAGTTTTTCAAAGGCAGCTTTTTTTCCTTCAGATCGCCTTATGGTTTTGTCATCAACATCTGTGATATTTATGACATGAGTAACATTGTATCCGTTTTCAGTTAAAGTTCGTTTTAATAAATCGTTTACAACATATGCGCGCAAATTGCCAATATGGACAGCGTCGTAGACAGTCGGACCACAAGTGTATAATCGTATTTTTTTATCTTCAATTGATATTAATTCCTCTTTTTCTCTTGCCATTGTATTAAAAAGTTTCATTTTGAATCCTCATCTTAATTTAGCCTCAGGATATCATATTTATCTTACAATTTCGATAACCCATACAAAAAACCCGAGCTAATACTTCCCGGGATCTTGTTTTATCTTTTTAAGCGAAGTTTGGCAGACCCTCCTCTAGATCGTCGGCATCAAAATCTCCATTCATAGTGTCAAATTCGTCTTCATCTTCGTCATTTTCATCTGATTCATATGACATGTCGTCAAAATCGCCAAGCTTGACCATTTTGCTCTCACAAATCGGACAATAATCATTTTCCGACACCTGACCGCATTCACTACATACAAATTCTTCTGCCATGTAACCCTCGTTTTTTTCGCTTACAGCGATTAATTTTTATATTTTCGGCCAGAGGCCGATCAGCCTTTGGCTGATACTTACTGGATTTTATCGATAAAATATTTTTCGTGTCAACAAAGTTGTCCACCTAATTTAGATTTAGGCAAAATTATATAGTCCTATAAATGTTTTATGACAAATTATGACAACTGACAGATCACAGAATACAGACAGATAACAGTTATTTAAAGACTCATAAAAATTATTTTCTAATTTCTGTTATCTGTTCAGCTGTTAGCTGTTATCTAGAAATTACAATTACATTGTAATTTCTAGTACTCCCGCCGTCCCTCCAAAGACCGCTTCAAAGTAACTTCATCGGCATATTCCAAATCGCCACCGACAGGTAATCCTCTGGCAATTCTAGTTATTTTTATTTCGCTAGAACTATTATGTACCCTGTCTTTTATGTACGATGCCGTAGCTTCACCTTCCAAATCAGGATTAGTCGCCAAAATTATTTCCTGAACACCACCGCCTAATCTTTCAATCAGTTGATTAATTCTCAAATCCTCGGGGCCGATACCATTGATCGGCGAAATAGACCCACCTAAAACATGATAAACCCCGCTAAAAAATAATGACTTCTCTAGGGCAATGACATCTAGCGGTTCCTCCACAACAGCAATAATGGAGTGATCTCTTTTTTCGCTTGAACAAATTGGACACAACTCCGATTCGGCAATATTGAAGCATTCTTTGCAATAACTTAAATTCTCAGTCAATCCAGAAACGGCATTTCCCAAGTTAGAAACGTCCTGCTTTGGTTTGGAAAGCAAATAAAAAACCAGCCTTGCCGCAGTTTTTGGCCCAACACCAGGAAGTTTAGCAAACTCATCAATTAAATTTTGAACACTTCTTGGTAGCATATTGACTTTTATTGAGTTATATGGTATAGTTAACAACGTTATGACTGTTCCAGGGGGTTAAATATGTATTCAGATATAGCAAAGATTTCGTTCTTGATCGGATTGGCTATGGGAATATGCGGTTGCGCATTGTGGACTTTCACCAACAACAAAGCTCTCTTAGATGCCGCATATTGCTGGAGCACTACTGGAGGCATAATGCTCCTCACATCAATCGCCGCATCACTACTAAAGTGAGTGGCACAAAATACCCTTTGACCGCCTGTCTACATCTCGTAGGCCGGCGGTTCTTTAATTTTCATTTTCGCCGTCTGTTTTGTTCGCTGTCCGTTCCTGCTTCGGATCGTTCCAACTGGCATACTTGCAACCCGGATATCGTGAGCAACCCCAAAACATTCTGCCTTTTTTAGTCCTCTTCTGAACTAACTCCCCTTCTCCACATTCCGGACATTTAATTCCCGAAGATTGAACAACTGTTTTTGTATTTTTACATTTCGGATAATTCTCGCATGCTAAAAACTTTCCGAATCTTCCCTCTTTCAAAACCATCTTTCCACCGCATTTTTCACATTTTTCCGCAGTTGCCTCCGCTATTGATTCCATTTCGCCTTTTTTATTGGCCACTTCCCCGCTCTCACCTTTTTCTTCCAGAGGCTTGGAAAATTTACACTCCGGATAACCAGAACAAGCCATAAATTTACCATATCGGCCAAGTCTAATCAAAAGTGGTTTTCCGCATTCAGGACATTTTTCATCTGTCATTTCAGGTTTAATAATATCGTCCTTCTCAATTTCTTTTGATTTTTCAGAAAGATTTTTGGCAAAAGGCGTATAAAATTCTTCAATCACCGGAACCCATTTTTTCTCTCCTGCAGCAATATCATCAAACTGATCTTCCATTTTTGCTGTAAATTCATAATCAACAATATTAGAGAAATGCTTGACCAAAAGGTCATTTACAATTTTAGCAATATCTGTCGGAAAAAATCTCTTATCAGTCAGTTCGACATATCCCCTGTCTTGAATTGTTGCTAGGGTTGGAGCATAGGTTGATGGACGCCCAATTCCAAGAGATTCTAGTTTTTTAACCAGCATTGCTTCTGAATATCTCTTTGGCGGTTCAGTAAATTTTTGTTCTTTAATTAAGTTATGAAATTGTAATACTTCACCAACTTTAAGAGCTGGAATGTTGTTTTCAATTTCATCCGTTTCTTCATCCTGGCTTTCAACATATGCTCTTATAAAACCATCAAACCGAAGACCTTCTCCTTTTGCCACAAACAAAAATTTTTGTTTGGCATTTGCCTCAATTGAAACTGTAGTGATATCAAATATTGCTTCTTTCATTTGAGATGCCACGGTTCGTTTCCAGATCATTTCATAGAGTTTTTGCTCTCTAGCATCTTCAGAAGCATCTTTACGGTCAATATGAGACGGTCTGATTGCCTCATGAGCCTCTTGAGCGCGTTTTGTTTTCGTTTGATATTTCTGCGCACCTTCCGGTAAATATTTATCGCCAAATTCGTTCTTAATGGTTTTTCTGATTGCACCAACCGCCTCTTCAGAAAGATTAGTTGAGTCAGTTCTCATGTAGGTAATGCGTCCCGCTTCATACAGCTTTTGAGCCAACATCATTGTTTGTTTTGCTGAATACCCCAACTTTCTTGAAGCTTCCATCTGCAAAGTAGAAGTTGTAAACGGAGCAGATGGCTTTCTCGTTGATTCTTTTTTGGAAATATTTAATACTTTGTAATCAGCACCCGTCAAACCTTTTTCTACTTGATCCGCGAGTTCCTTACTATTTATATCAAATTTTTTAACCGGTTTTCCGTCAATCTCTGTTAAAAATGATTTGAACAACTTGTCATCTTGTAATTTTGACAAATTTGCGCCCAAAAGCCAGAATTCTTCCGGTTTGAAAGCTTCGATCTCTCTTTCTCTTTCAACAACCAGCCGCACTGCGACAGATTGAACCCTACCTGCCGACAAGCCAGATTTTACTTTTCTCCACAGTAATGGAGAAAGCTTATAACCAACCAGCCGATCCAAAACTCGTCTTGCCTGCTGCGCATCAACTAAATTCATATCAAGACCACGTGGATTTTTTACCGCGTTTTCCAATGCTGACTTAGTTATTTCATTAAAAACAATTCTTTTAACGTTCTGATCATTTTCCTTAATATTTAAGGCTTTTAGGATATGCCAGGAGATAGCCTCGCCTTCCCGATCCAAGTCAGTTGCGAGATATAGAATTTTGGCGCCCTTCTCAGCTTTCTTGATTTCAGAAATAATCTTTTTTGCTTTAGCTGGAATTTCATATTCCGGCAAAAAATCTTTTTTAACATCTACGCCCAATTTTTTTTGTGGCAAATCTCGAACATGACCAAAAGAGGCCAAAACTTTAAAATCTTTGCCCAAATACTTTTCAATTGTTTTTGCCTTTGCCGGCGACTCAACGATTACAAGATTCATTTTTGTCCTTTTCTTCTCCCCCTTGTCATCCCGAGCGAAGTCGAGGGATCTTTCTGTTATATATTTTTGTTTTAAACATTAAAATCCTACCATATAATATCGAAAATCAAAAATCAAATCGTCTCTGCATTAAATCATCGCAATTTATAACGACCACCCCCAATATTTTCGATTATTCCTTTCATCTCCATCATTGTCAGACAAGTATTAACAGTTATGATGTTTAACTTACTTTCAGACACAATGATATCGACCAATTTTTCTCCCGAAGATAAGATATTAAAAATCAATTTTTCATTGACATTTTCCGGCAATAAATCCCTATTTTTCTGTTCAATTTTTCTCGCCTCAATATTAAATTCCTCTAAAATATCTTCCGGCTTAGTTACCGTTTTTGCTCCTTTTTGAATTAGTAAATTTGTACCTTTTGAGGTTTCAGAGTCAATGTTGCCGGGTACAGCAAAAACTTCACGGTTATACTCCAAGGCCTGATAAGCCGTTATCAAAGCTCCAGATTGTTCGGCCGCTTCAATCACAAGTGTACCCAATGTTAATCCGGCAATAATTCGATTACGAGCAGGAAAATTATATTTTAACGGCGGAGTTCCGGGCGGAAATTCCGAAACAACCGCCCCGCCTTTTTCGATTATTTCTTTGCCAAGCATTAAATTACTGGCAGGATAAATCCGATCCAGCCCACAACCCAAAACCCCAACCGTAATCCCGCCAACATCAAGCGCAGCCCTGTGAGCCACTGTGTCAATCCCAAGGGCAAGTCCTGACACGATACTCAAACCGGCCTCACTACAAGATTTGGATAATTGATAGGCGACTTTTTGCCCATAGTGGGTAAATTTCCGACTACCAACAACGCCAATACTTGGAACTTTTAAGGCGTTAATGTCTCCCCGAATATATAAGACGACTGGCCCATCCGACGTTTCTGCTAAAAGTTTCGGATATTCTTTATCATACATTGTCATATAACCAATATTGAGTTTTTGTAATTTTTTAATTTCAGCCAAAGGATCAAATTGGTTTTTCGCTTCAATAATTAATTCTGCAATCCGACTATCCAACTTTTTTCTAATTTCACTATCCCCTACTTTCCACAATTTTTCAGCATTATCACCAAAAGGAGCCAGAGCTTTTTTGATAGTCTGACTCCCAATTTTCTCATGTGCATTTAGTGCAAGTAGGTATTGAGACATTAAATTACAAAACGGTGAATGAATCCATTACGGTTTTTACAGAGCTCATAATGTCGCCGCCACATAAGTCGGTTGCACAAGCTTGCCCTTGGCTTGATGTAAAAACATAATCACCCTTTTCCCCAACTTTAGAACCAAAATCTCTGGCAAATAATTCATCGTCCTGCCATTTTGATTTTTCGATCACACTTATAGCAAAAGGGGCAGCGTAACCGGCATAAGCCGTACTCGTCTCGGAGACATAAAGCGGATCAGAAGTCGGAACATTCACATAAAATGTTTTGACAGTCCCCTCTAAATCGACAGCTTTCATCTTGTACCCTTCCCACGCATCAGTAAAAGTCAACCCAAAACCATAATCAGTATTTTCATACGTTTTCCAAGCAACAGCAGTGGTAGTTGTGGTGTTAGAAACGGTAGCAGCAGTAGTGCTTGCTGGAGTTGTTAATTTTAATGTCTTACTAATTAAAGTAAAAATTGCAGGCATCTCTGTATCAGTTATACTATCTTTAAAATAATTTGTGCCTAGACTGTATACATAACCGTTTTTTTCAACTACATAATTTCGATCTGACTGTGCGCAGCATCCAATTGAGGAATAGTATCCACTAAGACTAGCAATGTTAATTTCTTTGCCAACCTGATATTTCTCAAGTTCAGTGTTTGATTTATGGAATTTATTATAAAGCCAATCTTTCAAAGCTACAGCGTCATTCTTCTTCCAAATTCTAATATAAATATTCTGCGGAGATTTTGGGCCAGTTAGATTTTCCTTTTGCACTTTCGTCAGCTCGCTCAGAATAGGTTCGCATTCTGTTTTTGTTGGTGTTTTACTGGTCCAGTTTTGAAGTTCATTGTTTGCACAATCAATCTGTTTTTGATTTAATAGATCATAAAATTTTACTTTGAAAACCAAATCTGTTGCTAGGTCGCCCAAAGCTGGCTCTGAAGTTGCTTCTGTCTTTGTATTTTCCCAATCTTTCGGATATTTAAAGCTAAACCCATATGTATCATTTGTATAAGTTTTCCAATCAGCGGTTTCGTCAACTTCTGTTTTTTGTTGAGTTAGAGTTCCGCCATTTGAGTAATCATAATCATTTGGTTCATTATAATAGGCCCAGCTTAATGCCCCGCCAAACAATAGAACAACTGCAGCAGCAATAATTATCCAAGCCGTGCTTGATTTAATTTCCTTCTTTAAAAAACCCATATCACTCCCTCCTCTTAGAGATCAATAAATAATAAGTGATAATGATTATCAGCTTGTTTTCAGTATACCAGATCCATTATTTCACAACAATAAAAACAAAGACACCGCCACCAAAGACACTCTTTACGCGCAACACATCTTCCACTTATCATTGTGCTAAAAACTCACGATCGACGATATTTGCCATAACACTAACGCATACTCATAATAGTTTTGATGTGATCATCGATGTCTGATTTTTCCGAAACAATGTATGCGACGTATTTCTCAACATCATATTCTTTTTTCGCAATCTCAATAAAATCACCAATATTCCTGTCGCAAACCCAAAGACTTTTTTGTATCTGTCTAAACCCCATTTTTTTAATAGTTCTTCTAAAACCGTCTCTCTGAGACCTTTTTTCTTCAGGAATATCAAACGAAATAAAACGATTCTTACCATCCTTTAGATTATTAGAAGTAACAACATCCACTATTCGCAACTTGGCTTTATCGGTAAACTCGATAGAATTATTTGAATCAATTTTTAAATAGCCTGTTCTAACTGCATCTTTTATTTTTATTGAAAGCTGTGTATCACTCCAATCAGAAAAAGCTCCTTTTCTTAAAGAACCATATATGCTATATCTATTAACATTTAATCTCCCTAGGGTTTCCATAGCAAAATAAACTCCCTCTAGAAAACCTTCCATAACAGTTTTAGCTACCTTGCCAACCTTTTGTTGCTGAATTTGTCTTTTTATCTCACTGCTCATATTTATATTATATGTTAATTTTTATTATGCTGAAAACTCACGATCGACGATATTTGCCACAACGGGAAAAAATATAGACGTGAGCACCTTAAGGACCAAATGACTTGACTAGAATTTAACTAGAATTTATCTAATGACTTTGTTATTAGATTGCTTCTTTCTTAGGTTTTCTACCGCTTTATTTAAAAGCTTAGTGTAGAGAACTAGACCGACTGCTTCCATATTGCCGTGCTGTTCTTTCCCTAGAATATTCCCTCCACCACGGATTTCTAAATCCGACAAAGCGATACTATAGCCCGATCCTAATCTTGTGTTTTCAACTATCGCCTTCAAACGCTTGTATGCATTGGTTGTGATAATTTTCTTGTCCCGAAAAGTGAATAGCGCGTAAGCTTTCTTTTTGCTTCGGCCAATTCTACCCCTAATCTGATAAAGCTGGGAAAGACCAAACTTATCAGAGTCGTCGGCAATAAGCGTATTAACATTTGGCAAATCCAGACCGTTTTCGATAATCGTAGAACAAACGAGCAAATCAATTTTTTTCTCAGCAAAGTCTGTCATAACTTTTGCCAACGCTACCTCTCCCATTTGCCCATGTGCCACGCCAATATTTAACTTTGGAAAAAGTTTTTGTAATATTTTTCGCTTGGGTTCAATCGTTCTCACTTCATTATGCAAATAGTAAATCTGACCTTTTCGCTCCACTTCTCTATTCACATATTTCATGATATCTTCTTCATTATACACAACCACCTTAGTGCCAACCTCTTGCCTTCCGGCAGGCGGAGAACTAATTTGCGAAATATCCCTTAAGCCGGACAAGGACATGAAAAGAGTGCGCGGAATTGGTGTCGCTGTTAGAGATAAAATATTAAGATTGAGTTTTAGCTTTTTCAACTTTTCTTTATGCTTTACGCCAAATTTTTGCTCTTCGTCAATCACCAGAAGGCCAAGTTCCTTAAATTTAATATCTGCACCAAATAACCGATGAGTACCTATAATTATATCCGTTGTGCCATTCTTTAAAGAATTTAAAATCTTTTTTTCCTCTTCAGTTTTTATAAAACGGCTCAGGTGCTCTATTGAAACTGGTAGATTACAAAAACGGTTTTTCAGAGTTATATAATGCTGCTCAGCTAGAATTGTAGTCGGAACAAGCATGGCAACTTGATAGCCATTGGCGACTGCTTGAGCTATGGTTCTTATGGCAATTTCAGTTTTTCCGTATCCAACATCACCGCAAACTAAACGATCAATTGGCTTATCTCCTTCTAAATCAATAAAAATATCATCCAAAGCTTTTTTCTGATCTTCCGTTTCTCTATATCCAAAAGTATTCTCAATTTCCTTTTTCCAGTCTTTATTAATCTTCCACTTTTCTCTATTTATTAATTCTCGCTTGGCATAAATGTTTAATAGTTCCTTAGCTAAAAGTAATATATTTTCATACGTTTTCTTATATGTTCTTTGCCAAGTTGCACTGCCAAGTTTACTTAATTTTGGTTTTTTTCTGCCGACTCCTACATATGAAGATAATTTATTCTTAAATTCATATGGCAAGTTAAGTACATCTCCATTCAAATATTCAATTAATATATATTTAGTATCTTCGCCATTTATATTTTTTGTTTCAATTGATGAAAATCTTCCGATTCCATGATCTTCATGAACGACATAATCATCCGGCGAAACTCTAACGTTATTTTCCAGCTCTAAGAAATTTGAGCAAACTATGATTTCTTCATACTTTTTTAGTATCTTGTTGCTTGCATTGTCATAATCAAATATTCGATCTATCTCATCACCGAAAAACTCAACCATAAAAATATTTGTATGGTTGGCAGCATGTATCGACAGGTTGCCGCCTGAAACAGAAAAGGTACCAGGATCGTTTGGAACCACTTCACGAATATATCCAAGTTCAGTCAGGATTTTTATTGTATCGGAAATCTTTTTATGACTCCCAATGGAAATTTTTAAATTTGTATTACTCATCTTAGTTTTTTATTGACAAATTATAGCATAAAATAGTATGATTTAGTAAGAGCTTTGTGATGAGCATGCTATCTGCGAAAAAACCTTTGCCCCTCCTTTGGTTTTTGCCTCCGTGGATAGCGTATTCATCACAAACAAAAAAATTCCTATCAAGGAATTTTTTTATATATAAAGTTATTTTAGATCCTTCGACTCATCGCTTAGCGATTCGCTCAGGATGACACTACGTGTCATTTTTCTATTTCAACACCCATACTACGTGCAGTACCTGCGATCACTTTCTTGGCGGCTTCAACGTCATTTGCATTTAAATCAGGTAATTTAGTAGTTGCAATTTCCTCTAGTTGGGCTTGAGTTAATTTTCCAACTTTGTTTTTCTTGGAATTATCAGAAGCAGATTTTAGCCCTAAAGCTTTTTTAATTAAAACAGCAGCCGGAGGAGTTTTTAAAATAAAGCTAAAAGTTCTGTCTTCATAAACAGTAATTTCAACAGGAATTATTGTATCGCCTTTATCTCTTGTTTGCTCATTAAAAGATTGGCAAAATTCCATAATATTTACACCATGTTGACCCAAAGCAGGTCCAACAGGTGGTGCTGGGTTAGCCTTGCCTGCAGCACATTGAAGTTTAATAATTGTTTTTATCGGTTTAGCCATAACGTTTCCTTATTTGTAATAATTTGTATATTTGTAACTTGTATTAATGTTATACTTTCTTTGCTTGTAAGAAATCTAGTGTTACAGGTGTTTCTCTACCAAACATATTCACAAGAACCTTTACCTTACCTTTATCTTGATCAACTTCTTCGATTTTTCCTTCAAAACCTTTCAAAGCACCGTCTGTTATTTTCACTAGGTCACCTTCTTTAAAGTCAACTTTGAACTTAGGTTCTTCAACACCCATGCGTTTTTTAATTCTATCGATTTCTTCCTTAGACATTGGAGTTGGCCTCACGCCAAAGCCAATGAAGCCTGTTACATTAGGTGTATTTCGAACAACATACCAAGAATCATCCGTAACGATCATATCAACCAAAACATATCCAGGAAAAATTCTTTTCTCGATAGTGGTTCTCTTACCATTTTTTATTTCAATTTGTTTTTCTTTAGGGACAATTACATCGAAAATTTTGTCCTGCATACTCAAAGATTCAATTCTTTGTTTCAAAGAATCAGCAACTTGCTCTTCATAGCCGGCATAAGTATGTATAACGTACCAGTTTCTTTCACCTGACTGCTTTAAAGTAAGAAGTTTCTTCTTTGGAGAAGCTGGAACGGCCTCAGCGGCAACTTCGTTTTCAATTTTTTCGTTTTTTTCAGACTCTGTATTCCCAACTTCTGGTTGAGTAACATCAGTTTCTTTTGTCTTATCTTTTGTCATATTATCCCTTTATTTGAACAAGATATTGAACTAAATAAGTAAGCCCATAGTCCACCGCTCCGGTTATTCCAATCGCCAAAGTAGCGGAAACAACAACAATTACGGTATGGTTTAAAACTTCTTTTTTAGTAGGCCAGGTAACTTTTTTCAATTCGGCCCATGAACTAACAAAGTAATTTATTATTATATTATTTTTCATTTTTCAATGAGATATTAGTCACTTTTATAACACTATATGACTGTCTATGCCCTTGAGTCCTTTTATATCTTTTCTTGGCCTTGAACTTAAAAACCAAAGCTTTTTCGTCTGAAATGTTTTTTACGAAATCAGCCTCCACCTTAGCATCTTTAATAACAGGTGTGCCGACAACATTCTTTTTACCATCGTTGATCAACAAAACATCAGAAAAAACAATTTTCTTTTGATCTTCGCCCAATTCATCAGTTAAGTCTATTTTGTACTCTTTGTTAAGAGCCACTTTATACTGATTTCCTTTGTGAGAAATTACTGCAAACATAATCTCCTTAACCTTAAATTCATTATCGTTCAATAACCATTAACCTAAGTAAATCTAAAAAAGACCGACGGCCTTACTGTTTATAATTTAACATAATATTCTCAAAAAAGTCAATAGCGTCTTTCTGTTTATATCTATCTGTTGCTTAAAATGATATTTTTTTATGCCGAATGAACACACTCTGAACCAGACCGATCAAAAATAAATAGACAACCAGCGAAGTACCGCCGCAACTCGCGAAAGGAAGTGGAATTCCCGTAACTGGAGCAAGTCCTAAATTCATGCCTATATTCACTAAAATCTGAAACAAAAACATAGCAGACGTACCGATACATATGAGCATTCCAAAATTATCTCTCGCTAAATTACCAATATTTATTATCTTAATTATAAGAAGAGCATACAAGCTAACAAGTACAAAACTTCCAAAAAATCCGAATGATTCTGCGATACCAGAAAAAATAAAATCAGTATATGGCTCAGGCAAAAAACGGAGTTGGCTTTGAGAACCTCGGCCCAATCCTTTACCTGATAATCCTCCGGATCCAATGGTAATTTGAGCCTGTCTGACGTTGTATCCATTGCCATACGGATCCAAACTTGGATCGATAAAGGTTAAAATCCGATTTCTTTGATAATCATGCATTAATTTATCAAATGGCTTGACTTTAAAAGTTGATAGTAACAAAGACCCTGCAAGAATAATTAAAAGCATTGAAATAACCAACGATTGAGTTTTTGTCGGCTTAGAGAGAAAAAGAATTATTACATAAATGAAACACAAGACAAGGGCTGTGCCTAAATCAGGCTCTTTAAGAACTAAGAAAAGCGGCGGAAGCAATATTAATACTGAAATGCATATATCACGCCATTGTAATTTACCTATTTTTTTGGAAAAAAAAGCGGAAAAAGAAAAAATTAAAAAAATCTTTGCCAATTCAGACGGTTGAAGTTGAAAAAAACCTAGATTGATCCATCGCATTGCCCCACCAGCTGCTTTCCCAAAAAAATCGACGTATAATAACAACAAAATTCCTATAATGTAGAGTATCCAGTTAATCCCCCGAAACATCCTGTAATCGATAAATGAGACGATCGCCATTAGCGCAATTCCGACCAATATAAACAAGCCCTGCCGAAAGACCAGATAAGAATCTGCAGTATTAAAAACCAAACTGTATATTACAGCTGTACTGATGGCCAAGATCATTATGGGAATAACTGGCAAAACTATATCAAAAGTTTTAATTTTTATTGACATATTTGATAGTTATCACGAGTCGAGCGTAAGCGAGACGTGGCGATCTAATGCTCTTACAGATTACCTCATCTCTTCGCTTTTCGCAGTGACCAATGAATGAACATATTTTATTACTTTTTTACCCTTGAAACACCAATCCAGATTTTTTCGCCGCTAATAGAGAATTCTTCTTCGCCCTCAGTTTCTGCTTTTATATTCTCAATTTTCTCCGCCAAAATCTCTTTTGCAATTATTTCTTGCATTTTTTTCATCATTTCAATAAGCACAGTAGATTCTGTTTGAAAATATAGTTCAATTCTGTCCTCAACTTCAAAACCTGATTTTTTTCGCAAAGACTGAATATTTCGCACCAACTCTCTGGCCTGACCCTCTCTCTCTAATTCTGGTGTAATATTTAAATCAAGTTTAACAACATTTTCTGATTTTTCTGTAAGATTTTTTACTTCCTTAACATTTATTTCATCTGCTAGTATCTCTTCTAGATCAGGACTTAATTTTTCTCCGTAGTAGCCAATGGATTGCAAAGGCTGACGAACTTTAATTTTTGCTTCAGCTCTAGCAGATAATCCGGCTTCGACTATTTTTCTTGCACGTTCCATATCTAAAATAACCTTTTTGTCATGCTCTGAAACTTCCGGATATTCTGTCAAATGAACAGAAATTGGATCTGAATTAGATTTTAAATGACTGTGCAACAAATCTGCAAACATTGGTGCAAATGGAGACAGAAGTTTGGTCATCCCATTCAAAACTTGATAGAGAGTTTCATATGCGGATAATTTGTCAGAGTCATTTTCGCTTTTCCAAAATCTTCTGCGAGAACGACGAACATACCAAGTTGAAAGCTCCGTTGTAAATTCAATCAAAGAGTTGCTTGCATGATATGGATCGTATTGATCCAACGACTTTGTGACGTCATTTACAAGTTTTTGATATTTGGCCATTATCCACTTGTCTAAAATATTATCAATTTTTACTTTTCCTGTTGGTTTAAAATCATCGATTGAAGCATAGGTCATAAAGAAAGAAAAAACATTCCATAGAGTTAAAAACAGATTTCTTGACAACGAAACCACCTCTTTTTCAGAAAATAGTTTTGGTTCACCCGGCTGATTAACCGCATAAAAATAATAGCGAACAACATCGGCACCAAATTTTTGAAATGCTTCTTCAGGTTTAACAATGTTTCCCAATGACTTAGACATTTTCTTGCCTTTTTCATCTAAAACATGACCGACCGAAATAACATTTTTATAAGGAGTTTCGTTTTTAATTAATGTTGAAACCGCAAGCATTGTATAGAACCAGCCTCGTGTTTGATCAACAGCTTCACAAATAAACTCAGCTGGAAATTGTTTTTCAAATGTTTCTTTGTTTTCAAATGGCCAGTGATATTGCGAAAATGGCATAGTTCCAGAATCGAGCCAGACATCCATTACCTCCGATGTTCTTTTCATTTTACCGCCACATTCGCAATCAAATTCCACTTCATCGATAAAAGGTTTATGTGGATCAATATCGCCAACTTCTTTTAATGTAGAAACGACTTTGTATTTATTGCATTTCTCGCATTCCCAAATCGGAAGCGGAGTTCCCCAGTAACGATCACGTGAAATGGCCCAATCTTTGATTTCTTTGAGCCAATTACCAAAACGTCCCTGTTTTAAATATGCGGGGTTCCAATTGATTCCTTCATTGTTTTTCAATAAATCTTCCCGCACCTTGCTCATGGCAATGTACCATGAGTCTTTGGCAAAATATAGCAATGGTGACTCACATCTCCAACAAAACGGATAATCGTGAGTGACATCTTCTTTTTTAAATAAAATATTTCGCTCTTCCAGATCAATTTTTATATCAGAATCAGCCTTTTTTACGAACTTTCCAGCACCGGCACCGGCTAACTCCATTCCTTTTTCGTCAACCGTTTTCAAGACTTTTATGCCATTTTTTTGAAAACCGAATGTATAGTCATCTTCGCCAAAAGCTGGCGCGATATGGACTATACCAGTGCCATCTGCATCAGAAACATAGTCAGCTATAATTAATTTATAAGCTCTATCCCCTGCTTCGGAATATTTTTCACCATCAGGATAAATTGGTTCATAATCAAGTTCTTTTGTAGAATATTTCTCAACTAATTCATTGCCTGTTAATTCTTCAATAACTTCATAATCATTACCTTTTAACACATCTGAAAGCCTGTTTTTTGCCAAAATAAGTTTTTGTCCGTCTTTCTTGGCCACAACGTACTTAATGTTTGAATTAAAAGCTAACGCAGCATTTCCCGCCAAGGTCCAAGGCGTTGTTGTCCAGACCAAGAAACAAACCTCATCTTTCATGGATTTTACTTTAACGTAAACTGATTCTTCGGTCACTTTTTTATATCCCTGCGCTACTTCATGAGATGAAAGAGCAGTGCCGCAACGAGGGCAGTAAGGCACTACTTTATGTCCTTTATATAAAAGTCCTTTTTTATCAATCTCAGAGATGATATTCCAAACGCTTTCAATGTATTTTGGCTCATATGTAACATATGGATCATCCATGTCGACCCAATATGCCATTCGCTCGGTCATTTTTTCCCATTCTTCCTTGTATTTCCAGACTGATTGCTTGCATAAGTCGTTAAATTTTTCAATTGACTTTATTTTGTCTCCGGAAACGATATCTTCGATTTGCGACTTGCCTGAAATACCTAGCTCTTTTTCAACCTGAAGTTCCACTGGAAGACCATGAGTATCCCAACCTGCTTTTCTCTCAACATGATAACCCTGCATTGTTTTGTAACGACAAAACAGGTCTTTAAATGAACGTGCCTCTACATGATGAATGCCAGGCTGACCATTTGCAGTGGGAGGACCTTCATAGAAAACAAAATTACCTTTTGGACTTTCTTTCCTGAGTGTTTCTTTAAAAATGTCATTTTCGCGCCAAAACTTTAAAACTTTTTCTTCCTCAAGCGGTAAATTTAATTTAGGGTCAATTTTTTTAAACATAATACATCCTTTTGTGTTGTGTCATCCTCGGACTTGATCCGAGGATCCAATTATTTTATATAGATTCCAGATCAAGTCTGGAATGACGGATTATAAAAAAAGCCTCTCGTTATATTATAACTTAAGGCCACCATGATTTGAATAATGAAAATATTGAATTATGAACCATAATTCATAATTCTAACTTCATAATTCTAACAAAAGTGAGGTACCAGCCAAAAAAATGCTTGATTTTAGCAATTACGATTGCCAGCCGAAGGGTTCTAATCACGAAAAATCGCTTTCTTCCCTTAGCGTATTCACATAGTGATACTTGTCTGTTGATTTCAGACTAATAAACGCTTCTAGGCATTAGAATACAGTATGATTACGTTTTTTTCAATAAGGAGGTTTTATTTATCGCTACTAATGCCAAATCCGTTGCTATAATTTGAGGCACAAGGCTGACTGTAGCCTACAGTAAATCGATTTCCTCCACTACAAGTTTGGCTGTCGCCGGTATTCTCTAAACTAGTAGCATAAATAGAGAACCAATTATATGGACCCCCTAGTAGTGTGGTGTTCTTTGTATCTCTAGCATTATAATAATAAATATGTTGTGGTGGTGGCGAGGACTTATTTATCGGGTCTGTAGGCAAAATATTGAGATATGGCTTAAGATAATTATCACCACCAAGCCACCCCCAGTTAGAAGAAGCACTTGCAGAATTATCTCTACCAAGATGTACAGTATCCTGGCTGGGATTATGTGGATATTCACCTTTCTCTGTATAAAACATTTTTATTGCTTTAGCTATCTGTGAAATATCGCTCTTTCTTCGTGCGTCTGAAGCCTTTGCCCGAGCCTTAGACACATTAATAATAATAACAGTTGCCAGGATACCAATAATCGTGATTACAACCAGCAATTCTATAAGTGTAAACCCTTTTCGATTTCGCTCAAGATTACAACTCCTTTTTCTTTCGTTCATACCCCTCCATAAATATAGTTTAGTTCTCAATTTGTATTATCTTATTTCTCGACGTCAACCCTCTTACTATAAAAATACTGCTTTTAGGAACACTGAAATGTTTTGAAAGCAATTCTATTACACATTTATTAGCCTCTCCATCAACAGGTTTACCCTTGACCCAAACTTTTGAATGTTCCATAGATCCTCGGGTCAAGTCCGAGGATGATAGGGGAAGGACTGTTTGGATTTGCTCAACTTTAGCTCCAGGAATAACTTTTACTGAAATTTTTTTCATAATGTTGACAGTCTGTCATCCCAGACTTGATCTGGGATCCAGAAGCACGACTATTGTATAGATTCCGGATCTCAAGCCACAGTCCGGAATGACGCAAAAAGAACTTTCCATTCTCTACTTTCTACTCTCCACCTTTTCATCCAACGCTTCATTCACCAATTTATCAGCTTCCTTATTTTCTTCTCTCGGGATATGAATAAATTGTATATTTAAATGAAAATCACTCAAAATAGTTTTAATTTGATTAATGAATCTCTGAATATGAGGTTGTTTTATTTTAAAATTGCCGTTGATTTGTTCAACCACCAATTTGCTGTCCAACCGACAAATAACTTTGCTTTCGGGAGTGTTATTCTCCAAAAACCATTTGCTTTTAACTAATATCTCCAGACCCTTGATTATTGCTCCATACTCAGCTTCATTGTTGGTAGCCTTGCCAATACATTCTTTATGGTTATGAATTAATTTTCCTTCCGAATCAGAGAAAACAATCCCTATTGCCGCCGGCCCAGGGTTTCCTCTGGACCCTCCGTCTGTATTGATAAAAATTTGTTTCATAGTCCCAGTCCAACTTTTTCTTTGACTTCAGCAATAGTTTTTTGAGCTAGAGGTGCAATTTTTTCACTTCCCTTTTTTAAAATATCTCTAAGCGATTTTTCGTCACGAATAATTTCATTATATTTAGTTTGAATTGGTTTCAAGTATTCGACAACTGCTTCGGCAAGCGCATTTTTAAATTCACCATAACCTTTGCCATTAAATTCTTTCTCAATTTCCCCCACCACTTTACCCGTAACTTCTGAATAAATAGCGAGGAGATTTGTAATAGCAGGCTTGTCTTGTCCTGATTTAATTTCCGAGCCTGAGTCCGTAACCGCACGTTTTATCTTCTGCCTGATTGTATCAGCATTGTCAGTCATCGCAATATAATTGTAGGGAGAAGAAGCAGACTTGCTCATCTTTTTGGTTGGATCATCAAGTCCCATTATTCTTGCTGTTTCTTTTTTAATAATTGGCTCTGGTACTATAAAAGTCTCTCCAAAATTTTTGTTAAATCTTTGCGCTAAATCACGAGTTAACTCGACATGTTGCTTCTGATCTTCGCCAACCGGAACTAAATTTGTTTGATAAAGTAAAATGTCAGATGCCATCAAAACAGGATAATCAAAAAGACCAACACCAGACATATCGGCATCACCTTTAACTGACTTCTCCTTAAACTGCGTCATTCTGTACAACTCCCCCATTTTGGCCTGGCAGTTTAAAATCCAGGCAAGTTCTGCATGTTCCGGCCTAGATGATTGAACAAAAATTGTTGACTTGTTTAGATCGATGCCTGAAGCAAGGTACAATGCAGCGGTTGCAAGAATATTTTTTTGCAGTTCTTTCGGATCTTGTGGAATTGTGATTGCGTGAAGATCAACAACACAAAAAATCGCTTCGTCAACATCTTTTTGAAGTTCTACCCATTGTTTTATGGCACCAAGATAATTTCCTAAATGGATAATACCTGAAGGCTGAATGCCTGAAAAAATTCTTTTCATATTTTTATATTCCACATCTTTGTCATCCCGTACTTGATACGGGATCCAGTTACTATTTATATAGATTCCAGATCAAGTCTGGAATGACGAATGAAAATAATCTCATCCTCCAACAATTTAACCATATATAAAAATTTAAATGAGAGCAAGATTTATTTATTATAATTACGCGATGTGACCATAGACTGAATTGCTGTCTGATATCTGGATGAGACATTGCTGGTAGCGTAACCCAAAGTTTTCGCTTTGATATTAAATTGAATGAAAGGCTGCTGTTTACTTGCAGAAAATGAATTTTTTTCTGGCGCGAAGCCTCCAAAATAAGCTTCTAAATCCACCTTTGTAGACAAAGGACATTCACCAGCGCCGAAACTCATGGATTGCATATTAGTAAATGTTAATGTTTTAACATTTCCAGAACTATCAAACCTATCAAATTCTTTGTAGTCAACCTTGCCATATTTTTCTGAAAATAAATATACCTTATATTTATCTTTACTTGCCAAAACCAATACATCGGCTCTACTAAAAGAATCCGCGGCATTTAAATTAACAGGATTCGTAAAAGCAAAAAAAGAAAAGGAATTGGTTACACTTTCATTAAACTGCAGTAAGGCAATCCCAGTACTAAATGATTTCAAAACAGGCACGCTAGCTGTTCCCCCTTGGACAACCATTTCACCATCTGCTTCCCTGATATCCTGAGTCATCATATCCGCAATTCTTCGGGTCTCTTCTCCTGTTTCCCGCATTGTTTTTAGTTTGGATTGATAAGAACTACTACTAGCAATCGTTCCAGTTGTCATAAGCATTACCATAGCGAATAAAGCCGAAGCAATTAAAATCTCGAGTAAAGTAAACCCTCTTTTAGTTTTTAAATTCTTATTTACCATAATTTATAATTCTTGATTCATGATTCTAAAAATTTGGTCGCCAGTTAGTTAAGATTTCACTAACTTCCACATTTTTTGTTTGACCGTTGAGATCCCACATCACCTTAACAGTTACCTTAAAACTTTGGGTGCTTTTATTTACATCGTTACTGCCAGAACCAGCCATAATTGTCGAGGAACCCAATGTGCTTATTCTTACTTCTCTTCTGTATGTCTGGCCCAGGATCAAAATATTTGTATCACTACTTCCGGTTGTAGTGGCTTTTAACCCCCATCTATTTAGTGCATAGTTAGGAGCATAGACCGTTCCTGCTGTTGGTTGCACTAAATCGTTAATAGCTGTATTCCAAGCGACATCATCAAATTGCGTCGTATTATCTCCATCAATCCAGTTGGTATCTCTAGCCTGTCTCACTTGCTCAATCCCTTCTTGAGCTATATATATAGCTTGTGCTTTCCCTTGAGCATATAGACTGTTAGCTAAAGCTGATCTCCCTATAAATACAAGTACCGACAAAATAGTAATAATAATCACAGCAGAAACCAGCACTTCCAAAATGCCAAAACCCTGTTTATATTTTTCAATATTTACGTTCTTAGTCATTATAATCACTTTTTTCATTGTAATTCCGCTTTGAATGGATTTGAAAAAATCTCAATAACTGCAGAACCACCTGAATTAGTATCGCTTACTGTTAAAAAATCAGTACCGGAAGTCGGTGCCAAAGAACAAGCACCAACCGCTGTCAATGGACAACAAAAATTTGAAGGAGAGTCACAAACAAGATATGCGCTGGACACGGAAGTAAATGAGTATGTGTCAGGGACAGCTATTTTTTTTATTAAATTACCGGAACTTTCGCTTGTTTTATACAATGAAATATCAGAGGAGTTCACTTTAATAAAATACCTCGTAACTCCCTGCTCCGGATTTCTAGCCATAACGTTAGTTTGATTTATCAATGATTGTATTTCAGTAACCTGTAATTTAAAGGTGTTTTTATCTCCATAACTATTAAAAGCAGGAATAGCCACCACAGCCATAACAACAATAATGGCAGCTGTAACCATAAGCTCAATCAATGTAAATGCTTTTTTATGCATAAAATTCTTTTTTTAAGAAACAAGCAACAAGATACAAATCACAAACAAACCTCAAATATCCAAATTCAAAATATTCAAACGTTTGGGTCTTTGATTATTGAATATTGCTTGGTCATTGTTTCTTGTCTCTTGTATCTTTTTTAAAAAATAATTTGTATATTTTTCACCTTCCACTCTCCACTTTCAACTCACCACGCTGCTGCCGTTCCATCTGAGGAAATCTGAAAACGGGTTTTGGTATTGGGATCATAATACTCATCTGCTTTTTCTTTCGCCTTATTATCATCAGTCACACCAACCAAGCTTTCCGGCGTGGTTGCGATAGCCTTATATTGCTTGCCATCTGATTTATATTTATATTCGCTGGCGCCATTTGGATCTACCGGCAAAACAGCAATGTAGCCACCAGTTTTTAACGTGTCCAAAGTTGGCGAGATCAGAGCAAAGCTGGTATTGACCAGATAAGCTTTATTATCAACATAATAATTACCAAGTGCAGAAGCGATTGAAGCTAAATCGGATTTTCTTTGTGTATCCCTGGCAATTTTCTGTGATCTGGTTAGGCTAACCACAACAATCGTAGTTAAAATCGCAATTATAACCATCGTGACCAATAATTCAACTAAAGTAAAAGCTTTTTTATACATAATGTTTAATTAATAAATAAACGATCCTAAGTACCAGTTAATAACCAAGTTACCGAATAGTAGACAGATAAAAGTGGATAAGATTAAAAATGGTGCAAACGGCAAAGTATCTTTCATTGTTTTATTAGCGACTTTCATATAAATTAATCCAGCAATTGAGCCTAAAAGAAATGCCGCAAAAATTCCGAAAATAGCAACCGGAAAACCTGTTAAAAACCCAAGGATCAAGCCAATTTTAATATCACCGGAACCCATCCATTTTTCTTTTGAAATTAAAACAAGAAAAGCTAAAACTCCTCCTCCAACAAGGCCACCGTAAATCATGCTTAAAAATCCAAAGTCTCCAAAATACCATCCGCCTAAAACTGAAACAACCAAGGCTAACCAGACAAAAGTCTCCGGAGTCATTTGTGTTCTTAAATCATGAACAAAAACAATGACTAATAATGAAAAAACAATGATGTAAAAAAAAGTGGCCAGACTTAATCCAAATGCTAAATACAAAACCGCATAAATTAAAGCAGTCCCCAGTTCAACCAATGGATATTGCCAGGAAATACTTTTTCCACAATACCGACACTTGGCCCTCAATAAAACAAAGGATACAAAAGGGATAAGATCGTACCATTTTAAAATCTGTTTGCAATTTTGACAATGCGAACGGGAATTAATTATTGATTTTAAATCGTCTATCCTGAAAATCACAACATTTAAAAAACTACCGATTATGAGACCGAAAATAATGAAAAAAATTAGCAATGTTGTATCCATAATAAACTCTTATTACTCTTTAAATTAAGATTCTTAACTGGCACTTTCGGATCCCTTCCGCCACGCGGACTAAAGGGATCACGAAAATACTAGTCGTTTTGTAGTGAATAATTATAAGCATCAGTAGGCATGATTCCACCCAGAGGATTTGTCGTACTTCTTTCGCCATCTTTATTGTTCTCAAGAGCAGCAAAAACAGCATAATTTTGAGCATTTCCAGCTTCCCCGTCAGTTTGATACATATAAGCATTCGTTTCGATTGGATCAACAGGGAAAGTCTTAATATAAGTTGAATCCAGGCCCGTATTTGCTGCATTCGCCTCAACAGCTGTGCCTGCAAACAGATAAGTATTTGGATTTTGATCTGAATAGTATACTTCCAGTGCAGTCTTGATTTGTCTTAAGTCGCTCTTTCTCGTAGCATCACGTGCTTTTTCTCTGGCACCAGACAAAGCAACCAACACCATCGATGCCAATATGCCGATAATAGCAATAACAACCAAAAGTTCAATTAACGTAAAACCCTTAAATTTTTTCATATTTTTCCTCCTTGTCCCATTTGATGTCCAATAGGACTATCCAACTGGGACTTTTTTAAGCCTTGATCGACCCTCCGTACCCCCTCAAGGCTTTTGTAAATTTATTAATAACATCTTAGATTCTGACTTCTAAACTCTATCTTTTGGTTCTCAGTTTGCTAGAGAAAAAATTCTCTAGCATAAAAGACCAACAAATTACCAAGCTGATCCCTTTACGCAACCAGAAGCACTACAAGTTAATGTACCATTAGTTTTTCCATTACTTACAACAGCAAGTGAAGTAGCGTTAGGTGCAACCTGATAAGAATAACCCGAAGGCAAAACAGGATATGTAGCAGTCGCTACTGAAGCTTCGGTGGCATCACCAATGGTGGAAGTATTGCAAACTGCAGTTGTGCCAGCAGTAGGAACAGTTGTTGTACTGTTAGTTATAGTACCTCCAAAGGAACTGCAGGCAGTAATAGCCTTAACCAACGTGCTCATGTTCGACTCTGCGCTTGCTTTATTGGCTTTCTCTCTTGCTCCGGAAATGTTTATGATAACAACCGTCGCCAAGATACCAATGATAGCGATAACAACAAGCAACTCAATTAACGTAAAACCTTTTTTCAAATTTTTCATATTTTTTTCCTCCTCGTCCTTGTTAAATATCCTCGAGGATACATTTAACAGGACTCATTTTATCTGCCATGATCGACCGTACAGGGCAATGTTTTTAAAGAAACAAGATACAAGAGACAATAACCAATTAAAATTCCAAAATCCAAATAACAAATTACAAACAAAGATATAAATTTCAAATCATTCAAAGTTGATTCATTTAATCATTTGTCATTTTATTTGACATTAGAAATTAGGATTTAGAAATTTACAAAGGCTTATCTTCTATATCCTGCTTCTTTTGTTAATTTACAACTGATTCACTGATTTACTTACGACTTAAGTATATTTTTATTGTAACTGTGAAATATTGTATATTGGCACCAATATTGCGAAAACCAGAAAAGCCACTCCGATGCCCATTAAAATTAATACAGCCGGCTCAACCAATGTAGAAATCGTTTTAATCGCCTGATCGGTAGCTTCTTCATAATAATCCGCGACTTTACTTAAAACGCCATCCAGCTGTCCTGTTTCCTCGCCAACAGCTACCATCTGACCAAGAAAAGGAGGAAAAACCGGATCTTTGGAAAGCTGAACTGACAAGGGCACACCCTTCTCAACGTGACTGGCTGCCTTAGCAATACTTTCTTCGTACAAACTGTTATTCATTACGCTACCGCCAATCTTAAGAGCATCTAAAAGTGGAACACCCGCACCAATCAACATTGCCATAATTTTACTGAAACGATACATGTAAATGCCATCAAAAAGCTTGCTAATACCAGGGATCTTGAGCTGAAGCTGATCTTTTGTTCTTGCTCCTGATTTAGAACTAGCCCAATATTTCAATAGCACAGCTGCAATAATAATTATCACTAGAACCAACCACCACTTAGTCTGCACAAATCCCGACATTGCTAATAGGATTCTGGTAGCAATAGGTAGAGTGGCTCCGGCAGAGTCAAAAATCGCTTTCAACTGAGGAATAACAACTAAAAGCATATAAATAGCTATACCAACCAACGCAGCTAAAATGAAAGCAGGATAATACATTGCCCCCTTAACTTTTCCGATAAAATTGTTATCATTCTCAAGCTGATCCGCCAGCTGTTTCAAAACAATATCCAGCTTACCAGTATTCTCTCCAGCATTTACAATACTAACAAAGACCTTATCAAATGCCTGAGGATGACGAGCTAGAGCATTTGAAAAACTCATTCCTTCTTCAAGATCTTTATAAATATTCTGATAAATAGTTTTTAAATTGGGATTAGCAGCTTGACTGCTAGTAATCCTAATGGCTTTAGGAAGCGGCAATCCGGCTGAAATCATAGTTGAAAGCTGTCTAGAAAAAATTGCTTTATCTTTAGCGGTAACTTTTTTGTGAAAATTAAAAGAAAAGGTGGATTTTCCTTTTTCTGAAGAAATATCAAGAGCCAGTAGGTTATGCTTAACAAGTATGCCTTCTGCTTCGACTTGATTTGTAGCCTTAACCGTACCAGTGACGATCTCTCCCCTACTATTTTTCGCCTTGTATAAAAATGTTTTCATATTAATAAACCATCATTTTGAAACTCTTTGGATCCTGAGCCCAAGTTAAGGCATCTTCTAACGTAATGTCTCCTCTTGAAACATATTCGGCCAAAACTTTGTCCAAACTAATCATTCCTTCCGAGGCCGAAGTTTGAATCACATTTGGAATTTGATATGTCTTGCCTTCCCGAATCAGACTCTTAATAGCTGAATTGGCTAACATGATTTCGGCAGCCATTACTCTTCCGCCGTTAATTTTTGGTATTAATCTCTGAGAAACAACACCCAGTAAAACCGAGGCCAACTGGCTTGAAACTTGCTGCCTTAGATGAGAAGGAAAAACACTAATAATTCTATCTGCTGTCTGAGCTGCTGAATTTGTATGCAAAGTTGCAAAAACCAAGTGTCCGGTCTCAGCAATCGTAAGCGCTGCCTCAATTGTTTCAAGGTCTCTCATCTCACCAACTAAAACAACATCAGGATCTTCACGCAGAGCAGATCTGAGCGCAAGTCCGAAAGAATCTGTATCAGGGCCGATTTCACGTTGTGAAATTATGCTTTTTTTATGTTCAAAAACGTATTCTATTGGGTCTTCAATTGTGATGATATGCTTTCGTTGATTTTCATTGATAGCATTAATAAGAGCGGCTAAAGTTGTAGATTTACCAGAACCGGTAGGACCAGTTAAAATCACAAAACCTTGGTTATGCTCAGTAAATTTCTCAAGAATCGGAGGAAGACCAAGCTCTTTTACTGTTTGGATCTGCTTTGGAATTAAACGCAGAGAAACAGCTTCGTAACCTTTTTGAAAATATATATTGACCCTAAAACGCGTGTCTTTGTAGCCAAAAGAAAAATCGAGTTCCTTTGTCTTTTTGAATTTTTCTATCATTTCAGCAGGCGTAAAACTGCTAATAAACTCGGCAATTTTCTTACTATCACAAACAGGAGCTTCGGGCACATTCAATAACTTGCCATCAATTCTCACAGTAGGAGAAATGCCAACAGTTAGATGCAAATCAGAAGCGTTTTTTTCAATAGCGTATTCGAGATATTTAATCATCTCGGCATTTGGCTTGTTATCCACAATTCCCTCCTAGATCGAACCAATATTACTTAATGTTATTATACTTATCCTAATACTTTAAAGCAACAGACTTAACATGAATCATGAATGACGAATTATGAATTATGGTATTACTCATCAGTCTTTCATTGTCATCCCGAGCGTAGTCGAGGGATCTTCTAATGATAATTCATTCTACTTATAAGATTTCCCTGCCTGCCGGCAGGCAGGTCCACCCTCAAATAAGGTTGAGGAGTCGAAATGACAGCAGCTACATGATTCAAGATTCATAATTCAAAATTCTAACGATTAATTTTCCATCGTCGCCTGATAAACTTCATCTATAGTAGTTAATCCCTGCAACGCTTTAATGATACCGTCCTGTTTCATCGTTATCATACCGCTTTTTATAGATGACACCTTCAACTCATTAGCAGAACGCTTACCAATAGCCAGATCCTCAATCTCAGGAGTCATTGACATTACTTCAAAAAGACCTATTCTGCCTTTATAGCCTTGCGTACATTCAGGGCATCCTTTGCCATAATAAAACCTCAATTCTTTTGGAATTAATGCACGATCTTTCACATTATTAGGTGAAATATTATCCAGTTCTTTCTTTATTTCTTCAAGAAGCTTAGGCGGGACCTTCATTTCTTCCTTGCATTTTGGGCAAATAAGTCTGATCAGCCTTTGAGCGATAATTAAATCAACCGCTGATGTTATCAGGAATGGTTCAACGCCCATATTGATAAGACGAGGCAAACTACCTGCGGTATCATTTGTGTGTAATGTGGACAAAACAAGATGGCCGGTCAAAGCAGCATGAGTAGCCATGCCTGCAGTCTCGGCATCACGTATTTCACCAACCATTATAATATTAGGATCCTGCCTCAATACGCTTCGTAAACCCGAGGCAAATGTAAATCCAATATCCGGCTTTACCTGACATTGATTAACACCAGGAGTTTCATATTCGACTGGATCCTCAAGGGTAACAATATTTTTACCGGGAAGATTTAATCTGTTAATGATTGCATTTAAAGTAGTTGACTTACCAGAACCAGTAGGACCGGTGGAGAGAATTATACCCCAAGGTCTTGTCATTGATTGCATTGTTTTATCCAAAGCACTGCCCTGCATACCTAAATCTTCCAACGATAAAACCTTCTGGCTTTTATCTAAAATTCTAAGTACCATCTTTTCTCCGTGAACCGTGGGAAGAGACGAAACACGAACATCAACTTCCCTATTCTTAAATGTCACTTCGAACCTGCCATCCTGAGGTATGCGGGTTTCGTCTATTTTCAATTTAGAAAGTATTTTTATGCGGGAAACAATTGGAGGATGTAAGCTCAAATTTGTTTTCGCCATATCAACAAGCACCCCATCAACCCTGCAACGCACCCTAAGTGTCTTTGCCTGCGGCTCTATATGGATATCTGAAACTTTTTTATTTAAAGCATAATTAACAATCGCTGCTACAATTTTAGGAATATATCCTTCCTTGATTATTTCGTCTAAAGTTGTTTCGTCAGTGACATCCTGATCTATCAATGAGCCCAAGTCACTGTCGACCCCACCGAGTGAGGATGTGATTGAGTCATCATTTTTTTCCTCTTCAGGTTTTTGAGACTTGATCAAATTATTTTCCATCGCAGGCTGCACTTGATTTGATTGCAGCTCGCTTACATTTGAAGATGCATCTTCGCCAATACTTTGCTTATCCGACGGTTTGGAAACAGGTTGATCGAAAGAAGCCTGTGCATCCCCGTCAGCAGCATTTTTAATATTAAGATCAGGAGCGGTTTTTTGCAGGTTAACAGGCACTACACTTTTCGTGTTTTGGCCGCCAAAAGAAGAGTCAAAAAAACCGCTCAGGGAAATAGTTTTTCCTGTAGTCGGATTTTCATTCTTTAATGCTGTAGTGTTTGCGTCATCCATTTTTTGTTTTTATTATAATAATTATTGATGTTACTGTTCATCCATAGCTGTCATTCCGACTCCTTGGCTTTGTCCAAGGGTGGACCTGCCTGCCGGCAGGCAGGGAAATCTTATAAATTAATTGAAATCGCTATCAGAAGATCACTCAACTCCGCTACGCTCTGCTCGGGATGACAATCATGATGACGATAAAGAAGAGCAGAAGATTAATATATATTCACTGCATATTCTACGTCATCAGTAGAAGTGGCATACAATTCAACTGGATGTTGTTTTTTAATAAAGTCAATTGCCTTTTTTGTTAATTCCGCATTCAGATCATCACTCGCCAACATCAATTCTCCGGAACTATTTTCTCCAAAAACTACAATTCGATATTTACGTATGAATTCCTTTGGTAATTTCGTTAAATACTCTTTATGGACTTTACCAACCAAGCTAACACTTAATTGACCGACAGTGTTGGTTGGCTTATTTATAATTATACGTTTTTTTGAAGTATTTTGAAAATTATTTTTACTTCTTTCATCTTTTCCATCGTCTGTTGTTTGTATTTTTGGAGTTATAGAATCTACGGTCAGACCGGGGACATCTGATTTAAATAATAAATCTGACAAACTGGAAAAAAGTGGTAGTTTGCTGCCGATATCAGTATTATCTTCCGGCTCTTTTTTAACATCTTCCTCGACTTTATCTTCATGTAATGGCTCCACGTGAAATGAAGAATTGTGATCATAGTTTTCCAATATGTAATCAATGTCTTCTTTGGAAGCTGCGAATATTTCTAATGTAACTTTGTTTTCTTTTTTAATGTAGTTAAGAATTTTTTTCGTAAGCGGAGAATCTGGTTTTTCGCAGGCCACAAGGTAATCGCCAGATATGTTCTCATCAAAAACCAAAAGCCTGTATTTTTCTATGAAAGTCTTTGGTATTTTATTCAAATATTTCCTTTGAACTTCTCTATTTCTCAAAAAGATGACCGGCAAGCTACCTCTTTTAATCAACAATGATTTTTTTGAACGATTTTGATACTGCTTTAACATTTCTTTAAAATCTTCAGGGGTAGTGATAAATAATTCAATTACAATTTTTTTATTTTTAAAAAGCTTAGACAATGCCGCAGCAAAGCCGAGTGGCAAATCAGCAGGATTTGTTACCGCTATCTTTAATACTCTGTCTTCCAGATTAAAGGGAATAACTCCATGTTTTTTTGCTATTTTTTCCGGAATAACCGATAGGGCATCCTCTGAAATTTCTATATTTTGGAGTTCAATGAATGGTAATTTTAAAATAATACTATACGCTTTATTTATAGTCTCCCTCGTCACTAAACGATTTTTGATTAAGAAATTTTCTATCTCCCTGTTTGTCTTAAAATATTTTTTTAATTTGTCGGCATCTTCTAAATCTAAAATTCCCTGCAATACAAAAACATCAACTATCGATTGGTTGAATAAAGCCTTAGGTGGAACACCTAGATTAAGATCATTTGTATTTTTTGTAAGCATTTTTAAAATTTAAAAAATAATGTCATTCCGGACTTGTCTTCGATTCCACTCAGACCCTGAGCACCGTCGAATGGGATCCGGAATCTATACAATAGTTTCTGGATCCTGAATCAAGTTCAGGATGACAATTATTGATTTTGTCAAATATTTACAGTTTCATGCTATGAAAACGGATTGTCTTTACCCAGTTTATTAGTCGGCACCGGTATTGGCATATCACTAACTTTTTGCAATCCACTTAGAACATTTTCCGCATCTTTCTTTACACTGTCTATTTCAATAGGATTTAGATTATCAGCGACAGGTAGATCCTGTGGATAACTCCGTGACATTGTCCATAAAGCAAAATAACCGCCAACCACAAGGACAGCAAAGATTATGCTAACAACCACACCGATAGTTTTTGTATTCATTTTGCTCCTCCTAAAGACCTAAATTTTGAGTATCACCACTTGTACTTAACGCCGCTAATGGATCTATGATTGCAGCCCTTTTGTACACTTCCATCTGTACAGCAAGAGACATCCCCTCATCACTCGACGATAAGGTGACACTCTTAACATTTGTAAAACGAATGTCTTTCTCAAGATCCATTAAAAACTGATTCAACTGACCAAAATCTCCCGTAACTGAAAGCGAAATACTGATTGGATTTAAACCGGAAACTGCCTGAGTGGTGGTTGCAGCAGTGTCTGTGCCCATATTTGCGCTTGCAGCACCATCTGAAATTTGAATACTAGGTATGTACATTTTTGATTTTGTCGCAATCGCCTCTAATTCGGTAATTAAATTTGGAGTGTCCTTGTCTTCCGGAACAGCTAAAAATAATCTGTCGACTAAATCACCAAGACTGTCCAAGCCAACCTTTGTCGATTGCAGCGAATCCAATTTTATTTCCCCAGCACTTATTTCCTTGTCAGCCTGAGCTATTTCTCCCTGAGTTTTCTGATATTCGGGCAAGATAAATTTCCAAGCATAAAACAGCGATGCCAATGTTAAAATCACCGCAGCAGCAGCATAGAAACCTGAATTAGATTTTTGCATCGTCTCCTCCTTCCATGCTTGTTTCGTTTGTTAAATCATCACTGCTAACAATATTTTGAGCAGTCTTTTGTTTTGTCTTGTCAATTTTCGCACTAATTGAGAAGGAAGTAGTTGCTGCCCCGTCTGAAACATCAGTTGCCGCCGACAATAATTCAACATCAGTCAAAGTGTCCCAATCTTTAAGAGCAACCATAAGGTCAGCAACAAAGCGATAAGATTTAGTAGTACCGTTTATGCTTAAGTTGCCCTCCGCTGTCACAGCTAAATTGGTTAACTTTACGTCATTAGTTATCTTTTTATTAAAGTCAGAGTTAAAAGTTGAGATACTGAATTTCTCCGAATAAGCAGCTTTAAGCTGGCTAACAGCTGACTTAAAATTTGTTGCTTTTTTTTCAATGTCTCCCTGACTTGATATTTGCTGAAAGACTGTATCTTTTTCGCTGTTTTTTTCAACAAGTGAAGCAGAAAGATTTCTGTTCATCCACCAAAAAAATAAAGTGGCCACAACAGAAAAAACGGCTACAATCCAAGTTAATGCAACAGGAACATTAAAAGTTGAATGCTCTTTAAATTGCGAAAAAGTTGTATCTGTAACTTTTGGAGCCGCACCAAAAGTGGTGTGACTTTGAGTCGCTTGGTTATGAGCCGGAGCAGTCTGACTTTGGGATGACATTGTTTGCTGCCCTGAAGTAGCTGGCGCTCCTGATCCTGTTTCTGGATCCATATTCCCTCCAATATTCTGCAAAAAAGCAGAAAAAATTCTATATTTATATTTTAAAACAATACATTATTTAAAGCAAGGTACCAATTAATATTTACCATTTCTCATTTCACATTTTTCATTTAAATGACAAACTACTTTTTTCTCGTCATTCGACTTCGCTCATGATGTCGAAATGACTATTAAAAGGATATCTACTTTCTACTTTCTACTTTCTACTTTCTACTTTCTACTTTCTACTTTCTACTTTCTACTTTCTACTTATTTGACTTCCGCATGAGGCATATTTAAGTACTTGAAACCGGGTGGCCACGCTTCATCAAAAGCATAATCATAATAAAAACGAATGTTGCTTCCAGTAAGACCGCCAAATGCATTAGCAACAAAAGAACCAGTAAAATCACTGTTACTACCATTAACAGTAATAGTATTCTTGCAATAAATGGCAGCATTTATTTTATTATTTCCTGCGGCTGTAACATTTCCAGCACCGATAACAATAAAGCCCAAACGATTCTGTCCGGATGCATAAGGCCGAATATCTACCCCGCTATTAATTGTCAGATTGCCGTTAACAATAATCGTTCCTTTACCACGGTAAGTTTTGGTATTACTAATTGTTAAATTACCGTTCACATACCAAACCTTACCTTCCGGAGTCTTGCTAGTATCACCTTGATCGGAATTGCCGATATTAGTTGTTGACTGCATATACCAGATACCAACACTACCAATACTAGCAGATGTTAAGGTTGGCGCTTCGCCTTTTAGTATGTCTATTTTTGCATCATTTTTTGTAAATTCAGTTCCGCCCCATTTTGCCTGAGCATTTGAATTTATGGCGTAATTACTCAGACCATATGCAGCCTCTGAATTTGCTGTACCACTTGGATTCTGATTAACACTCTTGCCCCAAAAAGCAAAGTTGCTCAAGGTTCCATAAACATCTCCTATAACGGTTTTAGATGGATATAAAATGGTCGCAATTTCTATAACTTGAGCATCATTAATTGCGGTTTTGCTATTCATAACAGTCACAGAACCAGCACCATTTGTATTTCTTTTGAAACATTTTGCTGGATCAGGCAATACTCCACTTTCAGCACAGTCATCTAGAGAGCTTTTATTAAAGCCAAAAAGACCATCGCTTTCATTGGCAGAAGTTAATGGACCGTCATCACTCCAAGCACTATTGTTAAAAGTTATTCCAGTATAATTATTTGATGAAGAGTCTTTAATAGTACTTGAGGCATCATTTAGTTTTAAATATAGTTTAGTATCTGTGGGTACACTGGATTCATTATAAAGACTTGCAATTTGCCCTGAAGCCCCCGAGGTCAAGGATCGATTATATGTTCTAACAGTGCTAATAACTCCGTTAAAATAACCTCGACCATTGCCACTATCCTGAAAACTATTTCTGCCAATTTGGGTGGACAAAGCAGCACCGGACGTACAATCTGTAGGATCGTGCTTCTTTACATACACCGCCGAGCCAGAACCGCTTACATCTAATCGGCCATCAATCCATAATTCTCCGCTAGTTCCACCACTATTTCTTTTTACAACAATATTATGCCAAGTGCTATCATTATAAGGAATTTTTGTCGATGAAGTGAAACCTAAACTAACTCCCGGTCCACAAGTATTTTCACCTGAAGATCCATAAGTTCGAAAGCCAACAGTATCATTGTCGGCACCATTTGTAGAATTAATATAAAGAATATAATTACCAAAATTACTACCTTGTGAAATTATGTATTCGTTACCCAGCCATCCCTTTGTGGGATTGGGCACTGTTCTTGTTCTCTTTATCCATACAGATATGGTAAATCCTCCTGTTCCCGTGATGTCTGGTGCTTGACCAGCATCTATATAGCTACTGCTCCCATTAAAGCTAGCGCTTGGAGTTATCACTTTTGTCCCGACAGTTTTACCACTAGAATTGTAATTAAAAACCGCCTCATTTCCTGTATAGCCGCCGTAGTATGTTTTGATATTAGTATAAAAAACAGAAGTTGAATTCCATGTAGGTAGGCTACTGCTCGCTCCTTTCTGCAAAACACCGTCGTAACTATTCGCAGAACGATCATCTGTTGTGATATACGACTCCCCCTCATCAAAAGACCACCAGCCTTTCAGGTTTGAGGACATCCAATCAGTAGAACCATTTGTTGAACTTGCACTCCAACTAACGTTTGAAGAGGGAATGACTGCATCGTAAAGTCTTACTTCATCTACAGTATCAGTAAAACCAGAACTACTAGCACCAACGGTTATCATCTGGGCAGAATTAAACAAAGATCCAGTTACCCCTGTAACGGTTCTTTGTGCAGCTCCATCAAAATAAAAAATAATTTGACCAGAAGAGCTTCTAGTTACAGCTATATGATGCCATGAATTATTATTTAAATTTGATATAGGAGAAGTCGATTGTAAAGACAAAGATGTGCCATCACAGAAACTGACTCTAATTGCATTCTGAACTATCCCAACAGCCCACCCAGTCGTGGAACTATTACAAGTACTATCAGTTGCCAACCTGCCAGCCGAAATAATTGTTTGTCCCGGATTAGTCGAGGCTACAGTGCTCTTAATCCAAAACATGGCAGTAAAATTGCCTGAGGCCAGATTTGATATGTTTGGTATTTGCACATAATTCTGACCGTTGAAATCCAAACTTGATGCATCTATTTTTTCAACTGTTGTCTGCCCCACCATAACATCCGGAAGCTTATCCTCGGCCAAAACCGGCGAGAAGATAAAAAGGCTTAATAAAATTGTAAGTAATATATTTTTCATTTTTACAAAGATTCCGTCCAGTTGAAGCTTGGTTGAACTTTGCAATCATAATAAAGCTCAACTTTGCCGTCACCGTTTCGATCTATTGCCTTAGCTCCAGTCCAATTAACTTTTTTACTAATATATATACCTTGAACGTCAGGAGTCGTCGTCGTATCCGATGTTCCATCTGATCCAGAAATATATTTTGGGACACAATACATGGGATCTAGCGAAGACATGTTTTGCAAAATATCATCATTAACATCTATTGAACCAGTTACATTAGTTATAGTTAAATTCACCCTAATAAGGTCACCTCTCTGCAAAGCATACGGATTGAAGGAAGTATCATCAGTACCATAAGGTCTCTGCAAAGCCGAAAGAGTTTTCTTAATCGTAACATTGGTAGCAATCTTTTTGACCACCAACCTACCTCCTCCTCCTCCATATCTGGGGGACCCGTCACATCCTGTGCTTCCCCTTCCCCCTTTTACATTGATATTGTTAATCAAAACTGATGAGTCGATACTTGCAAATCCAGCTTCGCCGTCATTTCCTGTGGTACCGTCACCCCCAGCCACTGAATAGGCTGATCCTGCAGTAGCCACATCATAGGCTTCTATCCAGATAGTTCCTCCGGATCCCCCTCCACTTCCAGCACTACAATATCCCGGATCATGAGCAGATGTACCATCATTTCCGTTAGCATTTATAAAACTAGATGAATCTCTAATTAAAAGACTGCCATTTATTTTTAAATGAATTCTACCACCACCTGAAGCACCATCAGCCCATCTTGAAGCTTGATAATTTATATGCGATCCTCCAGATCCAGATCCTAAATAAAACTGGCTCTCACTAAAAACACCACTGTCATAGTTCGTCGGATATATTAGACCATAAGGATCACTGCTTCCTCCGCCCTTTCCACCATAACCAGCACCCTTAGTTGGAGAAGAATCAGGCAGAGCCTGGCTCCTTCCTGGTCCGTATCCATCATTAACAACTCCTGCCTCACTCTCACCGCCAGGATAACCCTGGCCACTAACATCTATAACTCCCCCTGATTCCAGGGTTAAATCACCATCAACTATTAAATCAACTTTCTTTTCTTGGCCCAAAGAGTTTAATTCACTTGTATCTACATCAAAATCCGTAGTAGGAACTAATGCGGCATGTGTCAACTTGCTGCCGCTACCCGTTATGGTTACATTCTTAAAAGTATGCTGACCGTAAATAGTGAGCGTATTACCACCGTCAACAATCAGGTTTTTATTATCACAAACTATCATATTTGCTTCCAATGTGGCCCCTGTAAACAATGGCTTGCAATATGTTCCATAATCAACCATTCCTTCTGCCTTTACACCCCAAGGGTTTTTGATTACTAAAAGCTGGACTATGAAAAAGCCCAAAACCAGCACTGCAAAAACTGATCCGACTTTAGTCCATTTTCTTTTCGCTAGCACTTTCGATATTGAAATTTTAGCCATTATTCCCTCCAAGGAACATATTTATGCTGTTTTAAGCTTACTACATTCAGATTTTATAAGATTAACTTCTTTTTCCAAGTTAAAAACTTTCTTTCTCAATATATCGATATCAGAAACAGTTCTTTCTCTTTCTTGGTTTAAAAGTTTATGGATTTCGGCAATCTCTATTTCTAGCCGTAAAATATCTTTTTTTATATCTTTTACTACAGATTTAATTCCAGCAATATCAAGCTTTAGCTCATCACGTACATTCACGATATCGGATTTTAGTTCAGATCTCAATCTATCAAAACGATCATCAACTTTACTAAAACGATCATCGATTTTATCAAAACGATCATCGATTTTATCAAAACGATCATCGATTTTAGTAAAACGATCATTTTGAGCTGCGAATTCTTTTTGGATTGATGTTGCTAGATCATCAATTTTATCATCAACAACATCAACTACAATTCCTTTAATTGATTGTAAATCTTCTTTTGTTAAAGCCATATCCACCTTTAGTCTCATAATTAATATTCTTTTTCAGTATATCATATGAAATTCCATAACAACAAAATCGGTTTTTCACCTATAAAATTATTATACATAAAATTTATAATTAACCGCAATAAAGATTTTGAATTTTTATATATTGTTCCGCCCAAACAACAGGAATATATTAAGATTTATGACTAAAGCACCAGAAATCGTTGGGGACAAATGGTATAATTTTAAGCCCTTAACCAAAGAAAATTTACAGGGGAAAATTATTTTATACGATTTTTGGACCTATTCATGTGTAAATTGCCTAAGATCTCTCCCCCACCTCAAAGACTGGTGGGGCAAATATAAAGACAAAGGATTGATAATAATTGGCATTCATACGCCAGAATTTGAATTTGAAAAAAATCCCGAAAATATTAATAAAGCAATAAAAGACCTCAAAATTGATTGGCCCGTAGTCTTGGATAATGAAAACTTAAACTGGAATAATTTTGGAAACCAGTTCTGGCCAGCAAAGTATCTGGCAGATCGAAATGGAAATATTGTATTAACTCATTTTGGCGAAGGATCTTACGAAGAAATAGAAAAACAGATACAAAATTTACTGGAACTGAAAGAAAGTAGCAAACCCCAAATATCAAAAGAGGCCCATGAGCACGGAGCGACATGCTTTAAAGCGACACCCGAACTTTACTGCGGATATAAACGCGGCAAAATTCCAAATCCAGGAGGATACCATTACGACCATATAGCAAACTACGAATTACCAGATCCAATAAAGGAAAATTCCATTGCCCTAAAAGGCAGATTTTTCGCCGGTCCCGAATATGTCGAATCATTTGGACCGGATTCCAAACTCATTGTCAATTTCGATGCAACAGAAGTTAATCTGGTCATGGAACCAGTTTTAGAAGATGCTGTCGTTAAAATAATATTTAACGATGAAGAACTCTTAACTGAAATTAAAGGCAAAGACATAAAACAGAATTCAGAAGTTATTGTTACAGAACCGAGGATGTATAATTTACTTAAAAACGAAAGTCACATTAAAGGAACTCTTAAAATAGTCCCGATCGAAGGAAATTTTAGGGCATACGCATTCACTTTTTCCGGATGCATAAAAAAGTAGTTATCTTACAACCATTCACTGTCATTCCAGGCTTGACCTGGAATCCAGAAATTATGCAGACAAATCAACTTCCTGGATCCCAGCTCTCAAGCTTGCAGGCTGGGATGACGACTAGTACAGTGAATGGTTACGTTTACCCTTTTGTCATATTTGCTAATGGACTAAACCGTATTTCAGGCTAAGCTATATGAGAATTAATTAGCGAGGAAAAAATGAAAGATCGTTTAAGCATAAATAAATCATGGAGAAAACATCGGATTCCTTATATAATTGCAAGCACCATAACTGTTATTTTAATAATCGCCGGAATTGGCTTAGCTTACTCAATAAAAAATAATTTAAGTCAAAAAGAGGCCGAAGTCATTCAAAAGGACAACCTGGATAATTCAACCAATTACGACCAAAGCACTACGATGGACGAAGAGTTACAAAAAATAGATACCGAAATAGAAAGTAACCGGTCAGATAATTCTGGCAACGGTTCATCAATAGATACTGATTTAGGACTATGATAGATTTTTAATATTAATTATTAAAGAGTTAAAGAAAAGGTCCCCTTAACCAAAAGAGAGAGAATTCTTAAAATCGGCTCCATAATAGCAAATAGAATAGAGTTTCCGCTTATTTGACCATAAATTATTAATCCAAACAAAATGTATGGACCCATTTGTTGATAAGTTTCTTTTGCTTCTTCGCCCAAATAATATTCGACAAAATGTGAACCATCCAGCGGAAAAATCGGCAATAAATTAAATGTAGCCAACACCAGATTTATCTCCACGATAATATTTAAAAATGACAAAAAGCTTGATGATTCAATAGTGTGACCTTGCATTAAAGCAACCCTGATCGGGATAGCAATAATCAGGGCAAATACTATATTTGTTACTATTCCAGCAATAGCCACTTTCAATTCGTCACTTTTATGATGAAAATTTCTTGGATTTATCATTACCGGTTTTCCCCAGCCAAATCCAGCTAGAAACAAGAAAATTGTCCCCAATGGATCAAGATGCGCAAAGGGATTCAGAGTAAGCCGCCCCTCTAGTCTTGGAGTAGGATCGCCACATCTGTCAGCGACAAAAGCGTGGGCAAACTCATGAATTGTTACTCCGACCATAAGAGCAACAATAAAAGCAGAAATGTATATTAATGGATTTTGAAGATGCAAAAAGCTAAGAATCAACATAATAAATTGGTTATTAATTATGAACCGGTTGATTTATTTTACCTTTTCTGGTAAAATTCTCATGTTGATTATAACACGTCAAATAAATTAAAGTCTACTAGGAATAATTATGGCCCACTGCACACTTTGTTTAAAAAGAGCTGTTTCAGGAAACCAGGTTTCCCACTCACAAATTCATACTAAAAGAAAATTTAAACCTAACTTGCAAAAAGTAAACGGTATTGTTGTTTGCACTCGCTGCTTACGAACATTGAACAACAAAAGCAAGTAATTTTGCTGTAACTAGCAATTATTGCTCGAGCTTGTGGTTCGACTGGCTCACCACCCTGAGTAAAATCGAATGGGTCGAGAACTACTAAAAAATAACCTGATAATGAGGTTATTTTTTTAATTAGCCGACTATTCACTATGTTGCTAAATCATCACCTTCTTGTTTTGTCATCCCAACCAGAGTGGAGGGATCTTTTGATAGTAATTTAAATTAATTAGAAGATTTCCCTGCCTGCCGGCAGGCAGGTCCGCCCTTGGACAAAGCCAAGGAGTCGGAATGACAGTGAACGATTACTTAACTAACTAGGGACTTCTTCGCCCAATGCTCTAATCGCCATATCTCTTCTTTCAATTTCTTTATTGAAGCACTCTTCGCATAGAATATCGTCACCTTTTGGCTCAAAAGACACTTCCGCTTTTCTGCCACAAACCTTACACTTAACCCACCAGGCCGGATGCTTTTCTCTGAGTTGGTTTTTGTAGTCAGCTGTGCACATCTTGCATCGCTTCGGGATATTTTTTAAACCCTTATCAATAAAAAACTTCTGTTCACCAGCTGTCCAGATGAATTTCTTACCGCAATCCTTGCAGACTAACGTTCTGTCTTCCAAGTCTGACTCTTTGATATTTGACATAAATTCCTCATGCAGTTTATGACTTATTCACTTATCCCGCTTTCTGCGGGACCCCGCCAAAGGCGGTGGCAACTTACTCACTTACAACTTACTACTGTTGCGTTCCTATTGTCAATCGAGGCCTAGTTTGCTAGATTAAAGCTAATGAAAGCAAGGGATTTTTTTGAGTTAGATGCAAGGCAAAATTCTTGGGCTCACGCTTATCTTATAATCGGTAAAAATGACGTCAAGATAAAAGAGCTCATAGAATATATTGTAGAACAAAAAAAATGCCTGCCTGCCGACATATCAACTGTAATTCCGGAAAACTCAAGCGGCAAAAAAGGTGAAATAAAAATAGAACAAATTAAACAGCTTCTGCACGAAGTAAATCTATCTCCTTTAGGCAGTTGCCGGATCGCTGTTATTCACAATTGCGAAAGGCTAAATCAGTCATCAGGCAACATTTTACTAAAAACGCTAGAAGAACCGCCTCGTCATGCTACTTTCATATTGCTAGCTGAAAATAATTCCGTTTTAGCTACTATTAAGTCAAGATGCCGGATCGTTTCAATCCCAAATGAACTGGACGAAGATCTAGAAGAAGAAAATAATTACGTTAGTATTATAAAATCTGATTTTTTTACAGCCTCAAAAGAAATTGAAAAAATAGTAAAAAACAACGAAATAGAGACATTTTTAACTAGTCTAGAAAAACACTTTCGCAATAAAATGATTGAAGAGAAAAATCCTTCTTATGCCGAATTCATCAGATCAATCGAAAAAATGCGCAAAGAAATTCAAAATAATGTTAACCCCCGCTTAGCCCTAGAAAGTCTGTATTTAATTTTAGAAAGTTCTCATGAATAAAGAAAAAGACATATACATCAAGGTCAAAAACGATAATAAAATATTTAAGGCCCAATCAGGCAATTTGGAAGTTTCTGTTGGCGACGAAATCCTATTTGAAACCGACCAAAGTCAGGATACGGGCTACGTTGTTGAGTGCGGCCCCGACACACAATGTGAACAGGAAGATCAAAATATTTCAATCATCCGAAAATTAACCTCAAAAGATAAAGGAAATATTGCTGAAAAAGAGTTGGAAGCCAAAGAAACTTTGCCTCTGTGTGAAGAAAAAATAAAAAAACATGGCTTGGAAATGAACCTTTTAGGCGCGGATTTATCCTACGACGGGAAAAAACTAACTTTTTATTTCACCTCCCCTGGACGCGTAGATTTCAGATCACTTGTTCCCGATCTAGCCTCCACATTTAAAAAATTAATCAGACTACAACAAATAGGCGCCAGAGATAAAGCCAAATGTCTGGGCAGCGTTGGAAGATGTGGACAAGGAGTATGCTGCAAGAGGTTCCTTAAAGGCGATTTGGAAGGCGTTAATTTAGATATGGCTCATGATCAAAACCTGGGTCAGATGGGATCGAACAGAGTAACCGGCGCTTGTGGAAAACTGATGTGCTGCTTAAAATTTGAACTTGATTATTACCAAAAAACCAAAAAAAGTCTCCCTGAAGTCGGTAGCCAGTTAAAAACACCTGAGGGTATGGGCAGAGTCAGATCACAAAATATTTTAAAGAAAAAAGTTTTAGTTGAACTTGAGAAAGATAGTAAAATTGTGGAGGTAGATTGCTAGAAGTTGGCATTATAATTTGTTTAGCTGTAGTTTTATTTCTAATTCTGCATAATTTCCCTAAAACCGCCGAAGGCGGAGAAAGTTCTGTTATGCCAAAAGAAAACAAATTAAACGGTTTTATTAAAAAATTGTTTACAAAAAAGGAAAAAAATATCAGCGATTCTATCAAGCAAGCTATCGTTGACGGTCAGGATAAGATTATTGCTCCTTCTCAAACCGAGGAGGTTAAGGAAAAATATCAGGAAAGCGATCCGGAAATCGCCCAACTTTTGCATGAAGCGGACATCGCCTTGGAAAAAAGCGATTTAAGAGAAGCTGAAGATTCCGCTATTGATGCGTTATCAAAAGATAAAAAATGCTCTCAGGCCTACGACATAATCGGAAGAGTAGCAATGTTAAGAGGTTCTTTTGACGAAGCCAAGGAAGCTTATAAGACAGCTCTTAAATGCAATCCTGAATTGGGCAGCGCATATTTTGGGTTAGGCCAGATATTTCTTAAGGATGAAAATCATACTAAAGCAATTGAAAATATGCAAAGAGCAGTGGTCCTGGATAGAAGCCATGCTGACTGGTACGCAGAATTGGGACAGGCATATATGGAAGTCAGACAGTTTGCGAAAGCAGCCAAAGCATTAAAACGTGCTACCAGCTTAGATATTGATAATAAATCATACAAAGAACTCTCGGCCGAAGCCGAAGAAAAACAACGCGCTCACGCCTCCGCCTATCGTATTAGATAGTATGAACAAGTCAACTATTTATTCTTTATTAAAATTTAATCGATCTCTTTGTTGGCGCATAACAAGTAAATGTAATTTAAATTGTCCTCACTGTTTAGTCCGTAGCAATCCGGCTTCAAATGATTTAAAAACTAATGAAGCACTGGAAGTTGTATCTATTATTTCCCAAATTGGCCTTAAAAAACTTTCTTTTTCAGGTGGAGAACCGCTTTTGCGATCAGATTTAAAAGATATTATAAGACATGCTCAAAATTTAGGATTAAAATGTTCAATAACAACAAACGGATTATTGCTAAATAGTGATTGGCTTGATTTTTTTGCAGATAACAAAGATTTACGCCTTAGAATAAGTCTTGATGGACCAAAAGATATACATGAAAACTTCAGAGGAACCAACTCTTTTGACAAAGTCTATACTAAAATTGCTCAAGCTATAAATAAAGGTGTAAAAATAGAAATTAATACTGTCCTAACACCAAAATTAATAAATATTCTGCCAGATTTTTTAAATCTACTCGATAATTTAAGAGTTGGAAGAGTTAACTTCTTAACTTTTATGAAACGAAACAAAGCATTTAGAGAAGATGAATTCCAATTAACCGAAAAGAATATTGATTTAGCCAAAAGCATAATAAGAGAATGCATAAAAAATAATAAAAACCTAGTTCATGTGAAAATTAATGATTATTCTCAAAACGATCGACATAAATTAGTTATAGAACCTGATGGCAAGCTTGTTAGTTATGGCAATAAAATTGATAAGGATATTTATTTTGAAAATGTTTTTAAAAGTAATGAATTAAAAAAAGCAATAAAAACCTGCTTACCAGAAACTCCTATAAATATATTTGCACACCGCAAAGTTAATCAACTTAATAAATAACCTATTTCCATAAAAATAAAGTAAACTCTGTTCCGCCCCCATGCACGATCGTGCACCAGCGCGGAACGTTGAACAAATTAATGATCGAAATTGATTAGATCAAAGTTCAAATCTATCTTATACTGAAGCAGCCTAAATTTCGCTTAATAGTTTTATTGTATAATTTCTTACTCAGTACTAAAGTCGATGTCTTTTGTATAATCAATAGTTCCCATATGAGCACCGATTTTATGATCAGAGGCTTGGCCGATATATTCTTTAATCTTCTCTCGTCTCTGTGTTGTACTTAAAGTTTGGTTATTGATCGCTGGACCGCCAATACAACCACCTGAACAGTTAAGAAAATCAAAGAATCGGTGCTTATTCTCTCCCAACCTCATTAAATCAAGTTCTGCCTTTAAATTGCTGACACCATCAACAATTGCTACTTCTCCTTTTTTGAAAAGTTTTTGGATATGAGAGGTTCCAGCAAGTCCTCCAGAAACCGGGTAAATTTTTGTATATTCTCTCACAAATGAATCAAAGAAATATTCCCGATTGAAATTTTCCTCTTTAATATTTTGATTCTCAAACAGTGCTTTTAGTTCTTTTAGTGTAATGACGCCGTCTATGAATTGCGGATATTTTGGCGCTTCTATTTTCTGCTTAGCAAAACAGGGTGATATAAAAAATACTTTATAGTCGGAATGATGTTTTTTGTAAATCTTTGCCATTGCAACCATTGGAGAAACCACAGGAACCAAATACTTAACCAAATCAGGATAGAGACTCTCAATCATTGCCACAGAAGTGGGACATGGAGAAGAAATAAAATATTGTTGTTCCGGATGATTTTTGACATATTCTGCATAATGCCAATTTACAATTCGGGCACCAAAAGTTAGTTCGGTTACTTTGTTAAATCCCAGTTCGCGAAGCATCCCGATAATGGCCGGATACTCAAAGTCAAGAACAAAAGTTGGTGCCAACATGGCAATCGATTTTTCACCTTTAATGGAATTGATTTGATCTTTCATGTTTTAATGATATCAAAGAAATTAATCTTGTCCAAATTAACAAAAAGGCACTAGTCTATCTAATCATTTTTTGACAAAACACGATCTTGGAAGTCAGAATATTGATCTACGCCAAAAACAACTTAATTTAGTATTTCAATTTTTTATTCAAATTCTTTCATTCGCTTGAGAGATTTTTTGACGTACTTTCCAAATTTCTTTTCTTTGCCTCGAATCTCATAATCTGTCATCTCATAATGTTCCGATTCTTTTTTCAGCCGAATATAATTTTCATATCGATCTTCATCAAGCATGCCAGATTCTACCGCCTCTCGTACCGCGCATCCAGACTCATGAACATGAGTGCAATCCCTAAATTTACACTGAGGTGCAAAATCTTCAATTTCACCAAAAGTCGCTTTAACACCGACCTCAGAATTAGCCAAACCAACCTCACGCATTCCAGGGTTATCAATTACAATTCCGCCGCCGCTCAAAAAATACATCTCTCGATGAGTAGTGACGTGCTTGCCTCGTTCAGTACCACTACCGATCGCTCCAGTTTTTATAACTTTCTTACCGATCAAAGCATTAACCATGGAAGACTTGCCAACTCCCGACGATCCTAAGAAACAATAAGTTTTTCCCGACTCAAGCGAATCTCTTAAACAATTCAAACCTTCCAAAGTCTTTGTACTTGTAGGGACAACCAGACAATTCTTGAACCGTTCTGATATTTCAGCAATTTTATCATCCAAATCGTTCTTCGTAATCAAATCCACTTTATTTAAAATAATTGACGGCCTTACATTTCCGTCGAGAGCTAAAGCGAAATATCGCTCAAAACGATTCAAGCTGTAGTCTCTGTCGACCGATTCTACTATGAATGCAATATCAACATTCGCAGCAATAATTTGATTTTTCATTTTATCGGCAGATTTACGAGATGCTACTGTTTTTCTAATAACCGTTTTTCGTGGCAGTATCCGCCTAATTATCGCTTGGTCACTATCAGCCATCTCAATTTCAACCCAATCACCCACCGCCGGATAGTCCTCTCTCGAGACAGCAGTGAACATTTGTTTTCCAGTAACTCTAGCAAGAAATTCACCTTTAGAATTTTTGATATAATATATCCCTTTATGCTCAGCAATAACTCGAGCTATCGAATCCAATTCGATCGCAAACTCACAGCAATGCGATTCAAAGAAACTATCAAACCCTAAATTATGAAGAATTTTATCCATGCTAGTAAATATACACTATTTTACGCCCGAAATCATTATTTACTTATAAAATAGTAATAGCTAATATATTCAAATTAATCTTGATCTATTTAAATTTTAGCAAAAATATTCTTTTTTTGGCAGGATGTAACGGCTGAAGTCAGAAACTTTTATGTCAGTAATAGATTTTGGTTAGCGATTGTCATATAATTAACATATGAGCACAACTCTTAAAAATCGATATATTCTGATTGCTTTTTCTGCGCTTGAGATAGCAATAGTATTATTACTATCAGCTGGCATAATTCAGCCAGATTTACGGTTTTATTTCTTGGCAATTTTTGGTTTTATAACATTGGTTTGTTCTTTGATTTTGGAGGACAAGAAAAAGACGCTCGGATTTCGGATTGATAATATTAAGAGTGCCATGCTTGTAAATCTGGCTTTTGTGATCGTTTGCTCTTTATTTATATTTATCGCAAGAGAGTTAAATTTAGTACGTTATGTTAGTGATAATATTCCTCTGGCCAGCTGGTATATATTATATGCGTTGTTGCTTGGGCCGATTCAAGAATTTATTTTTAGAGGATTTCTATTTTATCGGCTTAACAGCAGCGGGATTAAACCTGTATTCCAAATTATAATAAGTGGTTTGCTATTTGGCTTTATTCATTTGATTTACGGTGATCTTTGGACTCTAATTTTCGCAACAGTTTTCGGAATTTTTTTAAGCACTATTTATTACTTTAAGCCCAATTTATATGCCATAATATTTTCTCATAGTATAATTGGTGCATTGGCAATCTATCTCCGGATTATATAACAAAAAAATCGCTAGTCTAGCTAGTGATTTTTTTTTGGCAGAATCGCCCCCCACACCCTTTTAGCAAATTGTGGCAGGCCCTAGAGGAGTCGGACCTCTGACTAGGGTTTTGGAGACCCGCATTATACCGTTTAACTAAGGGCCTATCACAATTTGCAAAGCATTTTCTATAAGGGTGTGGGTTGGAGACCTTCGTTATACTATTTTCCGCCCTTTGGGCGAGATCTCGCTCGCCAAAGGCGAAGCGGAACCTATGGCCCTATGAGTTAGAATTTAGAAGTTTGAATTCAGAATCAAGAAAAATCCATGATTCTAGGTTCATGATTCATTATGCCAACTATTTAGTTTCTTTGTGTAACGTTCTTGCTTTATCGACTTTGCAATATTTAACCAGTTCAATTCTCTTTATCACGTCCTGACCTTTTAGTCTTTTTTCTGTGTGATAATTTCTGGCTTTGCATTCGGCGCATTCAAGGGTTACTAATTTTCTAGCTTCTTTTGCCATTTTATTTCCTTAATTTACACTTATATTATTTATTTGTCCTTCGACTACGCTCAAGACATTCGACTCTGTCATTGTCTTAATTAATCGCAAGATGGCTGAAAGCCATGAGCGAGGAATAAATTTCAATTTACGACGAGTCAGATGGAGCCGCCTGAGGGATTTGAACCCACAACCTACTGTTTACAAAACAGTTGCTCTACCGTTGAGCTAAGGCGGCAATGGTGCTGGGAGTAGGGATCGAACCTACGAAGGCACGAGGCCGACAGATTTACAGTCTGTTGCGTTTGACCACTTCGCTATCCCAGCATGGAGCCGATGACGGAACTCGAATCCGTGACCTCACCCTTACCAAGGGTGTGCTCTACCAACTGAGCTACATCGGCATAGGTGGATCACCAATTTACTACGTAAAATTAACATAAAAATTGTAACATTTTTACCGAATAAATTCAACTGTATGCGCTAGCAGCTAATTATTCTATTTCCCTAGCAATGAAAACATTTTTTTCTTATAGGCCTCTACACCCGGTTGATTGAATGGATTAACTCCAGAAAGATAGGCGCTCATTGCACAAGATCTCTCAAAAAGATAAAGTAATTTACCTAAATAATAAGGATTTAATTCGGGAACCTCAAAAATCAAACTTGGCACTCCCCCTTCAATATGCGCCTGAACAGTGGCCAAAAGGGCTTGTTTGTTGATGTAATTCAACGTCTTGCCGGACAAATAATTAAGATTGTCCAGATTTTGCTCGTCTTCGCTCACTGTTACGTCATCTTTAATATTCTGAAATGATAAAAATGTTTCAAAGACATTTCTCTTTCCATCCTGAATTAATTGACCCAAAGAATGAAGATCTGTAGTGAAATCAACAGAAGCAGGAAATATTCCTTTGCCACCTTTACCTTCACTTTCACCAAAAAGCTGCTTCCACCATTCAGAAAAATAATGCATGCTTGGCTCAAAATTAGAAAGAATTTCAATTCCTTTTTCTTGTTTGTTTAAGATATTTCGAATTACTGCGTAAAGATAAGCTGGATTTTTTTCAATATTTATATTCTCATACTCAACGCAACCGTCTTTTGCTCCACTAATTAGTTCCTGAACATCTATACCGGCCACTGCTATTGGCAAAAGTCCGACTGGAGTAAAAACTGAGTACCGCCCGCCAATGTTGTCCGGAATTATGAAACTTTCATACTTTTCTTCATCTGCAATATTCTTCAGTACTCCTTTTTCCTTATCAGTGATTACAAATATTCGTTCTCTAGCTCCGTCTCCGTACTTTTTTAAAAGATACTGCTTAAATATTCGAAACGCGGTTGCAGGTTCAAGCGTTGTGCCCGACTTCGAAATTGAAATAACTGAAATGTCCTTATTTTCCAAAACCTTAAGAAGATTTTTTAAGTAGCTGCCAGAGACATTGTTGCCGGCAAAATAAATTTCCGGACCGCCCCTTTCTTCCTTGGACAAGCTATTATAAAAATCCGACTTTAAGGCTTCGATGACTGCTTTTGCGCCAAGATAAGATCCACCAATTCCTATTACAACTACAGCATCCGAATTTGATCTGATTTTATCTGCTGCTTTTAAAATTTTATCCAGCTCTGATTGATCAATGTTTTTGGGCAAATCAAGCCAGCCCAAAAAGTCAGCCCCCTCCCCTGTTCTACCATTCATTCCTTCATCTATTTCACTTACCTTATCCTGATAAGACAGAACTTCTTCCTTTTTTATAAAATTCTCAATACCAGATGTGTTTAATGTAATTTTTTGCATTTCTTATTCTTTTTCGTTTAATTTCGCCTCTTTTTAATTTCTTCAGCTATTTTTTCTGGCATTGGCCGACAAAAACAATTTTTAGCATGTTCAATGTGCCATTCCATTCTATGCTCTAACGTTGGATTTTTTGGCATTTTGTTGGCAAGATGCCATTCTTTATTAATTTTGTTCATATTAATCCTTCATCTTGTAGCATTTGCTTATGATCAAATGCTAATTCCATATTTTTAACTTTAATTAATTTAAACCATTTTACCCCTATGACATCCGATCCGGCTTTCAACTTACCGCCAATCACCTTGCAAATATGTGGCAAACAAATCATTGTTTTGGTTGGATGACGCCCTTTTTTGTCATAATACCGCCCCACAAACTTCACGATTTCAACGTCTAAACCCGTTTCCTCTTTTGCCTCGCGAATAACGGCCTCTGCGACTTCTTCTTCCCATTCAACTTTTCCTGAAACCAAGCTCCACAAGCCAGGATATACTTTTGAATTTAAACTTCTTTTTACAAGCAACAATTCCCCATCATTATTTAAAATGATAGCGTCAATCCCAATCCACGGATGATCTTGTTTAGCTTTCACTGTTAAGTCTTTCATTATAAACGCCAATTTTTGTCTTGATATTTTGTTTCTTTAAGAATGTGCTCGATTTCTTTTTTAATTTCAGCAACATCGCCTTCGTTCAATGGCTCAAAATCATCATAAAACCCAGAAGATCTGTCTGGTAAATATACCGATTCCGGAAAAGGTTGTTTAATGGCATTATTTGCACGACCAAAAATATGCACATGTAAATACGGCTTCTCATTTTTTTTATAAGCCCAGTTGCCCATATCTTGATAATTCACTTTTACTACAGGTATTCCAATTTTGTTCATTGCTTTCTCAAGCGCTTCACCAACAACCATTGTAAGTCTCATCAGTTCTATTGCAACACTTGGACTAATTTTAGTTCTATCTGTTATCGAAGCATCTTTTATTCTAATACGCACATGTCCACCATCCGTTCTTGAAACAAACGGTTTCTCACGAGATTCTACGATAAAATTATCAGTTTCATAAATTAATGCCATAATTCTCCTTTTTATTAATTTAATTCTACTCGCCCAGAATCTACATTTCAATCAGCACAACAAACATATCAGATCGCCAAAAAAGATCGGAGATTTATTATAATTATATGACGGTGATAGAAAGTTACTTCTTTTCGACCTTATCAGTCTTGGCGATAAGGAAATAATAGATGATCTCCAGAATACCTATTGTGTTTAAAATCAAAAGAGCAACGTACCAAATTTTCTCGCCTCTTCTGGCCGCTCGCCAAAGCGCAAGACCCTTCCAGATTAGAGACCAAACTATCAGAATAACCACTAGTGCACCATTCATGTCTCCAAAAAGAGACGTCTCTCCAACTGGGAACAAACTACTAGTATCCATTTCTCTCCTTTCTTCAACTAAGAGTTCTTAATTTTACAACATTATTTTACCACAAAATATAATCTACAATTAAAATAATACTAAACCAAATATTCTTTAAACCACTCTACTGCCAATCTCGCCACTTCCTCTAGAGTTCCTAGTTCTTCAAAAAGATGTGTCGCGCCTGGAATTATTTCCATTTTTTTGTCTGTTCTGATTTTATCAAAAACCATACTGTTTAATTCTATAACTATCCTGTCACTCCCACCAACGATCAATAATGTAGGAGTATTTAAGTTAAATATTTCTGTTGCCGCCAGATCAGGTCTACCGCCCCTTGATACTATGGCTGATATTTTATTCTCCAAATCCACCGCAGCTTTAATTGCAGCAGCACTGCCCGTACTTGCGCCAAAATAACCAATTTTAAGCGCACTAGTATTTTTTTGCTTTACCACCCATTCCGTAACAATTTTTAATCTCTCAGAAATTAGATCGATATCAAAACGATTCTCATACAACCGATCCTCTTCTTCTGTTAGAAGATCAAAAAGTAGTGTTGCAAAACCATTTTCCTGCAAGTATTTCGCGACAAGATAATTCCGAGGACTGAGCCTGCTGCTTCCACTGCCATGAACGAAAATCACAATACCAGTAGCATCTTTTGGAATATTTAAGATTCCTTCAAGGAAAATTGAGTCAACTGGAATGTTCACGATCTGATTTATTTCTTCATACTTATTCATACTTTTCAGAAAGTATCCTTTCTACCTCATCATCGCTGACTTGAGGGAAATTTACATAATAAGAACCAACAGAACCAAGAAAACGTTTGGGTACGTCCAAAGAAACTACCTCATCAGCCTCTTCTTCCAATTCATTTGCTATTTCCTTTGAAACAACTGGCACTGCAATCACAATTTTCTCAGGCTTCTGGTTCTTAATCCATTTAATTGCCGCTTTCATTGTGAGGCCAGTTGCGACACCATCATCGACAATTATTGCTATTTTTCCTTCGGCTGGTATTGTTTTTTTAATTTTAGAATAAGACTGTCTTTTTAAAATTGCTTCCTCTTTTCTATAGGCAATAGCATTACTAAGCCACTCTTCGCCAATAACCGTCCGCTCTTCTTCATTGCATACCAAGTCACCATTTTCAGAAACCGCACATATCGCATACTCAGGATTATATGGATGACCAATTTTTTTCACAACAGCCGCATCCAAAGGAATAGTTAATAATTTGGCGATTTCTGCACCAACCACCATTCCGCCGCGAGGTAAAGCATAAACGATTGCTTCAGTGCTTTGATATTTCCTCAATTTTTCAGCAAGCAAAATGCCTGCCTCTTGTCTATTTTGAAAAATCATACTTTATGATATTTCAAAAATACGGAATATTGCATCATAAAAACAAACAAATAGAACCATGACTATATCAATTTTAGTATTATTCGGTAGTATTTAACTGCAAAACTAAACACGGAGAAACATTATGGAGTGCACAAGAATAATCATCAATTTGTTAAAAGATGCCTACACTATAGAGGAGGCAATTATTGAAATCCTTGAGCAGCATGTCTCCGATACTGAAGATACTGATATCAAATTAAGACTTGAAGAAAAAGTAGAAAGCATTAGTTTTCAAGCTGAAAAAGTGAAACAAAGAGTTGAAGAGCTCGATGACGAAGTAACCACTGCAAAAACAGGTCTAGCAAACATAATTAAAAATATGGAAGAATATCCGTTAGGATTTGAAAGAGGAAAAATGATTAAGGATACCATTATCGAGTATGGAACAGAATATATTCAAAAAGCCACTTATAAAGCAATTTTGACGGCCGCAGAAGAATGCAAAGATGAAAAGACCGCAGAATTATGCGAAGAAATTATTGGGGATGAAAGGGAAGCTTCTGAATATTTAGATCAAAATCTTGCAGGAGTAGTAATTGATTACATAAATCATGAAACTATCGAAAAAAAAGATATCAACTATACTGGTGATGATGAAATTTAAGAGATAATAATTGGAATATTATCTTTTTTGACGTTTAACTGAAGAGTCATGGATTAATTGAAAAATACTTTCCACTAAATTTTGATCTGTGTTTAGTTTTTCAGCCATTTCCAATCTAGTATCAATGATTTCGCTAAATCTTTTTTCATCAATTATAGCAATCTCATTTTCTTTTTTATATTCTGCTATCCGATCAACGATGCTCATTCTTTTTGCTAATAAATCAATAATTTCAAAATCGATCTTGTCAATTTCTTTGCGATAATTTTCTAAATCATTATTCATAAAATATATAATCCTTTTATATATTGTAGAAGGATACAAAATCTGATGTCAACTATTTTGCAAAAAATCACAATGAATTTAGCAATGGAAGTGTCAGAATAATAATTGATTTAAATTAATCAGAAGAAAGGAGGTAATAAAAATGAGTTGGCTAATCACCCTTATCATAGGGGCCATTATGGGCCTTTTATTCAGATGGGCAATGGGCAAAAGAATAGGCACATGGCATAGCATAATAAGCGGAATTGTCGGGGCCATAACAGGCTACTGGTTTTTTGTCGACGTACTGGGATTTGGAATAGCAAAAACCTCAATCGGATTTTTCAGCGGAGCTGGTTTAATTTGGGAAATAATTGGCTCAATTATTGTTTTGGCTATTATGAGCGCAATGGAATATGAAGAAATGGAAACAAGAGAAAAACACGCCTATGGTCCAAGTGTGGCACATGAATATAAAGAAGAAAAATGGGAACGACGAAAAGATGACGACAAACATTATAAATAAAAAAAGAAAACGTCTTATTGTTAAACAATGATAAGACGTTTCTAAATAAAGACCATTTAATAGAGCACAAGACTGTCATACTGGGCCTCGTGATGGACTTGCTTCAGTATTGTTTTCAGTATCTCATGAGATCCTGAATAGACGACTTCGTCGGCCTGCCTGCCGGTAGGCAGGTTCAAAATGACTCAGATGTTATTATTTTGTAACTTTTTACAAAAAATATGGTTTACTTTTGTAAAAAAATCGATTTTATCCGCAATCCTATTAGGATAATGTATAAATACCAACTACTAGACTAGGCAAATTAGGAAATAAACTGAAACGATCTTTCGTAAATAAAAAATATATCGTACTAACAATACTCTTATGTATGTATCTTTCTTTTACATTTAATAATAATATTATTATTTACGCACAAGAAACAATTCCAGACGCCTCTATCGAAATAACAGAAATAAATAGTTCTATCACCCTAGCAGACACAAAACTTGCAAATCAGAACAGCTTACAGATCAAAGCAAACAATACAAACACATTATACCCATTTCCTCAATCTGTAATTGGACCCGACACCTTGAGTCTTCTTGAACTAATCACTTTTTCCTTTTTTTCACTGCTAACACTTAATCGTGCGCTTAAAAACAAAAAGCCCTAGTATCTTCTAAAAGGGCTTTTTTTGAGAACAGTATAATGTCTTTATTTTTGTCTTGTAATTTCAAGTTCTAATTGGATATATCCCAAAGCCATGATTATAGCTCCGCCGATCACCTTAAATGAAGGGAAATAAAAACCTGCATCTACACTATATATATTAAATAGCCAAGCTACAGATCCATAAACAAAGATCACTATTCCTAAAACGATAAGACCAATGGCCACTCCATAGAACGAATGCTCGGAGTTTTTTCTAGAAAACATTAGACCTCCTAATTAATTTAAAGACTTTTCAAATCGCTGCCTTTTTTAAGCGGCAACATATTTATTATAGTACCAGAAATCTAATATAACAAATAATTATTATATTAGATCTCATACTTTTCTTCACTCTGAAGCATTTTTTTGTAAAAGAAAATTAGCGAGAGGAAAAGCAGTCCCGATATCAGCCATGAAGCCTGAATTGAGTATTTCCTGGCGACAAGCCCCAAGAGCAAAAGTCCTAGGGCGCTACCAAGAGTCCCCATCATTGAATTGAATGATAAAATGGTTGCCCTTTTTTCTGATGATATGTATTTATTGAGATAGGCCTTGTGAAGCACATCGGGCATCCCCCTGCCAATTTCATGAACCAGAATTCCAATAATTACCACAATTGCAACATTCGAATAAGCTATATATAACATCGGCAAAGACATAGCCAAGGACACAAAAATAAATATTTTTAAGTAAGAAACATTCTTTTTAATAAGCTTTTGAACCAGTATACTGGAAAGCAATAAAATAGATGACATGCCAAACCACATCCACCCCAAAACTCCAACCTGATTACCTGTTAATTCATTAAGCCTTGGTGTCCAGTACATATTTAACGAAGTTGTAGCAAAATACCAAACTACAGTTGCAGCCGTCAACCACAAAATTACACTATGTCTAATTCCATAATTAACGCTAACTTTTGCCACATCTGCAATTTGTCTGAAACCGCCAAAAAAATCAGGAATTTCTATTTTCCTTCTGTCTTCTTCAAGTAAATAGATTGATAAAAAGAAAGCAATAAAATATAAAATTCCGGCTATTAAAAAAGGCAATGCTAATGAAATTTTACCGAGATAAGCACTGATTAATCCTCCAAGCAAAATTGAAATACGGCTAACAATGGTTGCCTGAGAAAATACAAAATCAACTTTTCCGGTATATTTTTTGCTCTGCAGGTCATCAACCATCCAGGCATCAAGTGCTCCGGAGACAAAAGTTGTGCCTATGGCCATGATAATTTCTGCGATTATAAAGAAAGGCATCGTATTAGATTTGAAATAAAGCAAAAAAGATAACGCGAACAAAAGATTGCCGATTATAACTGACTTCCTTCTACCAAAATTGTCAGCAAATGCACCGGTTGGAATTTCAAGCAAAAATATAGCCAGCATGAAAACGGCATTTACCAAACTAATCTGAAATAGATCAAGACCTTTGCTGAGCAAAAATAACGAATAAGTAACAAAAATTAAACTGATTGGAAAATCAATTAAAAATGTCAGGAGATAATAAACAGCCTTTGTCTCCTTTGACCTTATTCTATTCAAAAAAAATGATACCTGCTTGGTCATATTCAATTATTCTACAACAAATATGGCAATTTGGCAATTTATTAAATCGCGATCTCTTTCTGTGTTGAATATTAACCAAATTTATTGTAGTTTTAGATTGGAAATTAAACATATATCTAATATTTTTCAGGGTATGGCTTAGTTGGTAAAGCGCCGGGCTGGGGGTCCGGAGATCGTCGGTTCAAGTCCGACTACCCTGACCATTAAAAAATCACCAAAATTTGGTGATTTTTTAATGGCTCCGCCGATGAAGATAAATTGGTCCAAAATGCTAAGTGGGTGGCCGCAAACCTGCACCACGGTGCAAGTAGATATAAGCCCAACCCCGATTTACATCGGAGCGTCCCTCACCCTTCAGAGACAGTCATTGTCCAATTTGATCTGCAATATCAAATTGAGTCTCTGAAGGGTGAGGGATCCCATATTTGAAAAATAATAGCCCAATTTAAAGTACCGACGGAACCATTTTCATCATATCAATTTGAAGATAACTTTCAACTCCAAAATTTGCAAGATTTATTGTGTTGTCATCCCCGTGAAGACGGGGATCCACGATAGTAAAATCTTAAGTTTGCATCTGCCTATGAAAGTTTGTTAAAATTAAAAAAACAGGAGTTAAGAGTCTGTCTAATAACTACATCTGATGGTTATTGACGATATATTTCGGCTGCAAAAGCCGAAATATTCGTCAAGGTAACTTTGGTTATCCCTCCTCACACTTCGTCTTTCTCGCTTGAAATCTGATCGTCATTGTCTTCAAGAGCAGTTATTAGACAAACTCTAAGGTAAATTATGGCTAAAAACGACATTTTGATTCGTTACGCATTTCTAACCACCAACGAAAAGCTACCTGATAGGTTTTTATTTTCTGGTAAACTGCTGAATGAAGAAAATCCCAAAACCTCTCTTTTTTATTTGTTTGAAATACGATCTCCATGGACAGCTTCAGTAAGAGTCAAAAAAAGCATTTGCGATGCTTTGGAAAAGAATTTTTCCGGAAGCGCAGATTATGAAGAACAATTTGAAAAAATATTGCAACGTGTTAACGAAGCATTGAATTCTCTCGCAAAAAAAGGCGAAGGAAGCTGGATTGGAAATCTGAACGGAATTATTGGCACATTTTCAAACAATGAGATAAGTATTGCTCAAACAGGAAAAATCTCAGGATACATCTTCCGCAAAGGAAAAATTTCTTCCCTGACAGAAAACTCTCACATAAAAGAAGAATTACACCCTTTAAAAACATTCTCCGATATTACCTCTGGTAAACTAATTCCCGAGGATAGAATTGTTTTAGGAAATATTGAACTCTATAACCATCTTTCTTTGGACAGAATCAGAAGAACTGTTGAGGAATTGCCCGTAAAAGAAGCATTACAGGAACTTTTCCGAAATTTAAAACGAAGCAAGGTTTTTGATGTAAATGCTATTTTAGTTGAAACGGAATCGGTCGACAAGATTGATACCAACCCTCAATCAGATCTTCCCGAAGCACTTTCCCTTGCAGACTCGGAAGAAAATTTTGTAACCATTTTAAAAAAACGCTACTCACCTATTGCTAAGTCCTATTTAGAAAAATCAAAAGAAACTGGAATTAAGACCTTTCACTTTTTCAGAAAAAATGGAAATGATATTTATCAGAAAACCTCTGCGAATATAAAAGGGAAATATGGTCCCAAGACCAAAGAATTATTTGGCAAGAGCAGTCAGTTCACTGAAAGCACATTAGAGCAAGCCAAAGGATCTATTAAGCCTCAACTGGATAAAATAAAGAACAGTGAAGGATATAAAAAAATTAAAATAAAAACATTTGCCAGAAAAAGTAGCCAAGCAGGCTTTACTGCAAAATTATCAAAAAGTGTTTTAATTATTGTTTCAGTGTTCAAATGGCTCTTCTTAAAAGAAAACCGCAAGTATCTATATGGATTTTTCATACTGCTTCTAGTATTTATTGGATATTTAAAAATACAGGCAAATAATTCTTCCGTCGCAGAAGAGAAAGAGCAGCAACAAATCGTTCTATCTTACGACAAAGCAAAAGAAATGTTTGACAAAACAAAAGAAGATATCGCATTGGGGAGAACAAGTGACCCGAGTAAATTTAATGAAGCTTTGGAATTAGCCAAAAAAGCAGAGGCCTCGAACATCACCAAAGACAAAGCTATTGAGCTAAGAAAAGAAATCCAAAAATCGCTTGACGAAATGACAAAAACCAAGCGCTTATACAGCTCAGAAACAAACATTTCATTTAAAGATTCAATTAAAAAAATTATTTTAGTCGGGTCGGATATTTATGGATTTGATTCCGATGGCAAAGTCTATTCAGCTAATACGCAAGACAAAGAAGCCCATTTGGTTGCCTCTATTGGAAAAGAAAATGGTGAACCAACTTCACTTACTTATTCCAGCCAAGGTAACAAAATTTTCATATATTCAGAAAGCGACAAATTGATTTCTTTTGATCTAAATTCAAAAACTCAGGGTGAATTAAAAAATTCCGAAGGCAATTGGGAAAAAGCTAAAGCAATAGCGAATTTCTCCACTAATATTTATCTTTTAGATTCAGAATCAGGACAAATTTGGAAACACACATTGAGCGATGACACATACGGAAAAGGTACAGCTTACACCAACAGCAAAAGCGCCAACATAAAAAATGCTATCGATATGACAGTTGACGGTAATATATACATACTTTTACCAGATGGTAATGTTTCTAAATTTAGCAGAGGCGCCCCTGATCAAACATTTTCACTAAAGAATATTCCCGAACCTAATAGTAAAATTGAAAAACCAATAAAAGTTTATAGCGACGAAGACACTAACTACGTCTTTGTTCTCGATCAAAGCTTAAACCGCATTATCCGCTTTAATAAATCCGGCGAATTCGTCAGCCAATACGCGTTGGACAGCATGAACATTGACGATTTCGCAGTTAACGGCAAACTTCAAAAGCTTTGGATGATGTCAGGTGGTAAAATTTTCACTATAGACCTATAAAAATACAAAATTTACCATATACATATATAATAGTAATTTAAAAAAGCGCCCGCAATTGTCTGCGGGTGATTTTTTAATCCTTAGACCTTCAGCTATTTCGCCTCAACCAACCCCTCCTTATAAAGGAGAGAAACTAGATTATTTGCGATCTGTATTATTCGTCTAATTCGTAATCTGTTGTTCTCTCACATCTTCTCCGGTGCTTCGATGCCGCAAATCGACAAAGCATTTACCAAAACATATTTAGTCGCCAGAACAAGAGATAGGCGAGAAGCAGTTAGTTTTTTATCTTCTGTTAGCACCTGACAATTGGCGTAAAAATCATGAAATAGCCCAGCAATTTTATGTGCATAATGGGGGAGAGTCTGAATTTGAAAATTATCAACCGTCTCCGTTAAAAGCTCTGGAAATTTCACTAATTCTTTATATAAAGCAATCTCTTTTTTATTTTTCAAAAGATTAAAGTCCACACCCTCAGCTTTCATTCCACTCACCTCCCTTGCTTTAGCTAAAATACTACAAATACGGGCATGGGCATATTTTACATAAAAAACAGGGTTCTTTTCTGAAGTATCCGAGGCTAACGCAAGATCAAAATCAAAAGGAGTATTGGAGTTTTGTGACAGTATAAAATATTTGAAAGCATCCGGTTCTACCCCACTCTCAATAACTTGTCTTAAAGTAACAAAATTACCAAGTCTCTTGCCCATACTAAAAGCTTTACCGGATTTTTTAAGACGAATATATTGATACAAAATTATCTCAAGTTTATCTGATGTATAGTGAAGAGCATTCAATGCCGCTCTAATTCTGGGAATATGACCATGATGGTTAGCGCCCCAAACATCAACCAATAAGGAAAAACCTCTATCAAATTTATCAGCATGGTATGCAATATCATCGGCAAAATATGTAGTCGTCCCCTTTTCATCACTTTTCCTCAAAACTGATTCTCTATCCAAAAATTCAGGATCAGAAGGATTTTTAAACCATAGTGCTCCCTCTTTCTTGGTGGTTGCGCCAGTTTCTTCCAGCTGTTTTAATATCTGTTCGGTTTTTCCGCTATGTTGAAAATCACTCTGATTTACCCAATTATCAAATTTAATTCCCAAAAGAAGAGAGTCCTCTCTTATCTGCTTTACCATATAGTAAAGACCTTCCTTTTTGAAAAGCTCAACAATTTCAGATTTATCTTTCAGAGCTTTAATTTCTTCAGCTTTTTCCTTTTGAATTTTGGTTGATATCTCTTTAATGTAATCGCCTGGATAACCACCCTCGGGAAATTCAATCCGTTTGTCTTCCTTTACTGCAAGCCAATAATACAAAGACTCAGCAAAACGCTCGATTTGACCGCCGATATCATTAATATAAAAATCCCTTTCCACTTCATAACCCAGAAAACTAAACAAATTAGCAGCTGCTTCCCCGATAGGACCGCCTCTTGCATTCCCTACATGGAGAGGTCCTGTTGGATTAGCTGAAATATATTCAACTAAAACTTTCTTATTTTTACCAATATTTGATTTGCCATATTCTTCTTTTTGTTTAAGAATTTCAGCAATCTCTTTATGATAAATACTTTCCTTAATAAAAATATTAATAAAACCAGGACCAGCAATCTCCACTTTATTAATTTCTTTTGCTTTAGAAATATTTGACACAATTTTTTCAGCAATTTCCTTGGGGCTTATTTTATCTCGTCCAGCTACAATCATGGCCATATTTGTAGCAAAGTCTCCCATCTCAGATTTTGGCGGCACTTCAATACTAAAATCACGTGGGATAGCATATCCCGCTTTTTTGGTCGCATCAACAATTATTTTTTTAATCAATTCCTTCATAAAACATCTGTCATTCCGGACTGTGGCTGGAGATCCGGAATCTATATAAATAATTGCTAGATCCCAGATCAAGTCTGGGATGACATCTTTTGAATGTCACTTAACTTTATAAATCTTTAACTTCCCTACCTGAATAATCATACCGGAATGAGTCGCAATTTCCGACTTTGGATCCATAATTTTGGTTCCATCAATTTTCAATGCTCCCTGTTCAATTAAACGGCGTGCTTCAGAGTTAGAACTGCATGCGCCCAATTCAATCAAAAAAAGCGGCAATGTATAGGTACCGGAAATTTTAATTTCAGGAATATTAGTCGGAAGTTCTTTTTTTGTAAAAACCTTGGCGAATTCTTCCTTTGCTTCTTTGGCAACTTTTTCGCCATGATAAATCTTTACAATTTCATAAGCCAGTTTTATCTTTATATCTCTAGGATTAACTCCGCTACTTAATTCTTTTTTAATTTTATTGACTTCAGCATCGGTCATATCTGTAACAAGATTAAAGTAGGTTAATATTAAATTATCAGGGATCGACATGACCTTTCCGAACATCTGATTTGGACCATCGGTTATTGCAATATAATTATCAGCCGACTTGCTCATTTTTAATTTTCCATCAAGACCAACTAACAATTCAGTTATTATGATGTCCTGAGGCTCTTGTCCCATTTTTTTCTGAAGATCTCGTCCTGCAAGCATATTGAAACGTTGATCACTCCCCCCAAATTCAATATCAGCCTTCAGTATCACAGAATCATAAGCCTGCATTAACGGATAAAAAATTTCGTGCAGCCCAACATCAATTCCAGATTTCAACCGCTTTTCAAAATCATCTCTTTCAATAATTTGCGCAACGGTAAATTTACCTGCTATTTGTAAAATATCATTAAAATTAAGTTTTGAAAGCCATTCTGAATTATAACGAATTTCAGTCTTATTCACATCTAAAATTTTACCAACCTGTGAAAAATATGTTTTAGCATTCTCCTTTATCTCTTTATCATTTAATATTGGACGAGTAGCGTTTCTTCCAGAAGGATCTCCAATCTTAGTCGTATAATCACCAATTAAAAAAATAATAGTATGGCCAGCATCTTGTAATTTTTTAAGTTTCCACAACTGAACCGTATGACCTAAATGTATATCCGGCCTCGTAGGATCAACACCATATTTAATTCTCAATTTCTTACCAGAAGCCAACCTCTTCTTGAGAGATTTTTCTTCAATTATTTCCACAATACCTTTTTCAAAAAAATCGTTTTTCATATTTTTTTACTCAATAAAATATTCCTTATAATCGCCATTTATTTTTACACGAAACATATTACTTTATCCATTTTATTGGCGAGGACTGTTCGAGCAAAGCGAGTTCCGCAGCAATAAAGTAGATGAAGTAATACTATAATAAGCAAACGGTTACCAATAATACGATTGACATACGTAATTTTTAGCCGTATAATTCCCTCGTCTCTTGTTTACATACTATCAAGCAAGGCCTATAATGTAAAGAAAGGAGGAAATAAATTCATGAAAAGAATTTTTAATATTGTCCCTAACTTTTTAAAGAAAATAAAACTACCAGGCCTCCGAAAAGGGAAAAAATTCCGCTGGAAGAATTTTTTATTTATCTCTTTATATTTTATAGTAGGACTAATTTTTATCACCGCAATAACTTTTGCTTGGTTTGCAAAAGATTTACCCACTCCAAGTAAAATCGCCAATAGAAAAGCGACCGAATCCACTAAGATCTATGATCGAACCGGGCAAATTTTGCTCTATGAAACCGGTGACCAGAAACGCACTGTCGTTAAAAGCGACCAGATCTCCCAATATATTAAAGATGCTACTATCGCCACAGAAGACGCAAGTTTTTACAAGCATCATGGCTTTGACGCCAAAGGGTTGGCACGAGCAGTTTGGTACAAAATTACCCGCAAGACAAACAGAATGACGGGGGCTTCCACTATTACTCAACAATATGTGAAAAACGCCCTTCTTACTTCCGATCGATCATTTACCAGAAAATTTAAGGAATTAATTTTATCAATCGAACTAGAGTTCATGTATAACAAAGATGAAATTTTAACGATGTATTTAAACGAGATTCCTTATGGCAATAGTAACGCCGGAGCTGAAGCAGCCTCTAGAATGTACTACGGTAAAACAGCCAAAGATCTAACCTTGGCACAGGCTGCTACCTTGGCCGCAATACCACAATCGCCCACTTATTATTCTCCATACGGCACCCACACAGACAAGTTAATTATTAGACGAAATTATGTATTAGATAGAATGGTTGAGACGGGAAAGATATCTAAAGAAGAAGCAGAAACAGCTAAAAAAGAAGATACCACAACCTTAAATGTTACCCTAAAACCACGAAAAGACACTATGCTAGCTCCTCATTTTGCAATGTACGTAATCGAAAAAGTAGCTGAACAGTATGGTGAAGATAAAATCCAAAAAGAGGGTCTTAAAATAATAACCACTCTTGATTACGACAAACAGAAAGCGGCAGAGCAGGCAGTTACCGAAGGAGCAGATAAAGTTAAAAAATATGGCGGAAGCAACGCTGGTTTAGTGGCTACGGATCCTAAAACAGGCCAAGTTTTAGCAATGGTTGGATCAATTGATTACTTCGACACCGAAATAGATGGTAACGTGAACATCACTGACTCCCTGAGACAACCAGGGTCTTCTTTCAAACCGTTTTCATACGCTACTGCCTTTAAAAAAGCAGAATATTCTCCATCAAAAATATTGTTTGACTTTCAAACAGATTTTGGCGGAGGGTATGTCCCAAGAAACTATAACGGCAAATTCAACGGTCCCATAACAATGAGACAAGCGTTATCCAACTCATTGAATATCCCAGCAGTAAAAGCCATGTCTCTAGCCGGAATGGACAATGTTATCCGCACAGCAGAAGACATGGGTATAACTTCATTAACAGAAAGAAGTCGTTATGGCCTATCCCTTGCCCTTGGTACAGCCGAGGTAAGACCAGTTGAGATGGCTGGTGCATTCGGAGTTTTTGCAAATGGCGGCGTTAAACACGACCTAAGAAGTGTTTTGAAGATTTCAGATTCAAAAGGTAAAACTATTTATGAATACAATCAGGATAGAGATAAGGGCAAACAAGTGCTAGATCCTCAAATTGCCTATGAAATTTCAAGTATTTTATCTGATAATAATGCCAGATCTCTAGTTTTTGGAACCCACTCCGCTCTTTATTTCTCAAACCGCACAGTAGCTGCAAAGACAGGAACGACTTCAGATAACAAAGATGGATGGACAGTGGGCTACACTCCTTCGATTTCTGTTGCTGTTTGGGTTGGAAACAACGACAACAAAGTAATGAAAGGCGGGGCTGATGGTTCTGTCGTTGCTTCTCCTATTTTTCATACTTTCATAGACAAAGCTCTCGCCAATACTCCAGATGAAAATTTCAAACAACCTGACGGTATGCAGACAGTCACAGTTGAGAAATATTCAAACAAACTCCCCAATGACGGATATACAGGAGAAACAACGACAGATATTTTTGCATCTTGGCAAATACCGGCAGAAAAAGACGATGTACATAAAGAAGTTATGGTCTGCAAAGTTAACGGCAAACTTGCCCCGGATGGTCTATCGGACAATTTAAAGGAAAAAAGAACATTCTCTAATCTACATTCCGAGAGACCAGATTATCCTAACTGGGAAGGACCCGTACGATCCTGGGCACTTGCAAATGGATTTGGCAATGAACCTCCAACGGATTATTGCACGGCAAGTGATTCTAATCCTACAATTTCAATAACCGCTCCGGCCAACGGATCAACTGTCACTGCTGATTTCGAGATCACCGCTTCATACTCTTCACCATTAAATGTTTCATCAGTTAACTTCTTTGTTGACGATGTTTCAATAGGAAGCGTTACTGCAGCGCCCTTTTCAAAAACTTATGCTATAGCTAATCTTTCAGACGGATCACACAAAATTTCCGCAATAGCTATGGACGAAAACGGAAACACTGCAAAAAATGAAATAACAATAACTGTTGCAAAACCGGCTGCTACCCTCAAACCAGCTAATTCCGTACCAATTACTACACCAAAATTGGACTCCATTGCTCAATAAAAAGATGTTTATTTAGTCTATTCTTCACAAAAGATTAATTAAATCATTTATGTTTTTTGGATTTTTTAATGTTTCATATCCTAAAGTTGTCGCCTCTTTTTCGCGCTCTTTGAAACGCACAACTTGGCGAACTTCACCCGAAAGTCCGACTTCACCAAATAGGCAATAGTTTTTGCTAAACGGCTTATTCTTGAACGAAGAAACAATGGCCCCACAAACAGCCAAATCTATGGCTGGCTCACCGATTTTCATACCACCGACAATATTTATATAGATATCGTAATTGCCCAAATTAATCGGCGTTTTTTTACTAATTACTGCTGATAATAAATTTAAACGATTTAAATCGAAACCAGAACTAGTTCTTTTTGGATAACCAAAATGAGTAGGAACAACCAAAGCCTGAACTTCAACGAGGATTGGTCTTGTCCCCTCTATTGTGGCCGTGATCACGCTACCAGCGCTCTTAGTTGTTTCAGCCAGAAACAACGAGGATGGATTTGTAATTTCGATTAACCCCTTTTCCTGAATAGAAAATATTCCGACTTCATTAGTTGCACCAAATCTATTTTTTACACCTCGTAATATCCTGGCATCATGAAATCGTTCACCTTCTAGATATAACACTGTGTCAACCAAATGTTCCAAAATACGCGGGCCAGCCAAAGAACCCTCTTTGGTGACATGACCGATAAGGACTATCGGAATTCCAGTCGACTTAGCAAGTTTTTGTAAAAATATCCCACATTCCCTCACTTGAACTATTGAACCAGGAGTCGAGGGAATAGAATTTAAGTAAACTGTTTGGATCGAGTCGATTATTATAAGATCGGGCTTGCTTTTTAGCATCTCTCTTTCGATTGAAAGAATATCTCCATCTGAAATTAATTCCAATTTCAAAGAATTAATACCTAAGCGATCAGCCCTATCCTTAATCTGCTGAAGTGATTCTTCAGCAGAAATATACAAGCAGCGATCTATTGAATTTGATACCTGCAAAAGAAGAGTCGATTTGCCAATTCCTGGTTCTCCACCGATTAAGATGATGGAACCAGGCACAATGCCGCCGCCCAAAACCCGATTAAATTCTTTGATTTTCGTATTAATCCTAAAGTTTTTTACACTTTCAATTTCAGATAATTTTACTGGTTTAATTTCCCTATTTTGTTTAGAAGAACCTATCGACGGTAAAACATCGGGAATTGACATTTCTTTTAGAGAATTCCACTCGCCACAAGCATCACATCTCCCCGACCAAGTCGAAAACTCGTTGCCGCAACTCTCGCATAAATAAATTTTATTATTTTTCTTCATAATACGTTCCATACAGATAACAAATATAACTAATTTAGACGAAAAGCTTGATTGACTCTTAGTTTTTATTCGCCTTCTGTATGACTAGTTGCTTTCATATCAATTAAGTTGAAGTTCAAGTTACTTGTGCCCTTCCAATGATTTAGCTCAAGACAAAAAACAATATCATATAAAGTATTACTTTTTACCGTTTCATTTCTGTCGGCAAAATTAAAAAATACAGACCTAAATATATTATTGCCGTATTTAGTTTGTACTGATAAATGTTTTTTGGTCTCGCCAATAACTCTCGGCGACGTTAGCTCTACTCCCTTAGCTAGAAAAACAGGCTTTGGATTTCCCATTCCAAATGGTTCAAATTTAGAAATCAAACCACACATCTTTTTTGTAATTTCACTTGGTTTGATTTCTCCGTCCACTCTAATTTTCTTTACTAGCAATTCATCTTTAATATGTTTGTTTGCAAAGTCAATTATTGATTTTAAAAATTTATCAAAATTAGTAACGGATAGGCCAGCCGCCCCTTTATGTCCGCCAAATTTTTTAATTGAATCTTTAATGTTTTCGAATATTTCCACAATATTTACCCCTTCAACACTTCTGGCACTCCCAACATAAATGCCATCATCTTTTGAAAAAAGAATGACCGGACGGGAATATTTATCCACCAGATGACTTGCCGAAGGGCCTATCACACCTTTTAACCACTCGCCTGCCAACACAATAATTTTATTTTTGTATAATTGATTTTCTTCAATTCTGACTATAGCAGTTTTTTCTACTTTCGCCATTGCCCATTGCCTGTCCTCATTTTTCTTGTTTAGCCAGATTGCCAGCTCTTTCGCTTCTTCTTTGTCTTCGGTTACCAAAAGTTCAAATGACTTAGTTGCATGATCAATTCTTCCTGGGGCATTGATCTTCGGCGCTATTTGAAATCCTACTGTGTATGCAGCTACATCGGATTGTTTTATGCCGGATTGTTTCATTAATTCTAAAAGTCCTAAATTTTTTGTTTTTTTCAAAACGATTAATCCAAAATTTGCAAAAACGCGATTTTCTCCAATCAATGGTACCACATCGGCAATTGTGGAAATTGCCACCAAATCCAAATTCCATTTCAAAAAAGACTCACTGAATTCTTTTTTATAAATGCTGGACAATGCCTGGATTAATTTAAAGGCAACCCCACATCCGCATAATTCCTTAAATGGATACTTATTACCTTTTGTTTTTGGATTTATTACAGCCAGTGCTTCGGGTATTTCCTCCCCTGGAATATGATGGTCCGTAACGATAAGATCAATGTTTTTTTCCGCGCAATACTTTGCTTCCGCCAAGCTTCTAATACCTAGGTCGGCAGTGATGATTAAAGTGCATCTCTTGGAAATCAAATAATTTATGCCTTCATTGCTTAAACCATAACCTGCTTCCCTATTTGGTATGTAAACTTCCGGTTTAGCCCCAATGGCTTTAAATGCTCGAAATAATAGCGCTGCTGCCGGTATTCCATCGGCATCATAGTCGGAGAAAATCCCGATTTTTTCACCATTTTTAACAGCGATCTCTATTCTATCTACAGCTTTCTTCATACCTGTTAATAAAAAGGGGTCGCCTAAGTCTTTATCAAAATTGGGATTAAAAAAGAGCTCTTCAAGAGCCTTATCCTTTTCTACAAAAACACCCCTGTTATATAGAAGTTGGTCGACAATATCATCAAATTTTCTCTCAGCAATTTTCCACTCCGCCATAAGACCATGATAGCAAAAGATCAATCATTCACCAACCATTAGCGCAACTATATATATTTCAAGAGAAAAATAGCTTTAGTATTGACAGATTATTAAGCTTGTGCTAATCTCATTGTGAGGCAAGAGGTTGTACGCTTCCATTGTATTTCGATCGAGAAGCTCTGGACACTGGTTATATGTTTTTTGTCCGGAGCGCTGCCTCCATTTCCCCTGAAGTTATTGAGGTAAGGGGAAATGATTTCCCTCTTGCAATCGAGTTCGATTGCGAGTTAACAAAGGCCCGTGTATTTTATGCAGTGCGGGTCTTTTTGCTTTTTATAGAAGAAAATTCTAATAATATTACTTATAGTAAGCCCAGCCATCGATTCTAAGATCAATATATTCATGAATTTGATCTCTTTTAGCAACTAAAACCTGCTTCAAATTATCAAGTTGCTTTGCGCTGGATCTAAGAGAATTAAATTTAACATAAAAACCAGCTTCCGTATTCAAATTAACATCAAAAGTAGTTTGGTTTATCTCAAAATCTTTAGGTTTAATATTTGTCGCATCAAAAAACTGACTATAAATATTAGTTATAAAAGCGACAAAACTCGGAGAGACTAAATTTGACCCAACTTCGACTGGAATATTTTTTTTATCAACTACTCGCGGATAATCATAGGTTCCGCCAGCTTCGATTTTTTTTGCAACATTACCCTGATTGCTAATCAAATAGCTTGTATCACCACTTTGCCAGATTAACTTGCACTCATGCTCCAATATCACCACTTTAATAGCATTTGGCAGACCTCTGTAAATTTCAAGGGTTTTAATTTCAGGATTATTTTTTAAAATTTCCTTTTTTGTTCTTGAAAGTTTAAAAAGAAGGATGCTGCTACCTTTGGGGATTTCCGATTCAATCCTATCAGAAGACACCATTTTATTACCCTCAACTATCACGTCTTTAATTTTAAACGCACCAGAAAAAAAGAGATAATAAAAAATAACCACCACTCCAATAAGGAATAATATAATTTTAATCGGGATTTTAGGAAAATTAATTTCCTTTTTTTGTCTTATTTTACTAGCACGAAAAATAGAGGGCTTTTTATATTTTCTATACCCTCCATAAATTGACTTATTAATTTTACGCCTTCTTGAAATCACCTACTTTAAAATCCGTATATATATTAGTAATCTGTATTATTTGTATAATTCGTAATCTGTTGTTTGTTACCATTTGCCAATGTATTCAACTTCCTCTTCTAAGTCCAGATTAAAACGATCTTTTACAACATCTTTTGCTTTTTCCGCCAGCTTTCTAACATCAGAAGCAGAGGCATTTTTACGATTGATCAAAAAGTTAGCATGCTGTTTGGAAAAAGCAGCACCGCCAACTTTCATTTTTTTTGCACCTGATTTATCCAAAATATAACCAGCCGTACTTTCAACATTAGTATTTGGATTTTTGAAAAAACTACCAGAACTTTTTTCATTCAGCGGCTGAGAATTTTTCTTTTTGGAAAGATTTTGATGCATTAGTCCCAGAATCTCGTCTTTTCTCCTTTTAACAAGCTGGAGTTTTGCCGTTAATATAATTGGTTTAAATTTTTCAGATACATAATCCGTCTTAAGTCTTGATGATCTATAAGAGAAATTAAACCATTCATTATTTTTCTTAACCACTATCAACTTTCCGTCTTTTGGTAAAAGTAAAATAACCGATTTAACAAAGTCACCTATCTCATAGCCGAAAGCACCAGCGTTACCATACACTGCTCCGCCAACCGTTCCCGGAACACCGAAAAGAAACTCCAATCCGCCAAGATCTCTACTTGCAGCAAGATTAATTAATTTCCCCAAACTAACTCCAGAATCAACAATTACCTGTGAGTTGTCGCCGCTAAACGCTACATTATTGGATTCGTTTTTTATAACAATTCCAGGGAAACCTGAATCAGAAGGTATAACATTGTATCCGCCGCCTAAAATAAAATAAGGCAACTTAAGTTCATGGGCCAGCATTATACATTTTGCCAGTTCGTCAATATTTTTTGCCGTATAGAAAAAATCGGCAACACCACCAACTCCCATGCTAACAAAATCACGCAGACAAATATTTTTCTTTAAATTTTCACCCAATTCTTTTTCTAAAGTTGTTTCAATATCAGTCATGTTGCCCCTTATTAATCTCTAATAATTCGTCTTCAATTTTATAAACCGGAGGAATTCCGATTGTCAGTAAAACAGAATCACTATCAAGAATTTTACTTAAATATTGAATAATTTCAGCATCGGTTTCATAAACTTTGGCAATATTGGTTTTAGAATTAATTAAATCAACAATATCCTCAGAACTAACAGGGAGTTTTTCGTCTCTCCCTGGCACTAGAAAAATTGGTTTTATAAGAACTTCATCAGCACCGTTGAATGATTTTGCAAAATCATTCAAAAAAGGAAGGATTCTCTTATATTGATGAGGCCAGAAGACAACAACTTTCTTTTTGTCAGGATATCTTTCAATTAATGCTTCAATAGTTGATTTAATTTCAGTCGGATGGTGGCCGTAATCATCAATCAAATCTGCCCCGTTGAATTTACCTTTATATTCAAATCTGCGATGCGCGCCATCAAATGTTTCTAAAGACTGTTTATAAATTTTCCTGTCGATATTAAAATAATCACAAATAGTCAATGCCGCCAAAGCATTTAAAATATTATGCTTCCCTGGAACCTGCAACTTGAAATCCAAACTATTATATTTATCAGACGAAAAACCGTAATAAATTATTTTTGCTTTAGTCTTAATTTTGGATAAAACATCTTTAATATTTGCGTCATCGCTACAAGCCACAATAAGACCGTCGTCAGGGACATGATCGATATACTCAATAAATGCCTTTTTTATTTCCGGCAAACCTTCAGGATATGTGTCGAGATGCTCCGCTTCAATGTTTGTCAAAACCAAAATTTGCGGATAAAAATCAAGAAATGCTCTGTCATACTCACATGCTTCCATTACAAACAAGTCAGATTTACCAAATTTTAGACCGCCATTAAACTCCTTTAGATCTTCGCCCACCAATACTGTAGGGTCGAGACCTGCCGATACAAGGCATAATCCAACCATTGACGTCACCGTTGTTTTGCCGTGCATGCCGGAAATTGCAATCAGTTTTTTATCTTTGGTTAGCTCTTTCAGTAACTCAGATCGCTTCAATACTTTTATTCCTAATTCTTCAGCTGCTTCAACTTCCACCCATCCAGCAGAACCAGGGCTTACTGCCGACGTTCGCACAACAACGTCGACATCAGAAGCGACATTTTCTTTTTTGTGTCCGTTGGTTTTCAAATCCGATCCGGTCACAGTGTGACCGAGATATTCTAAATATTTTTTTATGCTTCGCATCGAGACACCCTGATCACCAATTAAATGATATTTCATAATTCCTCATACTTTTCATTTTTAACAAAACTTATTATTTCTTCTACGACTTTGGTTAATCCATCTCTTGGCAAGAGATTAAAAGCATTTTCAGCCATCTGTTTCATTCCGTCAGGATTGTTGAACAAAGAATTAATCTCTTTTCCTAGATTATTGTTGATATTACTATCGTGCAACAGAACGGCTGCCTTTGCCCTTTGATAAAACAACGCATTTTTTGTTTGATGATCAGATGCAGCGTGCTTATACGGGATTGTAATAATAGGTTTCCTCAAAGCGGAAACTTCGCCCAATGTTGTAGCGCTCGATCTTGAAACAACTAATTTTGATTGAGAAACAGCGCTAAGTAAAGAATCTTTGGAATTATTATTTGTTAATAATTCTGAAACAAAATAAAATTTCTTCTGTGCATCATTTAACTTTGATTTAATCTCAATTGCCTTTTGATAATCAAGACTTCCAACATGATGAATAAGATTATATTTATCTAAAAGCTGATCCAAAGAATTAAAAACTGCATTGTTAATATTCCTAGCCCCTTGGCTTCCTCCGGTTATAAAAATAACCGGTCTTTCATTATTAAAACCAAAATTAAACGTATGGCCAGAAATATCGTCAATTTCCGAACGCAATATTTGCCCGACATAAACAATCTTGTTTTGCAATTTTTTAGGATAATTATCAGATGGAAAACCGACAAAGATCTTTTTGGCTCCAGAAGAAGCAAATTGATTAGATTTACCGATTACAATGTCTGACTCATGAATAAAATAAGGAATTTTGAAAATCTTTGCCCAAAAAACAATTGGGAGAGAAACATATCCTGCTTTAGAAAATATTATATCTGGTTTATGCTCTAAAAGTATTAAAAAAGATTTTACAAATCCCGATATAAGATAAAGCAACTGAAGTATATTATTCAGATTAAATGTTCTGTGTAATTTTCCGGTTGTTAAAGAAATATGATTTTCCGTGTCGGTGTAAAGTTTTTTATCAATGCTTGTCTTTCCGCCTACGGTAATAATCGAAATATCCGGATATTTTTGTTTAATTATTTTGTAAATATTTAAAATCGGCACAATGTGACCACCAGTACCACCACCAACCAACAATATAGTCTTTTTTTTCATATTTGTTTCGCGCCTCTTCTAAATGTACTTTTAGATGCTTGATTTTTTGATATATTGACCAAAACCCCCACTGCTGCCAGCAGTATGACTAAAGATGATCCCCCGTAACTAACAAATGGCAACGGAACACCGGTCAGGGGAAGAATGGAAAACATAGCGCCAATATTTATGAACATCTGAGCTAAAAACCAGGTTGTTATTCCGCCTGCTACTAATCTTGAAAAAGTATCAGGAGCATTCATCGCAATCTTGTATCCCCTGATTGCTATAAAAGCGAATACGACTATTACCAAACCGGCACGTAGCAATCCTAATTCTTCAGAAATAATAGCAAAAATTGAATCAGTGTGGGCTTCCGGCAGGTATAGATATTTTTGCTTGCTCTGGCCGAAGCCCAAACCCAGCCAGCCGCCGGAACCAATGGCGATTAAGGCATTTCTTATATGATATCCCGCTCCCAATGAATTGTCTTCTGGATTTAAAAAAGTTAAGAATCTTTCAAGTCGATAAGGCTCGATTTTTATTGCCAGCCAAAGCAAAAATCCAGCTAGACCGCCCCCTGCCGCCAACTGATAAAGAGGAGCACCTGCTATGGTGAATATTGCTGCTGATATAGCGACAATAATTGCTAAAGTCCCTAGATCTTTTTGAACCAACATTAGAAGGGCTATCGCGCCAATAACCAAAGCAAACGATAAAAACATTTTTTTAACCTTCTCTAGTCTTTCACCCTGACTTGAAAACCACCCGGCAAGATAAAAAATTAAGGTTAATTTTGCAACTTCAGAAGGTTGAAAATTAACAAATCCTAAGTTTATCCACCTTTCTCCCACGCCGCCGCCATGGCCAAAAGGTAAAAATGGCAAAAGAAGTAGGCCAAAGGTAATAAAAAGCATTAAACCTGATTTTTTTTGCCAAAATCTGTAATCAATTGACTGAAAAATCATCCACGCGAAAATGCCTACTATTAGAAATTTCAACTGTTTAAGAAGAAAATATTTATCTGTGGCCTCGTTGGTTACCTGTAATGAATAATACTTCGAAACAGAATAGATCATTATTAAACCGAAAGCAGCCAAAGCAAAAACAGCGAGAGAAATTAAATAATCCTGTTTTGTTTTTTGAGTTTGATTCATGGTTTAGAATAATGAATTACGAATTATGAATCATGTATTTGATAAGAATAAAACAACCTGCTTAATTCCTAATTCATGATTCATGATTCTGAAGTTTAAGGACACTGTCCTTAAACTTCTCACCTCTATCTTTATAATTTTTAAACATATCAAAACTGGCACAGGCAGGAGAAAAAATAATAACGTCTCCACTTTTTGCTAGTTTTTTGGCATTAACGATAATTTCTTCAATTGAATTTCCACCTTGAATTATCGTGCCGTCATACTTATTCTTACTAAGTGAATTTTCAATTTTTTCTCCCTCAATCCCAATTGTCACTACACTAGAAACATTGGACTTAACAATTTTTTTTGATAATTCATCAAAATTTGCACCTTTGCTGCTTCCGCCGAGTATTAGAACTTTATTTTCGGAAAATGAATCCACAGCAGCAATTGTTGGTTCGGGATTAGTGGCGAAAGAATCATTGATAAATTTGATGCCATCAATCTCAGAAACCAACTCCAGACGATGAGGCAGACCTTTAAATTCAGCCACAACTTTTTTAATAACATCAAAATCAACTCCTAATATCTCAGCGACAATGGAAGCTGCAGCAATATTTTCAAGATTATGCCGCCCAAAAAGTTTGATATTATTTTCGTCACAAATCGTAATACTTTTGTTTTTTGGATCCAAAACTACTTTTCCGTCCTTAACTACGGCGTCTTTATCTTCGGTATGAGAAAAATATTTAATACTGGATCTTGTCTCATTATTAATAAAGTCAGAATCAAATGTTGAGTCACTATTCAATACAGCGAAATCATTTTTGCTCTGAAATTTTAAGATACTTTTCTTTGCATCTTGATATTCATCAACATCTTTATGATAGTCCAGATGATCAACTGTCAGGTTGGTGACAACCGCCATATGAGGACTCTTTTCCAAATCCATCAACTGAAAACTAGAGAGTTCAAGTATGACAATATCATCACTTTTCAATTGAGGTATCAACGTTATAGCAGGATAACCAATATTGCCGGCAATATAAACGTTGGGATTTGACTGAGAACTGAGAACTGAGAACTGAGAACTCTTCTTTAATATTTCAAATATTAAAGAAGAAGTCGTTCCCTTTCCCTTAGTTCCGGTTACGCCGATAATCATGGCCGGACAAAGATCGAAAAACAGTTTAATCTGACTGGAAATGATTGCACCTTTTTCTTCAGCTTCTTGTAATTTGGGATGGTTAATGGAAATACCAGGAGAACGAAATACTACGTCAAAACCAGAAAGATCATCCATATATTTTTCACCGGATATGATTTTATATTTTCTGATCAGGTTTTCTGCGTCAGCTCTTTCGCCTTCTTCTAAATTTTGAATAATTTCCGAAACAGAAAGACGATCCAGAATAGTTATATTTGAAGTTTTGCCATCGAGATACTTCAAAAGAGCCATGCCTTCAATGCCTAACCCCAAAATAGCGACCTTTTTATCTTTTAAATCGAGATTGCTCATAGTTATATTCTAGGCCAAATTACTTAATATTTCTAGGGCTATCCCCGTCCAACGATAGCTAAAATAAGGCCGGCTACCGCCCCAACCGCCCCAATAATCCAAAAACGCATTGTAATTTTATGCTCGGGCCAACCTATCGCTTCAAAATGATGATGGATTGGCGATGATAAAAAGACTTTTTTTCCGTTTCGTAATTTTTTGGAAGTAAACTGAATTATGAAGCTTAAGCCTTCTATTAGGAAAACAATTGTAATGATCGGCAATATGACAATTGTATTAGTTAAAAAGGCAATCACGCCCAATGTCATTCCTAGTGCCATTGAACCTGTATCGCCCATAAAAAAGCGGGCTGGAGGAATGTTAAACCATAAAAATGCCAGAAGACCGCCCATTATAGTGGCGCAAAAAGCAGCTAATTCAGACTTTCCTTCAACTAAACAAATTATAGCGTAGGCTCCATATGACAATGCAAAAATTCCACCTGCCAAGCCATCAAGCCCATCGGTTTCATTTGAAGAAAAAGCCATCCAAACTAGCCCGAGTATGAAAAGAGGAACATACCAAAGACCAATTACAAAATCTCCTGAACTTGGAATATGTATGGAATTCCAACCCAATTTTTCATAAAACCACCATGCACCAGCAGCTGCAATGGCAGTATATAAGATGAATTTCTGCCTGAAACGCATTCCTCCGCCATTTGGCCCTTTCCCTTGAACATTCCACAGATCATCAACAGCTCCAACAATTCCGACGGAGACCAAACAAAACAGAGGCAGCCATGTAGCAGTTCGTTCAAGATTGAAAATTAAAGTCAAAATCGCCGCTGTTACCCATATTAAAATTCCACCCATTGTTGGAGTCCCATTTTTCTTTTCATGCAATTTTGAGAAAATCGGAGTGTCTTTGCCATTTCTGATCCTCTTTCCGATCTTATTTTTGTATAAAAAATTAGTTAAAATCGGCGTCCATGCAATTGCTATTATAAAAGCAAGCAATGCAAGCCAGAACATTTTTGTTAAATCATAAGTCGAAATCATCAACAATTCCATAAAACTCCTTTGATATTATTCACCTATCGTTTTCTGTTTATCCATTCTTTACTTTGCCTTACTAGCTGCTCTTTTGCAAGACTTGGATTTTTCATTATTTTTTTTACTACTTCTTCTAAATAATTTTTATTTTGCGAAGCCTTTATGAGCACAAGATCATTTGGCTTTAATATTTTGTCCAGATTATTAATTAGTTCTTTTCTTGTTTTAAAACTTAAGGAATTACGATCACATTTTTCTTGCATAATTGATGAATTTACGCCAACAAATATCACCTGGTCAAATTTGTCTTTGCTGTATTCTGCAATTTTTTGATGAAGAAGTTTTTCATTGGCACCCAGTTCATTCATGTTACCCAAAATCGCAATCTTTCTCCCCTTATAATCCACCTGATCCAAGAAATCAATGGCCAGCTTGGCCGAAGTTGGATTAGAGTTATATGTATCATCAATTATTGCAATATTATCCTTTCCTTCAATTAGATTTAACCTGCCTGGTATGGGAGAAATTTTTTCTAAAGATTTGCCGGTTTCAATCAGAGAAAATCCCATTATATCAGCCACTGCAAAAGAAAACATTTGAGGGTAAATCATCTGATTTCCCAATAATTGTGATTTTACAGAAATCTTGTGTCCTGTTTTAGCAATCCTGAATTCTGTTCCCATCAGAGATAATTTAATGCTCTCAGACTTGTAATTTGCAGCGTTATTATTAATAGCAACGGAATAAATATTTTCACCCTTAATTTTTACCAGATTTTCATCATCAAAATTCAAGATTGCCTTGCCGCCATCTCTTAAATGATCAATTAAAGAAATTTTCTCTTTTTGGAATTGTTCTTCATTTTGGAAATTTGCGAGATGGGCCGATGAAGTGCTTGTAATTATTGCAATATCAGGACGAACTATTGAAGAAAAATACTCAATATCGCAGGGATGTTCCACTCCCATTTCTAAAACCAGATACTTTGGATAACTTTTCACCCTTGTTTTGAACCATGCAGCCAATAAAAACAATGGCCAGATAAATTTATTTGGAACTTTCTCATAACCTAAAATAGTTAACGGAATGCCAATTTCAGCATTTAAATTACCGAAATTCTTTCTGACTGAATCTCCATATTTATCATGCAAAACCTGATAAATGGCTTCCTTTGTCGATGTCTTTCCCACAGAACCGGTTACAGCAATGACAAAAGGATTGTGCGTAACAATTACTTTCCTTGCATAAAAAGCAAGTATTTTGTAAATAAATTTTAAATAAATGTTCCTCATATACCAACTTGAGTTATTTGACGCATCTTAAGACGGAGTGTAACCAGCCGATGTTATCGGTTCTGTTGGCGCCAATCTATAATAATAGTTTAATAGAAAAGAAGAAATTTCTCCAAATAGCGGTGCAGCAGTATTTTCGGCGTATTTATTAGATTTCGGCTTATCCAGCTTAACTAACATAGCATACCTTGGATCATTTGTTGGTGCAAATCCAGCGAGAGAATGAATATAAATCCCCAATCCGTCCTCAGACTCCTCGTAACCTCCTTCTGCTTTTGGAATCTGAGCAGTACCGGTTTTTGCCCCTATCTTGTATCCTGGCACCTTTGCACGCCAACTATGTCCCTTTTCCACAACATTGTACAGCATTTCTCCAAGTTGCTGTGCGGTCTCTTTCTTTATAATTCTTTCTCCTTCTTGTTTCTCAACCTTTTTTTCAGTACCATCCGAGAAAATCATCTTATCAACAATGTGAGGATATTCATAAACCCCACCGTTAGCCATAGCAGCATAAGCAGCAACTATCTCAATCGGGGTCACAGAGATACCTTGTCCAAATGATATTGTAGCCCTATTAATGTCTTGCCAACGCTTTAGCTCAGGCGCATAGCCCGCAACCTCCGAATCAAGATCTATACCGGTTTTGTCAAACATATTGTAAGCCTTCAAGTATTTATACATGGAATCTTTGCCCAGTTTTTCTGAAAGCCAGACCATAGCAACATTGTCTGAATTTTGCAGAACCTGTGTCATATCTTCTTCACCGAATGCTTTTTTTTCTGCTGTTTTAATTTCATGCCCCTGAATCATAACATGCCAGTCAAAGTTGCCTTTTGTTTCTGGTGTTACAACTCCTTGATCTATGGCCGCAGACATAACGATTGGCTTGAAAATACTTCCTGGTTCGTAGAGATGAGCTATCGATGGATTAACATATATGCCGGCATTATCTTTTGCATAATCTTTAAAATTATTAGGATCATAACTGGGAGCACTAGCCATCGCAACAATTCCACCTGTTTTTACATCCATAATAATGACAGTACCGGATTCTGCCTGATACGTCTGTAAGGCTTCATTTAGTTTCTTTTCAACAAAATATTGGACAGATCTGTCAATTGTTAGAACATAACTTGTACCATCCTTGGGGTCAGTCTGATCTAAAAGATTAATCATTCTGCCCAATGTATCCTTCTCTCCTGTTACATTTCCCGCAGTTCCCTTAAGCTCGTTGTTATAATGACCTTCAAAACCATACTTTCCTTCACCATCAGCATTAACAAAGCCCAAAATATGAGATGCTAAAGTCGCTTCAGGATAATAGCGACTATATTCAGGCATGACGAATACTCCGGTCAATTGTTCATCTTTAACCTTTTCTGCTTCGTCCAAAGAAAGCCCTTTTTTAATCGGAGGTATATAAAGTTTGTCGTTATTTATTTTATCGAAGATCTCCTGTGAAGTAAGACCAACCAGACCTGCTAATTTACCGGATAGTTCCTCTTTTTTTGTTACCTGATGCGGTACAACCCAGACAGAGAACTTCTTAACATCAAATGCTAAAGGATAGTAAGAATCTGGATCCGAAAAAGAATCGTGAACATAAACTTTGCCCCTCTGAGCTGTTTCCGTTTTTTCGAACCTTTGCTGTCCTTGCGCTAAAGCAAGATAATGACTATGTTTAATAATTTGAATATCAAACATTCTAAAAATCAGTATTACTGTAATTAATACAACAATAACGCCCATGGCCTTTAGGCGTCTTTCAATTGTCTTAGTATATTCAGACATAGTCAATTATAATAATATTGCAATTTATTCTATGACGCAATAATCCTGCTTGATGATATCAGTTAATCCTAATGAACAGTTCCACTTATATTGTCCACATTCGATGCTGGTTCTAAAGTATTTTTTTCATTTTCAACCGTGCTATCAATTTCTTTGAGAGATTTTAATCTAGTCTGTTCAACTTCGAGACGCTCTTTTTGCATTTGTAATTGTGTTTTTTTATCGTCTAAATCCTGAACCTTGACACTTCTATTAGCCCCCGAAGTTGATTGGGTTAAATAAACGATTGCCAATATAGCAAATATTGAAATTGCTACAAATTTGATTGCATTGGGCCCAATAACAATTTCTCTTCCAATTGTCTTTTTTCGGACACCTGCAATATTGTGACTGCTGTTTGTGATTGTTAGAACTCTACCCACTTTCCCTCCCAATAAGAAATTAAAAAAACAAAGATTTACAATTTTATTAAAATCAGTAGCCAACTTTTTTGTTTTATGCACCCAGAACGTGCCTATAAAAATAAAGTTTTTGTTTTTGAGCTCGACTATTTTTTGATAGTTTTGCCGTGAAATCCTCCAAAACGAAGTTTTGGCTGCGTGGACCTGCCTGCCGGCAGGCAGGCGTAGTCCTCGAACCAAACCTGAGTGTAGGAGGATGATGCCCTCCTTCGCTTGTTCCCATTCTATGAATAGGAACCCTCCTCCGTGTGCTGTTCGTACAGCTTCTAAATGAACTCACAAGGTGTTTGTTGGCTACTTATTTAAATAAAATTGTTAAGATGCGATATTCATTATTAATATTATCTGTCCAATTTGTAATCTGTATTATTCGTATGATCTGTAATCTGTTGTTTCCTAGAAGCCGATTTCCTCTATCTGCTCGGCAATTTCCTCGCTATTTTCTTCCATTCCTTTCTTAAATTCACTCCAACCCTCTTCCGGCCATATCTCCAATCGGTTATACATACCTGTAATGACTACTTTATTTTTGATGCCAGCATATTTTGATAAATAATTTGGTAAATTTATGCGTCCTGCACTATCGATTTTTAAGTCCATCGCTCCAGCAAGCATTAATCTGGAAAAACTCCTGGCGTTCTTGGAAGTAATGGGGAGAGACGATAAATTCTCAGCCAATTTCTCCCACTCCTCCAAAGAATACACCCATAAGCAATGGTCAAGCCCTCTAGTGACCACACAACCGGAAGCTAACTTTCCGCGAAACTTTACCGGAAGAGATACTCGCCCCTTATCATCCAAACTGTGTGAATATTCTCCAATAAACATATAAACTACAGATTACTAATAAAAACTAATAATACTAATGACGAATTTGAATTCCAATATTTGTATTATCTGTATAATTCGTCATCTGTTGTTCTCCCACCTTTTCCCACTGTCACCCACTACTTACCAGTTTAGTGCTTACTTGCCCCATCGTCAACAACCCTTCTCTCCACAAATTTGTGGACAATAATAGTAAATGCTAATTTATGCAGTACAGAAAACGATAATTAAAAAAAAATCAGCCTGTTTTATAAGGCTGATTTTTTTATTTAAACAATTGCTTACTCGGAACAAGTTATTTTTTTATCAGACAAATCTTCTATGTTAACACCCCTATAAAGAGAGTCGGCAACTGATGAAAAATCATGAATATTATAATAATATATGTATCTATTAGCACTTCCATTCCTATAGATAAATTGGATTCCTATGATCCCTTTGTTGGGAACAGGCACAGGATCATTTGACCAGTTTTCGTAATCATAATAGTAATTACTATTACAAGGTGTTTTGGGCCAAACAGAGAGATATTCAGAAAAACCAGCATCAGTTGGTAACGTATTATAAGTCACATCTTTCGGATATTCGCTATAATTACTAACCCAATATGAATTAACCGCTTTACCTATAGTCGCCATATCAGCAATAACCTTTGCATACTTCGCTTTAGCCTGTGCTCCTATTACATTTAAAGAAATTATAGTAGCCAAAATACCGATGATGGCAACCATCACTAGAAGTTCTATTAAAGTAAACCCCGTTAAATAAGCTTTTGACTTACCGGCCTCGCCGGATTTAACTAGGGCAAACGCTCTCCTATTCATGTCCCTCCCAACTTATTTAGATTAATTTTCCCTGCACAAAACCAATTACTTCTGTAATTTTCATCCTCTCCTGCTTCATCGTATCTCTATCTCTGACTGTCACTGTTTTGTCTTTTATCGAGTCAAAATCAATTGTAACGCACCATGGAGTGCCAATTTCATCCTGTCTTCGATATCTCTTACCAACTGATCCGCTTTCATCATAAAAAGTTTCGATTCCTGCTTTTCGCAAATTAGAAACTATTTCCTTGGCTATTTCTGGCAGACCTTCTTTTTTTACCAGCGGGAACACTGCGATTTTAATAGGAGCTAGTTTTGGATGTAGATGAAGTGTGACCTCCCCTTCTGCCCTGCCATCAGTTCCGTCTGATTCATCATAAGCATCTACTAAAAATGCTAAGGCAGCTCGATCAACACCCATCGTTGGTTCAACCACATAAGGAATAAATTTTTCACCGGTAGTCTCATCAAAATATTTTACATCCTGTCCGGAATATTTTTCGTGCTGTTTTAAATCAAAATCAGTTCTTTGGGCTACACCGGCAAGTTCTGATACTCCAAACGGAAAGTTATACTCTACGTCTGACGTACCAGTTGAATAATGAGAAAGTTCCTCTTTGTCATGCGCTCTAATGGTAAGATTTTCATCTTTAATACCCAAATCAGAGAAGAACTCTTTCCAGATCTTTATCCAGTAGTCAAAAGTTTTCTGCGACTCTTCTTTGTCTGGTTTGATAAAATATTCAATCTCAGACTGTTCAAATTCTCTTGTTCTAAAGGTAAAATTTCCCGGAGTAATTTCGTTGCGGAAAGCTTTTCCGATCTGGGCAATACCAAAAGGAATTTTGACACGGCTTGACTGCAGAACATTTTTAAAATTTAAAAATATACCCTGAGCAGTTTCCGGCCGCAAATATGCAGTTGAAGCCGAATCTTCCGTCACGCCTATAAAAGTCTTAAACATAAGATTAAAATTCTTCGCTTCCGTAAAATCATGCTCTTCTGCGCCTTTGCAAAACAACATATCTCTTTGTTCCTGTGATAACCCTTCTGTCATCCCGGACTTGATCAGGGATCCCGTCACCGCGTCAGCAGCAGCACCAATCTTTTCCAACAATTCTTGAATATGGTCTTCACGGAAACGTTTATGGCATTTTTTACATTCTACAAGAGGATCAGAAAAAGATTTCAAATGCCCTGAAGCTTCCCATGTTTTTGGATTTTGAATAATTGCCGAGTCAAGCCCGACCATGTCATCGCGCTCAGTTACAAACTTCTGCCACCAGACATCTTTAACATTTTTCTTTAATTGCGCACCAAGCGGACCATAGTCAAAGGCATTTGCAAAACCACCGTAGATCTCCGAAGCAGGATAGACGAACCCACGTCTTTTACATAAAGAGATAATCTTTTCCATCTTGCCTCGCATTCCGCTTTCAGTATAAGCAGGGGTGCCCGCTCCGACTTTGTCGGATGCGGCATTGTTATTTTCTTTTGCCATAATATTTCCTCAATGTTTCCTTTTTTTTACTGATCTAAAAATCGCATTTTGGCCAAGTCTCCCACATAACGTCAAGCCCACTCGTACTTGATTTACATAAATAATATGTCTTACCGCTTATTTCAAGCTCATACGGATCATCACCTTCTGCCACCTCCAGCGCCACTCCGATTGAGTAAGATTGATTCCCAAGAGCATTGCTATCACTATCCGCATATGCATAATATGCAGGCAAACCATTCCTTTTAACAGTGGGGTCCTTGGGGAAAACTGGTAAATACGTTGTAATTTTAGTTATATCATCTGCAATAATTGTTTTGTTGGTATCATTGATAGAACGCTCATTTGAATTAGTTATATTGCTGAATTTGCATTCAGTCGTGTTATCACAAATAGGATATCGATGATTATCAACATAAAACGAATCCATGCTGAGTTTAATCGCTGCAACATCTGACTTTCTTTTCGAATCTCTTGATTTTTTTTGCGCTCCAGTTAAGCTTACTACTACAACTGTCGCTAAAACTCCGATAATAGCCACCACAACCAAAAGTTCTATTAAAGTAAAACCATTATCTTCTCTTACTTTACCGTGGTTTTTTATCAACATAACTCCCCTTCATAAATCTCCAGAAAACAGAGACCTAATTATTTTTTAAATAAACCAAGAACTAAAAACAATATACCACACTATGTAGCATTCTTCACTATTGATATTTCCAGAGATTTATGATGTAATATACGGTTGATGTTCAAATAAGTTGTCATCCTGAGGCACAGCCGAAGGATCTCATCGTATTTGAGCTCAAAGCACATACTACATATGAAGGGGGTGCGGTAAATGCCGCATAAGTATGATTTTGAGGCCCTTTTCGGGTCAAAGCAGTTCAAGGATTTTGGGTATATCGACGCCGAGCGATCACTCAGAGTCGTGTACCCGCTAGCCACTCAAAAGTTCCCAATAGGCTATATCGGGGACAAGAACACGCCGGCCGATATTGGCAGAGAAGTTATCGAAAAGACACTTGGCAGGAATTTCGGACCTATTTGTCACGTATCGCTTGCTCACGAATCACACAATATCGTAGAAATCGTAAAAGACAAGTATGTTATGCCGATTGTCTTTTCTTGCGACGGTTTAATCGTCCAAAGAACTGGCAGTTCATTCCCATTTGTGATCGAGACCTTTCTCGGCGATTGCGCCTGCATCATCATTTGGTCTGACAGATGGATTGGCTACATGCATGTCGGGTGGCCGGAAATAATCCAGCTTCCCTTTGGGGTTATCCAGAAGTTCTTTGAAGAATGGCCAGATAAAAACAACGAAATAAGTATCTGGATGGGGCCATGCATCACAGGACAGAGCTTTGAACGAGTCAATATTCCCAAGAATCCATCGTTCCTTCGCCAGTATGCCAAAGAACCAACAGAATGGGGAACTCGGGGTTTTCAGCTTGATCATTGCATCCGATATTTAATCGAAGTTGAAACCAGCGAAATGAATGTCAAATCATTCAGCAAAGCAGATATCGATCCTTATGCTGAATGTAGTTGGATTCACCCTAACAACAAACTTTGGGCCGCCTCTGACCAGTGGTATCGCCGCAAAGGCCGAGAACTCGGCTTCCCCATCTACTCTCCCCGCAACAGCGCCATGCTGTTTGTAGAGGGCTAACACCCTCACCACAACCGTTGCGCCCCGATGGAATTTTCCATCGGGGCGCTTCTCTTTATTACATATTACATTTAAAAATAACCAGTTAATAACTATCTTAGATTTTGCAACGGCCATATTGAATACTAAGATAATTATCCATATATACGATTAAAATAAGTTTAAATGAAAACTAGTTTACCAGTTTCATAAAACCTTTGCTTTTTAGTTCTCTTTCCAAGACCGAGGCGATGTATGTGGATAATATTTCTTCTGCTTCTTCTTCTACCTCGTTCGATATTTTTAATTTTTCCAAAATTGAAAAATCGCTTTTCTCTATTAAGCGTAATAATTTTATTAATTGGTTTGAAATTTTCTTACCATGATGAAATTTTTTCTGACAATCACCACAAATTACACCGCCTTCAACCGCATCCCAAAAATTACTTTCTTCCTCTAATTTATTTTTGCAATGTACACATTCATAAAGCTCCGGATAAAAGCCAGAAGCTTCAATAATTTTTAGCTCAAAGATTCGCAGAAATAAATTTTTCTCATTTTTATTCAGATATTGAAGAGCTCTGCAAAAAAGATTAAAAACTTCATCTGATCCCTGATGATCGGGCAAAAATCTATCAACTAATTCAGCTAGATAAAAGGCTTGAGAAGTTTTTTTTAGCTCAGTGTGAATCTCTGAAAAATCAGATTTAATTTCCGAACCGGTGACAGTATAAAAAGTTTTACCCTCATAAAGTTGCAAATCTAAAAGCATAAATGGTTCAAGATGGCCGGCCAATTTCGACCTTCCTTTTCTAACCCCTCGGGCGATAGCTTTAACTTTGCCAAACCGCTCAGTAAAAATAGTCAAAATCCGATCGGCTTCGCCAAAGTTCATACGCTTTAGTACTATCCCACTTGTTCGAATATTCATGATTCCGCTCTGTCATTCCGTACTTGATACGGAATCTATATAAATAGTAACTGGATCCCAGATCAAGTCTGGGATGACGATATTTATTTGCGATTAACAAGAACTGCTTCCGCCTCCCTCAACTGTTCCTGAGAGTTTATGCCCAAAGCCTCAGATTCTTCGGAAACTGGAATGGCAATTATTTTTTTACCCTGCTTTTTGGCAAATTTTATTAGATCAGTCAGATAATATTCTTTTTGAGCATTATTATTATCTAGTTTATCACTATTAGTCCAAAGCCATTCTGAATTAAAAATATAGAAGCCGGGGTTCCACTCCTTAATTTTGAGTTCCTCTTCGTTGCAATCTTTGTGCTCTTTAATACCTGAAACTTCGCCATTTGAGTCTCTGATAATTCTTCCGTAACCAAAAGGATCTTCCGAAATTGCTGAAATCATAGCAATTGTTGGATTATCGCTCTCAAATACATTGATTAATTTCTTAATCGTTTCTGGTTTAACCAACGGCATATCTCCATAACAAATAATCACTGCTTCAGATTTACCGATCAATAATTCCTTTGCCATCATTACGGCATGACCTGTGCCTAATTGCTTCTCCTGAACAGCGTATTCAACTTCGTCTTTTAAATATTCTTCAATTAATTCTTTTTTATAACCAACGGCCAAAGCAACATGGTTAATTCCAACTTTTTTGATATTATCAACCGTGTAATAAATAATCGGTTTACCAGCAATCTCAAACATTACTTTTGGAATTGGAGAAGCAATCCCCTCATTCATTCTGGTGCCTTTTCCGGCCGCCAACACAATTGCTATATATTTATCCATTTTAAACTCCTGATTTTGTTAACTTTACTTTAAGGCAAGTATAACAAATAAAAATGTCTTTAAAAAGAAAGTCGCCCAGATTAATCGGGACAATTGAAAATTAAATTTTCTGCACATAAACAAAAAACTAGCTTGTGGCCAGGCAGTTTTTATTTCTATATAATATTAACTGTAAATCGCAAAAAAACTACTTAGCCGAGTACCAGTCAAACCAAAAGTTTTTCATGTAATAATTAATGGTTGATCATAATCCTTCTAAATTAGAAAAATGACAGAAAAACTAATCTTGGTAGATGAATCCAATAATGAGATCGGAATTGATGAAAAGCTGATAGCACACATCAAGGGAAGTCTGCACCGTGCTATTTCGGTTTTTGTATTTAATGATAAAAAAGAATTATTAATTCAAAAAAGAGATAAGAATAAATATCATTCCGCCAGACTTTGGTCCAATACCTGCTGCAGCCATCCAAAGCCAAAAGAAAATGTTCTAGCTGCCGCCCACAGACGGCTAAAAGAAGAAATGGGATTTGATTGCGAATTAAAGGAGATATTTCTACTAAGATATAAGATAAAATTGGAAAACAATATTACAGAAAATGAGTGTGACCATGTTTTTATTGGTTGCCATAATGATAATCCAAAACCTAATCCGGAGGAAGCTTCAAATTACAAATGGATTTCAATTGAAAAATTGGAGAAAAACTTTAAAAAATCACCTGACAAATATACTTATTGGTTTAAAATCGCACTAAATAAAGTTCTAAAATATGTAAACATATGAAAAAATAGGAGAATAAATTATGCATCTTTGAATATTATTTTCAAAGATCTAGGTGTTCTTACCGTCTCTAAGTCTAATGGTCTTTTTGCAAGCCTCCGCGACTTCAGTATTATGAGTAACAATCAAAAACGTCTGATTGTTTTCTTTATTAAGCTTTTTAAGTATATCGATAATTTCCAGTGAAGTTTTACTGTCCAGCTCCCCGGTTGGCTCATCAGCCAAAATTACCGTTGGATTGTTAACAAGAGCTCTGGCTATCGCCACTCTTTGTTGCTGTCCGCCGGAAAGCTCGTTTGGCTTGTGGTTCATCCTGTCTTTCAACCCAACCAACTCCAATAATTCTATCGCTCTCTTCTTTCTGGCTTGCAGTTTTAGGCCACCATACTTGCCAGCAAGCACAACATTTTCCAATGCAGTTAGGGTCGGAATTAAATTAAATCCCTGAAAAATAAAACCAATTTTTTGAGCTCTCAATTTATAGGCAATTTTATCCTTTAATTTGCTCACATCAACGCCGTCAATAGTGATTTGCCCTTCATCTGGCCGATCCAAAAGACCTAAAATGTGCATCAGGGTAGATTTTCCACACCCTGAAGGTCCGACAATTGCTGAAAAATCACCTTCATTAACTACAAGATCTACTCCGTTTAATGCCTTAACCGTGTTGGTTTTAGACATTTTATAGGACTTTTCCAACCCTTTAGCTTCAATAATTATTTTATTCATAATATTCCTTAAATAACTTACAACTTATTTACTGACAACTGACAACTAAGATTATAGTTCTCTGATCGCTTCCACAACTTTGAGCTTTGCCGCTCTCATCGCTGGAATAAATCCAGCCACAATACCAATAAAAAATGAGAAGATAATAACACCTGTTAAAAAGTTTGGCTCGATTAAGAATATCTCCGCTCCCTTACTCGCCATTTTCGAATTAATAACTGAAATTGCCAAAACCCCTATTCCCATGCCAACAAGTCCGCCGATCAAGCTAATAACTCCAGCTTCCAGTGTATACTCAAAAGAAATAGATTTACCTGAAGCACCAATTGCTTTTTTAATTCCAATTTCCTTTGTTCTTTCGGAAATTGACATCACCATAGTATTTGTTATTGAAAAAATACCAACTATTAAAGCCAACATTGCGGCTCCGTAAATAATGGCATTCATTGTTGCCGAAGCTTTGTCGATTTGCTCGCCCATTTTTTGCGGCGACAATACAACAACTTCATTTTTATATTGATCTTTAATTCTATTAACAACCGCTTCGGGATCAGCATCACTCTTCCATGAGGCTGCTGCTCCGGTTGAGACATCTTCAACCTTAAACGCCTTAGCCTGTATAACCTGATTTCTGGCTTCAGGTGAAAGTTTTGCCAATTCTGTATCGGAAATATTGGCCGCTTCTGACGCACGATCTCTAAGTGATTTCAAAAATGGATTTGACTCAATGTATAGTTCTCTCGCTACTGGTAATTTTATAAAAACATAACTATCTGGTCCTGTCATTGTCTTTTCCAAAATACCTGCAACTTTAAATTCTTTGCCTCTTATTTTTACCGTATCGCCCACCTTCCAGTTTTTATCCAAAGCGACTGTTGAACCGATTGAAATATCATTATCGGCGCTATCTTTATCAATCAACTTTCCTTCCTTCATTGCCAGAGTTTCCCAGTTTTTATTCTTAAAATTTGAAGCTGTATCAAGCGAATAAATTGTTGGTGGTGTACTCATACTCATGGAAACCGGTTCATCTGGATTTGGCTCATCAACCGCTATGCTGACCGAACCCTCCACTGCTTCAACACCTTCGACTTTAGCGATTTTATTTAATGTGTCTATCGGCAACATTCCGCTCATTTGACCGGTAGCAAAATCAGTTCCCTTCGGCATGATTGTAATCTGGCCAGTGATGTATTTCTTGCCACCATCGATCATTTTATTTAATTTCAATGCCATAGAACCCATAACTGTAAATGCAAAAATGCCAACAGCAATACCTGTTACAGTTAAAAAAGTCCTGAATTTTCTCCTCCACATATTTCGTAAAATTTCCATAATAATTCCTTTTTAGCCAGATTCTAGAATCAAGAATCTAGAATCAAGCATTTCAATAAACTAGTAATATTTTATCTGAATACTGATTGATATTCAATGTATATTTTCCGCCCCATGATTCCTAATTCTAAATTCATAATTCTAACTTTGGCATTTTTCACAGAAATGCGTGCCCCTACCACCTAGTACGATGCGCTTCACAGTGCCCTGACAGCCGTTTCTGTTGCACTTTTGGCCCGTCCTCCTGTAAACATTGCAATGCTCGTTCATTGTCCCCTGATTACCAAATGCGTCGACATAAGTATCTTCGGAAGATCCGCCGTATTTTAGACCAAGTTCCAAGGCTTTAATTATTGAATCGCGAATTTTCTGCCATTCCGATAATTTTATATCCTTCGCCGGCCTTGTCGGCAAAATTCCTGCATAAAAAAGAGCCTCATCGACATAAATATTCCCCACACCGGCGATTATCTCCTGATCGGTAATAAACTGTTTGATTTTACGATTTGGTATTTTTGCCGCTCGCCTCATCAGGTATTCTACTGTAAATTCACTAGAAAAGGGCTCCGGACCTAATTTTTTCAGCTCTGAAATATTACTCAAATCTTTAGTATTATATAGTTTTGAATAACCAAATCTGCGCAAATCGTTAAAAAACAAAACTGACTTATCATTAAAAGTGAATATTGCTCTCGTATAATTATTTGGTAATTTTGCCACCCAATCCGGTGATGGATGCCCGCCAGCAACCCGACTCTTTTTGAGGCAAAATTCAGTCCCACCAGAACAAGCTTCCCAAATCAATTGGCCGGTCATCTTAAGATGACAAAGAATGGACTTCTCGCTTTCGCTCGAAGAATATTTATTGTTCGAGGCCAGAGGCCGAGAACTATTCAAATAAAGAATTAATATCTTAGCTCGTCGTTCAATATTAGAAACATACATTCCCTCCACGTCTTTGGGCTTAAACTGAACAACTTTTGAATCTCTTGATTCAAATTTTTCAATTTTTTTACCTACTATAGTCTTCTGCAATCCCAGCCTAATCGTCTCTACCTCCGGTAACTCAGGCATCAGTTTCTCCTTTTTTAATTGTTCTTGTCCCGCAAAGCTTTAGCGAAGTGGGATCGACTTCCGGAAGTTCAGGCATCAAGCTCCTTTATTACAAGATATATTAGTAAATAACTCAGTGCGTAAAAAAGGTGAAATACCGCGCGGCTTGCCGCGCAATATGCCCCGATTCATCGGGGCAGGGTTCAGGGCTTGCCCTGGAGTATGATACCCTTTATAAATATTGTGTAGCCTCTACAAAATTTTTTATACTCAAGCCATCATAAGACGATGGTTTTTCCATAATATCAAGTGCTTCTTTCGACCGGTTAATCTCTATTGGTATACTATTTTTGAATTCTTTAGATATTTCATACATCGCATCGCCCCTATCATCTATAATAAAAAACTTTTCATCCAGATCAACCAATTCTTTCAGGAAGATCCACTTTTGATTTCTGCAATAATAAATATTATCAAAATATTTAGCAATTTTAGATGACTCAACTTTTTTCTTTTGAAAATCTTCATCGCCCAAAGTTAATAAACTTACCTCATACTTTTCTCTATCTAAACTCCCCAAAAAATCTACCGAGTCCTTAAATAAATAATCCGGCACTTTTTTATAAAGTGTTTCAAATTTTTCTGTGGCTTCTTTAGCGTCGCATTTTTTAAAATCTTGCAATAATTGCAATTGTTCAATTGGAGAATAAATATAATCTTCGCAAGCCTTTTTGTACGTCAATTCAATCTTATCTTCAGCAAACCCCATTGACTTAAAGGTATTAAACAAATCTGTCTTTAAGCGTCTAGTATCAAATAAAGTACCATCAAAATCAATAAATAGTTTAGTTTTCATATGAATTCCTCTTAAAAATCATTCAAATTATAACCGTTTAGAGCACCAAGCGCAAATTTGACAAAATATAAAGCATCATATACTATAAATGTGCATCGAAAGACGAGGGGTCTTTCAATATAAAATATAAAAATAAAAATCACAATGTAAAATTGGTAAAAAAGTTTTGCATTTTTATTTTTGATTTTTTAATTTGAACGGAGCGAACGTGGATTTAACTTCAGAAGGCTATTGGAGAAAACTTATCAATCAAGGATTGATTAAATTCTTTCTTTTAAAGGTTTTATACAAAGACAAAGAAAGCTACGGTTATAGAATTGTCAAAAGAATTGAAGAACTTTCCGAAGGGACTTGCAGACCAACCGAATCAACCATATACCCAGCTCTTGATCAGTTAGAAAAAGATGGTTACGCAACTTCAAATGAAATTTCTGTTGGCTCAAGAATTAGAAAAATGTATTCGCTGACAGAAAAGGGAAGATCTGCTCATCGTTCCGCAGCAAAATCCTACGGCGAAGTTTTGCCCTTGCTTCGAGAAGCAATAATGCTGTAAAATAGTAGTAAGTTGTAAGTAAATCAGTTGTAAATTATATAAAAACTGATTCACTTATTTACTGACAACTGACAACTAAAAATAAGGAGTAAAATATGTACGATCCTAATGGTGGATGCGAAGGTTGCGACGGATGCGGCAGCTGCTAAGTCTAAAGCAAACCACATTAAAAAGGCTTGAATTTATCAAGTCTTTTTTTTGTAATAAAAAAAATAGCTTTGTGTTGGCGCTGTTTTACTCTCCCGGGACTCGAGGTCCAAGTACCATCAACGCTGAGATGCTTAACTTCTCTGTTCGGAATGGGAAGAGGTGTACCCATCTCGCTATAAGCACCAACACAAAACTATTTTAAATTTTAAAAGCAAATATTTTGCTTTCACACAGGATGAGGCTTTATTCTAAAACCACATCCACATTTGAAAACAAATTGAGCTAGATCCGATGCACCAGCATCGTCCCTCATCCTTTCGAAGAAAGGGTGAGGAGATGGAAGCCAATGAACGGTATCATAAACGCTCGAAGAATACTGGAATAACCCAGTAATCACTAGTCAAGATTGTAAAAATAATATTTTAATTGATCAATTAGTACTTCCCGGCTGAGGACATCACTGTCCTTACACCTAAAGCCTATCAACCTCATGTTCTTTGAGGGATCTAAGAAATCTAATCTTGTGGCTGGCTTCGCACTTATATGCTTTCAGCGCTTATCCAATAGAACATAGCTACTCTGCAATGCCACAGGGTGTGACAACAGATACACCAGAGGTTCACGCTCCCCGGTCCTCTCGTACTAGGGGAACACCCACTCAAATTTCCACGCTCACAGCAGATTAGGACCGAACTGTCTCACGACGTTCTGAACCCAGCTCGCGTACCCTTTTAACTGGCGAACAGCCAGACCCTTGGGACCTGCTTCAGCCCCAGGATAGGATGAGCCGACATCGAGGTGCCAAACCGCATCGTCTATGTGGACTATTGGATGCGATCAGCCTGTTATCCCCGGGGTAACTTTTATCCGTTGAGCGGTATCTCTATCATTAGAAAATACCGGATCACTAAATCCCGCTTTCGCGTCTGCTCGACTTGTAGGTCTCACAGTTAAGCGCGCTTGTGCTTTTATACTTCGAGGTCCGATTTCCATCCGGACTAAGCGCACCTTTGAACGCCTCCGTTACAATTTGGGAGGCAACCGCCCCAGTTAAACTACCCACCTAATACTGTCTTTCGGCCGTATCACAGACCAAAGTTAGAATCAAAGAAATTCAAGGGTGGTATTTCACTGTTGACTCCACCTGCCCTAACGAGCAGGCTTCAAAGTCTCCCACCTATTCTACACATGAATTTCCTCGAGCCAATATCAAGCTATAGTAAAGCTCCACGGGGTCTTTCCGTCTTGCTGTGAGTAATCGGCATCTTTACCGACTATGTAATTTCACCGGATCTCTCGTTGAGACAGTGCCCAGATCGTTACGCCATTCGTGCGGGTCGGAACTTACCCGACAAGGAATTTCGCTACCATAGGACCGTTATAGTTACGGCCGCCATTCACTCGGGCTTAGTCGTTCCCCTAGCACCTCAAGGGTGATCAGGGACCGGTTTGACCTTCGAGCATTGGGCAGGCGTCAGCCCCTATACATCATCTTACGATTTAGCAGGGACCTGTGTTTATGGTGAACAGTCGCCTGGGCTCTTTCGCTGCGGGCTAACTTGCGTTAGCCAGTCCTTATCCCTAAGTTACGGACGCTTATTTGCCGAGTTCCTTAACGAGAGTTCTTCCGATCACCTGAGGCTTCTCGCCTCACCCACCTGAGTCGGTTTGCGGTACGGATCTTATGCACTTTTGAGCCGAGTTTTTCTAGTCTCCGCCTACACCGTACAAACTAAACCATGATGTTTGTACGACTACGGCAAAGCGTCATCGGTTATATGCATAAGAGCTCAGGAATATTCACCTGATTGCCATCGTCTACGCCGCCACTACAACGGCCTCGACTTAGGACCGGCTAACCCTGGGACGATTACCGTTGCCCAGGAAACCTCGGGTATTTGGTGTGCTAGTTTCTCGCTAGCATAATTCGTTACTCATCCCAACATTCTCACTTCTTGGCGCTCCAGCCCACCTCACAGTGTGACCTTCACCGCCCCAAGAACGCTCCTCTACCGCTTACATTTAAAAATAAATATAAACCCGTATCTTCGGTACTATGCTTGAGCCCCGTTAAATCTTCAGCGCAGAACCTCTTAAATATAGACCAGTGAGCTGTTACGCACTCTTTAAATGCATGGCTGCTTCTAAGCCAACATCCTGGTTGTATTGGAGATTCCACTACCTTTTCCACTTAGCATAAATTTAGGGACCTTAGATGACGGTCTGGGCTGTTTCCCTTTCGACGACGAAGCTTAGCCCCCGCCGTCTGACTCTGGAATGAATCAGGAAGAATTCGGAGTTTGTTTGAACGCGAGAACCGAAGTCCCCGCAAATTCAGTCAGTGCTCTACCTCTCCCTGCGACAAAATTCCAGGCTATACCTATATATATTTCGAGGAGAACCAGCTATTTCCAGGTTCGATTAGCATTTCACCACTATCCACAGCTCATCCAAAGATTTTGCAACATCTACTGGTTCGGCCCTTCATTTGGTTTTACCCAAACTTCAGCCTGGCCATGGATAGATCACCTGGTTTCGGGTTTAGTATGTGCAACTAGACGGCCTGTTAGGCCTCGCTTTCACTGCGCCTCCAAGACTTAATCTCTTAAGCTTGCTACACATAGCTAACTCGTTGGGTCATTCTACAAAAGGCACGCAGTCATCCCGATAAATCGGGACTCCTACTCATTGTGAGCGTATAGTTTCAGGTTCTATTTCACTCCCCTTATCGGGGTTCTTTTTACCTTTCCCTCACGGTACTTGTTCACTATCGATCAGAAGATGTGTTTAGTCTTGGACCATGATCGGCCCAGCTTCACACCAGGTTTCACGTGTCTGGTGCTACTTGGGAACACTACCTCTTTACTACTAGAATTTTGAATACGCGACTATCACGCTCTATGGTCGTCCTTTCCAGGCTCGTTTTTCTATTCATTCGTAAAAATTATGTAGGTCCCGCAACCCCGATCGAATAAATTCGTCGGTTTAGACTTTTCCCTGTTCGCTCGCCACTACTAAGGGAATCTCATTCGATTTTTTTTCCTCCGGTTACTAAGATGTTTCAGTTCACCGGCTTACCTGCTCTCCCCAACTCAAGGTTGGAGGGCTCCTCTTACGAGGGGGTTTCCCCATTCGGACACCCACGGATCAAAGCTTGTTTAGCAGCTCCCCGAGGATTATCGCAGCTTACTACGTCCTTCTTCGGCATCTTCTGTCAAGGCATCCACTATACGCCCTTAAACGAAATATTATTTTTCCAGAGGTCGAATAGTGAAGGCAAAAACTCATTACTGAGTATCTGCCCCACTGCCCGACTTAGAATCTTGACTAGCAATTACTGGATTCCATCTCGCCAGATGGCGGATGAAATATTAATTACTTGTTTTGAGAAATTTTTTTATATCGGAAGATATACACCCTGTTAGATAAGCTTACGCCATCTAACTGGGTAAATTTGAAATTACACAAATATTATTATTTAAGTTATATATTTGCTCTTTGCTTTATTAAATGTGGTTGAATATTTAATAAAGCGTTATTTAATTGTTAATGTGCGCTATAGAATCTCAACTTGTGAGCCCCTATCTCACAATTGCTATCCTGATATTTCGTACAATTCGTAATCTGTATTATCTGTACGATTTGTCACCTGCCTACCGGCAGGCAGGTCTGTTGTTTTTATGCTTTTTGCGACAAAAAAAACCGCCGCAGCGGATAATTGAGATAAAAAAATAAAATACCCCTATTTTATCTCATCCGCTTGTCCCCCTCTCATTGGTGTAGTGATTGACCATAGACCTCTTTTAGAGTTTCTAAAGAGATCTTAACTAATTATTTTGAAGATGTCAATAGCACAAAACCACTTTTGTTAATTAACTTAAAAAAACAATGATTTCTTTTGGGGTTATTTGGGTGTTTCATTAATGATTCAATGCTCCGTTAAATATACTATGGGTTTGCGTTACAAAAAAGTAAGGAGGTGAAGATTATGCAAATGCGAGGAAAAAAGGGCCAAATGACAGTACAGGAGGCCGGCAAAAAAGGAGGTCAAACCACAAGCCGAGAACATGGACCAGAATTTTATCATGATATAGGTACTAAAGGCGGACACCGAGTTAGGGACCTTATCGAAAAAGGAAAAGAAAGCGAAGGAGGAAAGAGACGTGGAAGAAGCAAGAACATGTAAATTTTTAGACTTAATTATTTTAATAATTAATTAGGAACAAGGTGGATAAAAATGGCAGAAAAAGGCAAGATTAAAATGTCCGTACAGGAAGCAGGACAAAAAGGCGGCCGGACAACAAGTCGTGAATACGGACCGGAGTTCTATCATGAGATAGGTACTAAAGGAGGTCGAGCCACAAGTCGTGAATACGGACCGGAGTTCTATCATGAGATAGGCACTAAGGGCGGGCAAAAAGTACGGGATCTTATAAAAAAGGGAGAGAAAGCTGAAAATAAGAAACGGAACAAAGGAAAAAACAAAAGTGAATATGACGAATGGTAAATTTTCAAACGGATAATTGAAAAGAGGTGAATTTTAAATGCAGATGAAAGATAACAAGGGTCAAATGAGCGTACAGGAAGCTGGCAGAAAAGGTGGCAAGAAGGGCGGAAAAACCACGAGCCAGAGATATGGACGAGGCTTCTATTCTGAGATTGGAACCAAAGGCGGACAAAGAGTCAAGGAGCTTATTGAAGAAGGCAAGAAATCGGAAAATCGTTAACTAATTTTTTAAAGAAATATATTCCTTAAAATAAAAGGGTAAAGCGACCATTTATTAAAAATACGATGGTCGCTTTTTTAAATCTGATATTTAATTAAATTAAATCAGACAATATTGTATAATGTATCTAATGAACAGTCTTTTTAAGCTTCAAAAAATTTTAGGAATATTCTTTTTAGTTTCTCTTTCAGTTTTTGTCATCACTTTTTTTCTACAAAACCGCCTTCCTGATAAAAGTTTGATTGACCCAAGTCTTTTTAACAAACCAGTACAAAAAACTACGGAAACTAAAAAATTTGAAGTCAATACCAGTGATCTAACTTATGAAATAACCCCACTCTATGATTACGAATTAAACGGATTAGTTGTGTCTGTTGCTAATAATGAAGTATGGTACTCAAGATTCAGAAAATCAGACCCTTTAAATACAAAAGATATTTGTGTTGTTTACGGAAAAAACATTGAAAATAGCGTCTACCAAAATGCAAAGTTTTATAGCGAAGAATTCGTCTGCTTTTTTAAAACAGATGATAACGCCGTTTATGCAAAATTTTCAAATGAAGATCTTTCAAATAATCATCTTTTGGCTGCTAAAAATAATAATGCTTCAGTCTACGAAGAACTGAGAAAAGCGAAAGTCGGCGATCAGGTCAGTTTAAAGGGATATTTGGCTGAATATTCCGCGAAGAAAAATAATACTTCAACCGGAATAGGCAGATCATCAAGCACCACCCGGACAGATACTGGAATGGGGGCCTGTGAAGCAATTTATCTCACCGACTTTAAAATACTAAAAACCGGTAATCCCGAAATTTCCATGATTAATATTTTTTCTAAATATTTTAGCGTTATTTTCCTTATCGGGTATCTTTTAATCCTCCTGTACCCAATGCACAGCTCAAGAGATTATGGTGGTGGCACACTAAACGAACCCACCGCTCCATCACTTGACGATCTCTTGCCGACTAATCTGACGCATAAGAACAAATAGATAACAAACGTTAAAGCAATTGGCCGTCCGGATATAATATCCAAACGGCCATAGTTTTAGTACCCAATAACCTCATCATACTCACAATCTCCAAAACATTGAAGAAAAATGAATTGTAACACCAGCATAAGTAAAGGTGCTCCGATGTGAGGCAAAAGGACAGTCCATGCAGGCCACGGCAACGTATCGGCTACTACCAATCCAAGTAAAATCCATAGGATCCATAACGCAAGTCCAGCAAAGAACCTGTCAAGCACCAGTGTTCCAACCGCCCAAAGAGATGCTCCGCACCAAAGAACAAAGTCTATAATTTTTTCCCGAAGCTTCTCAAGCAAATCCCTAATTCCGTTGCGCGTAATCGAATCTGTAGCAACACTTGCTACAAAAAGAGCAGCAAGATATAGCAATGCTATTTTCATCACAATCCCCCTATTCCGTATTTGATGAATTCCTTACTGAAAAATTACCACCTAATCGCCGATTATTCAACTCAGGTGCTGAATAAATTGACTAATCGGTCTCTTTATATTATTATGAGCACGCAATCATGACAGATGGAGGTATTAGGTTTTGGTTGAACCAGAAGAGCAATGTATTGAAGATGTCATTGCCATAAGCCAAAAAGACTATTTAAGATACGGGTGTCCACATTGCGGGCATTTGCCTCCGGACTCGTTATCAGATAGTTGGCAATTGCTAAACGAAGAGGGGGATGTTGGTGAATGCATTAATTGCAACCGACCATTCATTGTCTTGAAAGACGGACAAGAATTTTCTCCTTTTGTTATAGAAATCAAAGGTAGCAGAAGTGTTCACCGACATCTGCAACCACATCCTCGCAAAGGAATTCCGCATAACAACGACATTTCTACGCCGATTAACTTAGATGTATTGCCAATCGGCAAAGCCGACACCCCGCTATTACAAGCACAAACAGCTGCTTAGCATCCTCGCTCTGCAGCAAATACAAACATCACGCTATTCCAGTGTGATGTTTTGCATTAAAATTAGGTCGACCATTCTTTTATAAAAGAAGTTCGTTGTCACACATCACAAAAATACTGATAACGGCAGCTTCCTTGGAGTCTTGATAATTAATTCGCCCATCTTTAATTCCTCTCCTTTTTTAATCAGCTTAATCAATCTAGCAAGATTAAATTTCACGAAAAATGCCCCTGCCAAACATGACAGGGGCCAGTGATCTTGGATTGTCATTAATCACTTTACAATATTGTATGCCTTGATAAAATTTATAATGATTTCCAAGTTATCTTTTATATCATCAACCATTTCATGATCCACCTCAGTTTTTGATTTTAATCCCCTTTTAATCAATGCGGTCATGCCAATAGCAATTTGAGCAGCATTATTTAAAACATGACTTGTTGCATCAATACCGGGCAATTCAATCGTTCTTGAGGGATTCAAAAGTTGTTTTTTACGATAATCATCAAGTTGTAAAAAACGACCATCGGAAATCCACCAAAGCTGTTTATTTTCTTTTTTTTCTTCCAAGTAATCCATTACTTCCTCCTCGATTCAAAGCTACAACTAAGCGTTAGTATCACAACATCTTCTTAAATTGTCAATAAAATAGCCCCTTAAAAACTATCAAGGGGGTCAGTTCTTAAATCCACGTGATAATTCCTAAATAATTATAGAATTGCAGGATCTTGATAATAAATCGTTTTTATAGTATGATTATACTCAGAAATGGGCCCGTAGCTCAGTTGGTAGAGCGCCTCGTTTGCAACGAGGATGTCGCAGGTTCGAATCCTGTCGGGTCCACCAAACTTCGCCTTCACGAACATCGGCTTCGCTTGGCAAGCCAAACCATTCAAAACAGTTAAGTGTTTCTGGATGGCAAGCAAGAAGTTTGTCCAGCGTAGCTCAAATGTGCTTTGATTTGAGTGAAGTTGGACTTTTTTGTATAATAAATGCATGTACTATACTTATTTGTTGGAATTATCAAATAATACTTTTTACGCTGGATCAACAAAGGATCTCTCGGCGCGATTTGGAAAACATCAATCTGGTGGTGTTCCGCATACTTCAAAATTTAGACCTGTCAAAGTAGCGTGGTATGCGGCGTTTGAAACAAAAGAGTTAGCCGCAAGATTTGAGGATTATCTAAAATCCTCCTCTGGCAAGGCATTTAGAAATAAACATCTATTAGTCTCTGACTAGTCTTTTTATTATACCCAAAGTGATGGTTAGAACTAATAAAATAAGAATAAATTAACCCAAGAAAAACCATAAAAGGATTAAAACGATGGGCACCAAATTTAATCCTAGGCAGATTTTTAATAGAAAATAGAATTTATTGGTCCAGAATATCGAAATCCAAGCAATGAAATTAGCAATCAGTACGACAAGCCAAGCTATCGCAAAATAAAATAAACCAAGACTTGGAAGATGGTAAGAAGCCCCTATGAGCCACAGAGCACTAAGTGCGCTCAGAACCATTACCGCAAGAGAGGCAATCAAAAAAAATATTTTCTTAGTATTGGATTTGTTAATCATCAATTTGATTATATCAGGGATTAAGAAATTAACTCAATAGGTTCTTATTCTTATCTTCGGGATATAAACATATTCAGTTGAGTTCATAATGATATTTCTTACTTGCAACAATGCGTTCCACCAAAGAAAATCCACTTTAATAGTGGAATTTTTTTTATAAATTGAGTATATTAAAACAAGTTTAGGGCCTGTAGCTCATCTGGTAGAGCGCAGCATTCGCATTGCTGAGGTAAGGAGTCCGAGTCTCCTCAGGTCCACCAAGAAAAAAGCATCACGGTAAGTGATGCTTTTTTCTTGTATAAAATTAACTAAACAAATAAAAGAAGCCAAAAATTATTGATGCAACACCGAGTAGCTTCCAGAAAGTATACGTTCCACCACTGCCCAATTTTTCTTCAAAAAATTGGGATCTGCCGATAGAATCGACCAGCCATTTTGTATAAATTATCGAAACAAAACCCAGCCCTTCACACATTAAAAAAATTAAAAACTTCATATGAACAACAGATTACTAATAAGACAAATAATACTAATTTTTAAGTTGATTAATACAAATTTGGGATACGCTTTATCTTTACACCATCTAACGAAAACCTGATTATCAACCCTAATTTATACTTACTGGATTTAAGATATTCCAATAATTGTTTATAAGAACTAAAATATGCTTTTCCGCCCACTTTGAATTCAACTATTATTTTATCATCAATCAAAAAATCAAAGAATCTTTTTGCAATGATTTCATCTCTTATCTTTATTGAATAATAATACTCTTTCGCATAAGGAATTTTTTCTTTATCAAGTAATAACGCATAAGCATCTTTATATACTTCTTCTTTTAATCCTTCGCCAAGAGTGTTGCATACTTCATACGCAAGACCAACTAGCTTATAAGACAACTCCTTATAAATCAGCTGTTCTACTTTTCTGTCATTCGTATTATCTGTATTATTCGTCATCTGTTGTTTTACTATTCTTCGCGCCAACTCAATATTTCATATGTACCAGTTAAAGGAAACTTTGGCGGCGGATTTAATACATTTGATTGATCGATAATAGTTTCAGTAGTTGCATATCCCGTCCAATCACTTCCATGATCATACGTCCAAATCAAACCAGAATTATGAGCCATGCTACCATAAACTTTCATGTTGCCTTTATGAAGACCGCTGTAGTCGTTTATTCTAATTTCCCCATCTTTAGCAATCATGGCAGCATCAATTTCCATGTTATACGGAGCAGTTTGAGCAACCAGAATATCGGTCTGAGTTATTAATCCAATTTTATCAGAACCGTCCAAGTTAGTATATTTTAATAAATCAGGGATAATAATTCTTTTACGCTGATTCCCATTTTTTTCAGGGTCAGCAGCAATTATCGTTATTTTCTGATTATCAATGGTTCCATTAATCCAAACACTATCCTCAAGAAAAATAATTCCATCTTCCGGATAACGATGATTGCCCAAAAGTGTTTCCGCCGTAATATTAAGTCTTGTATTATTGAAATTAGTTACTTTATATAAATCATAACCATCTGTTTTTAAAACAATGTGATAACCTCTACTACCACTAGGAGCATTGTCATAATAATCCCCTTCCCCATTATCCCTAATCGTTTTAACATCGACGTCCACTTGATTAAAATCAATTCGCGGAATAGGGTATGATTTTGATCCGCCATAAATTCCAGATCCTGCCACACCCGGCTGAGTTCCCCAATTCCAACTATTATAGGTCGATTCAGTTGATGAAGCGTCACCGGTGATTTCACCTTGGTTGTATATTCCACTATCATTAACGTGAACCGTACCGGTAATTCTTTCACTTGGACCAACCCAAAGTTGTTCACCGTTTACAAGCAAAGTATATTTAGTAAATGAAGGCATTCCGATTGTAGTGATAATAGTGCGAGTGGGGCTTGTGCCGTTAACCTTGCCCACCGACTTTACCGTAACAGAAGATTGACCAAGTGATGGCGGAGTTATGAAAAGTTCATACGTTCCCAAAACATTACCGGCTTCATCCGTATAATCATGCTTAAATGAAGTATTACTGTCGCATGTTGCTTGTCCATCACAATAGTCCTCATTATTATGAGCCAAATGCCAAAGATAATAATTTATTCCGGCTTCGGCAATCGACATCGAGGTGATTTTTTTGTTATGCAAGTTAGCAATTTTTACATTTGACATTGATAGCGTGATTATGGCTATCGAAAAAGCCAAAAACAAAACCGAGGCCATTAAAATAACAGGTAAATAGCTCCCGCGTTTCACTCGGGAAATTCTCATTTTCCATTTTCCAATTTTCATTTTTAACATTCGTAAATTAGCCATTAGTATAATTCGCTATCCATTTATGAAGGATAATTTGTTTCACAAATTATCCTTCATATTCCGAAACGAAACTTTTGTTGTTTCCGTAATTGATGCCGGTGGGAGATCACCATTTTTATCAAGTGAAATTGAAAGGCCTATCATTTTTAAATTTGTAATGTTAATCGGTAAATTTAATTCGGCATTAGAACCATCAAAATATGTAAAGAGTAAATCAGCATTCGCAACATCATTTATTAATAATTCGATCGTTTCATTCTCAGGCGGATAAATAATATTCGGTTCAGTTCCCGAAGGTTGCGTAAGTCCTATTTTAAATTGATTTCCATCCATAAAATATCTAACTTGAGTTGGAGAAACGCTCGTTAAGTCAAAGTAGCGAAGAAATATTAATTCATTGTTATCCGCTTTAGTAACCTTACTAGCTGCCCGTGTAGTTATCTCAAATTTCCGCATTACCTGTGCAGCCTTTTCTTCAAGATCCACACTTTGACGTTTTAGTCTGTAGGTTTTAACGCTCTCTGAAAAAAAAGCTGTAACCACTACTGTAATCATAGAAACCAAAGCCACTACCACCACCATCTCAATTAAGGAAAATGCTTTTTTATTTTTCGCCGTCATCCCAGACCTGCCTGCCGGTAGGCAGGCTTGTATCTGGGATCCAGAAACTATTTGTATAGATTCCGTATCAAGTACGGAATGACATGATTTACTCATTTTTTATCTCAATACCATTTAACTGCTTTGTACTTTCACCTCCAGGATTAGTAACTACAATATCCCAAAGTCCTATTGCAACCCCATGAGTATCAAGCTCCACTTCAATTGTATTATTTCCTATTACTTTTACATTTGACCCAACGATTTCAGCTCCTGATTGATTTATAAGTTTAACACCGATTAAACTGTCAAATTTATTTCCGAGAATAGTAACATAAACAATGTCGTCTTTTTTTCCACTTAGCGGGTCAGAAGACAAAATTATGGGCTGTGTTGGAGAGTTAGTTATCACAACTTGCACACTTAAATTTACATCCGCTTTAAGGCCAACCGGCTGATAAGGGGAAATTGCAGCGATCATTCCGCTTCCGGTTGTAATTTTATAGTCGCTAAATTCCATGCCGGTTAGTCTCAGGTAACCATTAGCGTCAGTGGTTAAATTTTCTGAATATTTAAAAGTCGTAGGATTAAAATAAATTTCTTTAGAATTCTCCAAATGAAAATTAATATTCGGTAAAGAATTTCCACTCGAATCAACAAAATTTATCTCCATTGTACTGAGTTTATCAATAACCAATGTTTTATTTGTGACATTTTGAACGATAACATCTACATCCTGATATTCTTCATTAGGATTCTGAGAAGTACGTGGATAAGTAATGTCCGTAGAATACCCGTCTTTAGTAGCCGTTAAATGGTAGCTGTTCTGACTATCAGGAGGCAAATTCGGTATCATAATACATCCATCTATTCCTGATTCTCCCGAAATATCAACAGCGGGATCTACTTCAAAATTTTGAACTGTTAAGGTAGCGCCCGACACTGGTGTGCCAGCAGAGTCAACAACACAAAGCTTTATAATACCTGTGTTAGATGGCGTCTCAGCTGCTTTAGCTGCAATATTCGTAGTTAATTGCGCCAGATGTCCGGCTCGACCAATTTTAGAAACTACAACTTCGACTTTTTTATAATCATAAGGATAAAGATCTTTTGGCTTACCGACGATTGATCCATCAGCATTGCCGTCATAGGGATCATCAATATACGATATTATCGTATGTACATTGAATTTTACTCCGCGTCGTGTAAATTCTTCATCGTCCTTAATAGTCCCAGGAGGATATATGATTCCGTGCTCCGTTGCCAAACTGTCATAGGACATATTATGAATTTCTTCCATTTTTTCATTTGCCAATGCAACAGAGGCAGTTTTTGCCTTGGCAAGTTCCATCGCTTTAAAGCTGGCCGAGTATGCCGAAAGTACGCCTGTAGCCACAAGAGCAAGAACCGAGATGTCGATCATTATCTCAATAAGAGTAAACCCTGTTAAATATGCCTTCGGCATACCAACTTTGTTGGATTTATACAGGGTAAAACCAAATTTTCTAGAACTTTTTCTAATAATCCCCTCCAATTTAATTATATTTTACTCTAAATATCGCCGCGAATAAATCCATCCGACTTAGAACAAACAATTTTATAGTTGGCAATTACCAATATCCTGCTTTTTTGCATTGACACATCGGCCAAATAATAGTAAGATAAAGTCAAAATCCCAGATACAAGGAGGATAAGGGAATGGCCATAGCAGTAAGTCAGGGGCATGCATTTGTATTGAATGGTTGCTCGCTGAATCAAGGGATAAATACTAGCAAGATACGAGGAGCTCTCTGGAACCACATCTCCACAACCGGAATGTTGCCAAATGAAATTATCATAGATGGTATAGCCCATTACAAAGCAGTCGATGTGGAGCTCGACACACTTGTTATCAAGCCTGGTTGCTCAAGAAGTGTCGAGTACCGGACTGCTAAAGGAGATCACTACTATAAGCTAAGATTCAAGAGACCATCCGGAGGCAACATCTTACTCAGTGATGTAGAATCTCACTATCTGTAGTACTACACTACTGATAAACGAAACTGGCCGAGCGGAATATTCCGCTCGGCCACATTTTTTATCAAAATATCTAGAAAGTGGTTTCTACCAACTGGTAGAAACCACTGAACGAAATAGAACATCACACTTGCGAAGGGCTAGGATTGGACACAAGATCGGACTGCGATCTTATCTTTTCGGCAAGATTCATATCATATTGCCTGATAAGATCTAATGCATGAGATGGCCAGCTTGAATCGCCCAATTGAACGATTATTCTGTACGTCTCAACTGCACCCTGCAAGTTTCTTGAGGATAACTGATCTCGCAACCGCTCGAAAAGCCGGTTTGAATCATCTTCCTCGGCATTAATCCAATTCTTAATTTTTATCCAAGCCACAACCCAGAACAAAGAAAAAACACTGCTACCTAGCATTACCGCTAACACCAATATGGCCGCTATAACGTACCACATTACTCACCTCCATATCCGTCGATTATTTTATAGCACCAGATCGAGAAATCTACAAGCATTTTGTCATGTGGAAAAATCATATATACTAAAAGAGCTGAGAAAGGATCAAAATGCCAAATATAAAAGATGTAATCGATGAACAAAAAATATATCGGATATTGGGCTTAACCAAATCACCAAATAAAAAAATCGTCGAGAAAATACTAAAAAAAGCCCGTAACAAAAAGGGGTTGAATTTAGAGGAAGTCGGTTTTTTGTTAAATGTTGATGGTAAGCAATTGATTGAGGAAATATTTAAAACCGCCGAAAAAATAAAAAATGATATCTACGGCGAAAGGCTGGTTTTGTTTGCTCCTCTCTATGTTTCCAGCTTCTGCGTAAATGATTGTGAATACTGTGGATTTCATAGAAGAAACAAATCACCACGAAAAAAATTAACTCTGAAAGAAGTGCGGGAACAAGTCAAAATTCTTGAAAATATGGGGCATAAGCGGCTGCTTCTCGAGTTTGGAGAAGACCCAAAAGAAAACCCGATCGATTATGTGACCGATGTTATTAAAGAAATTTATAAAATAAAATTCAAAAATGGCGAAATCCGCAGAGTAAATATAAATATTGCCGCTACCACAGTTGAAGATTATCGCAAATTAAAAGAGGTCGGCATCGGCACATACCAATTGTTTCAGGAAACTTATCATAAAAAATCATACGAAAAACTGCACAACGGCCCAAAACAGAATTATGAAAGACAGCTTTTCGCTCACAATCGTGCTTTCGAAGCCGGAATTGACGATGTTGGACTTGGCGTTCTTTTTGGCTTGTATGATTACAAATTTGAAGTTTTAGCCTTAATATCTCATGCAAAGTATCTAGACAAAAAATTCGGAGTCGGACCACACACTTTTTCCGTTCCCAGATTTCAACCGGCCGATTCAGTGAAATTTAATTCGCCTTATAAAGTTTCAGAAGATGAATTATTAAAAATAATTGCAATTTTGAGGCTAGCAGTCCCCTACACCGGAATGATCATTTCAACAAGAGAAAAACCAGAAACAAGAGCCAAGGCCTTTAAGATTGGTATTTCCCAAACCAGTGCCGGCTCCAAAACCGCTCCAGGAGGATACGGACATAAAAAAATATTAGAACAATTCAATGTTGCCGATGAAAGAAATGTACCAGAAATAATTGAGAGTATATTACAACAGGATTTGCTTCCAAGTTTCTGTACCGCTTGTTACAGACAAGGACGAACCGGCGAAAAATTTATGGCTATCGCGAAACCAGGCGACATTCACAATCTCTGCCGCCCGAATGCCGTACTAACTTTTAAAGAGTATCTAGAAGACTATGCTAATGCGAAAATCAAAAAACTAGGTCAAAAAATAATTGAAAAATATTTAGATATGATCGAAAAAGAAGACACAAAAATAGAAACCATGGATCGACTAAAAAGAATTGAAAATGGCGAAAGAGATCTTTATTTTTAAAAAAATGGACAACCCCTGTAAAACGGGGTTGTCCAGAACTTTATATTGCATCAATCAAGATCATGACCAGTCGGCAATAGGCGACCAGCATAGTTATGTGTGGGCGGTCCATCCGGATACGCCAGCTCGCTATCTCTGACCCTCATCTCCCATAAGGAAACCAGAAATAAAGGTGGCCACTGTAAAGGCACAAAGATTGAAGCTACGAATAAAAAAATCAAAAACGAATCCATTCGTTCTCCCCTCCCAACCATCTCTTCAGGATAGTTAATGGATAAAATTATAACATGTTATAGAAAAAAGTAAATACACTTAAAATAATCACCAGTCTGGCGATTATTTTAATGTAGATTGTTTTCCAATATTTATCTTGTTAAATACAAATACGAAAAAATGATGATTATAATAGCCTGTATTAAAAGCCCTGAAATTGGAGGCAAACTAATTCGCTGAATGTCATCATGAAATTTATGAAACCTTTTTCCAAATTTAGTGCTTCGAAAAGCTTTCTGCCAAAACGGTATGACGTCCAAAATATCGGGGAATATCCCGCCAACCGCTCCCCACAAAAACGAACTTCCAAAACTTAGGTCAGCTTTCAGTAAGAATTTGATAATCAATATACCAATAGTCAGATCGACAAAAGTTAGGGTTAATTGCCGTTTAGTCAATTTACCGCCGTCCGTAGTATCGTAATGCGGGATAGAATCAAGTATGAAGTGAATAACTATACCAACTAAAAAAGCTATAAACGGATTTCCAATCCGTTCTCCGACATACCCTGCTGCAATTATGTGAGTTGCTGTCATCATATTTAATATATCTATTATATAAAAAGAATAGGCCGAGAGACAAGCTCCCGGCCTTCGACTAGAACCGATTAAGCGACCGTGCAAACCATTAATCGCTTCAGATGTTGCTCTTAACATTGGAATCAGACTCTAAAGATGCAGTTTCCGTATTAATCGCACAAGCAGTTCTTTGCAACGTACGGAAACCAACCTGCCCAGATGCACCTTTGCAAGCACAGGCGTTTTTACTTTAGCTACCGTTGCGACATCAGGTCTGGCCGATGCATGCGCATTTATCTGCTCAAGCAGTTCTTTGCGATACACGAGAATTGACCTATGAGCTTCTGTGCCCAAACGTACCTGCCCACCATTGATTTCGACAACCATTATTTTGATATTATCGCCAATGACAATAGCCTGACCCACTCCCATTATGAACATGGATGTTTGCTTTTCAGGCACTATCATGGCATCAGGATCGTCCGAATTTTCCGTTTCAATCTGATCGAGCGGTTCCTTGCGATATATGGGAATTGAGCAAGGAGCTTCTATGCTCAGATGTACTTGTTCGCTCCTAATTTCAATAACCGTCACTTCGATATTATCGTTGATAACGATAGTCTGACCCATCCCTCTTGTAAGCACAAGCATTCGTGCTTCACCTCCTATGTTACTTCTGTCCAGCCGCAACTACGAACGAGCGTCGCTGAGACTCAACGCATGGTAACATAGTTTGTATTGTAGCATCAACACATTAAGGCCATATTAAGCAAAGTTAAAATTAAGCATAGAGTATTATGCAAAATAAGACGGTTTATTTTAGATATTTTTTTAAAATTAAAAAATAGCCAAACTATTCTAAAGCTAAATGAATTATTTTGGTTATAAGATTTTTATATGAAATGCCAGATGTTTCCATCATCCTAGGGAACATACTGATTTTAGTAAACCCTGGTAGAGTATTTATTTCGTTTATATAAATGTTATTATCCCGATCCATTAGAAAATCAATTCTTGAATACCCACGACAGCCGGTTGTTTCATATGCCTTTTTAGCCATAGTCTTGATTTCTTCGACTTGTTTACCTGTTAACACAGCCCTTACTTTTGTTTCAAACGGGTGGAAATATTTAGCATCGTATGAATAAAATTCTCCGCTTGAATCGACTTCTCCTGGATCAGACAATAGCAAATCACTATTGCCAAGCACTGCTATTTCAATTTCTCTGGGATTTTGTATCGCAGCTTCAATGATTACTTCATCATCACATTTAAATGCTTCTTCCAATGCTTCTTCCAAGCCAGCGACATTATCTACTTTTGAAACGCCGACAGAAGAGCCAGCATTATTTGCTTTGACAAAGCATGGATAACCGAAGGAGTTACTGACACTATCGCCAATCTGCGAAACATTTGAGTTTTTATCAGCACTAAAATACTCAACTACTCTTAGTCCAGCTACTTTGAATGCGTCGTGCATCCTGATTTTATCCATATTAAGATCGCTCGCCTCTACGCCGGAACCAGTATATTTTACTCCCTTGTCTTCAAGATATTTCTGCAATTTTCCATCCTCACAGTTTGGTCCATGAACAGCCAAGAATGCTATGTCAATATCTTTGAGTAAACTTTCGTCCAGATTGCCATTTTTATCTATGTAAATCTCGGTAATATCAAAAATATTTTTATCAATATTTATAAGAATTGATTTGGCGGTCATCCTTGAAACTTCATGTTCAAAAGATGCCCCTCCGTATATTATACCGACTCTTATTTTTTTCTCGTTTTCCATAAGAATATATTAACACAATTTTTTAAAAAAGCTAAAATAATTTGCATTATTGAAAAATAGATCAAAATTTGATATTATCAATAAAGAATTGGGCGTATAGCTCAGCTGGTTAGAGCGCGTCACTGATAATGACGAGGTCCATGGTTCGAGTCCATGTACGCCCACCATAAAAAGTTCACTTAATAAATTAAGTGAACTTTTTTGTTAAACATAATCATTTTTTAAGAAAAGACACGTGAAAACAACTACCCTTATCCTTTTCACTCTCGACCCAAATATTTCCATGATGAACATTTACAATCAGCTTTGCCAGATAGAGTCCAAGACCAGCACCTTCTTTATTATAAATCTCGGAGCTGGGAGCACGGTAAAATTTTTGAAATAACTTTTTAATTTCTTCAGGCAACATTCCGACTCCCTGATCTTCAATTTCGACAATGTAGGAATTGTCGCTTTCCTTAATCCGCACTGAGACCGTGCTCTCCTTTTTATCTGAATATTGTATAGCATTGTCTATCAAATTTAAAAATAATTGCTTAAGTTTTTGATACTCTCCAAGAACAATCATCTTCCTGTCTAGCTGAAACTTAAATTTAACATTTTTAACATCAGCAGAGTGTTTTAATTCATTTAATGCATCTGCTAACAGTTGCGATAAATCCACAGGGACAAAAACATTGCCGGTCTCTTTGTTCTGGAGAGCTTGTATGCCGATAAGATCTTCACTTAAAAGCTGCAGTTTTTTTCCGCTAATATTTATGTCCTGCAATAGTTCAAACTCTTTTTCGCTCACTTTTTTTCAACATGCTGGATAAGATAGGCTATATCAAATTTCAAATGATTTAAGGGAGCCTTAAAATTATGAGCGGCCACATCGATAAATTCATCTTTTAATTTATCTAATTCCCTTAAATCTATAATATCCTGTTCCAATTTTCTAGCCATTTTGTTAGTAGAACCGGCCAAATCTTCTATCTCGTCATTTGTCTTTATTTTTATTCTCTCTCCGTATTTTCCCCGACTGATCCTCTGCGCCAACTCACTAACCTTTTTAATTGGAGACAAAATAAAACGATTAACAGAACTGGTAATGGCGAAAACAACAATAAAGAAAGAAACTATAAACAAAAGAACGGTTTGCTCAATAATTGTTATTATATTCGATCTAATCTGATCATATGAAACAAAATATCTTACAGTATAAGGATGACTACCCCAATCTGAAAAATATGGATAAAAAATTTCGGTTAATTCGGATGCATTATTCTGATTATGCTCATAAGTCGGATCTGCACTTGTAACTTTGTCTAATGTTGATTTATCTACTGTTTCAGTATCTCCGCCCAAATAGCTGCTATCACCTATCTTGCCTGAATCAAGTATAACTTTTCCATTAACATTAATAATTTGAATTTTTTTAATGCTTGAATCCAGGTCCTTGTTTTCCCTAAAAATTTCCCTGAATTTATAATATCCAGAATCAAAGTATAATTCATAGGCCTCAGCCAGAGGCTTTGTTGATAGTTTAGCGAAGGCAGTTGCCTGCTGGGTTAAGTTCCTTCTGGTTTTTTTTATGCTGTCCTGGCACACTATATAGCCGGACACAGAAAAAATAACCAGCATAATAGCAGTAATCAAAAGGATAAACTTCTTTTTCAGACTATTTAATTTGAACACTTTATTTTAATATTTAGCATGAACATTAGGTCCGAGCCAAATTTGTTATTGCACTTTCCCAGCTAGTTCGGTAGCAATTAAAAGCGCATCCACCCTAGGTTGCCAATAAATTTTTGACGAAACGGCAGACTCAAAACTATATGAGAAAAGAGGTATTTTAGCGTAATCCTCCATTGCTATTTTCATTGCTTCTTGCAATTCCTGTTGTCTGGTTTGTTGATTTAATGTGATAGAGGCTTCCTCAATCATTTTGTCTAAAGTGGCATTGCTATATCCTAAATTATACTGGCCATAGACATCACTGGGAGTGTGAATCATGCCCTCTAGAACTTCGCTGGCATCTTTAGATGTTGTGGAAAATCCCACAAAAAATGCCGAGGTATCCTTACTAACAACTTTTCCAAAAAAATCATCTTGGGAGAGACTGTTCGGCACTAATTTTACATTTATACCGGTAAGATAACTTGAAAATCTATTAATTAGATCAACGGCTGTTGAAGATTCAATTATGTCAACAGTTAGCGTAAAACCATTTTCATAGCCCGCTTCCTTCATGAGTTCCTTAGCTTTTGTTACATCGCGATGAGTTTTGGTAATGCTTGGATTATATCCAAATACACCTCGAGTAACCATTTGATTTGCAATAACAGTATCAGGAACGTCTGTGATAAAATCGTCCATATCTAGCGACAAAGTTATCGCCTCTCTAACTCTTTTGTCTTTAAGCGGATTAGAATCTAAATTAATATAAGGCGTTTTATCTCTCAAAGAATCAATATCAAAATAATTAACATTATCGGAAGTTGTTTCAGCTAAATAAACTTTGTTATTTTGTATTGCTTCTGTCAGTCTAATATCAGCTTTATTCTCGGGAGTAAGATAAAAAATAAGATCTATGTCGCCGTTAATTAAGGCATCAACTTCCTTGCCTGATTCAATCGACTTATAAGTCACATTCTTAACTTTTGGCTTATCACCCCAATAGCTATCGTTAACAGTCATTTTTGTATATCCATCCGCAAACTCCGAAACAATATATGGCCCGCTACCGATATTTTTGTTATTAAATCCATTCTCTTCTATGTCTTTTTTTGACATAACAAAGAAAGATCCGGCCAGTTTATTTAAAAGCACAGGATCTGGATTTTGAGTTATGAATTCTACTGTACCGCTATCAATAACTTTAACCTCTGCAGTAGGAAGAACAGTGCTCATTTGAGATGTCTCATCAGCTCTTATTGTATCAAAAGTGAATTTAACATCATCTGCTGTTACTGGATCTCCATTACTAAATTTAGCTTCAGATGAAAGATAGAATCTCCAAGTCTTATTGTCAGGATTATCCCATTTAGTGGCAAGCACCGGAACAATAATATTGTCCCGATTGAAAGTTGCTAACGTCTCAAAGATAGCACTATTAAAAGCAATTTCAGAGCCTTCGTTAGCACACATGGGATAAATATTCTTCGGTGCCTTTATTGTTCCTATGCTGATATTGTCTAGCGCAACCTTTTCATCTTTAACGGTTTTTGTCGATGAATTAAAACCTAGTAGATTAAATTTGATCACAGCCAAGAGAGCACCTGCTAAAACCAGCACAAAAACAAGCAGCCAAAGTAAAAGCTTACTAACTTTATTTTTTTCCATATTCCCTCCAATTTTAGTATCTCTTGTTTAGTGTACAACCGTCACTTATTATTGTCAAAAGTTTTGCGAACCAAACTTTTGATTATCGTTATAAGGGATGAAGCTGGCAACAAACAATTTATTGCAAACATGTGACAATTTCATTATTATATAAATTAAAAGGGAGGGTATATACAAAAAAATAAAGTTGCACTAATTATTTTAGACGGATGGGGTTTAGCCGAAACATGGGGCGGAAACGCAGTCGCTTTAGCCGATACTCCGACAATGGCCGAATTATACGAAAAGTATCCGTCAACACAACTCATCGCCTCCGGCACAGAAGTAGGGCTGCCTTTTGGTGAACCTGGAAACTCCGAAGTAGGGCACCTAAATTTAGGATCAGGCCAACCTGTTAGTCAAGGACTCACTGCAATAAATGAATCAATTAGTAACGGTTCATTTTTTTCCAATCAAATACTGAAAAAATCTTTTGAAACTGCAAAAAAAAATAGTAGGAACATCCATCTTATTGGTTTGACTAGTGATGGTGGTATTCATTCCCACATTTCCCACTTATTTGCTTTGCTTGAATTGGCTAAAAAAACAGAGGTCAAAAACGTTTTTATTCATCTGATTTCTGATGGCAGAGACACTGCAAATACCGGTAGTATAAAATTCCTGAAACAAATTGAAGATAAAATTTCTGAATTAAAGATCGGGGAAATCGCCAGTGTATCGGGAAGATTTTATGCTATGGATAGGGATAAAAACTGGGACAGAATTGAAAAGGCTTACGATGTAATAGTTTCCGGCAATGTTTCTACTTCATCATCGGCTTCCAAAGCAATTTTAGATTCATACGCAAACGGCATCACAGACGAATTTTTACTGCCTATAAAAATTTCCGGCACACCCTGTATCTCCGAAAATGATTGTGTTGTTTTTTATAATTATCGAAGTGATAGAGCAAGGCAATTAACAAATGCAATGGTTCAGAAAGATTTTGATGGATTTGAAAGAAAAAAGATTGTAAAGAATTTAGATTTTATAACTTTTGGATCCTATCAGGAAAATTTACCAGTAAAAATCGCCTTCGAAAGTATGAAAATAAATTCATATTTAGCTTCTGCGCTTTCTGAAAAGAAATTAAAACATCTTCATATCGCGGAAACAGAAAAATATGCTCACGTAACATACTTTTTTAACGGAGGAAACGAAAAACAAACCGAACAGGAAAAAAGAATAATAATTCCATCAATCAAGATTGATAATTATGCCAAGAAGCCGGAAATGTCAGCCTCGGAGATTACAAAAAAAACTATTTCCGAAATAGAAAAATTTGATTTCTCTGTAATTAATTATGCTAATTCCGATATGGTCGGTCACACCGGAAATCTGGAAGCCGCAATTAAAGCAGTAGAAGCAGTTGATACGTGTTTGAAACAAATGATAAAAAAGATTTTAAGCTATGACGGCATCGCCCTGATCACCGCCGATCATGGCAATGCTGAACAGATGATAAACCCAATAAATGGTCTTTCTGATACTGAACATACAAATAATCCCGTACCTTTTTTAGCTGTCAGCAACAAAAAATTAAAGCTAAAACAAAAAAATGGCAAACTTATTGATATCGCGCCAACGATATTAAACCTCATGGATCTATCAGCTCCAAGTGATATGAAAGGAAATATTTTAGTTAGTTAAAGCGTACTCATATTTTAAGAACGGATCAGTTATTTCGATCTGCCCTGCTTTTGTGTCGCCAATCCCAACATAAAGATCGGCCGTTCCGTCGTTTTGCCTTTCCAATCCACCGCTAAAAATAATTTTTCCAAGATCTGGTTTTTTTGATTTAACTTTAGGGAATTGATCAGCTGTAACGATAATTTCTATATCTGAAGCAGTCTGATTTTGCGGATCAAAAACAAAAGTTATCGCATAATAATGTTTGACCTCGCCCTCATAACAGGCAATATGTCCCAAAACTCCAATTTTTCCATTATTCAATAAATGTAATTCATTAACTCCACCCCATTCATTATCGCCAAATTGGTTTTCAATGATTTTAGCTTTCGGTATTCCTTTTTCCAACTCATCAAGAGAATTAATTTCAACATAAGCAATTTTACCCAAACCAGCCTTACCACCCTGAGGACGTGTAAATACACCGACTTTTCCGTTTTTTAGTTCAATTAATCTGATGTCTTTCATTTTTCTGGGACCAACAGCGAAAGGCTTAAGAAGCACACCTTTTTTATCAATCAGTTCTGTCGCACATTTTTTGTATCGATAAAAAACAGTTTGGTAATCAAATATTTTGGAATCTTGTTCATAAATTTTAACTCCGCCCAAAATCTGCCAGCCCTGAATATTTTGGATATAGAAAGGATCCTGCAAATCAAAGGTTGGATAATCTGAAACTTGCCATTTTCTATTTTTTCTCTCAAAAAATACAACTTTTGATTTTTCGGAATTTTTTGGCTCAACTCTGGCAAGTAGATATCTAGTTCCATGGTTGGTAAGTGGTTTAGTCGGATTATAGACAGTAATATCTTTTTCAATAACGTCTAAATTAGTCTTTCCCATTTCCATATCAAAAGACAAAAGCTTACCCCTGTGCTTTATTTTTTTAATCCTATATTCATCTAAAAGATTTTGACAGTTTTTATAATTTGATGTTTTTTGAAAAGATTTTTCCATATTGATAATGAACAATACAGTGTCAATGTGAAAAGTTCAAACCGAACAATAATCAAGACCCCAAATCACAGTGATAGTCCAAACAAATTTAAAAATTATCTTAATTCCTCTGCTTTTTCAATTGCCTGCCACACGCAATCAACCCTCAGCTCATTTTTCATATTTAATATTTCTTGAAAAGAAAACCATTTCGCATCTAAAATTTCATTTTCCGGCACAGAAAGTTCTCCACCAATAATTTTTGCTTCAAAAGCATGCTTAACAGGCTCATCAACTTTATCCTGATAAACACCAATTTTTCTTATGAGCTCAACATCAAAACCAGATTCTTCTTTAGCCTCTTTGATCACTGTCTCTTCAATTGAATAACCTTTATCAACTTTACCGGCTGGCAAATTCCATTTGCCATAACATACAGGCTTTTTTTCCTGAACAAGCAAGTATTTACCATCCTGATGCAACACAACTCCCGCCACCATAAATGTATAAGCTAGACCATCATTTTTTTCCATATTATCTTTAATGCATCTTAGATTTTGCAACGGCCGTATGTAAACCTAAGATAGCTCCACATGCAATGTTTTCTTAATGTGCAGATCAATGTTTGATTTTTCAGAAACAATGTAGGCGACATACTCTTCAACTTCAAATTCCTGGGCTGCAATATCGACCATTTCCCCTATATTTTTATCCGTAACCCATAAACTCTGTTGGATTTGACGAAATCCCATCCTTTTTATTGTTCGACGAAACTTATCACGCCTATGATGTAATCGTTCAGGGATATCAAAAGAGACAAAACGATATTTGTTATCTTTGGGTTCCTCTTCAATTATTTTTTCAACTAATTTTATTTTTGCTTTATTGGTTAACTTAATTGATTTTTCCCCTTCTTCGTCACAAATTTCAATATAATTACTATTTTTCAACTGATAAATCATATTTGAAACTTGGCGAGGCGAAAGCTGATGATCGCTAGCGTTGTTTAACTCTTCATATAGCGCTTTGCTGTCACGTGCTTTATAGACATAATTTTTTCCCAATTTTAAAAGATATCCCAATGCAATTTCCAGCCCCCAAGTAAATGGATTTTCAAGCATATCTCCATATTTTTTTGAATATCTAACCATATTTATATTCTAGTGCCTATCTTAGATTTTGCAACGGCCGTATGTAAACCTAAGATAGACTGCTATATCTTTTATCCTAAGAATTAATTTAAACTCGAAGAACGTTAAATTTTGCAAAAATAAGCTCGGGCGAGAAGAGACGCCCGAGCCGAGAGTACTGCCGCTTCGCACATGATGACCATGAAGTAAACTTCTCCTGAAGCGAATACCTCTAGAATGTGGTTTTCGGCTATTATCCACTCTATCGCGCAGAGGAGTCAATAGAGTAGCAAAACCCCTTCTTTCCCCCATATTCTGTCTTCTTAACTTCCGCATAATCATCACCTCTGTTTTTATTATAACAAAAAATCACTCTTTCGAGTGGCTTTTTCATACAGCATTCGTATTATTCGTACGATCTGTAACCTGCCTGCCGGCAGGCAGGTCTGTTGTTTTTAGCTCTTTTGCAACTAAATAGTGATAAAGTACGCACCTATGCTAAGGTTTAGCATAGGATTTGCGTCTCGATATTCAAGAACGAATATCAGACGATCGACCGTATCGAACCATCATTGAATTGATGGACGATTCTCCTTAGAAAGGAGGTGATCCATCCCCACCTTCCGATAGGGATACCTTGTTACGACTTAGTCCTGATCACCGATCCCACCGTGGTGCCCTGTTGGGCCCTTCGGGCGTTACCGGCTTTCCTGACTTGACGGGCGGTGTGTACAAGACCCGAGAACGTATTCACCGTAGTATGGCTGACCTACGGTTACTAGCGATTCCGACTTCATGAGGGCGAGTTTCAGCCCTCAATCCGAACTGGGGGTAAGTTTGATGGGATTAGCTCCACCTCTCGGCTTAGCGACCCTTTGTTATTACCCATTGTAACACGTGTGTAGCCCAGGACGTAAGAGCCACGCTGATCTGACGTCATCCCCACCTTCCTCCGATTTAACACCGGCAGTCTCGCATGAGAATGCAACATGCAATAGGGGTTGCGCTCGTTGACCGACTTAACGGGACACTTCACAGCACGAGCTGACGACGACCGTGCAGCACCTGTCATCCGGTTCCCGAAGGCACTCCACTGTTTCCAGCGGATTCCGGAGATGTCAAGCCCTGGTAAGGTTCTTCGCTTGCTGACGAATTAAACCACATGTTCCACCGCTTGTGCGGGTCCCCGTCAATTCCTTTGAGTTTTAGCCTTGCGGCCGTACTACCCAGGCGGCATACTTAACGCGTTAGCTTCGAAACTCAGAGGGTCGATTCTCCAAATTCCTAGTATGCATCGTTTACGGCGTGGACTACCGGGGTATCTAATCCCGTTCGCTCCCCACGCTTTCGCTCCTCAGTGTCAGGTAATGTCCAGAGGACTGTCTTCACCATTGGCGTTCCTTACAATATCTACGCATTTCACTGCTACACTGTAAGTTCCATCCTCCCCTACATACCTCAAGTTATGCAGTTTTGGATACATTTCTCCGGTTGAGCCGGAGTATTTAATATCCAACTTACAAAACCACCTACGAGCTCTTTACGCCCAATAAATCCGGATAACGTTTGCACCCTACGTATTACCGCGGCTGCTGGCACGTAGTTAGCCGGTGCTTATTCATCTGGTACCTTCATGATTATTCCCAGATAAAAGAAGTTTACGATCCGAAAACCTTCATCCTTCACGCAGTGTTGCTGCATCAGGCTTTCGCCCATTGTGCAAAATTCCCAACTGCTGCCTCCCGTAGGAGTATGGGCCGTGTCTCAGTCCCATCGAGGCTGGTCAACCTCTCAGTCCAGCTACCCGTCATCGCCTTGGTGAGCAATTACCTCACCAACTAGCTGATAGGAACAAGGCCTCTCCCCAAGCGCCTTACGGCTTTGATCTTTCGATGTTATGCAGGATTACCCCACCTTTCGGTGGGCTATCCTTCACTCGGGGGTAAGTTCCTTGTTATTACTCTCTCGTCTGCCGCTCGTCCTTGCGGACCGCTCGACTTGCATGTGTTAGGCACACTGCCAACGTTAATCCTGAGCCAGGATCAAACTCTCCATGTAATGTATCTTACGATACAAATATTTATGAGTTTGATTAGCTCTTATACTAATCAAATTTTTTTTCTCTCAAAAGAATTGTTCAACTCCTTCATGTGGAAAGAGTTGAAACAAGCGTACTTATCACTATTTAGTTGTCAAAGAGCAAATTTTAACAGAATAAAAACAATCCCCCAATGTATTCGAACAGTTAGTTTTTATTCAGTAAGTCAATACTACTCAAAAAAATAGATTTTGTCAACAGCACAAATTAGATTAATATAGGCCAGCTAAGAAGCTATCTGCAAATTATTGAAAATCTGAGTCCCGTGTTTCTTTACATGAAATGCTTTTTTCAGTTTTGTTTTTAATATTAACATAACCTGAAGGCATAACACCCTCCACTGGCAACATAACATTACTATGACCTCCAGAATTCGGTGTCCAATATATGATAAAAGAATAAGTCGAACTGTTGTAATAAGAATAAGCAGAACCTTCACATGGTGGCACGGGTCTCACGTTATCTAATTTGTCCGCAAAAAAATCATTGTAATTAGAGTCAGAAGAATCCGTACTATTATAAAATGTGTGAGCGCCATCAGTAGCATGAGAATAATTTCTATACCCGCTCCATTCCTTTGGTTTTGTTACATTGTGTTCGGCAGTATAAAGATTGACTGACTTAGCAATCGCCGTCATGTCGCTCAGAGTTTTTGTATAGTTAGCTTTGGCTATGTTTCTTCTTACGTTTACCATCACAACTGTGGCTAAAACTCCAATAATAGCGACGACGACCAAAATCTCTATCAGAGTAAACCCTTTTTTATATTTCATTTCTTTCCTTTTTTTGGCATTGTCCGACTAACAATATTAGATTACTTTATTAGATAATAACCAGTATAACTTGTATCAGTGGCTGAACAATTTGAACTCGAACTACAATAAGTGAATGTATTACCTTGATTATTAGAAGATTCGAATTGAGCACCAAGATGGTAAGTGTCTTTCTTGGCATCAGCGAAACCATATAAATAAACGTCCTTGTAAGCATCAGCGGTGGCAGTAGTATGTTTGGGTCCATAATCCCTACACACGTCAGGAAGATAAGGCAATAAACCACCAGCACTACAGCTTGAGGTATCTCCAGTGTAAGTATTGTTGTTTATAACATAAAGGCTGAAGGTGCCCATCGATGACCCACCGGGAAGATGTTGATAGTCCGTATAGAATGAATCAATCGCCAGGTCAATTTGTTTTAGATCACTGATTCTCTTTGCATCTCTTGATTTTTCCTGAGCGCTGGTTAGGCTAACCACTACAACTGTGGCTAAAACACCAATAATAACCACTACAACCAATAGTTCAATCAGAGTAAAGCCCATTCGACTTTGCTCAAGGTTGCAATCTTTTATTTTTTTCACCCCGCCTCCTTATAGATCTGTTTAGGTATTCAGATAACCCACACTATTGTTTTAAGCATATTACAAATAATCAATGTTTGCCAATAAAACTCTTACAAGGAAACGAAAGAATGCACTATCTCGCCGATGTACCCTGCGCCACCATCAGTTGACTGCAATGCAGATCCTGTATGTAAATTGCCATCATCAATTAACTGATCAATTTTTAGCAATGCCGAATCGGGGATATTTCCGCTATTATCAACTGAAGCTTTTGCTGGTGCATCATCGTCTAAAACAACCTTCAATTTACCTGCAGTTGTATCCTTCCAATATTCTACGGCTCCCCCCCAAGGATGCTTCATGTTATAAATACCTTCGTCTATATAGGGACCATTCCATCTATCAACACCGGTCGGAGTTAACAAAAATGGGTCTTCTGTTGAATTACAGTCTGCATGATAATCAACAGACCTACAAGTTGGCGGCCAATCATAAACATCAGCGTAATACATTTTCACTGCTTTTTCGACTGTATTTATTTGCTCCACCGCCTTGGCAACTTTTGATTTTTCCTGTGCGCCAACAATGTTTAATGACACAATAGTCGCCAAAATACCAATAATAGCAACCACAACCAATAATTCGATTAATGTGAAAGCTCTTTTACTATCCACTCGTCCTCCTCGATATGTTATAGTACTCATTTTGTAGCAGTTAAAGAATAATTCCTATAGTAGTCAGTACAATATAGAGTCCCTGCCGGTGGAATAGCAGGACTGGAATTGCAACTGTTGTTAACATCAACCACCGATTTCGTCGATTCCATTTTAGCATAAACAGTAATCTTTTTTCCTGTACCAAGATCATAATGCAGCATATACGGTCCGCCATCTTCAGTATCACAACTACCACCAGCGCCTGGCATACAAGAGGTCTTGCCTGACGGGTCGATGACAGTACTGCTTAGATAGTTACTTGATTTAAGATATTCCGCAATTGAAGTAGCGTAAGACCCGCCACCCACATAATTAAACCAACCTCTCCCTTCATTGTTATATCCACAATTACACCCAGCTAATGAAAGAGTATTATGATCATCATAATAAAACAGCATAGCTGTTAAAATTGAATTAAGATCTGCTTTTCTTCTCGAATCACGTGAACGTTTTTGCGATTGACTCACATTAATAACCACAATTAATGCCAGCATTGCAATAATCGCCGTAACAACTAGAAGTTCAACTAGTGTGAACCCTTTCCTCTGTTTTCTTTTTAATAAATTAAATATAAACATAAGTATTATAGTTTAAATCCATTGCAATACTTTTTGGTATCTCCCGGCACATTTAATGTTATTCCTTCTGGAGGAGTATATGTTGTTGTTGGGTTATTGTCCATGAGAGCATCGGTACATATTTTTCTTTCCGTTGAATCTCCTATACTATCACATTCCATGCCAGCCCACCAACCGCCAGACGAGTTGTCACCGCTACAGTTCCAGCCATATGGAAAAGGACCATATTGTTGTGGCTCAAGACTCGCAAATATCGTAACGTAAGTGCCATAATTATGATAAGAATATTTATTGCCAGGCTGATTTAATGGATCAGTTGGAAGCACAGCCATGTAATTACTTATTAATTCGCCAAGGCAAACTCCGCCTCCATAGCTTGACCCTACAATACAGGCTCCGCTACTAGCGCGATTATCAGGCAAGTTATTTTCTGTAGCGTAATATTGTTTTATGGCATTGTTCATTGCCTCCAAATCTCCGATTCTTTTTGTATTTCTCGACTTCTTCTGGGCATAAATCAAGTTAACTGTAACGACAGAAGCTAATATACCAATAATAGATACAACTACTAAAATCTCTATTAAAGTAAAGGCTTTTTTTCTTTTAAAAAATTGCATATCCCTCCTAGTACTTTTATATTTATTATATTTATATTCTCGAATGTCGTATATATCCCGAACATGGGATAATCTCAATCCCTTTTTTCTCGAGCTCGTCCATAATAATATTAAGACCCAAAGAATCAGAAGCAATATGACCGGCAATTACAATGTTAATATAATGCTTGGCTGCTTCCTCCCGATGTTTTTCTCCTAAATGCATGCCAATTTCGGTTCCAATTCCATAGTGACTCATGCGTTCAAAAATCTTCTCGCTGCCGCCGGTACCACCAGTCATGCCTGAAACCACAATTTTTCCCGCTCTCCCTTTCTCGCTGCCGGCGAAAATAGTTGGGCCAGTATTTAATTTGGCTGCCTCTGCGTATTCTGGAATTTCTTTTAGAGTCTCAACCACTTCGCCAACAGTTTCAGGCTTTTTTTCTTCTATATATTTATCAACAAAATTCCAAACACAGTTATCGGCTGGTGTATGAATATTTAATAAAGGCATATTTAATAATTTTGCAGCATCAACCGGTTTGTAATGATTGATCGGCGCAATTGTTCGCGAAACTTCCCTAATCCTGTCGGCCAGCACACCTTCGGCAATGTTTTCCGGCATTCCAGCACGAGCCAAAACATCGGTTTGAATATCCATAACCTCATGCAAATTAGTCAAGGCTTTGCCTTCCGGATGGTGAGCAAAAATCAAGTCAATTTTCTTGCCTTGCCTTTCTAGTTCTTTTGCCAGCAAAATTTCCTCAACACCAATGTCAATGCCGACAAGAATGGTTTTAATTTCCTTTTTAGTGTCTCCAAAATGAATTCCTGAGTCAGAATAAGGACTTTCCAATTTTGAAATATCAAAATCTTTCTTCTTCTCTTTCGGCAATTCCAAATACTCTTCCTTCCTTTTTGAAAGAATTTTTTCAACTTTGGCTCGACCCCTTGGATCATTGTCGATGCCAATCTGAATTGCTAAGTTATAAATTTCTTGAATGTTCATACTTAATTATTTACCCTAATTACTTATTTGGTCCTAACATATAATATAAATTTTTATCATTGAAACTTAAAGAAGACATGTGATTAGCTGTCCATAATGATTCAGTTGTAATATTTTGGTATTTATCAGTTTCTAAGTTGGCATAAAGGAAGTAATTGCTACAAGGACTTCCAGTAGAAGCGCTGCAGCTAAATGCCACACTATCACTATAGTCCCCGCAAGAACTTGCTACATGAGGATAATAGTGGGTAGAATATGTTGTTGAAACATATAAATATTGCTCATAATAATTGCCAGATGTTGGATATTTGGGGTCTTTCGGCATACTCGGTAAATACCCCTCATCAACCAAGAAATGGTTTAAATTCAAATCATTAACTGTATAAGTGTTATTATCGCATGCACTGGTAATCACCTTTTTCTTTGAATCATAATGCAGCATTAAAGCAGTATTTATTGTATCTAAATCAGCAACTCTTCGTGCATCCCTTGATATTTTTTGTGACCTGGTTAAGTTGACTACAACGATTGCAGCAAGCACTCCGATAATGGCCATTACTATCAAAAGTTCAACTAATGTAAATGCTTTTGATTTAATTTTCACAACCCCTCCCATATAATATTTTATTGTTCAAGAGAGCTCGACGAATCGAGAATTATCGAACTTCTCGACCACACTTCGTTTCGCTCAAAAAATAATCCACAGCACTATAATAATATAGTTCACTTGCTATTATACCACAACTTTAAGAAATAATTTTATCGATTATTCCATACTTCTTTGCCTCTATTGCTTTCATGTAGAAATCCCTGTCTGTATCTTTTTCTATCACATTCAAAGGTTGACCAGTATTTTTTGATAGAGTTTTATTCATTTCTTCGCGGATCTTTAAAATCTCCTCTGCCTGAATTTTGATATCAGACGCCTGTCCTTGCGTCCCGCCCATTGGCTGATGGATTAAAATTCTGGAATTCGGTAATGCCAAACGCTTACCCTTTTCCCCGCCAGAAAGGAGAAAAGCGGCCATGCTAGCAGCTAATCCCACGCAAATAGTTGAAACGTGGGGCTTTACATAATTCATTGTGTCGTAAATGGCCATGCCAGAATAAACTTCTCCACCAGGAGAATTAATGTACATCTGGATATCTTTTTTCTGGTCTTCGGATTCCAAAAAAAGAAGCTGAGCGACTACAGTATTTGCAACCGCATCATTTATCGGACCTCCCAAAAATATAATTCTATCCCTCAAAAGACGGGAATATATATCATAGGCGCGTTCGCCCTGAAAAGTTTTTTCTATTACAGTGGGGATTAAATAACTCATAATCTTCCTTATTTATAATAAATCTAATAACACAGTATTCTACCACCAGAAAATTATTCTGACAATAGAAAAATAATAATTTCTAAATCCTAATTACAAATATCTCGTGTCATCCTCAGGCTTGACCCGAGGATCCAGTAATTATTTATATGGATCCCAGATCAAGTCTGGGATAACAGTGAACCATTACCTTATTGGCTGGTGCTTGTTTAGAATAATTTGAAATTAGACATTAGAATTTTTGATTTATCATACTCTTTCTTCAAATATTAGTGAGAAAGAGTAAATAAAGAATAATGATGCCAAAATCATCATTGTTACAAGCGGTGAAGTCAGGTCGGCAACACCACCAATGACTAGAGCCGGCAAAGAAGTGGCTAGGCGCAACTGCATCGAAGAAATCCCAAAAACACGGCCTCTTTGCTCTTCATCTGAATTCAAATGTAATAATGTTTGGGCAGAAATTTGAATCATCGCCGAACCAAAACCAAGCACAATTACCAATAAAATTAAAAATAATTTGGAAAGCTCAAAGGCATCATAAAACTTATATAATGAAAAGAAAATAAAACCAATACCGGCAATCAGAAATCCGCTGTCTAAAACTTTTAATTGATTCAATTTTGTTCTCTTACTGATCACGACAGCTGCAATAAGCATCCCCAAACCTGCAGGTGCAATTATTGTTGGGCCAATAAACGTTGGGGCGATTTTCAGTACACTTTCACCAAAAGCAGGCAATAGAGTAATGAACGCTCCAAGCATTGCCCACCCGATTGTGAGCTTTATCATTGGATTTAACACATTGCTTTTGTGTCTTAAGTATTTAAGACCGTCTTTAACTTCTTTCCAAATTTCTGCAATATCAGAAGCGAGTGTTTGTATCGACAATAACTTATTTTCTTTTTTATCAAAATCACTCAGCATTCTTGTAGCCTCGGTCGCAAGCAAAAAAAGACCGGCACATATTACAAAAAGCCATTTAGAACCAATATAGTTCATAATCGGACCGGCAGAAGCATAACCGATCAAAAGTGTTATGTAAGTTGTGGTCATGACCAAAGAATTTGCATGAACAAGTTTTTCTTTGGGAACAATTAAAGGAATAGACGAGGACTCGGCAGGAGTAAAAAATTGCGATAATGCCGAAATTAGAAAAATGATTTCTAGCATAGCCAAAATATTACTATGAGCAACTATCAACAAAATTGCAGCAACAAAACGGAAAATGTTAGTATACATGAGGATTTTTCGATAACAAATTCTGTCGGCAATCGCTCCTGAAAACGGTCCAAATATTGCAACTGGAATCGCCGAAGCGATCATAACCAAAGAGATTGAAGTATTTGACTTTGTTTTTTCAAAAATATCCAAAACCAAAGCAAAAGTAACCATATTTAAAGCAATTTGAGAAAAAACTTGGGACAACCAAATCTTTTTAAAATCAGGAAATTTTAGAACATTTAAAAATGTGCTTTGCATTTGAAAAATAGTTAATTTGTTAACTAGTTAATTTGCAATACGAATTAACGAATAACGAATTTTATAACTGCTCACTATCTCCTGTTGTCATCCCGAGCAGAGCGTAGCGGAGTCGAGGGATCTTATAATAGTTTTCAATTTAATTTGTAAGATTCCTCCACCCTTGAACAAAGCCAAGGAGTCGGAATGACAGCCAGCAGTAACGATTTATTTGGTTAGTTCACTAACCAAATATTGTATCGCTTTTTCACCATTTTTTGGATCCTTTGGATCCCATTTCTTTTCTTCAATAATCTTGCCGAGCAAAAGTCCGGTCTTAACATTTTTTTCAGCTTGAGGTTTCATCTCTTTAAGCAAATCTTCCTGTGATTTTTTGATGCTTTCCAGATATCTATCAATATTTATTCCCTGAGAAGTCAGCTGATTACTAAATTCACCTAAAATTCTTTGAGTTTCCTGTTCAACCAAAGATTCCGGCACTTCAACTTTCAAAACGGTTAAAACTTTTTCAATCACATCGGCTTCAAGCTTTCTCTTGTGATCTTCTTCCAGCTCTTGATTTAAATTTTTCTCAATTGCATTTTTTAATTCGGTCATATTTTTGTGACCAAATTTCTTCGCAAATTCGTCATCAAGTTCCGATAATTTGACTTCTTTCAAGTCAAGTAATTCGATCTTAAATTCAGCTTCTTTACTCGCATATTCTTTAGAATGATAATCTTTCGGGAATTTTATCTTAAATTCTTTCTTTTCGCCCTTCTTCATTCCGATAATTTCATCTTCAAATCCTGGAATTAAGTTTCCCTCGCCCAAAATTACAGGATGATTTTTAGAACACATCTGATCAATTCTAACTTTCTTTAAGAAACCTTCAAAATTTAGCTCAGCTCTGTCTCCTTTTTTGGCTGCGCGATCAAGATCAGCAAAAGTGGATGATTGTTTTTGAAAATGTTTCAGTACTTTTTCGACATCTTCTTGTTTAGCCTTATCTGGAGATTTTTTAGCAACTTTCAACTTTTTATAATCGCCCAGTTCAACTGGAGGCAAAACTTCAATTTCTGCTTCAAATACAAAATCTTCCTTAACGCTTTCTGTTGTGTCGCCATAATTCGGATATTTATTTACAACAATTTTTGGCTGCACGATCGGATTAAGATTTTTTTCAATTATTGCTTTGTAGTAATTTTCTGATATTGCCATATCCAGCGCTTCAGAAAGAATTCTGGCAGTACCGGCTGCTGCTTCAACCAATTTTCTTGGTGCTTTCCCTGGACGAAATCCATCCATTTTTATAGTTGGCGCAATTTTTTCGTAGGACTTATTGAAATAATTGACCATCTCCCCCGCCGAAACAGTAATAGTTAATTTAAACTTACCCTTTTTAAGATCTTCTGATTTAACTTCCATTTTTTCTCCAACGTCATGACAAACTAATAGTGTCATCCTGAACTTGTTTCAGGATCCTATTAGATGCCAAACAATTTATTATTAAAATTCATTATTCCAGATTCATAATTTTTGATTCTGACCTAATTAGCTTAGCAAAAAAAATCCGATATTAAAAGAAGGCGGCCGCCTAAAGGCGGCCGCTAATAATGAAAAAGGATTAACGAAGTTCAAAAGGAATGCTAAGCACCGCACATCCCTTTCGATGGCTCAATTCTCCAACCCTGAACGGTCCCAATGTGTAGGACAGTTTACCGTTGCTAAGAATCCTTAGATTCACCTGATTAATCCGACTGAGATCGCTAAACTTAAGCGAGGTCTTATTTCCTAAACTTTCAGAAAGGATTGCTGTTTCTGCTAGAAACCCATCAACGGCAATAGTGCCGTCAGATCTGGAAGCAACCATGATCCTAGTAGATGTTATCGCTCCCGTAAAAAACCTATCTGACATCCTCCCTTACCTCCATGTCAAAAGATCGCTAATTAAACTTATACCACTTATTGGTTAGTAATGGAAGACACAAAAAAATACTTACTTGCCCCTATGTCATCCCGACCGAAGTGGAGGGATCTTCTATTGGTTTATTTATAGGATTTCTCCACCCTTGGACAAGGCCAAGGAGTCGAAATGACAACTAAGAGTAAACGATTACCATAAAAAATATCAACTCTTTAGAGCTGATATTTTTATCCCTACTGCTTACATGTTTACACGCTTATCGACTTACTGCTTATTTCTTTCCCGCCCGATGGCCTTTCCAGCCTTTGATTGCCTTCTCATAAGCTTCATGAGTTCCAGTATCATACCATTGGCCAAAAAATGGATAACCATACATCTTTCCTGCTTCGACGATTTTAGGATAAACTTCTTTTTCGATCGAAATCACTTTCTGATCAGGGAAATATTTAAAAACCTTAGGCTCTAAAATAATCATGCCAGCATTAATTAAGTTGCTTGGCGCTTCTTCTTTTGTTGGTTTTTCAACAAAACCATTAATTTTAGATCCTTTCAGGGAGGCGACTCCAAATGCTGTTACATCGTCCACCGAGGCAAGAGCCATTGTAGCTAATCCACCTGAATTTTTGTGAAAAGAGATGAAATCATCAAGATCGATGTCAGCCAAGACGTCACACCAGATTAAAAGAAAAGTGTCATCCAGGTATTTCTCCGCCAATTTCAACGGACCGGCAGTTCCAAGGGGTTCTTTCTCTTCCAGATATTTAATATTTAAGCCAAACTTCTCACCATTGCCGAAATATTCTTTAATTTGTTCGCCCTTATACCCGATTGAAAGATAGATCTCGGTGATGCCGTGAGATTTCAATAAATCAAGACTGTGCTGCAAAAGAGGTTTTCCTTGTAATGGGATCAATGGTTTAGGAAGTTCGTATGTAAAAGGCCTTAGACGCGTTCCCTTGCCACCAGCCAAAATAACTGCTTTGTTGACCTTGTTTATACCTAGCCCCTGTTCGATCAAATATTCAGTAGCATGAGAACGGTTTCTAATTTTCACTCCGTCAACAATTGAATCGATCTTTTTAATAAGATCTTTTTTCACTGTCACCGTAAGTTTTTCTCTGTGCATAAGACTCCTTCGGAGTAATTTAAAGTTTAAAATTTTCAATTTAAAATGAATTTTCAATAATTTAATTTAAAATGTTTAAACATTTAGATTTTTAAATTGAATTTAAATTCTAAATTTTAAATTAATGTAATATACAACATTATACGATAAATTACTTTTATTTAGCAATAGCAAAATAGTCCACAATGCATGGCAAGCTTTTAGCTCAACTGACAACTCAAGACCCTTTGTCATTCCCGCGCAGACGGGAATCTACTAATCCATTACTATCTTGGATCCCCGTCTTCACGGGGATGACATGAAGAGTGACAGCTGATTTACTGAAAAATTACAACTAATTTACTAATCAACTTCTACTTTTAGTCTTGGATTGCCGGCCAGTTCCTTCTCGATCTGAGATTTGTTCAACAATCCCTTTTGAGCTCCGACATAACCAATCACCGACGAAGAATTAACAATCCCCCATTTAAGAGCCACTGAGATACATTCCTGATCGGACTCCCCCGACCAATTGCACAAAAATAAATTCGAGATGACACCAACCGCAAAGCTATCTCCGGCACCGGTTGCATCAACCATTTTCAAATTTTCAATTGAATTCGCATGATAAATAGATTTTCCGTCATAAGCCTTTGCGCCCTTATCCCCGTTAGTGATTACAACCAATTTTGGACCTAGGAAAAATAATTTTTTAAGCATTTCTTCCTCGGATGGTCTGACCGGATAATCAATAAATTTTAATGCTTCTTCTCTGTTTAGAAATAATACTGAGGTATTTTTTAATAAATTACGAAACTTACTAGCTCCTTTTTTTATCTGCAAAGAACCAGGGTTCCAAGCCAAAAAAGAATTTTCTTCCGACACTTTAGCAATTAAATCTTTCTCTAATTCTTCCGTGCCATCTCCAATCGGTGCCAAAAAAAACCATTTAGAATGAATATTTTTCTTAATCCTTAACTGATTATAGTCTTTAAGGCCATGGTATGTAAAAATAGTTCGACCTTCCGGTAGAGAAAATATTGTAGAAAAATTAGTTTTCATTTTCTTATCAATTTTAATATTTGAAAGATCCACAGACTCAGAAGAAAGTCGTGTTGAAATTTTTTCAGCTGGCGAGTCCTGTCCGACTATTGTAACCAAGGAAGCATCAAGCCCGATCCGACAAAAACCTATAGATGCATTACAGGCGGAACCGCCAACATCATAGCTAACTTCCTTTAAGGGAATTTTTTCGCCCAGCTCAAAACTAACTCCGTATCCACCGGAAAAGTTTTTATCTCTTTTCACATGAAGATCAGAAGGAAAAACAAAAACATCCTCAAATGCATCACCAATTGTTACGATGTCATATTTCATAAATTTATATGAATTATTATTATTTTGTCATTTCGACTCCCTGAGCTTTGTCGAAGGGGCGGACCTGCCTGCCGGCAGGCAGGGAAATCTTTTAATGAATTAACTATCACAAGATCTCTCGACTCCGTTACACTCTGCTCGGGATGACAAGACGAAAATTTATTTTTCTGAAAACAAATTTATCTTTTCCTCTACCACTTTCTCTATATTGTTTATCGATTTTTTCAGAACATCTCTATAGTCTTTGCATTCTTCATCAATGTCTGACATTCCAGCGATGAACGCCCTTCTAATTTGTGTATCAATATTAATTTTGGCGATGCCAAGACCAATAACCGCTTTAATGTCTTCATTAGACAGTCCGGAAGCACCATGCATAACTAAAGGAATTTCTATAATTTTTGAAATTTCTTCAAGCAACTTTACATTAATTTTTTCCCCTTCAGGAGCCCCATGCTCGTTTCCAACCGAGACAGCGATCGAATCGATGCCTGTTAGATCCACGAATCTTCTTACTTCGTCAGGAGAACTCATTGTGCCTTCTCCTACATTCTTTCCACCTTCATCAGTTCCAATAGCGCCTATCTCCGCCTCAACCGAAACATTCTTTGGCTTCGCATAATCAACAACTCTTTTTGTCAGGGCAACGTTTTCAGCAAAAGGTAACTTTGAGCCGTCTATCATTACAGAGCGATAACCAATATCAATGCACTCTTTTACAACTTCAAAATCTTTGCCGTGATCAAGATGAAGCGCTGCCTGAATTCCTGTTTCTTCAATTTCCGTTTTTACAATTTCGAATATTTGTCTTAAACCTGCATATTCAATCGTCCCGGGAGTTGTTTGAATTATTACTGGTTTGCCCGACTTTTTAGCAGCTGCGCAAATAGCCTTTGTCGCTTCAAGATTATTTGTATTAAAAGCACCAAGCGCATAACCGCCGCTTCTAGATTTTTTTAATTCCTCTGAAACATTTATGAACATTTTTTCCTCGCGTCATCCTGAACTTGATTCAGGATCCAGTTACTATTTATATAGATTCCAGATCAAGTCTGGAATGACAATTGAAATTTCCAGATTATATATTTTTATTAAGCGCTTCTATCCCTGGCAGTTTTTCGCCGGCCAGAAACTCTAACGCCGCTCCGCCACCGGTTGAAATAAAGGAATAACTTTTTTGCATGTTGTTTTGATCAAGGAAACCGACTGTATCACCGCCGGCAGCAACTTTTGTTCCGAAAGTATTCTCTTCGATTGCCTTTGCAATCGCCATCGTTCCCACCGCAAATCTCCCGTCTTCAGTATAGCCCAAGTTCCCATTCCAAAAAACTGATCCTGCACTTAAAATCTCGCTCCTGAATTTCGCTATGGTAGCTGGACCAATATCCATTATTTTAAAATTATCGCCTTCGCTATCTTTGACTGTATCAACTGGCAATATGATTTTATCTCCAAGTTCCTCCAGCATTTTCTTGCAATCTTCCACCATTTCTTTTTCAACTAAGGATTGACCCACTTCTTCACCTTTGGCTAATAGAAAAGTATTTGCAACCGCTCCGCCGATCAATACTTTATCAGCTTTTTGGGCCAAGGTTTTCATCAAACCGGCCTTATCCACAACTTTTGCTCCACCGATTATTAGCACGAAAGGCGGCTGTGGATTTTTTAATAATAATCCCAAAGAAGTAATTTCTGATTCGAGAAGAAGACCTGAATAACTAGGCAGATAGCTGGTAATAGCATCCACTGAAGCATTTGACCGATGTGAAACAGCAAAAGCGTCATTTACATAAATATCAGCATAACTGGCCAGTTTTTTTGCGAACATATGATTATTCGCTTCTTCTTCAGGATGAAATCTTAAATTACCCAAAACAATAATGTCTTTGGGCTGCATGGCATCAATTTTTTCTAAAAGAACTTTATCATTGATGACGTGGTCGGTCACAGTTATTTTTTGGCCAAGCATTTTCGCCAATTCTTGTGCCATTGGAACAGTTGAAAATTCCGTATTTACTTTTCCCTCCGGCCTGCCGACATGAGTGCCGATAATAATCTTTGCGTCATTATCTAATAAATATTTTATCGTCGGAACAGAGTTTTTTATTCTGTTGGTATCAGTTATTTTGCCGTCTTTAAGAGGAACATTAAAATCAACTCTTAAAAAGACTTTTTTATTTTTAACTTCAACATCGCGAATACTTTTCATAGCCCTCCAAAAACTATTTTTATCATATTGTTCGAGGCAAAGCCGAGAACTTAAAAACATTTAAAACTTCTCGTTTTACCTACTCACTGGCAGGCAAACTCGAAGAATATTACATTTTAATCTTATCACGATGTAATTCTTTTGTTCAATAAATTTGCCCGAAACAAGATAAAACTATAAAATAAGTATGGAGGGCAATTGGAATCGCAAATAACCATTCATCAATTAAATCAGTTAATTGATTATATTAAAAAAACTCACACAGTTTACGGCACCCAGTTAAAAGACGGGAAGCTGGTTTTTGATGCGCTCAATAGCTCATCAGATTTAAAACTTGGTCATAAAAAGCCGATAATTCCTTTCAAGAAAATTTTATTTCCAAACCTCTTGGAACCGAACGCTACCTCTGTCATCCCCGATCCAGTCGGTGATCCACTAATAGTAGATTCCCGCCGGATGTTTACCCCGATAAATCATCGGGGCGGGAATGACAAAGTAAGGGGCGGGAATGACAAATTGGAGATCGGGAATAACGGAAATAGTTCTCGATCGCTTCACTCCTCAAATAAAATTGCTCTAATCGGTCTAAATAATTGCGATGTCTGGGCCCTGCATTACCTATTGGAAGAATTTACAGACACTAAAATCTTGCCCAAAAGAGAAAATATTTTAATATTTTCCAGTGAATGCTTTCCAAACGAAAATTGCTTTTGCGATTTGACAGGAACGAATAAATTGGCACCTTTTGATTTACACGTTCAGGAAGAAAAAAACGAATACGCCATTTTTTCCGGCAATAAAAGAGGGGAGGCAATTTTAAAGAAAAATGGCATAAAACAGTCACAAAAAAAATTGCAGATAAGTGAGATAAAACCAAACCAGAAAACTTTTGCAGAACAAAATATTTCTAAAATAATCGATAATAAAGAAAAACATATAGAATTTTGGGATAAAATTTCAGAAAATTGTTTCGGTTGCGGCGCCTGTTCCACAGTATGTCCCCTTTGCTTCTGCACAAGACAGGACTTCAAAAATGAATTAACAGGAGAAAGTAAGCAATGCTTAAATTGGGATTCGTGCTTTGCAAAACGTTTCTCTGAAATTCAAAATCATTATGATTTCAGACCAAAAAATGTCGATCGCCTTTATAACTGGTATCATCACAAATTTGTAAGATCATATCACAAAAACAAACGCTTTCTCTGCACCGGATGTGGCCGATGTATTGAAGCCTGCCCAGCTCACTTAAATATGAAAAATATTTTGGAATCATTAATAGAACAAGACAGCGAAAAAGAAACAAAAGACGAGAAACAATAACCAATTAAATTACAAAATCTAAATTCCAAATTTTCAAATCATTTTGACATTAGGATTTAGGAATTATTAATTATATCTTGTTATTTGTATCTATATAAATTATGAAAAACGATAGAGGCTTTGCCTACCAAAAATATGAAATTGTAGCCAAAGAAGAGGTTGCTCCGGAAACTTTTTTATTTTCACTCAAAGGTCATATCAAATTCAACCCGGGGCAGTTTGTTCAGGTCGCAATCGACCATTATGGAGAGGCAACCCTCGCTATCTGTTCCGATCCGGACCAAAAGAAGTCATTTGATATTTGCGTAAGAGCAGCCGGCGGCACAACAAATAAAATAGTAGAATTAAGTCCGGGCGATTTTCTAAACGTGCGAGGACCATACGGAAATGGCTGGCCCATCTCAAAACTAATAGGCAAAAACATAATTTTAATTGCCGGCGGTATGGGACTCGTTCCTCTTAAACCACTTTTGCTAAATTTAATAAGGTACAAAACCGAGTTCAAAAAAATTTATTTAGTTGCCGGCTTCAGAACAGATCATCATGTTATATTTAAGGATGAATTAAAAAAACTACAAAATAAAATCGATGTTTTAAAAGTAATGGTTGAACATTCAAGCAAAGACTTTTGGGGTGATCGCGGAATGATAACAGAAGCACTTGAAAAAATTAATTTCGACAACAAAAAAACAGTCGCTTTAATGTGCGGACCGGAAATCATGATCCCGTATTGTAATGAAGTCTTATTTAAAAAAGGGCTTCCCGAAGAAAATGTTTACATTTCTTTTGAGAGAAGAATGGAATGTGGAATTGGTATTTGTCAGCATTGCAACATTGGAAAATATTTAGTCTGTGAAGATGGACCAGTATTCCGATTTGATAAAATTAAAGGAGAATTGGGCAAATAATTAAGAATTATTAATTACAAATTTATGACCGCCTTTCCAAAAAAATCTTTAGCAATATTTTCATTAACCTCATGTGAAGGATGTCAATTTGAATTACTCTCTTTTTATGATCATCTTAACCAAATTTTAAATTTTTATGACATAAAAAATTTCCGGTTGGGACAAGAAGATAACCTGCCTGGACCATTTGATGTTGCTTTAGTCGAAGGAAGTCCTGAATCAAAAAGAGAATTTGAATTACTGAAAAAAATTCGCAAGGAAACTAAAACCGTCATTGCAATCGGAGCTTGCGCTCATATGGGTGGAATTCAGTCAGAAAGAAACCGCATGCCACATAAAATGTTTCTCAAAAACAATACCGTAAAGTCAATTCCTGCAACAATCAAAACGGATTATATAGTCCCCGGCTGTCCAGTAAGTCACTCTGAATTAGTAAAATGCTTAATGGACGCGTATTGGGATAAAAAATTTGTTTTGCCCGATGTATCTGTCTGTTCTGAATGCCGTTTGAACGGAAATAAATGTTTAATAAAAAACGACAAACCATGTCTCGGTCCCATTACCAGAGCCGGCTGTGGCAGTATTTGTATTAATAAAGGTGAAGCCTGTCTTGGCTGTCGTGGACCTGTAGATCAAGCCAATTTTAAGAAAATACGCCAAATTCTTGGTACAATGTTAGAAGAACAGGAAATCGAAAACTGGCTAACCATTTATGGTGATTACGAAAAAGAACATTTAAGATTAAACAAAAAATAATAAATTTATTTTAGGACAATAATATGTCAGAAGCTGTACCAAAAATTGAAGGACATGCCGCGTTTTATGCCCACCTGAGAAACGGACAAGTCGACAAGGCCCAAATTATCGGACTAGAAAACGATCGTTTTGTTGAGAAAATTTTATTAGGTCGAAAATACTACGAAGCACCAATAATCACATCCAGAATTTGCGGCATCTGCCCCACTATTCACAACGTCACCGCCACAAAAGGCATAGAAGCAGCTTGCGGCATCATTCCCACGGAGCAAACTAATAGATTAAGAAAATTAATGCTCTGCGGACAGATGATCCAGAGTCATTCGTTACATTTATATCTTTTAGTGTTGCCTGATTTTTATGGTCTTTCTTCATCTTTTGAATTGCAAAAAAATCATCCAGAAATATTTAAAAAGGCAATCTCATTAAAGCAATATGCCGATTCTATTTTAGATACGATCGGAGGAAGGGCAGTCCATCCAATTGCAAACGTACCAGGCGGATTCAAAAGCTACCCGTCAAAAGACGATTTAAAAAAATTATTAGAAAAATCAACAGAAATCATTGAAACCGCTAGAGAAACCGTTCTTCTTTTCAAGAGTTTTACATATCCAAAAGTCAGCCAAAAAGTAATTTATAGTGCTCTGCATAATCGCAAAGATTATTCCTTTTATGATGGCGACATTGCAAATTCAAAAGGCAAAGAATTTCCAGCTAAAAATTACCGTCATTACCTGAATGAAGAATTAAGACCATACACCAGGGCCAAATTTGCCACACTCAAAGGTTACGAAATGATGGTGGGAGCAATGGCCAGAATGAATTTAGGAAGACAGTTTATGGGCGAAGAAGTTCATCGGTTGTTAAACGAATTAGAGATCATTGAAGACTTTGATAATCCTTTTGACAATGTTATGGCGCAGGCAATTGAAAATTATTACTTTGCAGTAGAATCAAATAAGTTAGTTAAATATTTTATAGAAAACGGCATAGATAAAAAAGAACCAGTAAAGCTACCAAATGGTTTTAGTTCCGGAGTTGGAGCCTGCGAGGCACCAAGAGGGACACTTTTTCATTACTACAAACTGGATAAAGACGGCTTCATTATAGAGTGTGATATTATCACACCAACAGTACAAAACTTGGCCACGATGGAGCTCAGCATAAAAAGCTTGGGACCGATTATTAAAGATTTAAATAAAGAAGAAAGAAATAAGACAATTGAAATGCTGATCAGAGCATATGATCCATGCATAACTTGCGCAACACATTAGAACAAAGGAATGATATGAACTTAGAACTTTCGCCAAAAGAAATGGGATTAAATGAACATGATCTGGAAATGACAAAGATAGAGCATGATAAATCATCAGGGTGGGAGCGTTTTTTGAAGGACAAAAAGTACGTCATACCCGCAGCAATACTCGCGACTCTATTTTCCGGCATTAAAGCTGAAGCAGCTAATCAGAATGAAGCAATAAATTTTCTCCGTATGAAAGAGAGTTACAAAACGTCATTTTGTGTAGAGACTGCACAAAAATTTGCTCCAGAACATATTGAGACCGAAGAAGATGGTTCCAAAGAAATTCCTGCCGATGTTTTATCTGAGCCAATCGGCAACTTTATTGTAAATAGTGAAAACATTTCCTTGGAAAAAAATTGGGGAGAAGCATTGCAGAAAAATAAAGATTCATTTGAAAAAGAAATCGATGTTAAGCTAAAAAATAATCCAGCATTAGCAAATACGATAAAAGATAAATTCAAGTCTTTATACGATAAAATGTTTCCGAAAGGATTGTCATCGTTTTCACAAATTGAAATAAAAGAGTTTAATAATAATGGTAATCAAGAAATAAAAAGATTACCTGTTTCTCATGCGAATACATTAGAGATCTCCGATTACATGACGGAAGCAACAGATTCCTTATTTAATCAGCTAAGCAAATTGCCTGAAAAAGAAAGGGTTGAATTTACTAAAACGATTGAAAATGAAGAACTCGAAATTGTGGACTTTGCAGTAAATCAAGAATGCCAAAATCTATTAAAAAACCAATGAAAAATTCAAAAGATACATCTGAAGAAATTACTCAAAAAATAAGCATGGCAATTCAAACAAAAGGACTGACCAAAAATTATTTAAATGGTAAAGTTAAAGCTTTGGCAAATCTTAATCTTGATGTTAAAGAAGGTGAGATTTTTGGTTTCATCGGACCTAATGGAGCAGGAAAGACCACAACCATCAAGCTTCTTCTCGACTTAGTTAGGCCAACAAAAGGATCAGTCCGTATATTTGGTTTAGATACTATTAAAAGCTCTATCAAAATACGTCAGAACATTGGTTTTCTGCCAGGAGAAATATATTTACCCGAAAATATGACAGGAATAAAATGTATTAAATATATTTCCGGTTTCAAGAAAAATATCGATAAAAAATATTTAAAATCAATAATCAAAAAATTGGGCCTTGATGTAAACAGAAAAGTTGGTGATTATTCTAAGGGCAACAAACAGAAACTGGCAATAATTTTGGCAATGATGCACAAACCGAAACTCCTGATTTTGGACGAACCAACTTCTGGACTTGATCCACTCAACCAGCAAACTTTCTACGATTTAATTTTGGAGGCTAAAGAATGGGGAGCGACCACTTTTTTTTCTACGCACATTCTAGAAGAAGCTGAAAAAACCTGTGATCGTGTTGGAATTATAAAAAATGGTAAATTATTAAGAATAGAAAACATTGAAGATTTCAGAAATAAAAATATCCGAAATGTATATATAGAAACCGCCGAGGCCATTCCCCTGCTAAAACTTCGAAGCGCGGGCGTAAAAAAAATTGAGCGAGTAAGAAACGGTTATAATTTGATTACGGTTGGCAATAATGGAGACATAATTAAGAGAATCTCCAAGTTCAACATTTCGGACATTAAAATTTCCGAACCATCGCTTGAAGACATATTTATGCATTATTATAAATAAAATTAACAATGGATGGCTAATTGAACCAATAGCTAATTTACTAATAGCTCCTCTCCTTTACAAGGAGAGGTTGGGTGAGGTTAAAATTCGCATATTTGCCATTAGTACACATTCGCTATCCATTTCTGAAAAATACTATGTTCAACATCATTATTCAAAAAATTAAAGAGCAATTCAAAAGTATAATTTATTATTTCACCGGTCTTTTTGCGTACGCTTGGATGATCGTTGGACTTTATCCCACAATACAACAGGTAGACTTGGAAAAAATGTATGCAGCCTATCCAAAGGAACTTTTGAAATTTTTCGGCGCAAGCGACATGATAAGTCTTGCCAAATTCGAGGGATTTATCTCAATGGAATTTTTATCACTATTTTTTATTATCATCATTGCTTTTTATGTCGCTTCATCTGCCGGTTCCACTATTGCCGGAGCAATCGAGAAGAAAACTATTGAATTCCAGCTTTCCCAGCCAATTTCGAGAACAAAATTAGTTCTGTCTGAAGCTGTCGTCAGCCTCTTTTACACTGCCTTATTGGTTAAGGCCACAAGTCTTTCCATTTTTATCCTATGCAAACTTTACAACGTGGATATTAGTTTTAAAGGCTTGATTGCCTTCTCGATTATGGCAATAATATTTTTATGGTCAATATATGGAATCGCTATTTTAATTTCTTCCCTGGTAAAGAGTAAAATTACCGTCGCCTCAGCCACACTTTCTATCGTAATAGGCCTATATGTTTTTACCGCTATGACAAAATTAGTTGATAAATTAAAAGATTATGACAAGTTTTCTCTCTTTTATACTTACGACCCACAAAAACTCCTCGAAACAGGCAATTTAAATTTATTGCACATTGAAATACTGCTAGGAATATTACTAGCGGGATTGATTAGTTCTATATTTATCTTTAAAAATAAAGATCTCTAAAAGTGGAGGGTAGAAGGTAGAAAGGATTTTAGTGTGGGAGGTTATAGAAATTTGAAGATCTGGCAAGACGGAATAGAGTTAACGATTTTGTGTTATGAGGCAACCTCAAAATTTCCGAAATCAGAAATTTATGGTCTTATCTCTCAGATCAATAGGGCAGCAGTATCGATACCTGCGAATATTGCTGAAGGATACGGTCGAAATTCAAACAAAGAATTTATACAGTTTTTATATATCGCATTGGGTTCCTGTAATGAACTAGATACATTATTTACCATTGCGAAAGAATTGAAATATATATCTCAGATCGAATTTGATTGCCTTGATAAAATCAGAAAACCTCTGAGTCGAATGATATCGGCTTTGATTAATAATAGAAAAGCAAAATAATTCCCTTCCACCCTCTACCTTCCACCTTCCACTATTTGGCCATCTCTTCGTGGGTTTTAATAAACTCCAGGTTTTCTCTTGCTTCTTTTTGAGAAATTTTAGACAAAGCTCTTCCGTCATGCATTAAAATCCAATCGCCAACCTTTACTTCTGGCGCCAAAGAAATATCTGCCTTGTATTCTTTATTGTCAAAATCAAAATAAGCAAAACTTTCTTCAATTTTTTTAACTTTTCCAGGAACAGCTAAACACATGTCCACCTCCAGTGGAATTTAAAATTTAAAATTTTTTATAAATTATAAATTGAAAATTAATAATTTGAGACGAGTTGAGCTAGCTCAACGAGTCGATTGGAGTATCCCCATTCATTATCGTACCAAGCAACAACCTTAACCAAGTCACCTTTAACAACTTGTGTTAGCGGTAAATCGACTATCGAAGAAGCTGGATTCATAACCAGATCAGAAGAAACCAATGGTTCTTCGCTAGTAATAAAAATATCAGAATATTCTCCTTCACTTGCCTCAGAAAATTTCTTATTAATTTCTTCAATTGAAGTATTCTTTTTTAGAACTGCTGTGATATCAGCTAGAGAAACAACCGGAGTCGGAACTCTAATTGCCAATCCATCAAACCTGCCCTCAAGAGTAGGGATGGTTTTAAAAGCTGCCTTTGCTGCTCCTGTGGTAGTGGGCACAATATTAACTGCCGCTGCCCTTGCTCTTCTCAAATCCTTGTGTGGACCATCAACAAGATTTTGGTCAGCAGTATAAGAATGGATCGTTGTCATTAACGATTTCTCGACACCAAAGCAATCTTCCAGAACTTTCATCACAGGTGCTATACAGTTCGTCGTACAAGATGCATTTGAGACAATTTTTTCACCAGCATATTTCTTTTCATTGACACCAATCACAAAAGTCGGTGTCTCATCTTTCGCAGGAGCAGAAAGAACCACTTTTTTAGCACCGGCATCCAAGTGAGCCTTCGCAGCTTCTTTTGTTAAAAATATACCAGTTGACTCGATCACTACATCTACTCCAAGCTCCGCCCATGGCAATTTGGAAGGATCTTTTTCGGAATAGAACAAAACCTTATGATTATTTATGATGATTTCGTTTTCATCATATCCGACCTCTTTGCAATAAACGCCATAGCAGCTATCATATTTCAATAAGTGAGCCAAAGTTGGCAAATCGCCTAAGTCATTGACCGCCACAAGCTCGAGATTAGGTTTATCTAAAATAATTTTTGCAGCCGCCCTGCCGATCCTGCCAAAACCATTGATTGCAATTTTCATATTTCCTCCTCCTTCAATACAGAAAGCTAATATAACTAATTTAAGCGAAGATTTATTAAATAGTTATTAGTTTTTATTCGTTTTATTCGCTATCTGTATAATTACTTAAAACTTTTCTTCTCTGCCCATGTTGAGCAAATTTTAACAAATTCAGATGCCCTTAAACTTGCACCGCCGACCAATAAACCGTCAATTTCCGGTCTGTTTGCAAATCCTGCCGCATTTTTCGAATTAACACTTCCGCCATATAAAATAGGGGAATCACGTAAAACAAGCTGCCTTAATTGCGAAATTACCTTGGCTGCATACTCAGGATCGGCATTTTCTCCAGTACCAATCGCCCAAACAGGCTCATAGGCTATCACTACTTGTGCGTAATATTTTTTAGGCACATGAGCCAAAGCTTCCTTAAGCTGGTTTACTACACTTGTCGGATAATTAACAGATTTTTTCTTTTCCCCAACACAAATAATCGGATAAAGTCCAGCCCGCAATGCAACGATTACTTTTTCGTTGACATCTAGATTTGTTTCTCCAAAATGCTCTCTTCTCTCAGAATGACCAATAATTACATACTTGGCCAGATTTTTAATCATCATAGGGGAAATTTCACCAGTATAAGGACCCTCTTTTTCATAGAACATATTCTGCGCACCCAGTTCAATTCTTCCGCCTTTCCCGACAATCGACAAAATTTCAGAAAGCCAAATTATTGGAGGACAAAGGACTATCTCAATTTCTTTAATATTGGAAACATAGTTTCTTATTGAAGTAGCCAAAACATGAGCATCTGATGCCTCTGTATACATTTTCCAGTTCCCCACCACCATTGGTCTTCTCATATTCCCCTCCTTTTTTAGTAAACAGAATACAGTTGGACGGATAACAGTTATCTATATTCTGTTATCTTTAAATTTATTGTATAACTCAACAACCGCTTTAGATAATTTTTCCGAATCATGATAAAGAGGATTTTTCTCGTTTATTAAATCACCCTTAACTATCTGCACTTCATCGATTTTTTCTTTATCTGTAGTAATATTATTTATCTCTCCAAGTTTGGACTGTTCCGATGAACTTTTAAGAACCTTATCATTAACCAAGCAATAATCAAACAGTCTTTCCAAAGTATGATCATTTATGACTTTAATATGATCGTCTATAGAATAATCCCGAGTCTGAGTTCTTTCAGTAGAAGAATTGGCTATATAAACCTTTATCGCTTTTTTATTGTTTAAAATTGCCTTTTTTATCCCAGGAATAAGCAAATTGGGAATTATACTACCATACAAACTGCCAGGACCAATAATAATTAAATCAGCCTCCGCTAAAGCCCTGAGAGAGCCATCATAAGCCTTAGGACTTTCCTTGCTTAGGAATATCTTTTTTATTTTTTTCAAGACTTCGTCTAAGTGAACTTCACCGGTTAAGACATCTCCGTCTTCATACTCTATTTTTATATCAATATCATCAAGTGTGGCAGGTAAAACTTTGCCGGCAGTTTTGAAAAGTTCGGTCGTTACTTCAAGTGCTTTTTCAAATGATCCAAAATAGTTTGCAAGTCCAGTAATCCAGATGTTTCCTAACGTATGGCCGGAAAAAGAATTATTGCCCTTTTCAAATCTATATTCTAATAGTTCAGAAACTAGTTTCTCATCATAAGCCAAAGCCGAAATGCATTTACGGATATCGCCAGGGGGCAATATGTCGAACTCTTTCCTGATTTCTCCCGAAGAAGCTCCGTTGTCTGCTACTGAGACAATTGCTGAAATATCATTAGAATAATCCTTCAAACCACGAAGCAATGTGGCCAATCCTGTACCTCCACCAATTGCAGCAACACGAATACGCCCGCCAGCCAATTGACGAGGATCACCCGGATCATATTTGAGATCATTCCACCATTTTTTTAGAAAAGATTTAACCATAAAATTGTGCCTTTAGCGTCATCCCAGACTTGATCTGGGATCCAGAAGATTATTTATATAGATTCCAGCTCCAAGCCACAGACTGGAATGACGACCGAATTTTATTTAAGTACTTCCATTATAATACGCTAATTACCTTTTCGCAATCCAGAATTGAATAAATATTGACAAAAACATATAAATATGATATAAGGTAAATAGTGTTTTCACTCCACTGGCCTCGGAACGAGGTGTGGAATCGAAAGGTAACTATGAGACTGAGATTAGCAATTTTAGTAGTAATTATCGTCATTATTGCCGGTTGTGGCAACAAAGAGGAAACAAAGCCTCTTACTATCGAACAAGTCGCCATGGTCAAGGAGTTCAAAAAACTCCCTGTGTCGGCCCAGTACGCTCTTCTTGCTAATAATCTGGTGCACGAGACTATATTCAATGCATCGAAAGGGCAAGAAATCCCCACAAAGGTATTTGAGGTCCTTATCATGAATGGAGCTCAGCGAGCCTCAAGGAAAACTGCTAGTCTGGTAATCACCTCTAAGCCTAGCTCACTTAGCACAAATGTGACTATTACCGACAAGAACGGTAACACTTTCCATGAGAACCTTACCGACAACATAGACGCGATAGGCTTCGCTCAGGAAGTAGCCGATACTATCGGCACGGAGTGGAAGGTGAAGGCCATTGAACATGCACGTGCTACGAAGTGATCTTTCTGCCACCGAAGGCCCGCCCCAAAAAGGCGGGTTTTTCTCATTTAAACAACCCTTTTTTATGCAGAGATCGATAATAATTTATGGCAAAGCGATGGGCTTCGTCACGTGCTTGAATCAGCACATTTTGCAAAGAAACATTTTTACTAATATATTTTGCGGTTGCTTCATCAGAAAAATGAAATTCGTTTTTATCTCTTCTTTTCCCTTTTGAAATAGAAACTGCCGGAATATTTAAGCTATGTTTTTTTAATATATCTGTTGCCACTCTTAACTGATTTTCTCCACCATCAATCACGATCAAATTTGGAAGCGGCCAATCGTTTTTAAAACGGCGGTCTAGCATTTCGTTCAATCTTGATAAATCGCTTTCTCCACTATGCGTCATCCCAGACTCGATCTGGGATCCAGTTTCCCCTTTCCTGGATTCCAGCTCTCGAGCTACAGGCTGGAATGACAATGTAGGTTTATTCTTAATCTTAAATTTACGATAATCGTCTGTGCTAGGTTTTCCGTCTTTAAATACAACCATGGAACCAACAACATATGACTCCCCAATATTTGAAATGTCGTAACACTCAATTCTTGGAAAAATAATGTTTTCACCGTTAAAAGCATCGTCTCGCAAGCCAACCGCAACATCTTTCATGTGATCCAAAGCATTAAGCTTATTTCGAACAAGACCAGCTTCTTCAAAACGCTTAGCCTTACTAAGATCTTGCATTTGAGTTTTTAATTTTTTAATAATAGACCCCTTTTTACCGCGCAAAAAGTCTTTAAAGTAATTAATATTTTTTTGATATTCTTTCTCATTTACCCAGCCGACACAAGGCGCGGTGCAAACCCGTATGTCACCATAAATGCAGGGTCGGCCTTTTTTGCGGTATGTATTATATTTTGTTTTAGAACAATCCCGAAAAGGAAATACTTTTCTTAAATAATTTATCGATTTCTTTAAAAGCAGTCCCGATGGGTACGGCCCAAAGTAATCCGCGGACTTGTCAGAAAAATCAACATCCTTAAATCGAACAAGCTCAACACATGGAAAATTTTGCCAATTATCAATATTATTGTTCGAGGCTTTGCCGAGAACTCTATTTCCAGACTTCTCGCTATCGCTCGAAGAATATTTGGAATTAGAAATTTTCTTGGCAATCTTAATTACCAAGAATGACTTATCATCCCTCAAACGAACATTATACTTCGGTTTCAGTTTATTAATTAATTCCGCTTCAAGCAAAATGGCTTCAATCTCGCTCTCCGTTGTTGTCCATTTGATATCTTTTGCTAGTTGGATCATTAAATCAATTGCCGGACCCCTGCCAACTTCTTTTAAAAAGTATGATTTTATCCTATTCTGCAGATTTTTCGCTTTGCCAATATACAAAATCTTACCGTCATCATCGATAAATTGATAAATCCCCGGAGCTTTGGGAAAGTCTTTGATTTTTCCCCGCATTTCGCTTTCATCGAGAGCAGGGGCGCCTGCTCCATCTTCGGTGGATGCGACGTCTGATATTTTTTTTGTCATTACTAACTATATAACACTTATTGAATCGAAAAACCATGATACTGCAAAAAAAGTATAACTCGTATTTTAGTCTGAGTTATACTTTTCCATGATCGGTTAAACTATATTTATATCTTAAGTGATTCTATTTTCTGGATTTCTGATTTGCTCGTCTTTACATCAGTTACTTCAACGCCACCACTTTTTAGAGACTTTTCAGAAACAATAATTCTTTTTGGACAACCAACCAAATCAGCTTCTGCAAATTTTTCTCCAGCTGACATGTTTCTATCGTCATACAAAACTTCAACACCGTCTTTTATGAGTTTTTCATACAATTTATCAGCTTCTTCGTTTTTATTTAAAGACAATAGATGAATTTGATATGGAGCAACTTCCTCCGGCCAGATCATCTTGTTTTTTGTCGAATCATAATATATTTCAACAATAGTGGCCAGACTCCTAGTCAAACCGATACCGTAGCATCCCATAATAAAATTCTGTTCTTTGCCGTCTTTATCAAGGAAAGTTGCTTTCATTGGTTCAGAAAATCTGTTTTTAAGAGGAAAAATATTGCCGACTTCAATCCCACGATCACTCTTAATTTTCCCATCGCATTTTGGACATTTATCGCCATCTTTGACTTCCGCAATCTCTTTATTCTGAGCAAAATCACATTTGTCACAATAAAAAATTGTATCTTCGCCAACTGGGGTTATAACCTGAAATTCATGAGAATATTTGGAAAAAATACCGCCCGATGCCTCCACAAGTTTGGCATTCAAACCAAGTCTTTTGAAAACATTAAAGTAAGATGGTATGACTTTTTCATAAAATTTGTCGTGTTGTTCCTGACTTTCCGAAAAGCTGTACATATCTTTCATTATAAATTCACGGCCGCGTAAAAGACCGGACTTAACTCTTGGTTCATTTCGGAACTTGGTTTGGATCTGATACAAGCTAAACGGTAATTCTTTATATGATCCAATATTTTTTCGAACAATATCCGTAACTTCTTCTTCGTGTGTCGGAGCTAAATTTAACTCTTTGCCACGACTGTCTTTTAATTTATAAAAAACATCAATCGCCGACTCCCATCGATTTGTTTCTTCCCAGAGTTCTTTCGGCTGCAATACATTCATTAGTATTTCTTGTCCGCCAACAGCGTCCATTTCCTCTCGAATAATATTTTCAATTTTACGATAAACTCTTGAGCCAAGCGGCAGAAGCGCATACACACCAGCCATATGTTTATGAACAAAACCAGCCCGCACCAAATAAGATGCGTTTATTGAATCGGCATCAGCAGGAACCTCTTTTCGGGTTTTGAAGAAAAGTTGTGATTGTTTCATAGTTTCTCCATTGTCATCCCGAGCGTAGTCGAGGGATCTTTTGATAAAATTTCTCCAACCCCGACAAGCCGGGGGGTCGAAATGACATTTAATATAAACTAGATGGGGGGTTATTTGTGAAATAAATTTGCGATATCTCTATATGTGATGGCTACTATTAGAAGAATGAGTAGGGCATAGCCGACAAGATGAATAGTGTTTTCAACCTTCTCTTTAACTACTCTTTTTTTAAAGATTTTCTCAAGTAAAATAAATACCAATCTTCCGCCATCCAAAGCCGGAAAAGGTAAAATATTTATAACTGCTAAATTGATTGAAAGAAGAGCAACGAATTGTAAAAGCACCATTGCTCCTGCCTTAACCGCCATGCCAGTATAGACATAGATCGCAACCGGACCGCCGACACCCTCTTCCACCGTCCCAGTTGAGAATAACTTACTTACAAAGCTGCCGAAAAATTCGAATGTCAATTTTACAATTTCATATGTCTCATGCAATGCAACATAAGGAGCCTTGTACCATGGAACCCTTATGACCGCTTTCTCAATAATTGCCACTCCCAGTTGTGAATCACTATCGTCAGAGAGCGCGGCCTCTTTTTCAATCGTATTACCGTCTCTTTTGATCTGATATTTTACAACCTGATTTTTGTGATCGCTGTTATATTTATCAAATTGGTCTAAGGATGAAAATTCCACCAATTCTCCGCTCGATGTAGCAGATATTGCCACATCTCCGGACAAAATTCCGGCTTTTTCAGCAGAAGAGTTAGGACTAACGTCAGCAAAAATAATTTCAGAAGAAAGTTTCTTGCCTGGAATTGCATCCGGCGAAGAAACGATCGGCGACATTCCGGCTGCAAAACCAATGGTTAATATAACCCAAGCTAAAATTAAGTTCATTACCACGCCGGCTACCGCAATAGAAAAACGTTTTCCAGGAGTCTGATTTTCAAATGCCCGTTTATCTTTTGAATGCTCAAGCTCGCCAAGCATTTTAACATAACCGCCAAGCGGAATAGCATTTATAGAATATTCGGTTTCACCTTTTTTCTTTGAAAACAATCTTGGAGGAAACCCGATAGCAAATTCCTCGACTTTAACGCCGACTTTTTTAGCCATAATAAAATGGCCAAATTCATGAACCAGAATTAAAACACCGATTACAAGCAAAAACACAACTATAGTGAGAATCATATAAAAATCTCTATTAAATCTTCATTATTTCTATTTCTTTGTCAGAAATTATTTTGTCAATTTCTTTGTTTTTTTCCAATGTCAATTTGTTCAACTCTTCTTCGGCACCGTATTTATCATCTTCGGTTGCCTCATTTTTCTTCACCGCCTGTTGAACCTTTGTCCATGCGTCGCCACGAACATTTCTAATTGAAACTTTGGCATCTTCCCCCATTTTCTTCACTTGACCGACTATTTCCTTCCTTCTTTCTTCGGTCATTTGAGGCAAAACCAATCTTACCTGAACACCATCATTGATGGGAGACAAACCAATGTCAGAGGACCTGATCGCCGTTTCAATGTCAGATAAAGCATTCCTGTCCCAAGGTTTAATTGCAATCACAGTAGGTTCTGGAATTGTGATTGAAGCCATTTCTCTGATCGAAGAAGTAGACCCATAATATGGGACTGAAATTCCATCCAAAATACTGGCGTTCGCTCTTCCAGTCCTGACTCTCTGTAATTCAGTAGTTAAATTGTCAATAGCGCTCTTCATTTTTGGCTTAATATCTGTAATTATTTGATCTATCATGTTACTCCCTTGCCCCGTTAAATATTGACCAAAGGGAAATTATTTAACTGGGGTATTAATTCTTTCACGTACTTTTTGTAATAATTTGTATATTTGTAATTAGTATTGCTAATCGATTATTGTTCCAATTTTTTCACCAGAAACTGCTCTTTTAATGTTTCCTCGTTTCATTAATTCAAATACCAGAATAGGTAGTTTGTTGTCCATGCACAATGTTACAGCTGTAAAATCCATTACCTTATAATCATTATTAATAAGATCAAGATAATGCAGTTCAGAAATCTTTTTAGCTTCGGAAAATTTTTGCGGATCTTTATCGTAGACACCGTCAACCTTGGTTGCCTTTAAAACCACTTGGCAATCAAGTTCGCATGCCCTAAGCGCCGCCGCAGTATCAGTCGAAAAATGAAAGCTACCTGTCCCGCCACCGATGATCACTACTTTACCATCTTCCAGATCATCTAAAGCTTTCTCGTGAGAATAGCTGGCACAGATTTTTGGCATATCAACAGCAGAATATACTTTATTGGCAACGTCAATCTTGCTTAAAGCATTACCTAGAGCCAGGGAATTCATAACAATTCCAAGCATCCCAATTCGATCACCAGTAATCCTGTCATATCCTTTATGATGTGCATCACGACCTCTTGAAATATTGCCACCGCCAAAAACGATCACGACTTTCGCCTTAATTTTTACAAGGTCTTTTATTTCAGAGGCGATAAAATCAGCAACCTCCGGATCAATACCAAAATCCTGTGACCCCAAAAGAACTTCCCCTGAGAGTTTTAATAGTACGCGTTTGTATTTTAATTTTGCCATGATATTCCTGTTCAAAATTAGGTAAGGATTGTCGAATTTCAACGATTGCAATTCCGATATTACATCGGGACTAAAATTTGATATCCTCACCTAATTCTAACACACTACTAAGCAATTTCAAATCGAACAAAACGGGAAATTACAATATTTTCACCAATTTTTTGTATCTTACTAGAAAGAAGCTCGCCAACAGTAATATCCGGATCTTTGACATAGGGCTGGTTTAAAAGACAAATTTCAGAATAATATTTTTCAAGTTTACCGCTAATGATTTTTTCAACAATCTCAGCAGGCTTGTTTTCGCCAGCAACTTGTTCTTCTAAATTTTTCTTTTGCTCTTTAATCTCTTCAGCTGGAACTTCTTCTTTCGAGACATATTTTGGATTTACAGCTGCGATATGAAGAGCTATGTCATGAACAAATGATTTAAATTCCTCATTCTTGGCTACAAAATCGGTTTCAGATAGAACTTCAACCAAAACCCCGATTCTTCCACCATTATGAATGTAAGACTCAATCAAACCAGCTTTAGTGTCCCGTTCTGATTTCTCCGCTGCTTTAACTATGCCTTTTTTTCTTAAAAATTCTAACGCCTTTTCTTCATCGCCACTTGTTTCAGTCAGGGCTTTTTTGCACTCCATCATAGGAAGACCAGTCTTGGCTCTAAACTCAGCGATTTGTTTTGCAGTTATAGTCATAATACTCCTTTAAGATTTATTGCTTTCTTAATTGTTTAAAACCATACAGAAAGCTAATATAACTAATTTGAGCGAAAAACGAATTTAACTTTTAGCTTTTATTCGTTTTATTCGCCTTTTGTATGTTTATTTTTCTTCTTTAGCTTTAGCCAAGCCTTTATTTTCCTTTATCACTCGTGAAAATAAATTAGCAAATAGTTCAATTGACTTTGTAGCATCGTCATTTGCAGGAACCGGATATGCGACATTGGTTGGATCCATATTTGTATCAACCATACCAACAACAGGAATTTTTTCTAAGTTGGCTTCTCTTAAGGCGTTTCTTTCATCATGAACACCCAAAAGAATTAAGGCGTCAGGCTTTCTTTCAAGATTCACCATTCCGCCAAAAAGTTTTTCGCCTTTTTCAACAACTTCTCTAAGCTTGGATAATTCCTTTTTGGAAAGTTTTGCGTTAGATGTTTCCAATTCTTCTTTCTGTGCTTTGAATTTTTTAATTGCAACTTTAACAGTCTCAAAGTTTGTTAAAGTTCCACCAACCCAACGAAAGTTAACGTAGGGCATACCACAATTAACTGCTGCCTTTTTAACAATTTCCCCAGCTTGCTTCTTCGAACCAATAAAAACAATGGTTTTACCAGAAACAGCCAAATCACGAACATAGTCAACAGCTTTTTTAAGTTCTTCCTCTGTTTTTTCCAGATTGATAACAGAAACCCCGTTCTTAGCCATAAAAATGTAAGGCTCCATTTTTGGGTGCCATCTAGAGGTCTTGTGACCAAAATGAACACCAGCATCAAGCATCTCGCGTAGAGACGGTAAATTTACCATAACAATTCCTTTCTGTCCCGCATAGCCCCCTAGGGGCGACGTGGGATCGATTAAATTCTTTATACTTCCGCCTAACAATCCTCGGCTGGCTCCCACCAGACGGGAAGAATTTTGAGATAGGCGTGTGTATTATCCCGATGAACGTCGGGACGATTTATTAAAAACAAGATTACTTTAGCATAAATATTGACGCAGGACAAGGTTTGTGTTAATCTTATTGAGTAAATTCAATCGGAGAATGAAATGAAACAAGGAATTCATCCAACATACTACAACGATGCAGAAGTTAAATGCGCTTGCGGCGCAGTATTTTCTGTTGGATCAACCGAAAAGGAAATCAAGGTTGAAATCTGCTCTCAATGTCACCCATTCTACACAGGCAAGCAAAAGTTAGTTGATACTGCCGGACGCGTAGACAAGTTTAAAGCCAGAATGGAAGCAGCCAGCAAAGCTAAAGAAGCCAAAACAGAAAAAAAGAACAACAACGGTTCAAACAAAAAAGACGATAAATAACTTTAATTAATTGTTATATTGTTATATTGTTATATTGTTTTATTGTTATATTGTTGGGTAATCCTAGCAATTCAACAATTTAGCAATGTAGCAATTTTTATTTATATGAATGATAAATTACAAAAAATTTTAGACCGGTACAAAGAACTCGAGAATAAGCTTAATGACCCTGCAATTCAGGGCGATCCTTCAGAATACGCAAAACTGGCTAAAGAGAAGTCAGCATCTGAAGATTTTGCTAAGAAAACCGAGCGATTTTTCGTTGTACAAAAAAATATCAAGGAAAATAAAGAAATACTGCAAAGCGAAGACGAAGAACTAAAAGAAATTGCGCAAGAAGAACTATCTGATCTAGAAAACGAAAAACAGGTTCTCGAAAAAGAACTTGAGCTTGAATTATTGCCGAAAGATCCATTGGACGAAAAGAACGTTATAATTGAAATACGGCCAGCAGCGGGCGGAGAAGAGTCAGAGCTCTTTGCCGCAGAAATTTTCCGAATGTACTCACATTACGCCGAAACACTAGGCTGGCATATTGGCATTTTATCATCTCAAACATCGGGAGTCGGCGGTGTCAAATACATGGCACTTGAAGTAAAAGGTGAAAAAGTCTATTCAAAAATGAAATATGAAAGTGGAGTTCACAGGGTTCAGCGTGTTCCTGAAACAGAAAAGTCAGGTCGAATTCACACCTCCACAATTACCGTGGCTGTTCTCCCTGAAGCAGAAGAAGCAGATATCGAAATAAAACCAGACGAAATCAGAATAGATGTGTTCCGTTCATCTGGACCTGGCGGACAGTCAGTGAATACAACTGATTCTGCTGTCCGGATAACTCATTTACCAACAGGCTTGGTGGTAAGTTGTCAGGATGAAAAAAGCCAGCTAAAGAACAAAGCTAAAGCCATGAGTATTTTACGCTCGCGTTTGCTTGTGGCAGAAGAAGAAAGACTGGCGAAAGAAAGAGGGGACGCAAGAAAATCCCAGATTGGAACAGGTGACAGATCAGAAAAGATTAGAACCTACAATTTCCCTCAGGATCGCATTACAGATCATAGAATTAACCAGTCTTGGCATTCCCTGCCTAAAATTATGAACGGCGACATTGAACCAATAATTACCGCTCTAATAGACGAAGACCAAGCCTTAAAGCTTGCACAACAAAGCTAACAATTAAATGTCATCCCGAGCGAGTGAATGCGAGTCGAGGGATCCCGTCATCGCGTATGCGATAGGATTTCCCTGCCTGCCGGCAGGCAGGTCGCCTTCCTCAAATCCGCCCAGCAGCGGGTTCGGAATGGCTCGAAATGACATATCAATGACACTTCAATCTCTTTTAAATAAATCAATTCTCGAGCTAAAAAATGCCGGCATTAAATCGGCAGAAATTGATGCTAAATTGCTTTTGATGAAAACTACCTCCAAAAATGATGTTTTTATCTTCTCTCATCCAGAGTACTTAATTACAAACTCACAATATTATCGTTTCCGCCACCATATCAGAAAACGAAAAATAGGGGAGCCAATCGCCTACATTTTAGGGCACAAAGAATTCTTTGGCAATGATTTTATAGTAAATAAAAATGTACTCATCCCGCGGCCAGAGACCGAATGGCTGGTGGAAAAAAGCATAGTTTTTTTTCAGAATCAAGAATCTAGAATCAAGAATTATGAGAAAATAAATATTCTCGATGTGGGAACTGGTTCTGGTTGTATCATAATTTCGCTTATTAAATCCCTCCTTGATTCAAGATTCATGATTCATGATTCTGTCGCATTTTATGCGACAGATATTTCGAAGAAGGCGATAGCGGTTGCTAAAAAAAATTCAAAAAATCATAAAGTTGATAACTATATTAAATTTTATAATTCCGATCTATTCTCCAACCGATTTTTAAATAAAAAATTTGATTTAATCACCGCAAATTTACCATACGTCCCCCGCCACCAGAATCATGAATCTAGAATTATGAATCATGGAATTAAAGAAGGCATTTCCTTTGAGCCACAAAGTGCAATTTTTGCCGATGATGACGGCATGGCGATTGTTAAAAGATTTTTAATTGAAGCAAAAAGTCACGTTGTTCAAGACGGATTAATATTGCTAGAACTTGACTGCCGTAACGCAAAATCAATTTTGGAATTTGCAAAAAAACAATTCCCCCACTCTGAGGTGGAACTAATAAAAGATTTGGCCGGCTTAGATCGATATGTAGAAATAAATGTCTAATTGACCTAATTATTCTAATTAACCCAAACAAGCATCAATCATTTAAATCCAAAATCCTAATTTCTAATTTCAAATAAAATGTCCAATTATTAAATTTATAAATTTGTCATTTAGATTTTTATTAGTCATTAGGCATTAAGGTTTAGACATTTAAAAAAATCCGCTCTAGGCGGATTTTTTTCTTACTTTCCTTCTTCTAACTTGACCTTAACCGTCTTCTCATCACCGTTAGAAAGAACTTTTAGTTCCACTGTGTCCCCAACTTGATATTGTTGAATAAGCTTTATCAATCCGTTATTCTCGTCAATTTTATCGCCGTTAACTTCTAGAATAATATCGTTTTCAGTAATTCCCGCTTTATCCGCAGGCGAACTAGGCACAACTGCAACCTGACTATCCGAACTGCCCTTCACTATCAGTGCCCCATAATCAACAGGGTATTTATTAGCTGTGGCAATTTCTTTTGTAATAGGCAGATATCTAACCCCCAGATAGGGCCTTATAATTCTGCCGGTTTTTTTAATACTGTCGATTGCTGATTTCGCTTCGTTAATAGGAATAGCAAACCCAATACCTTGTGCATCAGCAGCAACTGCAGTATTTATCCCAATAACCTGACCTTTCAGATTAACCAACGGACCGCCAGAATTACCGGAATTAATTGCGGCATCTGTTTGTATAACATTGTCCATAGATTCAGAATTATTACCTTGGTCATCGGTAGCTTCAATTGTTCTATTTCTAGCAGAAATAATTCCGACCGTTACAGTATTCTCAAATTTACCCAAAGCGTTTCCTACAGCGACCACCCACTGCCCCACCTTCAATTCATCTGAATCTCCCAGTTCAACAACCGGTAAATTTTTAGCATCGATTTTTATTACCGCAATATCCTGAAAAGGATCAACCGATTGCACGACAGCATCGTATATTTTACCATCGTCCATTGTTACTGTATATTTTGCAGTTGTATCAGTAACCACATGTTTATTTGTTAGAATTAAGCCATCATTTGTAATAATAAAACCAGTACCAGATCCACCTGTCTCATATGTTTGGCCAAATTGATCCTGAACAGTTGATTTTTGCTGAATTGAAACAACCGCCGACGATACTTTAGCGGAAGCATCAATAACTGCATTGGATTCTTCCAAAACCAGCTTTTCAGTTTTTATAGTTGGAATTGAAAGCTCGGAAAAATTAAGTCCCAATTTTTTAGCTATATTTCCGTTATCTGCCGACAGAACTAAAATTCCACCCAACCCACCGATGACTCCAACAATAAAGGCAATAACAACTATTGCAATAAAAAGAGCCCACCTACGTCTTTTTGGTTTTACATCACCTCTCAAATCATCATCAATTGAATCTTCATATTCAACTTTTTTCATATAACCTCACCTATTTATTTTTTAATTTTATCAACAGTATCTTCAATAGCTTTCTTAGCGACACTCGCTTCTTTCGCGACAAACTCCGTTCCGCTCTTTTTATATTCTTTTGTCTTGCTTGCTACGATTTTTCTGGTTTCTTTACCACTTCGCGGCGCAAGCAAAACTCCTGCAACTGCACCAGCCAATACGCCAAGCACAGCGCCAATTACAAATTTACCATTAGATCCTTCCGGTTTATTTGTCATGATTTTCCTTCCTTATTCCCAAAAACTTTTTAATTTTTCTTTAATTTTTTGACCGGTCTCCAAAGAAGAACAAAATCCTTTAATTACACTCGAAGCATTGTTAATTGCATTTTCTAGACCATCAAGGCAGCTATCTAGCTGCTTTACTCTCCTCTTTGCAATCTTGCTGGTTTCCTTGAAATCATCCAGTACTATATTTGTTTTCCAAAGAACAATAATCAGAAGCGTAATTGCAACTATGGCAACCACTATCAAGATTTGAATAAGAACATCAATTATCATTTCCCCTCCAATTTTCAGCCAGAGGCTGATGGGCCTTTAGCCCAAATTTTTAATCTATAAGATATAAAGCCTAAGTAGTTCTAATTATATTACCAAATTACTGTTTAAGCAATGTGATTTTGTAAAAACTTCCTTTGTCATTGCGAGGATTATTAGTTGTCCAACTTATCGTGAAGCGTTTTATTTACAAGAGCAGGATCGACTTTACCGCCAGTTTCTCTCATCACTTGTCCCATGAAAAATCCAAACAGCTGCTTCTTACCCGATTTATATGCCTCAACTTCTTTAGTATTATCGGAAATTATTTTTGAAATTATTTCGTCTAAATCAATATTTTCATTCTCACCTGAGAATTTGCTGAAGGCCTCCTCAAAGGAGATGTTACTGTCATGAATTTGACCAACAATTTGAGATAAGACATTCTTTGATATTTTCTTGTCAACCAAGGCCTCGATCGCTCCAGCATAATCATTGGATTTATCCATGGTGATGTCTTCAAAACCAAAGTAATTATGAACTATTGCAGTAGCAAGAATAGAAAATAAATTATTCGATTTTAAATGCTCTGAAATATTAATAAACATTTTCTCTTTATTAGAATTGGTGGTCAATACCTTGGCATCGGACTCATTAATGCCCAATTTAATATATTTATCGATTTTGGTTTTCTCGTCTTCACCGATTTCTGATTTTAATTCTTCCAGATTGAATTCGCTAGTATCAATCGGTGGCAAATCAGGCTCCGGAAAGTATCTGTAATCAGCCGCTTCCTCTTTTGTCCTCTGGGCATACGTACTATTCTTTTTGCTATCATAGCCTCTGGTAACCTTGCCTTTCTTCTCCGGCCAATTTGGATATTCTGCTTTCAATCTTTCTTCTTCGAGAATGAGCGCACGTTCGACAAAACGAAATGAATTAATGTTTTTTAACTCGACAATTTCTGACATCCGTTCACCGTCAGTAATAGAAATGTTGGCATCGCAACGCAAATGCCCTTTCTCCATATTCGCATCAGAAACCTGCACAACATCACGAACAATTTTCTGGAGTTCACGTAAAAAATCACCTGCTTGTTTTGGAGATGTTATATCCGGCTCAGTAACTATTTCCATTAATGGCGTGCCGGCACGATTTAAATCAACCAGACTTTTTCCGTCTGAATGGATCAATTTTCCAGCATCTTCTTCTAGATGGATTCTATTAAATCGCACTTTTGCGCCATCTACTTCAAGATATCCACCGACACAAAACGGTTCGTCATACTGGCTAATCTGGTAACCCTTTGGTAAGTCGGGATAAAAGTAATGTTTACGGTCAAACTTGGCAATTTTGGGAATAGTACAGTTCACAGCTAAACCGGTTTTAATCGTCCACAAAACCGCCTGTTTATTCATAACAGGAAGTGTTCCCGGCATTCCTAAGCAGATCGGACAGACAGTCGTATTTGGCGCTTTATTTTCAGCATTGTTGTCGCAACGACAAAACATTTTGCTCTTTGTTTTGAGCTGAACATGAATTTCCAGTCCGATTGTAGTTTTAAGATTTGGCATAAATATTCCTTACTTCTATACAAAAGGCGAATACAACTAATAAAAACTAACCGTTTAATAATTTTTGTTTAAATTCGTTATATTAGCTTTCTGTATGGCTTAAATACTCTTTGTGAATTTTAATAGCTTGTCTGCGGCTGTTCTTAATTCTTGATTCGTGATTCTTAATTCATTCTCATGAGCAATACGATTTCTGATTTTGTGACCCTGCCAGATTTCATTATATGTTAAGTGGCTCATGCTTTCTTCCGCTGATCTCAATTTGTCCGCGAAAGTGTCGCCTTCATAACCCTTCAATTTTAGAATGTGATCAACTAGTTTATCTGCTTCTAAAACAGCGTGTTTTAATTCAATTTCGCTATTACTATTTAAAAGGCTTTCAATTTTATGTCTTCTTAACGTAATTTCATTTCGCTCTGCAACCGAAATGCCCTTCTTTTTTGCCATACCCTTGAAAGGAAGTTTTATTAAAAACCATAAAGCCCTCATAATGCCAACAAGTGCTATCTCGAGAAATGTTTTGCTCTGTTTTTTAGAATGTTTTTGATATGACATCTTTAATTTATAATTTAAAATTTAAAATGAATTAAAAATCTAAATTTACAATGTTTAAACATTTGGTAATTTAAATTATTTAATCTCAATACTTTCAACTGTAATATCACTAAGCGGCTTGTCATTTTCATCAACCGGAGCAACGCCTATTGCCTGCACTACATCCAGTCCCCTGACAACCAATCCAAAATTAGTATATTTACCATCCAATGACTGTTCAGCCTCTGCGCTAGTCGTAATAAAAAACTGGCTGCCGTTTGTGTTTTCGCCGGCATTTGCCATACCCACTGATCCCGTGACAAATTTTTGACTGTTTATCTCATCGTCAAATTGATAACCCGGACCGCCAGTTCCATCTCCGTTTGGATCACCTGTCTGGATTACAAAGCCTTCAACAACACGATGCCATAAAAGACCATCATAGAAACCTTCTTTGGCAAGCTTTTCAAAATTATCAACTGTTTTAGGTGCATCTTTTCCGTACAATTCAATCTCAATATCACCCATTGAAGTATGAATAATTGCCCTGTCATTCATGTTAATTTTTCCTTTCATCGCAAACGGATAAGCAATAACAGCCAAGAGACAAACTGTATAAATCCAGAAATCTATTCTTTTCCAAAATTTCAACCATGGATTTTTTTCATAGTAAATTTTTTCAAGCATCTCTTTGCGCTCGATCTTTTCCTGCTCAATCTTCTGTTTTCTTATTCTTGCTCTTTTTCCCATCGTTTTTCCATTAATATACCAGTGTAAAGTTTAAGGTTTGTCGAATTTCGACGGTTGCAACCCCGATATGACATCGGGGCTAGAAATTAGATAGACCTTAAACTTCTTATAAGGAAGGTTTCTTTTTATGAAATTCTGTTGCATCCTGAAATGCAGATCCAACGTTTAATAAAGTTTGCTCTCCCCACATTGGACCAATTAATTGCATACCGACTGGAAGTTCTTTATTTCCCCGCATTCCTTCGGAAGCAGGGGCGCCTGCTCCACCTTCGGTGGATGCGGCGTTAACAAATCCAGCCGGAATTGACATTGCAGGCAAGCCCGCCGGATTTACCGGTACGGTCATTACGTCAGACAAATACATTGACAGAGGATCTGCAACTTTTTCACCGAACTTAAAGGCAGGCGTCGGTGTCACAGGAGTAACAATCACATCTACCTTGGAGAATATCTCTTCAAATTCTTTTTTTACCAGCGTTCTAACTTTCTGAGCTTTTTTGTAATATGCATCATAGTAGCCAGCTGATAGAACATAACTTCCAAGCATTATTCTTCTTTTGGCTTCATCACCAAAACCTTCCGCTCGTGACTTTGAATAAACCTCCTCCAGATTTTTGATATTTGCATCTTGTTTCTTGATGGTCGATAGACCATACCTAATACCATCAAACCTGGCCAAATTTGAGCTAACTTCCGCCGGCATTAAAATATAATAAACAGCTAAAGCATATTTTGCTATTGGCAAAGAAACATCAACGATCTCAGCTCCAAGCGATTTAAGCTTATTTATTCCCTCTTCTACAATTTCTTTTACCTCCGGTGATAATCCTTCAGCAAAAAATTCTTTAGGAACGCCAATTTTTAAACCCTTAATATCTTTGTTTATAGATTTTATATAGTCTGGTACATCTTTTTTTGAACTTGTCGAATCATATTTGTCCCATCCGGATAAATATTTTAATAATATCGCAGCATCTTCCACTGTTTTAGTCATCGGACCAACCTGATCAAGAGAAGATGCCATCGCCATTACTCCATAACGGGAAACGCGGCCATAAGTTGGTTTCAAACCTGTGATACTGCAAAGGCTAGCTGGCTGGCGAATTGAGCCACCGGTATCCGTACCAACCGCAGCAATGCACTCATCTGCCGCCACAGCCGCCGCAGAACCACCCGATGAACCGCCGGGAACTCTTTCTAGGTCCCAAGGATTTCTGGTAGTTGAATTAAATTCTTTTGATGTTTTATAAGCTGAAGTTTCCGTTGAAGAACCCATAGCAAACTGATCAAGATTGGTCTTGCCAATCAAAACCGCTCCGGCTTTCCATAGATTTTTTGTCGAAGTTGACTCGTGAATAGGGATAAAGTCGTTTAAAATGTTTGAAGCGGCAGTGGTTTTTACACCTTTGGTTAAAAACAAATCTTTTACTGCAATTGGGATACCGTCAATTTCACTTAAAATATTGCCGTCTCTTCTTCTTTCGTCCGAAGCTTCGGCCATTTCCAGCGCTTTTTCTTTACATAAAGTAATATATGCACCGACTCTTGGCTCAACAGCATTGATCCGTTCAAAAACAGCCTCAGTCAATTCAACTGAAGTGATTTCGCCATTCGCCAGCTTCTCACTCGCCTCTTTAATTGTTAGTTCATGTAACTTCATATGTGATCTGTATTATTAGTATAATTCGTAATCTGTTGTTTTCTAGTTACTCAAACACACCTGGCACAACGAAACTATCACTCTTAAATTCTGGAGCGTTTAATTTTATATCATCATGAGAAACACCGCTCTCTTCGACTTCATCTTCCCGAAAGACATTTTTAAGTCCTGTGATATTTGCCGTCGCTTCGACATTGTCCGTATCTACTTCGGAAAGCTGCTCAACATAATCAAGCACAGAAGAAAGCTGTTCTGAATACAACTTTTTTTCCTCATCGGTTAATTCCAATCTTGAGAGCTTTGCAATATGTTCTATTTGAGAAATATCCAATTTCGCCATGTTTAAATATTAGCACCTCTAGAGCTTGAGTTCAACATCTTTATGTTTTAAGCCTCGTATAATATTTTCGGTTCACTTGATATCAAATTTAGTAATCTGAATTTATTATTTTACATTGTTATTTTTTTCTGTCGCCAGGCTATGGTACTCTAAAAGTAATTGCAGACTGAACTCACAGGAGGAATAAAAGGGGAAATGTTTAAAGGAATACAAGTCCAAGAAACACCGAACGGCAATGCAGTTATCTTGCCCGAGCAGAATGATCAAGGAGAAGTAAAAAAGGAATATGCGTCTAAGTTTAAAGACGTAATCTCGGAACAATTAGGTCTAGGGAAAACGATTGTGATCATCGACATGACCAATATCGTTTTTATAGACAATATTGTCTTGCAAGAGATAGTCAGTCAGCTTAAAAGACTTAGGGACTGCGACGGAGACTTGCGATTATTTGGACTTAGCTCACGAATAAAAGATTTTCTAGAAATAACAGGTATGCTTCGTTTCTTCAAAATTTTTCCTTCAGTCGAAGAAGCTGACCAAGCACCCGATTGATAGCTTATTGGTTATCAATCATGACCCGTAATGGCCTCTGAGTGCAGAGGCCATTTTCTTATTAGTATAGACAGAATATTTAATTTATGTTATAAACACATGGGACAAATATGTTTCATGGAGGATGAAAATTGGATATCGAAATCAAGTGGCATCACTACAAAGAAGATGGTTATGTCATTAATGTGAAGGGAATACTGGATTTTGAGACCAGAGATCACTTCAAACTGACTGTTCGCGATTATCTCGAAAGCAACCAGGAGTATCTAACCAATAACTCTAAGCTAATCTTAGACTTGGGCGAAATTAGTTACATGGATGTAGCTGGTTTTGGATCGTTAAATTGGCTCAGAAATAGATTGGCTGTATTAAATGCCAAAGTAGAATTCCATGTTATTATCTCACCAGAGATAGAAAGGATATTTGAAATAGCTAGAGCCCAAAAGACCATGAATGTTTATGGATCTTTGCAAGATGCCTACTGCGCTATCTTCTCAACTTGAATGGAATTGAAAAGGAGGTGAAAAAAATGGCTTTCAAAATGGAGGTCAGCACCGCAAGTATCTTCCCCGTTATAAGCCTTGAAGGCGAAGTGGATATCTATACTTCCCCACAGCTTAAACAGCAGATCATGGATACCATGAAAGAAGACGGGGTCAATCTGATAGTCGATTTAAACAAGGTCGATTACTTAGACACCACCGGTCTTGGCGTTATGCTCAGTAGCTTGAGGCGTATTAGAGAGCAAGACGGGAATCTAGCCCTCGCTTGCTCCTCTCCACGAATTCTCAACGTTTTCAATTATACTGACCTCAACAAAACTTTCGACATCTATGCCACTGTCGAAGAAGCCGTTGCTTCAATATCCGATCTTATTGATCCTCTCCCGCCCGCTGCATAACACCACGTAGTACAATCCATGCATTAAAGCCGACGACTTCCGCCCTGGAAGTCGTTTTACTTATATAGACCGTGCCAAAACTAGGAGATATTAAAAAACAAAAATGCCAAACCATTCTTACGATTATCCCCCGATCGTCCAAAATCGTAAGAACAAACTTAATTAATTAATTTCAAAAATTCTTCCTCTGAAACAATCTTTACCCCTAATCGTTTCGCCTTCTCATATTTGGAGCCGGTACTTTCGCCAGCAACCACATAATCAACTTTAGTACTTACCGATTCTGAAACGTTGCCGCTAAATTTTCGCACCAACGCCTTGGCGTCATCTCTCGTCATTGAATCCAACCCACCGGTAAAAACAAAAGTTTTGTCTAAAACACCAGTCTTAACCTCTTTCTTCTCAACCTTTTGTATTTTAACTCCATTTCCCAGTAGATTTCTCACAAAATGAATTTTTTTCTCATCTTTAAAATACTCGTAAATGCTCTTTGCCACGACAGGCCCGACGTCATAAATGGAGTTTAGATCTTCAGAACTCGCCTCTAATAATTTTTCTATGGTGTGATATTTTTCGGCTAAATCAATAGCTGTTTGCTCTCCAACATTTCTAATTCCCAAAGCATAAATAAATCGGGCTAAAGTGATGCTTTTTGATTGTTCGATTGAGTCAATCGCATTCTGGGCCGACTTTTCGGCAAAACGCTCAAGCGGTTCCAAGTCCCCCATTTTCAGAGTGAACAAGTCAGAAGCATCGTGAATCAAACCTTCGGTCAATAATTTTTCCAATATCTTAGGACCGAGTCCATCAATATCAAAAGCAGTTTTGGAAACAAAATGTTCAAGAGAACGAAATTCAACAGCAAAACATTTCTTATTAAGACACCTGAAAGCGGCCTCGCCTTCTTTCCTCTCCACTTTTCCACCGCACATCGGACAGGTCGTTGGCATTTTAAACTTTTTCTCCTTGCCAGTTCGTAATTCTGAAATCGATTTAACCACCTCGGGAATAATATCTCCCGCTTTTCTGATCACTACTGTATCGCCAATACGGATATCTTTTTTATCAATCTCATCCTGATTATGAAGCGTTGCTCTTGAAACAGTCGAGCCAGCCACTACAACAGGCTTAAAATGTGCTGTTGGAGTCAAAACACCAGTACGCCCAACTCTTACTTCAATTTCTTCGATTACGGTTGTAACCTCTTCCGCCGGCCACTTAAAAGCAATTGCACCTCGTGGGGCTTTACCTACCACGCCGAGCTTTCGGAATAATTTTTCATTATCAATATTTATAACCATGCCATCAATCTGATAAGGAAGTTTTGGCCTGATTTTCTCCCAATCGTGCCATAGTTTTGCAATTTGATCCAGACTTCGACAATATTCGTTATGGCCATTGCTCGGCAATCCTAAATCAGAGATTATTTCATGCTCCTCTTCATGTGTTTCCGTATCCATTCCAATCAGGGCATAGCCCATAAAATCTAGATTACGGGAAGCGGAAATTTTCGGATCAAGCTGACGAATTGAACCTGCAGCTGCATTTCTTGGATTTGCGAATAGCGACTCGCCCTTTTCTGCTCTTTCTTTGTTCAATGCCTCGAAGGACAATGTTGGCATATAAACCTCGCCACGAATTTCAATAATTTTATCTTTTGCTAGATTGAAATATTTAGATTCCTGCCTTAGTTTTAGAGGGATACTTTTTATAGTTTTTATGTTTGAAGTGACATCTTCCCCCACTTTTCCATCACCGCGCGTAAGAGCGTAGTCTAATTCTCCATTTTTATAGATTAAGCTAACCGCTAAACCATCCATTTTTAATTCGCAATAAAAACCTGACTTCAAAATCGGCTCTTCTCCGACAAGCCTTGCTGCACGATCAAACCAGTTTTTCAATTCTCCATCATCAAATGCATCGTTCAAAGAAAGCATCTTGTGTTTATGTTTGACAGTTTTAAATTTTTTTACCGGCTCACCGCCAATTTTTTGTGAAGGAGAACTGGAATCTAAAAATTCCGGATATTTTCGCTCAAGTTCAACTAATTCCTTCATCAAGGAATCGTAATCCATGTCAGTAACCGTCGGATCATTTAGCACATGATACTTATATCGAAGCTCATCGATAACTTTTCTAAGCTTTTCGATCCTAACCTTCGTCTCACTTTTTGATATTTCATTTTCCATAAATTCATTCTACCCTTGCTCACCTTTCAAATTCAATAGATTAAGAAAAAAATTAGGCTAGTAGCAAATTTTTAAATATTGACAAATTAATGACAAAAGTGTATAAATATGATCACCGGACACATATCTGATAGAAGAAACAAGTATGAAAATGCATCCAAGAGGAGGGTTAGCAATAATGGATAGTTGTTTACTTGAGTTGCCAGAACCAGAAACAGAAGAGGAAATGCCGGGAGTTTCAGGTGTAGGTGATTCGATGGATATGTATCTTGCTCAGATCGGCCGATGGCCCCTCTTAGGGGTTGAAGAAGAACGTGATCTGGCAAGAAAAGCCCAGTCGGGAAACGAAACAGCAAGGAACAAGTTAATCGAGTCAAACCTAAAGCTCGTGGTGAGCGTGGCCAAAGTTTACTCACGATCCGGAGTGCCATTGCCTGATCTGATTCAGGAAGGCAATATTGGTCTTTTCAAAGCAGTTGAGAGCTTTAATCCAAACAAAGGATTCAGGTTCTCGACCTATGCAACTAACTGGATTCGACAAGCTGTCACAAGGGCAATCGAACGTCAGGAACGCGCTATCAGGTTGCCAAGCTATGTGATTCAATCCATCAGAAAACTTCACGAAATAGAATCCTCCTTTGCCGATGAGCATGGAAAGAAACCAACTATGGAGGAACTATGCAAGTTAACTCATTTGTCAGGAGAGAAGGTACTGCGTTTGATCAAGGCGTCAGAGGCACTCGTTTCGCTGGACGAACGAGTTGAAGACGACAATAACAGGTCGCTTCAAGAACGACTCATAGATCCAAGGTCAGTAGACCCTATGACAGAAATGTTCAAATGCGAAGACACAAAAGTCCTCAATGAACTGATGTTGTGGCTTAGTCCCCAAGAAAAACTGATTATCGAAAAACGATTCGGGCTAAAAGACGAAATGACCTCTACACTGGAAGAAGTCGGGGAAGAATTCAAAGTAACACGTGAACGCATAAGACAGCTGGAGATAAGAGCCAAAAAGAAGCTCCGATGCGCCGTTACCGCCAGTCGACTCGAAACATATTTTGAGTTTTGATTGGACAATGCAGAAATATCTCTGCTCCACATCGCTGCATGCACAGTTGCTTAAGCAACACCGCATGCAGCGATTTTTTTATCGCAGAAAAGATACTTAATGAGAAAATAATAATGTTTTGTTAATATGATATTGAATAATTTTGTAAATATGATACTATAAACTTGTTTTTCTATGATCCGACAAGCGAAAAATCGGATCAAAAAACAGAAGCGGAAGTTTCTCAGACCAAAGGACGTGCCAAGCGGCGTACGTCCTTTTCTTTTTTAGCTCATTTTCTTTAGTGCAAGAACTCTCTCCTCTATTGGAGGATGAGTCGAAAATATTTTAGATAAATAAGATTGTTTTTTACCGAGAGGATTTGAAATATACATGTGAGCCATAGCTCCGCTGGCATTCTTCATTGGCGCCTTATACTGTGAAATTTTTTCCAATGCTGAGGCCAGACCTTCAGGATAACGAGTCAAAGAAACTCCGGAAGAGTCAGCTAGGAATTCCCTCTTACGCGAAATCGAAAGTTGAATTAACGTTGCAGCAATAGGAGCTAATATTGAGGCGACAATTGCCACAACTAATAATATTAGTTGGATTTGCCCGCCATCATTGTTGTTATCCCGTCTGCCAAAACCAAATATTCTTGACCTCAAAAAAAAGTCTGATAATAATGTCACGACTCCGACCAAAACAACAATGATGGTCATGAGACGAATGTCATAGTTATTGATATGAGAGATTTCATGAGCTAAAACACCGGCTAATTCCGAATCAGACATAGTGTCTAAAAGACCGCTCGTAACAGCTATCGAAGCATGCTTAGGGTCTCTTCCCGTAGCAAAAGCATTTGGAGCGGGATCATTGATAATATGAACCTTAGGCATCGGAATACCAGCCGTAATACACAAATTTTCAACAGCATTCCACAAACGAGGGTTGTCTTTCTTTTCAATCTCTCTGGCGCCCGAAATCGAGAGAGCAATTTTGTCACCGGAATAGTAACTGACCAAAGCCTGAATAACACTTATAGCAACTGCAACCCATAAAATTATGGGTGAATTGAAAACACGGGAAAAAAGCCAACCCAAAAGTATTACAAAAACCAAAAAGAGAGTCAGAAAAAATACCGACTTTCTTTTATTTGATTCTATTTGATCGTAAAAAGTCATTCTTATTTAAATGTTTATTTTTTCGGCCAACTTGCCGAAAAGAGGCATTGGTCTGGTTTTTCCAAAAATAACATGAAGAACGCCAAACAGAATGTCTACAAATAATACAATCAGAAATATCCATGGTAGGTAAGGCAGGTAAAAAGCAAAGCCTGCCAAAATCCAGATGATCAAAAGAAAGAACCCTTGTTTTGCATGATAATGCACAAACTCATCTTTTTTGCCAAAAATAAGAGGAATTAAGACCAAAACATGCAAATAAGATAGCACGGCAAGTAATGCATCTTTCCTTAAATCTTTTATGCTAGGCCAGTTAATCTTTTTGAGATTTAAATTTGGCTTGATTTTACCAAAATTTATTTTTTTCATATTTAATCCTTTTCTTTTATTAGCAATATTATTCACTGCCATTCCCACTTTTTTTATGTCATTCCCGCGAAGGCGGGAATCTACTAATAGTTGAAACTATCTTGGATCCCCGTCTTCACGGGGATGATAAACCGTAGGGGGCAGTATTAATTATTTATCGTCGAATTAGGAACAAATCCTTCGACTTCGCTCAGGATGAAATTCTAATTTCACTCGAATTTCACTTTAACCGGCTCTTTTGCTGCAGCTTCTTCCAAACCGAATAGCTCTCTCTTTTTATAGCTAAACATGTTGGCAATAATGTTGGTTGGGAAACTTTGAACTGCAATATTTAAGTCCCTAACATTCGCGTTGTAGAACCTTCTAGCAGCCTGAATTTTATCTTCTGTATCAGTTAACTCGTCTTGTAACTGGCTAAAATTTTGGCTAGCTTTGAGATCTGGATAGGCCTCCGCAACAGCGAATATTGACTTTAAAGCCTCAGAAATTTTGTTTTCTGCCTCAGATTTTGACTTAATCCCTTTAGCGCTCAAAGCTTCCGATCGTGCTTTTGTTACTTCCTCAAAAACACCTTTTTCGTGTTTTGCATATCCCTTTACTGTTTCAACTAGGTTAGGGATTAAATCATACCTTCGTTTCAATTGAACGTCAATATCGCTCCAAGCTTCATCGCTTCTAATGTTAAGTTGAACCAATCGATTATACATCGAAACCACAACCAAGACCAAGACCACGATAATTCCCACTAAAATCCAAACTATTGTCATAATTCTCCTTTACCCCGTTAAATATTAACCAAAGAGAAATTATTTAACTGGGGTTTTCCTTATTTATTCGTTGTTGTACTTAAGGTACAGGAACACGCCACCTATTATCTGCCCCTCGGAATCACTTGGGTTTTCAAGACGAGCGCTGATTGAACACTTTTTACCGTCAGACTTGTAAGCATAATACCATCCATCAACCGGATCCGCAGGCCATTCCGAAATGTATTCCGGCACCAACGCTTTTTTAATCATATTATCTGTTGTATTTAATTTCAATAGGCTATTTGATGTTGGATAGCTATTATGGTCTTTTTTATATTCTTTTAAAGCATCCAACAATTTAGCCACATCGCTTTTTCTCTGCTGATCTTTACTGGTAGTTGTCACAACTGATTGGTCATTTGAAGCACTTTCCGAAACAACTTTTATCTCAGAATCATCCGGTAGACTTATCTTGTTTTCAACATCAAAGTCGGAAAATTCCAAAGTTATGGTAAATGACGACACGGAAGAAGAAACAGGTGTTATGAATTTTAAGTCTGCTTTTCTGATTAATTTATCATTTACACCAATCCATATATCGCCCGATATGCCTTGAACCATATCAGACGTAATCCCAATTGATGACAAAGCGCTTCCAATCTCAATGCTACTGATCGCATACTTATAACATCTAACTCCTCCAATTTTTTCATTGGAGCTTCTTTCTCCGATTACTGAAACACCGGAGTCTGAATTGATTGAAAAAAAGCTATTTTGCAAAGACTTTTCTTTAAGACTAGCGATAGAATAAGATAACCATTTATCGGTTTCATCGTTATTACTAAATTTAAAGGCGCTGCTCTTAACCAAGAGGTTGTCATTATTCAAAAGCAAATCAACTTCTGATGTTTCTGATGCGCCATTCACACTTACGTTTGTCTCAAGACTATCAACGTTAGACTTTGTTTGAAAAGAAGCTGAAATCTCCTGAATAGTATCGGTCTCATCAGTAAAATCAGAACTACTGGATGTAGCCGTCGTGTCAGAGGAAGAGCTATTATCGGCAGAAGAAGAACTGTCCGACGAACTAGTATCAGCTGTTGATGAGCTACTTTCTGAGCTATCTGCCTCGCTTGTATCAACCGTGCTGTCCGTGCTTGAATCAGTTGATGTACTTTGATCATACATGTCGTAGATGTCATCAGTACTATCGGTTGCTGTTTTTATCGCCTTGGTTGACCTTGAAACATTCTGATCTTTTTTCGCGAAAGTATTTTTTTGAACTGCTGCCGACAACAAAGGAGATGTTATTGGTGAATCGATCGAGCTATCAACAGACATTGTAATATTACCGCTAATTTTGAAATTTGGGTGTTTTTGCATTTCCAGTGCTGATTTCAAAAAGGCCTGTTCCGGATTAGCAGACAAGCCACCCCATATTTTTTCTAAACCAACAGCCCCATAAATTTTTTCCACTCCCAGCGACAACAATCCCAATTCCGTTAGCCCAATTAAAAACACGAAAAATACCAGAACGCCGAAAACCGGAACCAATCGGCGACTGTTTTTAAAGAAATTAAATCTCTTTGCCGGAGTAAGATCTTTTGTCGATACAACCTCTGATTTCTGTTTTTCTGGTAAAAGACCTTTATTTTCAAAGGGAGAAGGAGGAAACGCTGGAGCTATTTCTTTTGCGGACAAGACAGGATCACTCTTTTCTGTAACAGGCGTCTTCTTTCTTGAAAATTTGCTAAATACATTGAAAATATTTTTTTTAGGCTTTGGGGGAACAGGGGGATTAGAAGGACCGCCGCCGTTGCTTATTTGATCAGACAAAGATGCTGAAGGTGCTTCGGATAAAGACTGACTTACATTACCAGCAAAAAAATCGGGTTGCGTTGGCGATACAGTCTCAATTTTCGCCATATTCTCCAATGGTTCAGACACTGGAATATTTTCATTAGCTGGCACTGCAGGCTTAGCGATAGACATTGGTTCACCCACAATCGCAGGTTCTTTTGGAACAATATAATTTTCGGCCGGAACTTTTTGACCGACTTTTTCTTCGATATTTTGCGGTACGTTAAAAGGAACTGGCTGTTCAGTGTCAGTATTGTTGCTAGGATCAAGCGAACCTAAAATAGCAGGTTCTTTCTTGGATGGAGTTTCGGGTAAATCAAGTTCCTCCTCCCATGGGCTACCTGAAACAGGAGTGTTTTGATCGGTAGAATTTTGCACACCACCAATTTGATTGTTTGGATCAATCGCCAAGTCCCTCCTTTATCACAAAAAGCTATCTATATTATAACAGAAACTTATTGTCCTTTTACTAGAAATTCTATCGCCCTATTTAGCTGATTATCATCTTTTAAGTTTTCGTCTTTAATAATTTCAATATTTGGCTTAATTCCCTCTCCATTTATCTGGCTACCATTCGGTGTATACCACTTGGCAACAGTAATTTTTACTGCTGATCCATTAGACAAATCAACAAGCTCCTGAACGCTACCTTTACCAAATGTTTTTTCGCCGATTATCTTACTTCCTTTTCTGTCTCTAAGTGCGCCAGTTACTATTTCTGAAGCAGAAGCAGAACCTCCATTAACCAAAACTGTAACATTGAAATCTTTTAATGTCGCGCCGCCTTTAGCCTTATAGTCTTTGGATGTTTTTCCTTTTTCAGAAACAACAATACCGTCCTCAATAAAGTAACTTGCAACGTTGACGGCTGTGTCCAAGTATCCACCAGGATTATTTCTCAAATCCAATATTATTCCATCAGGTTTATTCTTCACAGCTTCTTTCGCCATTTGGCTGAATAACCCGTCAGTATCATCCCCGAACTGCTTCAATTTTACATATAATATTTTCTTTCCCGATTCATTTTTATAGTCCCATTCAACACTTTTAACTGTAATTTTTGAGCGTGTCACTTCAAAAGTTTGTTTGTCACTTGCTCCCTCTCTTGCAATTGAAAGCTTAACTGTTGACCCTTCTTCGCCCCTGATTTTATTTATAACTTCATCAAACCCGATTTTTGTTGTATCCTGACCATCGACTTCCAAAATAATGTCCCCTGCTTTCAATCCGGCTTTTTCCGCAGGAGAGCCCGATAACGGAGCAACTACAGTTGGCATATTGTCTTTTTGAATAATCTCTATTCCAATACCAGAAAATTCTCCTTGAATATCTTCCCGAAAACGTTGGTTATCGTTTTTTGACATGTAAACCGTGTAAGGATCGCCAAGCGAAGAAAGCATACCTGAAATTGCCCCTTCTTCGAGTTTGTTAGAATCCAAGCTTTGGTCCGATCGATCCTTTAACTTATTCCAAGCCTCCCAGAACAAAGAAAAATCCACATCTTTCGGTTGGGTTGAGTCAGAGTTAACAAGACTTTTTGGTGCAATAATTGGAACACCTTTTTGCCCCAAAGAATATCCGACCGTAAAAATTATATACAAACCCAAAAGAATTAAAACGAAAAAGAATAATCTTTTTGCTCTTAATTGTTTAGTGTTTTTCACATTTTCTTGATTTTTTTCCATGTGTCCATAATATCATAAAGTTATTGGCTATTAAAACAACCAAGCAGACATCAGAAATGAACAAATAATCTTATTATTTAGTTTGGAGTTCAAAATATCTATGGAAGAGATGGAGCCGGATCTACTGCAACTCCGTAAGGATCTCTCATTTCAAAGTGTGTGTGTGTACCAGTTGAAAATCCAGTGTTCCCCATCGCCCCAATTTCTTGTCCTTGCTGAACATTATCACCAACTCTGACTCTGAGAGAACCACTTTTTAGATGGCCATAAAGCGTAGTGACCCCGCCCTCATGTTCTATTTGAACATAATTTCCATAACTTTTTGACGAAGGATACGTATTGCCTATTCCGTCTTTCACTACAATAACTCTTCCTGCCTTAGAAGCAACAACTGGAGCACCTAAGTATCGTTTTAAATCAATTCCCGTGTGAAAAACACCCGTAAAATAACAACTGCTAAATCCAAAACCACACCCTTTTGAGGCTCCTGGGACTGGCCACATGAATCCAAAGGCACTGCTTCCAGATCTAACCCAATTACTTCCACCTTGAGCGATCTGTTCCATTCGCTGAATTTCCCCTTGTGCTTCCTTTTCTTTTTTCAGCGCTTCTTGCTCTTGTGCATTTAGCTCTTTAACCGCATTAGTGGTATCAGTTAAAAGACGCTGTTTCATAACTTGCTGATTTTGAAGCGTCTTCTTTTGTTCTTCTTGGTCTGCTTCCAAAATCGATAAACCTTGCAACTGTTCATTTTGTTGATTTTTCTGAGCATCTAATTCTTTTTTTAAGGCGTCAATTTTATCCATACCAGTTTGAATTTGCTGCTTTATCGAGTCATAGTATTCCTGCTTATCAACAATTTCCGATAAATTATTTGCCCCGATCATCGCTTCAAGCAGACCATCTTCTCCTTCCATATACCATGAAGCTAAAATATTATTCATTTTGGCTTTTTCACGCGTTAAATTATCCTCTTCCGTCTTAATTTTTTCACTCAGCTCATCAATCTTGTCTTGAGTACTGCTCATTGCATCTTTGGTCGAATTAAGATCTTGCTGCGTTGAATTAATATCTGCAGAGATAGTATTCATCTGACGTTTAGCATCATCAGCTTCTTTTTGTTTTTGAGCTGCAGCTGCGGCTGCAGCTTTAGCTTGAGCGGCATAATAATCACTTTGTGCTTGCAGTTGAGCCTTTGTTAAAGCAAATACATTTGTAGGTATCAGCACAAAAGCAAAGCATAGTATTAATGCAATTATTTTGGATCCAAATATTTGTAATTTTATATTTTTCATTATTTTTAGATGTCATTCCGACTCCTTGGCTTTGTCCAAGGGTGGAGGAATCTTCTAATTAATTGAATTACTATTCAAAGATCACTCGACTCCGTTACACTCTGCTCGAGATGACACTCCGTGTCATTTTAGGTGTTTCTTAATCGCCATTACAGAACAGAAAATGCCCAAGGCCAAACCCACCAAAAACTGCAAACCAATTATTAAAGCTAAGCTAATGCCAAGATAATTGGAGTTTAGGTTTGAAAGACCAAGATAATTTTCTGCTGCTGGGACAGTCAACCTGAAAGTAAATATAAATATAATTGATGAAATTATAGCACCAATCAGACCGTAGGCCATTCCTTCAAACACAAATGGACCCCGCACATAAAGATCGGAGGCGCCAACAAGTTTCATGATTTCAATTTCGTCAGAACGTGCAAAAATTGTTAATCGAATTGTATTATAAATCACCAATATGGAAATTAGCACAAACAATAACGACATTGACCAACCGGCAATTTTAAGAAAATTTGTGATCTTAACGAGACGGTCAACCAAATCTTTGTTTTTCTTGTAACTGATCTCTTTAATCAAGGATTGATAATCTTTAGAACTTAAAAAGGTGTTGATTTTTTCCAAATCCTCGGGATCCTGAGTTTTTATTTCAAGACTCCTTGGTAATGGATTGTCAGTGTCAGAAATCAAATCCCGAATTCCCTCATTATCTTTATTTCTACTACGCCACGACTCAAGTGCCTTCTCTTTTGAAATATAATCAACACTTTTTATATCGCTGCGGGATAATAAAATATTTTGAATAGCTGTAATCTGATCTTTTGAAGCGTCATCGTTAAAATAAACAGACATGTCCACTTTATCTTTCAAAGACTCTGTCGTTCTGTTTGTAATCAGCATCATGCTTACAAAAAATGAAATTGTAATCAAAGTCAGAACCATAATCAAAGTTGCAGCCAAAGAAAGCCAGCGATTACGCCAAAACGAAACAAGCGACATTTTAGTTATTCTGTAAAAAGTTAGTGGAAACATTATTAATAATTCCTAAATTCCTAATTTCTAATGCCAAATATATTGAAATTTGATCATTTGGATTTTTATTTGTAATTTGTAATTTTTAATTTGACATATTCTTTAATTGCTTTGCAATTAAAGAATATACTTCCCCTTTGCCTGATCTGAAATAATCTTACCGTCACGCATGGTAATTACTCGTCTCTGAAGCGCATCCACAACTTCCTTGTCATGAGTTGCCAGAAGAACAATTGTTCCCTGATTGTTGATTTTGAACAGAAGCTCAATAATTTCCCAAGTGGTAACGGGATCAAGGTTCCCTGTTGGCTCATCTGCAATTAAAAGTTTTGGCTTATGAACCAAGGCTCTAGCGATAGAAACTCTCTGTTTCTCACCGCCGGAAAGCTCTTCGCTCATCGCATTCGTCCTACTTCCCAAACCAACGATTTCAATAATTTTTGGTACTCTATCCGCGATTTCACTGTTTTTTGAGTCAGCCACTTCCAAAGCAAAGGCCACATTTTCATAAACTGTCTTTTTGGGCAACAATTTGAAATCCTGAAAAATTATACCTACTTTACGTCGATAAAATGGTAATTCCTTCTTCTTTAGTTTGGCGATATCTCTCTCGGAGACTAGAACCTGTCCGCTCGTTGGAGTTTCTTCGCAAGTCAAAAGTTTAATAAGGGTAGATTTACCAGCTCCCGAAGGACCCACTAATGAAATAAATTCCCCTGGTGCTATCTTAAAAGAGATATTATCAACAGCTTTAATATTCTTACCATATGTCTTTGAGACTTTTTTAAATTCAATAACCGCCCCTTCACTTTTCACGGTAGGGACAGGCTTTTCCGACTTTTCCCGCATTCCACTTTTAGCGGAAGCAGGGACGCCTGCTTCGACTTTTTCGGATGCGGCGTTTTCTGGTTTATTTTCGGCTGGTGCAGTTGCTTTGTCGTCGGTTTTTAGATCAATAGAAGAAGCCGCCGGTTCAACCGATTTCTCTTCTTTTTTATTCTCCGCAACCTTATCAGAGGAGGCTTCTTTTAATTTTATATCATCGTCCATCAAACCCTCTCGTCATCCCCGACTTGATCGGGGATCCATTCGAACATTAAAATAACCATTTATTAGCTACTTAACATTATAGCACTATTTGACAACCCCACCAATCCACAGGTAGTTCGTAGTACAAGATTTATCTTGTTAAGACAAACTAAAGTTTAGACTACGAACGGTAATACAGAGCAAGTTTTAGCTTGAAAAAATTATCAGACTAAAGTCTGGACTACAAAATGATCATAGCGCACTTAATCAACGCCAAAAAGAGAACTTAACCTAACTCTTGTAGTTTCCACCCTCGGTAGAGATCAAGAATATTCTTTTCTCAAATCCCCCTCTTTCATCTCGTCTTTGTTGGCGAACAACCTCTACCTCATCGGGATCAATGTCTAATTCGGCCATGATTGTCTTAATAACTTCCGAAATATCGGCTAGCTCTTTTATCTGTGCAGATTTTTCTTCAGCCTCAGTAAATTCTTTTGATTCTTCTGTTAACTTTTCAGCAAGAGCAGTTATAAATTCTTCCTGCTCCATTGTTCGTGTTTCACAAGTAGCATTGTCCCGAGCAATAATTTCCGGAATTTGATCACGAACCAATTTATTATAAATTCTTTTATTTGATTCAAATTCTGGACTTAAATTTTCTGACATTTGCCTCCTTTATATCACTTCCCACAATATTTCTTATACTTTTTGCCGCTTCCGCCCTCCTTCATTCAGGTTCGGTTCGAGGATTACAACCTCGCAACCGAAACTTCATTTCGGCAGGACTCCGCTTATTTATTCTTTTACTACATTATTTTCCACAACACTTTTTGTACTTCTTACCGCTTCCGCATGGGCAGGGGTCGTTTCGGCCGACTTTGTTGTCAGATTTTACTTGAGATTTTGGACCGGTTTGATACTCGCTCATTTTTTCATAGACCGATTTTCCCTTTTGGCGAATTGTAGTAGTCACATCGTTGCTATTTTTATCATTTAATATTTGAGAATTAGAATTTACTTCAGACTTTTCCCGACCAATTTCCTCTACTTCATCTTCAACTCCCCCGATTGCATCTGGATCCGGTGCCTTATATTCAAGCGGTTTACGCCTTACTGTTGTAACCGCCGGCATTTGAACTTCAACCTTAAATATCATTCGAGCCACCGAACTCTCAACATTTTCCAAAAGAGATTGAAAAAGTCTATAAGCTTCTTGTTTATACTCAACCAAAGGATCTCGCTGACCATACCCTCGAAGGCCGATGCCTGTACGTAATTCGTCCATCGTCGTTAGATGTTCCACCCAGAGAATATCAATCGTTCTAAGATAAACCGCTCTCTCAACATTACGCATTACTTCCGGACTGAATTTGTCTTCCCGTTCTTTATATAGCTTACGAGCTGCTTTTTTTGTCTCTTCAATATCCAAAGAAGCTGGAACATTTGACTCACCAAGTAATGTACCAAGTTCTATTTTTGCCTTTTCTTTGTCTTCAATATTTAAATTGACGATACCTTCGATTTCATCATCGATAATTCCCAATACCTCGTCCTTAATCGTCAAAGGTTCTTCAATACTACTTGTCATCCCGACCGAAGTGGAGGGATCTTCAACAGGAGATTTCTCCACCCTCGAATCAATTCGAGGAGTCGAAATGACAGAAGAAAGGGGTGACTGCCTTTCATCTTCAACTAAATTCCCTTCAAGAATTTTTCTTCGTTTTCGATAAATAACCTCTCTGTGCTTATTCATCACGTCGTCATATTCAACAAGATGTTTTCGAATATCGAAATTGTGCCCTTCCACTCTTCTTTGCGATGACTCAATCGAACGTGAAATCATTTTATTTTCAATCGGCATATCTTCGGGCAGACCCAAAGTATTCATCAAATTTTTCATTCTGTCGCCACCAAAAATACGCATCAGATCGTCGTCCATTGAGACATAAAACTGTGAAGCGCCCTGATCGCCCTGTCGTCCGGCTCGGCCTCGAAGCTGGTTATCAATTCTTCGTGATTCATGACGCTCGGTACCAAGGACAAAAAGACCGCCTAATTCAACCACACCCTCTCCAAGCTTAATGTCTGTACCTCGACCAGCCATGTTTGTGGCAACCGTAACTGCTCCCTTTTGACCAGCTTTCATGACAATTTTTGCTTCACGTTCGTGATTTTTAGCATTCAAAACTTCGTGCTTAATTCCCGCCCGCTTAAACATTTTTGAGATTAATTCATTTTTCTGCACGGAAACAGTTCCAACCAAAACCGGCTGACCCTTTTCCTGTAAACTTTTTACCTCATCGACAATCGCCTTCAATTTGCCAGTTTCGTTTTTGTAAATCCGATCTGAAAGATCTCGTCTTGTAACCGGTTTATTAGTCGGAATTTCAACAACATCAAGTTTGTAGATTTTATAAAATTCTTCCGCTTCGGTCGCAGCCGTACCAGTCATGCCGGCCAGTTTTTTATATAGTCTAAATAAATTCTGGAATGAAATTGTCGCCATTGTCTGCGACTCTTGTTTAACCTCGACTCCTTCTTTCGCTTCAATCGCCTGATGAAGCCCCTCGGAATAACGACGCCCGACCATCAAACGGCCAGTGAATTCGTCGACAATGACAATTTCACCGTCTTTTACAATATAGTCCTTGTCTTTTTTGAATAATGTATGAGCTTTAAGCGCTTGCTCAAGATGATGAACCATGGAAATGCCACCGGCTTCATAAATATTTTTAACGCCAAGAAGCTGCTCCATTTTCTTAATACCGCCGTCCGTCAAGGTAGCCACTCTATCTTTCTCGTCAACAATGTAGTCGTCTTCAGGCTTTAATTTTGGTATTAGTCCGGCAAATTGCTGATATAGACTAGCTGATTCTTCCGCCGGTGCCGAAATGATTAAAGGAGTTCTGGCTTCATCGATTAAAATTGAGTCTACTTCATCAACAATTGCATAATACAAATCTCTTTGAACGCAATATTGCAAAGCCGGAGCCATGTTGTCTCTTAGGTAATCAAAACCAAACTCATTGTTCGTGCCATAAGTAATGTCACAGGCATAGGCCTCTGTTCTGGAACAAGGCTTTAGATTACCTCCATCACACTCAGAATAGTGCTTGTAGTCCTTTTCTTTAACAAACCTATGTGATTCCTGATTATTTTGAATAATGCCAGTCGAAAGACCCAAAAAGTCGTAGACTTCGCCCATTCCCTCACCGTTCAGTCGAGCTAAATAATCATTAACCGTGACCAAATGAACACCATGGCCAGCTAAAGCATTGAGATACAGAGAAAGAGCAGCCACGATCGTCTTTCCCTCACCAGTCTTCATCTCGGCAATTTTACCTTGATGAAGCACAATACCGCCCATAATCTGCACATCAAAATGACGCTCCCCCCAAACACGCTTCATAGCTTCTCGCATAACAGCAAAAGCTTCAGGAAGAATTTCTTCCTTGATTTTGTTTTCCTTATTGTAATCACCTTTTACTTCAAGAAGTTTTTTTCTAAACTCTTTTGTCTTATCTTTCAGTTCTTTATCAGCTAATTTCTGAAAAGCCGGCTCAAAAGAGTTTATTTCTTCAACTTTAGACCCCAATTGTGAGAGAACTTTTTTATCAGCATGACCTAATATTTTATCTAAAAATGACATAATTTCCTTGCATTTAAGGCGAAGAAACAAGTTATAATTCCCCAATAAATTTCTAAGCTCTAATATCTAATTTCAAATAAAATGCCAAATGCTTAAATGTTCAAATAATTTAGAATTTGAAATTTAGATTTTTATTTGTAATTTGTAATTAGGATTTTGGACTTTAACTATTTCTTACCTGTTTATTCTTGATCTTCTTCCTGAATATTAACTTTTTTATTTCTCTTAATTCTTAGTGCCCCCATTACCTTTTCCCAGCGAAGACCACCAGTTTTCTTATTTTTGTCGGTCTTTTCACGATGAAATTCTTGGAGTTTTCTATCAAATCTTTTATTGGCGATAGCAAAAGCTCTCATCAACCGATTATCCGCTTCTTCAATATAGACCTTTTCTTTACCAAAAGTAGCACTCAATTTCACAACCTGATCAATTCCCCCCTTCTCTGGGCTTGTTTCATCACATAAAATAATATCTACGATCAATTCTTCATCGGGAATATATTTTTTAACCTTCAAAAGCTTCTTTTGCATCAAAGACTTTTGCTTGGCCGTTATAATTACACCTTTTGTATGAAACTCAATCTTCATAATTACCTCCGCGACTCTTTAATGTTAATTTACAATAGTCCTGTCGCGCCCTCCGTAGAGAAGATTTAGCTGCAAACCTGTAAGTTTTGAGCTAAACCAGAACGAAGGAGGGCTCCAACGAACTAGTTAACCAATTTTTTTAAACGATAAATACTTATGTAAAACTTCCGGAATTTCTATACTACCATCTTTTTGCTGAAAATTCTCCAGTATTGCAATGATCGGTCTCGTCATTGCGATCGATGTACCGTTGATCATATGCAAATATTTTTTTACACCATCTTTTGTTTGATATTTAATATTCAGACCACGAGCTTGATAGTCGGTACAATTTGAAGTCGAAGTAATCTCAGCCCAATCACCAAGTTTCCCTTCCCTGTTCGGCTTCCCTGGCATCCAAGCTTCCAAGTCGTATGTCCTATATGATGGCGCACCTAAATCCGCAGTACAATGGTCAATAACACGAAAAGAAATTTTTAATCCTTCAAATATTTCTTTCTCAATTTCCAACAACTCTTTGTGAGCTTCTTCCGATTTTTCAGGAGTCGTGTATTCGAACATCTCTACTTTAGTAAACTGATGTACCCTGAAAATTCCCTTAGAAAACTTTGAATAAGCTCCGGCTTCCGTTCTAAAACAATGTGAAAGCGCAACATATTTTTTAGGCAATTCTTCCTCTTTTAATACCTCGTCTTTGTGATAACCGCCCATCGTAATTTCTGCCGTTCCGATTAAGCTTAAATCTGAATTTTCGATATTGTAGACTTGTGTTGATTCGCCACGTGGATTGTAGCCCATTTTGTCTAAAATATCCCTCTTAGCTAAGTCAGGAGTGATTATAGGAGTAAAACCATGCTTCATGGCAACATCAATAGCATAATGTGTTAACGCGAGCTCCAGAAGTGCAACTTCATTTTTAAAGTAGAAAAATTTTGCTCCGGAGACTTTTATTCCTCGTTCAAAATCTATAAGGTCTAGTTTTTCCGCCAATTGAACATGATCTAACGGAATAAAATCAAATTTTGTTGGTTTGAATTTTTCTTCAAGTATGACATTATCATTCTCATCCTCACTTACTTTAACCTCCGGATGAGTTAAGTTTGGCACCTGCAAAAGAAGGTCTTGAAATTTTTCATTAATTGGACCCAATTCTTTTTCAAAATCAGATATTTTCAGTCCTAACTCTTTCATTTTGGATATAATTTTAGAATCAGGCTTATTTTTTGAATTAGCATTTCTTTCGGCTCTAAGAGTATCTATTGTAGTTTCTAGCTCTCTTTTCTTTCTGTCCAATTCCAAAAGTTCATCAATCGAAACGGTTGAAAGCCTGTTTTTGGCATTCGTTTTAACTAACTCCACATTTTCTCTAATAAATTTTATATCTAACATAGAGCTCCTTCGGAGCAATGATCATTGCTCAGTTCTCAATTATCAATAAATTTTCAATGATCAATTTTCAAATGGTAAATTAATGAAAATTGATAAATGGTAAATGATAAATCACTTGTGATCTGGTCGCATCAACGGGAACATTTGGGTTTCGCGAGCTGACTTGTCAGCTAAAAATGAAAATAATCTCTCTGAGAAACCAAAACCTGTTGTTGGTGGCATTCCATACTCGAGAGCTTCAATAAAGTCTGCATCGTGCATTTGAGCTTCCTTATCACCAGCCTCTCGCATCTTGGCCTGTTCCTGAAATCTTCCTGCCTGATCTTCTGGATCGTTTAACTCCGAGTAACCATTACCCATTTCGGAGCCAGCCAAAATTACCTGATAGCGCTCGACTAGCTTTGAATTATCCTCTTTTCTCTTCGCCAATGGAGATACTTCCACTGGATGATTTATCAAAAATACCGGACCAGCAATTTCTTTTCTAATTTGCTTCCAAAGCGTATCGATCAAACGTCCCCGACGATCATTTGGATTAAATTTAACTTTAAGCTCGGAAAGCTTATTTTTGATCTCTTCGTCAGTAGCTGCTAGAACATCAATGCCCTGCTTTGACTTAATTGTCTCCGCATAATCTATTTTCTCCCATTTTCCGCTTAAATCAACGTCAAATTCTCCGATTTTGAATTTTTGAGTGCCAAACGCTTTTTCGGCAATATATTTGTACATGTCTTCAACCAATTTCATCGAATCTTCGTAGTTGGCATAAGCCCAATAAAATTCCATTTGGGAGTAATCCTGCAAATGCTCTCTGGAAATACCCTCATTTCTAAATTGACGGCCAATTTCAAAGGTTTTTTCAAATCCGCCAACCATCAAACGCTTTTGCCAAAGCTCACCCATTGAAATTCGCAAATATACATCAATATCCAATGCGTCATGATGAGTGATAAATGGATTTGCGTCTGCCCCGCCTGCAGTATTTTCAAGCACAGGAGTTTCAACTTCTAAAAATCCTCTTTCAACAAGAAAATCTCTGGTTGCCTGCCAGAACTTCGCTTTTCTAATAAACATTTCTCTGGATTCAGGACTAATGGCAAACTCCAAGTATCTCTTTCGAAATTTAGTTTCTTCGTCCTGAATTCCATGGCGTTTTTCAGGAAGCGGTCTCAATGCTTTTGACAATATTTTTAAACCGGAAGCCAAAACAGAAGTTTCACCAGCTTTGGTCACAAAAACAGTGCCGGAAACCTCAACGAAATCACCAAGATCAAGCATGGAAACAAGATTAAAATCTTTAGTTAATTCATCCGCTTTCAAAACTGCCTGCATTTTTCCTGATTCATCTGCAATGTCCGCGAAAACAAGCCTGCCATGACCGCGAAGCGCCATCAAGCGGCCTGCAACGGTGACTTTCTTTTCAGAAGAAATGAGCTCTTTTTGCTCATTCAATATTTCTTTGGCGGAATGATCCTTGCTAGATTTTGAAGGATAAGGGTTTGATCCCAATTCCTTTATTTCGGCCAGTTTCTTTTTTCTAAATTCAATTAGTTCTTTTTCAGTTGCACCAATTTTTTCGTTCATGTTTTTGCCTGCAAATATTACTATTTTCTGACTTCACTATAGCATAACCAAAAACCAGTATCTAGTATTCAGTATCAGATATTAGGCACAGGAAATACAAAAAACGCCCAACTTATCGCGGGCGATTTTTATATAATACTTGATACGTAATACTTAATACTTGATACCGATATTAAGCTATGCTTAATATCTTGTATTCAGTTTTTCCGCCAGGAGTTGTTACAGGAACTTTGTCGCCAACTTTGCATCCCTCTAAAGCAAAACCAATAGGAGAATCAATTGAAATTCTACCGTTAAGAGGATCTGATTCGTCTGAACCAACAATTTCAAACTTCATTTTCTCGCCATCATTTTCGACTTCAACAACGGCACCAGCTTCAACAATATTGGTTGCATGTTTTTCTATGACTTGTGCATCTTTAATTTTTTGCTCTAGTTTCAAGGCTCTACCATACAAAAATGACTGCTCATTTTTTGCTTCATGGTATTCAGCATTCTCAGATAAATCGCCAAGATCTTTCGCCTCTTTGATTTTTACAGCCACTTCTTTGAGCTTAACGTTCTTGATTTCATCAAGCTCTTTTTTAAGTTTTTCTAGCCCCTCTTTGGTTAAAATGTTGCTCATGGTATACCCCCGAAAAAATAAATACACAAGCATATAAATCTTGTGCAACTTAACAAGTAACATCAGAATACTACCCTATTTGATCAATTTTTGTCAATGGTGCACGCAACTATGTCATTGCGAGTCATCCAGTTCTTACTGGAGACGAAGCAATCTTTGAATAAAATAGATTGCTTCTTCATTTCATGATATCGCAATGACACCTTATGGTTATCTCGTAAAATAATAGTTTAAAATCTCCTTTGCCACCGGAGCGGCAATTTCATGGCCGCCGCCGCCGCCATCGATTAACACTACGATGGCAATTTCAGGATTTTCATATGGAGCATAACATTCAAACCATGCATGAGTTTTCTGATTGTTTAAAAACTGAGCTGTACCCGTCTTGCCAGCTACTGAGACAGGCAAATCATTCAAATTTTTGGCCGAACCGCCAGTAATAGTTAATCTCATTCCCTCCTGAATTGTCTTTATAATATCAGAGCTAATAAAATTCTCTCTCTCTACCCTTGGTCCGAACTCTTTTACTATATTACCTTCCTGGTCTTTAATTTTTTGAACAAGCTGAGGCTGCAATAATGTCCCCCCATTCGCAATAGTGGCAGTTGCCCTTAACATTTGAATTGGAGTAACCAAGAGATCACCCTGACCGATCGATACATGATAGGTATCGCCAATATACCAAGGTTCACCCTTGACCTTCTCTTTCCATTCCGAATCAGGAAGCAAACCCTCCGCTTCGTTAGGCAAATCTACTCCCGTTTTTTCTCCTAGGCCAAAAAGTTCCCAATATTTTTTAATACTGTCTATGCCAATCCCTTTTATCTTATCGTAGCCCCCACCTATACTATAAAAGAATATGTTATTCGATTCCGCAATTGCCGTTTCAATGTCGGTAACACCGTGGTCCTTCCAGTCCGGAAAAGTGTAGTCACCAATTTTTATTTCAGAAGGAGTATCAAATGAAGTATTTGGCGTGATCACCTTTTCAGACAAACCAGCAGCAGCCATCACAATTTTGACAATCGAACCCGGTGGGTAAGTACCTTTAGTTGCCCTGTCAAACATCGGATAAGATTCATCACTGATCAATTTCTGATAATCAGCCGAGGATATCTGGGTCGAAAAAAGATTATTGTCATAATCCGGCAAAGAAACCATTGATAAAATTCCACCCGAGTTAACGTCCATAACCATGGCCACGCCAGAATTAATGGAAGTATCACCGGTTATTTTTTTTGCTTCTTCAATTCCGTTTTTTAACGCGTCACCCGTTTTTTGCTGAAGACCACGATCAAGATAAAGAGAGAGATCATAACCTGGTACCGGTTCACGACTTCCATCCTGAACCAGGACCCTAACAATACTGCCTTTGGAATTAACCTCAATCTGTTCAACACCATGTTTACCGCGTAGATACTCTTCATACTCGTACTCAAGTCCGGTTTTCCCAACACGATCCGATAGAAAATAATCAGGGTTATTTTCAATGTCTTCCGGAGAAATTTTTCCTGTATATCCCAGTATGTGAGCCAGTCCTGGTAAAATAGTATATTCCCTACTGGCTTTTTTTGCCACAATAACGCCTGGTAGGTCCGCTATCTTCTTCTCTAGAATTAAAGCGTCGTCATGAGACACATTGTCCTTGATCGTTACCATATCAAGAGACAAAAGACCGTTTTCCTCCGAAGAAGATTTTATCTCTTGAGCGGTTTCTCCAGATATCTCTGATAGTTTATCATACACCGCCTCACGTTCCGGTTTAGTTTTCGGTAGATCAGAAGGATAGACAGCCAAAGCAAAGTTCGGTTCATTTCTGGCCAGCCACACCCCGTCTTTATCAGTAATAATCCCCCTTGTTGATTCTATCACTCTCGGTCTCACCCTATTACCCTCAGCCAACTTTTGATTTGATTCCCCTTTCACCACCTGAAGAAAAAAAAGTCTTGCGCCCAATATACAAAAAAACAGAAGCAAAAGCGCTTTCATGTTGCCGGACGATGTCGATGCCGAACTCTTATCTTCCACTTTGCCAACTGAGTTCAGAACAGTTTCAGAATAAGAATAATCTAGTTCGACTTTTTTATGAATTCGTCTCTTGTTCTTATCGCCCTTTAACTTAGAAAAATTTCCAAAAATATCCATCTTAAAAGTTAATATCCTTTCCGGTAAAATTTTTCTTAATCTTTCTGGAAATATAGTAAAGAAAAACTCCAAACAACGAATTAACAAAAATAAAACTGGACACTAAAATAACTCCTGTCATATTCCATTCTTTCCCGTAGATAAGTGAAATAAGTGAAAATAAAAATGTCCCAGCCATAAAAAATGCAATAGAGAATGGAGCTGATGGATCTGGGAAAAAATGATTTTTAACATAATGAATTAAATAAGGTATCAATAAAAAAGTTAAAACAATCATCCAAACAGGTAAAGAGGAAAAAGCTGAAAAGAAAAAAATAACCGAGATTGTAAAAATTAAAAAGTCGTTAGTTTTGCCTGTTATCGAAAAATTAATAATTGTTATGTATGAAGAAATTATAGTCGCGCCTAAAATCGGGATAAAACTAAAAAAAGATGTGTCTAAAATTGACAAAATGAAGGCGAGTAGAACCAAAAATAAACTTTTAGTTAAATTAAATTTCATTTTTATAGTCTTTTATCATTCCCTTCTTCAATGAAATAACAAGGAATCACTATCTTTATTTTAATACAAAAACTAATTCCAACTTCGACAAATCAGCAACCGGCTCAACAGAAATATTTTTAAATAATTCAGAAGATGACGACTGCAAATTTCCTGCTTTGCCGATTAAAATTCCTTCTTTCATCTGGCCGTCCAAACCTGAAGTTACAATGTAATCACCAGGTTGGTATTCCGCCTCTCTTGTTATGTCTTCAAGCACAAGACCGGAAATTCCTCCCCGCAATATTCCTTTTGATCGGCATTTTTGTATCATGGCTAAAATAATTGAGTCCTTGCTGGTAATTAAAGTTACCTTTGATTGATTGTCGTATACTTCTTTAATCTGACCTACCAAAGCCCCACCCGATATCACCGCCGCATCCTTAATTACTCCGTCCTTTGAGCCCTTGTCAATCATAACATAGTCAAGAAAACTGGTTGGCTCTCTTCCGATAATTCTTGATGGAATAACAGAATAATCTTTGTGCTCCTCCATATATCCGAGCTCTTTTTTGAGAAGGGAATTTTCATACTCCAGTTCGGAGATTTTGCTTCTATCGACATCAAAAGAGAGTATTTTTTCAGATAATTCGGCATTCTGCTTTTTTAATCTGGATATTTCAGAAACAAAAGAAAACACGCTTTTGGTTTTTCTGCCCGCATTGGAGAAGCTTTTGGAAATGCCAGTCGTACTATTCACTAAAAATACATTAATGGTTTTTTTGAACGGAACCACTAAAACAATTAAAAGAACCACGATAATTAAAATTAGTTTTGTCTTTTTCATACTAAGTAGGATGATATTTGTTATTCGAGCCAGATACCTCATTCTCTTCTGTCATCCTCGGGTTCGGCGGTGCAGCTTGAGAGTGAAGCCCTGGGATCCATATAATAGTTTCTAGATTCCCGCCTTCGCGGGAATGACAACACAGCATTTATCTGTTATTTTGTTGGTTTTATTAGCGAGGACTGTTCGAGCAAAACGAGTTCCGCAGCAATAAAGTAAATAAAGTAACATTTAGCTTTTTCTATCGTCCAAATTCCTTCGGCAAAAGCACATTGGACAGTAGATCCAAATCCTCCAGAACTATTCCCGTTCCCCTAACCACAGCAGTTAAGGGATCATCTGCAATATGAACCTGAGTTTCTGTCTCTTCAGATATTTTTTTATCCAACCCGCGCAATAGAGCGCCGCCGCCAGCCAGAACAATACCCTTATCCATTATATCAGCCAAAAGTTCAGGTGGAGTTTCTTCCATCGTAACCCGAATGCTTTCCATAATCGCATTCAGAGATTTCTTAATTGCTTCCCTTATCTGCTCATCATTAACAATGATTTCTTTAGGAAGACCGGTAACAAGATTTCTTCCTCTCATCGGGGTTTCCAGTTTCTCTTTCATCTCGCAAGCTGAACCAATCTTGATTTTAATATCCTCGGCTGTTCTTTCGCCCAAAACCAGATTAAATTTTTCTCTTGCATATTGAATAATATCTTCATTCATCTCATCTCCAGCAATTCGAAGCGATCTTGAAGCCACAACCCCGCCAAGTGACATTACAGCCACCTCTGTTGTGCCGCCGCCAATGTCGATGATCATGCTGCCGGAAGCGTCCTGAATTGGTAAACGAGCACCAATCGCGGCAGCAATTGGTTCTTCGATAAGAAATACTTCTCTGGCACCGGCATTGATCGCCCCTTCCTCTACCGCCCTTCTCTCAACTTCAGTAACGCTATGAGGAATACCGATCACAACTCGGGGACGAGGAAGAAGAGTAAACTTTTCCTTATGGACCCGATCGAAAAAATATCTGAGCATCTGCTCGGTTATTTCAAAATCAGAAATTACCCCGTCCACCAGAGGCCTGACCGCTACGATATGGGCTGGAGTTCGCCCCACCATTCTTTTTGCTTCCTGACCGATGGCTAGGATTTCTTTAGTTCGCTTATTGATCGCAACAACAGAAGGCTCTTCAATGGCGATCCCCCTACCACGAACATACACCAAAGTATTAGCAGTACCTAAGTCAATGCCAATGTCATGTGAGAACTTATTAAATATTGCGCTAAATGGATTTTTCATTCAAAAAATACCCCTGAATTAATCATCGTTGACTATAATGACGACTGTTTTTAGCATAGATAAAAAAATCCCCACGGTCAAGACGGAGGAAACTTCTACAAACAAAAAAAGAAGTGAGCCTAACTTTCGGCTCACTCTACATCAGTTTAATAACTTCTCCAAATTTTTTGGTCCGCCGAGGAAAGCTTGGGAATAACAACGGAGTAAATATACGAACCAGATACTCCAAACTCCTCGCAAATGTCTTTTTTTGCTGGCAAGACATCAATTTCACCGTCACGAAACCGCTTCGCTTCTTCGGATAAACAGGCAGACACCCGATTTATCGTTACCGATCTGGACCAGTAACTCCTTTCTTCCAGAGTTAAAAGCTTCTCCATGAGATAACATCCGACTCTACGGCCAATTTCTAACTTCTTAGCGATTGTCGGCATCGAAGGCAACCTCTTGATCCTACCAATTCTCAAAAGTAGAATCAGAAACCGACAATACCTAATCAGCCGCTTAGACGCATTTTGTTTGTTTGTGGTTTCCTTGCTTTGCTCGCGTAATTGTTTTACTTTCTTGGAACGGCCCTTGCTGCTATATCTCTTCCAATCTCTAATCTCAACCTCAGTCAATCCGGCGGCAAGAACTTGCCTGGCTCTCTCTCTAGAGAGATTGAACTCCTTACCGATAAATCTCAAAGTGGGAACAAATGATCGATTACCTCGACGGACCTCCGCCAAACATGAGCGAGCATATTCAATGATTTTCCAAAACTTTGGCCCTCTCTGCCACTGCTGCAACGGAAGACGCCGCCATTGCAGTTGCTCCTTTTCTGTAAGACAAATTTTAACAATCTGACAAACTTCTCTTGCTTTTAAATCCAAAAGTGTAGCAAATTCAGTTTGTGTTGTTCGTGTTTGCGGCTCTCCTGATTTCTGGAGGGCCAATTTTCGCCTAACTTCAGAAACGATGCAATCAATAGCTTTTTGTTCCAACATTCACAAATCCCCCCCTCATTGAGTAATAATAATCACCATTAAACTTATAACACATCTAGACTTAATTGTCCATCACAAAAAATCCCAACGGTCAAGCTAAGAGTAAGTATCCAAGATAGCGATATACAAACTAAATCAAATTACTAGCCCAATCTTTTAGTTCTTTGCCCCGAGAATGTCTCGTCTATACTTGTCATGTTGTGAAAGAGTTTCGCTTGGGTAGATTTGGCCGCCGTTCTGCAGGAAATAGATATAATTATGCTTCCCATAGTTTATGGCTGCTTCAATGCTCTTGATGCCAGGATTGCAAATTGGCGTCGGTGGAAGGCCGGATATTAAATAAGTGTTATAAGAAGAATCAACTGTTTTATAATCAGCAGAAGTTATTGGTTGCCAAAATTTGAAGTTTAAAAGTTCATCACCAGACAAAGACTTGACCGACAAGTTATCTTTCCCATACTGGACAGTTGGGTCAGCCTCCAGTTTCATACTCTTGACTATCCTGTTTTTATAAACGCCGGCAATAAGTGGTCGTTCATTATCTTTTATCGTCTCCCTTTCAACTATTGAAGCAATCACAAGGTCTTCATTTGTAACGTTTAAATCTTTTGTGCGTTCGGAAAAATCATCGGTCATTGTTTTTACAATATCAGTATCTGACATGCCGGTTGGGAAAAAATAAGTATCAGGAAACAACTTTCCTTCATATTTCTTAGCAGCTTCCATGAAACTTTCATAATTTGTCACACTTTTTTCATTTAGAACTTGTGCAATTTGTTCTGTGCGATAACCTTCAGGAATAGTGACTTTCACAATGTTGGTGTCCCCAGAAGAAATTTTGTTATAAATATCAAGCATTGTCATACTTGGCGACAGATTATAATACCCGACAGAAAGAGATCCTGACTTAATCTTTGCATTTAAATAAAAAACCCAGTCAGAAGCAACCAGATTTTTGTTCTTCAATTTTTGTGCAATTTGAAAAGTGCCTTCGCCTTTTTTAACCTCAACAATCTTGTATTCGCTGCTTCCTTTAGCAACAGGAGTGTGAACGATCCAATTTAGATAGAAAAGAAAGCCGGTAATTGAAAAAATCAACAATACTAAAAACAAAGTGATTATAGTTTTTATAGTCTTCTTCATCACTTTTCCTTATTAGGTTCGCTTAAATGATCAATATATCGTTCAAGTATGAGTATAGCTGCAATCTCATCCGTTTTGCCGCTTTCCCTGCTAAATCTCTTGCCGCTTTCCTTGATCATGTCTTCCGCTTCAACCGAGGTTAGATCTTCTTCTTCAAAACGAATTGGCAATCCAATATTTTCTTTTAAACTTTCGGAAAATATTTTTATATCCCCTGCAATATCGCCTGGATCCCCACTCAGCTTTTTGGGCCAACCGATGACTATCTCATCAACCTCATTTTCTTGACAAATATTTTTTATAGTCGAAGTAATTTCTTCCAGACTTTTCAATCCGTCAATTACTCCTGCCCCCTTAGGAATCAATTGACCCAAAGCCAACCCAATTCTTTTCTTCCCAAAATCAATTCCTAAATACATCATAATAATATCTAAAGTATCAATCTGTTTATTAGTAAGCGCTCACCCTGTTGTCATTTCGACTCCCTGAGCTTTGTCGAAGGGGTGGAGAAATCCTATCAAAAGATCCCTCGACTTCGCTCGGGATGACAGAGCGAATGAACAATTACATTTATTGATAAAGTTTATTGTCTCTATTCTGCAAACCCAAAAGTTATCTTAATATTCTTAGCAAAGAGTGGAATTCGCTTCAGCGGACTAAAGCGAACGCTTATATCCACCTTCTCCACATCTTTGTTGCCCAGAATGATCTGTTTAGCCGAATTTACACTCTTGCCTTTGATTTGATTTTTAATAGTATCTTCAACCAATTTCTGGCCGGACTTGCCGACTAATTTTGATTTAATCTTCAGAGTTCCGTTATCATTGCTGCTGTCAATTAAGTCATATGTAATATCAGCTTCTTCTGGATCAATCAACATCTTATCAGCGCCAAGACCACTTTCTGAAGATGCAATCAAAACATCATTCAGGTCTTTTTTAGAAAACCCGATCGCATAAAATTTCAATTTGAGCGTGCAGCTAAATTTATCAGCTTCATCATTAATATTTTTAGAAGGGCTAAATGAGATCGTCTCGTTGCTAATACCATTGTCAAAAATAGAAAGCTTATCTTTATCGGCTAAATCGGCCAAATCTTTCTTAACAGCATCTAACATTATTTCTTTAACAGCTAATTGTGCCTTTGTAAGATCCTCTTCTGTTACAATTTTAACTTCTTTTGAGACACCTCCGGAAGTTTCTCCTGATGCTGTTATTAGGTTTTTCCCAGTCACAGAATAAGTGGAAGTTGATGGCAGGTTACTCTTCTCGCCAGCGTTCTTGGCAGTTACTTTGCCGGATGATTTTCCGGCCACCTTATCTCCTGCCGCATTTAATGATGCTTTTGGTACAGACACGGCCTGATCAACAGTAAACTCCACACCACCGGAACTTTTTACAATCGCACCAGCAGCAATCTGATCATCAATGCCGGCATTATTACTAAAAGTTAATGTTCCTGTGGCCTTTTCTCCCATGTCTTTTTTACCGGTAGCATCAAATTGCTCTGTACTCTCTTTTTCCAGCTCAAGCAAACTTCCTGAGACAGTTAGATTATTGGTATTTTTCTCTTTTACACTACGGTCAACCGTAATTTCCTTTTCAGTTGAAAAATCTTCAGTTTTAACTTGTATTTTAGCTGTAGCGCTAGGTAAAAATAGATAAGACGAAATTAGAGAAATCAGAAGAAACACAGAGACAAAGATCATTATCTTTTTTCTTGATCCCTTTATGTTAGTAGAATTTTTTTCGTTTGGCTTGGGCATTGGATGAATAATCTTTTTATCTTTTGGCGGTTCATAGTTGCGATCGTTATCAACGATTGGGCGTTTTCTAATCTCAACTTCATCATCTTCTTCCTCATTATAAGAATTATGATGGACCTCATGCTTTGCTGTATCCCCAACCTCTTCTTGATCCTGTTCCTCGACTATCTGTTTGATTTCACTTTTTAATTCTTCGTCTTCTTCCGGTTCTTCAGGCTCTTCTTTATTTTTATTCTGATAATAATTATTCACTTTAAACTGAGAATTTTCATTATCGCTATCAAGCTCATCTTTTTGCGCAACTTTCGCTTCGGGAACAACAGGCTTAGCTTTTTCCGCTTCCGAGACTTTCGAGTAGACCGTTAGGCCAATTTGAGAAGCCAGATTTCTTGAAATCCTATCAGTCGCCACAAGTGAAATCTCTTTCTGCATCTCTGCTGCGCTTCTTTTCAGAAGTTTTAAATTGACAATACTTTGAGCTATTGTTGCGCCCCGCGGAATAACAAAAGCAACCGAATTTCCTGATACGGTTCTCAATCGGTCAATTACAGAAGTAATTTCTTCTGATGGCTCTAAGTAAATAATTTCATTCATAAGATTATTATAACAGATATTGATTTAAAAAATTAAACCTATAATTTAAGCAACGACACGCTGTCATCCCGAGCGCAGTCGAGGAATCTTTTGATAAGATTTCTCCACCCCTGCGACAAAGCGCAGGGAGTCGGAATGACATTTTAAAATTGATCATTCGCTTTACGAGCGAATTCCATCCACAATCTTATCCAGTATCCCGTCAACCATGCTCGGATCGCCAACCAAATCAATTCCCAGATTAGCAAGCCCCATTGGAGTCACATCCTGCGATCCGGTTAATTTGCCAGTCTCATCTTTAACATGAGTCACACTCGACGGCTTTATGAAATCAACCTTTGGCTGTTTAGCAAAAGGCAAGCCCTTTATCCATGACTTTTTTTCTAAATATTCTTTAATGTCAGGTAAAAGCGAACCGCCGCCGCAAAGTAGTATTTTAGAAGGCAGCAGATCAACGTTGGAGAATTCTTCTAAAGCAATTTGCACACCGGCAAGCCAGACTTCGCAATCATTCTTCAAAGCTTGGGAAATTTTCTCACGGGTTTTGGTTTTTTCTCCCAGTTTTCCGGTTGAATAATCGCGTTTTAGTTTTTCAGCTTCGGCGAAAGACAGATCAAACATATCAGCAATTGATTTTGTAAACGATCTGCCGCCAATGGCAAACATTCGCGTACCTTCAACTCCGCCATTTCTCACAACTGCAATGTCGGTTGTGCCGCCACCAATATCGATAAATATAGAGGAAAACTCTGCTGAATCCTCCAGACCAACACACTGGGCAACTGCATAAGGTTCGGCTGCAATTGCAAGCAAGTCCAAGTTTAATCCTTCAGCAATAGTCTGAAGTGCTCCCAAATGAACAATCGGTGCAAAAGCATTGAAAATTCCCACCTGAATGTCCCTGCCCTGAAATCCTACTGGATTTGTAACTTTATATCCGTCAATCTTAACATCAACCACCGCGGAATTAACTAATTTAACATCAATCTCAGAATGGCCCGTTTCCCAAGCTAATTCTGATCTGGTTTTCTCAAAAGACTTAGCCTGAACCTGTTCAATAATTTCTTTTAGTTCCTTAACTGCAATTCTGACCTTAGGATCTTTTCTTTTATAATAAACTGTCGTGGTTGTGCCTTTAACAAGCTCACCGGCAATTCCAATAACACATTGCCGCGGCGTCACTCCCGCTTCCTCAAAAGCTTTGTCGAGAGCAATTTCACAATTTCGGATAACGCCGGAAATATCAGTTACACGACCACCCTGCATATCAGAAAGACTCTGGTGTTGCCGACCGCTGCCGACCACAACTGCTTTATCTCCCTCAATACGATAAACTAGAACCTTTACGAATTCAGTTCCAATATCAAGAGCAATCGCATGATCCTTAGTCGAATTTTTGAATAGTTTAAACAATCTATCACATCCAAAAAAATTGGATGCCCCTCAGTTAAGAACACATTGATTACATTATAGCAAATAAAAAAAGCCGTTGTATACACAGCTTATATTTAATACTATTAACCTAAATGCTTTTCAATATTCCAAATACCCTATTCAGCTCGTCAGGATAGTTTAGAAAAGTTGGATCATTGTTTTTTACAGAGTTAGCATAATCATCAATTTTGATCCATTTAACTTCCGATATTTCTTCTTCTTGAATTGTAAGATCCGATAAATCAATATCTTTTTTGATTGCATAAACGTCAATAAAATGATTGCCAATAAAGCTATCGGAATGCCTCGCACTTCTTTTATAAGTAAAGGCCAAGCTAAGTTGTTTTTGTTCTAAATCAAGGTCCAATTCTTCTTTTAATTCGCGTAGAGCACCTTGAATTGGTTCTTGCCCAGCAGAAATATGCCCCTCACAAGACATTGACCACATATTTGGATAAGAATCTTTTTGAGGTGACCTCTTTTGAATAAGGACTTCTCCCTTAGAATTCACTATCCAAATATGAGCAACCCGATGCCAAAGACCTTTTTCGTGAGCCTCTTCGCGCGTTGCTTGTTTGCCTGTGAGACTACCTGATTCGTCAAGAATATCAAAATATTCCATAAATATTTTATTCCAAAACAGCTTTAATTCTCCTCACACCAGCCGAAGAGGACTCTTCTTTTTTAATCTTAAAATGTCCAAGGGTTCCAATATTTTCAACGTGAGGGCCGCCGCAGATTTCACGTGAAAAATAATCATCAGCCGAGCCGATTGTATAAACTTTAACTTTATCGCCGTATTTGTGCTCGAAAAAGCCAAGTGCGCCTTGTTTTTTCGCTTCTTCCGGCGACATTTCCTCCATAGTAACTGACAGATCCTTTTCAATTTGCTCATTTACAATATTTTCCACTTCAGAAATTTGTTCCGGCGTCATTTTGTCAGTATGAGTAAAATCAAAACGCAATCTTTCCGAGTTGATATTTGAGCCCTTTTGCTGGACATGTTCACCCAGAACCTGTCTTAAAGCCTGATGCAAAAGATGAGTAGCGGTATGATATTTAACAGCAATTTCACCGTCATCGGCCAGTCCGCCCTTAAACATGCCAGCAGAAGCAGTTCTGGATAGCTGTTTATGCTCTTCGAGCATATTGTTATATTGCTGTATTGCTTCGTCATTAACATCAATATTTTTATGCTTAAATTCTTCAATGCTTATTTCCAATGGTAAGCCAAATGACTGATATAGATCGAATAATATTTTGCCTGAGACTTCTTTTTTTTCTTCGATAATCTTCAAACCCTCTTGAAGAGTTTTTCTAAATTTTGCTTCTTCTTTTTCGAGTTCTTTTTTAATGTCATTCTTTTTATTGTTCGAGACTTGCCGAGAACTGTCAGACTTCTCGCTTACGCTCGAAGAATAATAAACCCTGTCATAAATCCCAAAAACAACATCAGCTAACCTTGAAGTGAAATTGTCTTTAATTCCCAGTTGTTGTCCCTTTACAATCGCACGACGAATCAGACGACGAACAACATAGCCTGCGCCTTTGTTTGAAGGTAAAACCCCGTCATTAATCGCAAAGACAGCCGCCTTTATGTGATCAGCAATTATTCGGAATTCTTTTTCGTTATCATTATATTTTTTACCGGAAATCTCCTCAATTTTCTCAATGATCGGTAAAAAGAGATCTGTTCTATAATTATCATCCAATCCATTCATCACAGCCAGCGTTCGTTCAAATCCCATGCCCGTATCAACATTTTTTTGTTTCAATATCTCGAATTTGCCTTCCGATGTCTTATCATATTGCATGAAAACATCATTCCAGATTTCAACCCAATCCGGATCATCGCAGGTTTCCTGAAAAATTTTAGGAACTTCTCCTTCGCCCGTCCAATAAAACATTTCCGTATCTGGACCGCAAGGTCCGGTTTCACCAGCAGGCCCCCACCAGTTATTCTTTTTTGGTAATTTTGCAATTCTTTTCGGATCGATGCCTAGTGAAATCCATTTATCGTAAGCTTCCTGATCAAAAGGAGCATCGTCGTCACCAACAAAAACCGATACGGCAAATTTACTCTTATCAATATTTAACCATTCAGGAGAAGTTAAAAATTCAAAACTCATTTCTATGGCTTCATCCTTAAAATAATCGCCCAGAGACCAGTTCCCAAGCATTTCAAAAAAAGTATGATGGATCTTGTCACCCACTTCATCAATATCGTCCGTTCGGATGCATCTCTGAGCATTAACAAGCCTTTTTCCTTCAGGATGATTTTCACCAATCAAAAAAGGAACCAGCGGATGCATTCCCGCTGTGGTAAATAATACTGTCGGATCATTTTCAGGCACCAAAGAAGCAGAAGGGATCACTTTGTGACCCTTCTTTTCAAAATATTGTAAAAATAATTTTCTTAACTCACTTGCTCTCATAATCATTCATTATTTGTATAATCTGTATAATTCGTCATCTGTTGTTTTTTGTATGATTCGTCATCTGTTGTTTTAGTTCTTGTCAAAGTAGTCTGAGAAACTAGAAAATATTTGTGACCAGATAAATCCTCTGACTTCCGCTTTATTATTATCAACTTTTTCAATTTTTATAGGCTCAGTTCCAAGCTCCTTGGCATACATTGATTGATATACAGTCTGATAATTTCGTATTTTTTTAACGTAAGAAAAATTAGCTATCGACGAAGGTGAATTAATGTACTTAGCCGCATTGCCGGTTCCGGTATTGTATGCGTACAGAGCCAAATCAACATTACCATTATACTTGACCAGCAAGTCCCTGAGATGAGCAGCCCCAAATTCAACTGATGTCTCGGGATCAAAAATGTCATAATTCGGCCATCGGCCCGTTTCTTTAGCCATCGTTGCCGCAGTGCCAGGCATAAACTGCATCAAACCTTGAGCTCCAACGCTGGAAACTGAACTTGGATTAAACCTGCTTTCCTGCAGAATAACCGCCGCGACTAAAGTCGGGTCAACATCATATTTGGTTGAATACGTTCTAATGTACTCCTCATATTTCAATGGATACACCGTATCGCCGAAATAAACCGGAACATATAGATATAGCATTGTTGCCACTGCCAAAACTACTACTCCAGCTACTCCGTATTTAGCTAGCGCCCTCTTTTTGATCATAATTTATGAATATTAAATTATTAGCCTCAGTATATATATATCATATTTTAAAAATATAAAAAATAGAAAAATAAACGCTTTTAATTTTTGAAATAGGTTGACAGACATTATCTTTTTACCTATTATTTTATGAGCATCCCTGATGCAATCTTGAAAATGAGGTGGATACCAAATGTCGCAGGTTTTAGTCCGACCGAAGGTTTTGTTATGGGACAGAGCCATTCTATTTATGGCACTAACAGTAATCGCCATGGTAGCGTCTTCACGAATGGCGCTCTATCTTCCATTCACATCGGTACCAATAACCATGCAGGTTTTCGTCGTGGTACTATCTGGTCTCTTGCTGGGAAGCGGAGCTTCAGTGGCACAAGCATGCTTCTGGGTAGTTCTTGGATCAGGAGGAATGATCGCAGCATCCGGAATATCAGGACCAGGCGCTTTATTTGGTCCGACTGGAGGTTATTTAATTGCTTTTCCTTTTGCTACACTAGCAATTGGAATAATTAGCGAGCGATCAAAAAGCCCTGCATCCATGATTTTGGCTTCCGCAGTTGGGCTATTGATTATCTACACACTTGGAGCCATATGGCTGTCGTTCTTTGTCCATGGCTTGGGCAAAGCAGTAACTTTTGGGGTTCTGCCATTTGTGCTTGCAGACATAGCAAAGTGCGCATTAGCGATCGCAATCGCCAGCCCCTATCGAATAAAGCTTCACCGCTGGCTCGAAGGAGGTGCGTAGTGGAAAACAGAGTAGATAAAGCCAATATTAGAGTCTTGATAGCAGCTGGATTAAGCAATGCTGCTGCGAAAGAGATCACGAGATTAGATGAAAAATCTCTTGTGTCACTCTCAGCTGTAGTAACTAGCATCTGCGAAGATAGAAAAATAATGTCCAATACTGAAGCAAGTCTCGACATTTCGGAAGCAGATAAAGAAAAGTTGTATGCCATCAAATCGCCGCTTGTTGGCTTTTATTACAACTCTCCATGTCCAGGTAATACACCACTTTTCATTAAAGTCGGCGATATCATCGAACCGGGGCATGAAGTCGCCCTGATCGAGGCAATGAAAGTCTTTAGCCCGATCCCGTTTGATGGACCTATGCCAATGAAGGTCGTCAAGATCATGGTAGAGAACGGTACACTAGTACATGAAGGAGACGATCTGGTCTTACTTCTGCCACCGGAAGCTTAAACTTCATTAAAAGAACATCAAAAGCAGGTCCTTGCAGGACCTGCTTTTTCCTATAATAATTACATGTAAAATCTAATTATTTATAAAAAGGAAGGGGCGAGGCAAAAGCCCTACCCCCCAGAAGTCACTTTCATCCGGAAACTACCCGAATGAGAACGGCGGTGGCAGAACTCATTCTATCGCGCCTATCGCTTTCTATATTCGGACCTACTAGCTCACAGATTTCATCTGCATGTTTTCCTACTTCTTCCGAGTCCGCACGAAATACTCTTGTGTGCCTCTGCGATGAACCACTTGCTTCTTTCATGTGCCGACCTCCTTCACACTCCTCCAGGAACCATCCTGGTATGGGCAGCTTCATCAGAACGCATTCTATCACGATCAAGCCTTTCTAGTTCAGAATGCGTCAGTTCATACATCTCTTCTGCGTAATGACCCAACTGTTCTTCGGTCACTTGGAAAACTCGATTTTGACTTTGTGGTCTTGGCTCTAAAACCGGCAGTTCTTTTACCATGTATATACACCTCCGTTACCCAATGGCAGACCGATTGATTGGTTATTTTGATGATAGCAGTTCAAAGATAGCTACTCAAGATGTTGAGGAAGCAAGAGCACCAAGAAAAAAAGACTAGATAATCTAGTCTTTTTTTCTTGGTGCCCGAGGCCGGAATCGAACCGGCACGAGGTGTAACCCTCACAAAATTTTAAGTCTTGCGTGTCTACCAATTCCACCACTCGGGCTTAGAGCCTGTTTAATAACTGCTCTCAAACAATCTGCCAAATATTATTTATTTGTTTAATCTGACCAGAAAAAGAAAATCCTGCCGCTTTTTTATGTCCGCCACCACCCAAAATCCTAGCTAGTTTTGACAAATCAACTGAGTCTTTTTCCGTTCTCAAACTACCTTTAATTTTACCATCCTCCGTCTCATAAAGCAATAGTGCCACTTGTGTATCCGGAATAGCACTGATTAAGTTAACCAAGCCAGATACCTCGTCATCCGATGCATTAAGTTTTTCAATCTCTTTTCGAAGCAAAAAGGAAGATGCTACGCCATATTGCCTGTTTATTAAAAGGCGATCCAAGGCTATCCCCCACAATTTCAGTCGGGTAATTGAGTTTGAATGAGAGCTTGAAATGCTTCCAGAAACTTTTTTTAATTTTGCCCCTTTTTTAAGAAGATCTGAAACAATATTTAACACAGCAACTGAAGTGTTCGTATGCTGAAATCCTCCGGTATCATAGAAAATACCAGCCAAGAGAGCAGTGGCAATCTTTGGCGTAATTTTCCACTCCAGCCCGTTAAAAATCTCATAGATGAGCTCAGAAGTAGATGAGGCCAATTCATTGACATAATTAATAGTGGCATACTTCCACAAATCATTCTTAGGGTGATGATCAATATTAATTAAAGGAATGTTCTTTTCTTTAATTCTCGTAATTCGTTCCGGAAAGCCGGTTCGTCTAAGATCGCCATTATCCAAAAGCACGATTGCATCAAAGTTACCAATCAAAAAGTCTTTCTTCAACTGGCAAACGTCAGGCAGAAAAGAAAATATTTCAGGAACACGGTCCAAACAAACCATCGATACTTTTTTGCCCTCATTTTTTAGCGCTTCACTCAAAGCCAAAATCGATCCAAGCGCATCACCGTCCGGATCTCTGTGACAAATCAAGAGAAAGCTATCCCCTCCATTAAGGATATCTTTTAATTTAGTAAAGGAGCCCATAGTTTAAATTTCTAAATCCTAATTTCTAATGACTAATAAACTTTATGATTGAGTATTTATTAATTTGAAATTTGGATTTTTGTTTGACCCGCCTGCCGGCGAGGCAGGAATTAGATATTAGAACTTTGACATTGAATATTATTTTGACTGAGTCAAAATAATATTTTGTCGTTCATTTATAGGCAAATCAGCTTTTTTGATCTTAAAAATTTCAATTTCCCCATCGTTGATGCCTTCACTCTTTTTAAACTCAGTAAGATCAGAATACAACATAGGAATAACTATTTTGGGATCAATAAGAGAAACCAATCCGAGAGCTTTTTTTGTTGGAAGAGAACCATCTTCTCCCATAGGAACAAACAATATATCAACATCTCCGATCTCTTTCGCTTCGTCTTCACGTAGATCGTGAGAAATATTTCCCAAATAACAAATGTTTATGTCATCTGCACGTACAAGATAAATAGTATTTCCGTTATTTACAATTCCTTCGATAAAAATCCCGTTTTTTTCATATTCTCCAGGACCAGGAAAAGAAAAATCATTAACTTTTATCTTGTAACCAAGATCAATTCTGACATCCTTTGTGCGAACTTCAAATTTTTCATTACCCAAATATTTAATTTGCATAACCACTCCTCATTATTGTCCTGAACAATCTGATTATTTATCTTCTTTTGCTTTTTTAGTCGACTTCTTGGGTTTCTCTTCTTTTTCCTCAGAAACAGTCTCTTCAACCTCTTCTACTTCAGTCTCTTTCTTGGCTTTCTTTTCCTTCTTATCACCTGAATCTTTTTCAGTCTTTAAGCTCAAGCCCAATCTATGACTATCAGGTTCAATTGAGATAATCTTAAATTCATATTCCTTGCCAAGTTCAACAATTTGACCAGGATCAACAATGTGGTCTTTTGAAAGCTCTGAAATGTGGACCAAGCCGTCAATTTCTTCATCAAGAGAAACAAAAGCGCCAAACGGAGTGATTTTTGTAACTTCACCCTTAACAACATCTCCAACTTTATATTTTGAAGCTGCTTTGACCCAAGGATCCGGCAATAAACGCTTTATAGAAAGTGAAATCTTACCATCATCAACTGAGATAATCATTGTTTCAACTTCCTGACCAACTTTGAATATTTTATTCAAGTCAGTTACACGGCTCCATGACACTTCAGAGATATGAACAAGACCTTCAATTTGAGGGTCGACACTGATGAACAGACCAAAATCTACAATGCCAGTGATCTTGCCAACAACTTTATCACTAACATGATATTTATCAATTTTAGCTTTGACTTCAGTTGCTCTAACTGCTTTTTCAGAGAAGATAAGCTTGTTACCCTCTTTGTCGCAGTTAATAACTTTAACATTCACTTCCTGACCGATAAATCTTCTCAATCGATTTAGAATTTCGTCTTTATCACCGCCGGTGACTCTAGGGTAGTTAGCTGGAGACAATTGAGATACAGGCAAAAAGCCCTGAATGCCGCCAAGTTCAGTCATTAGACCACCCTTGTTAGCGTCAGTAATTTTGATAGCAACAGGCTCGCCTGTCTCGAATTTTTGCTGTAAATCAATCCAATATTTTTCTCTGTCAGCTCTTTTCATTGAAAGAACCACATTTCCAGCATCATCTTCCATAGAAATAACCGTACAATAAGACTTATCTCCAACTTTTAAGCCGGTTTTTGTTGTAATTTCTTTCTCAGGGATAAAACCAAGTGACTGACCTGCAACATCAACCCAAATTCTATTTCCGCCAACAGCCAAAATAGTAGCTTCTACAGTGTCACCTTCTGCAAAAGGCAAAAGATTGTCGCCAAGCTCTTTAATTAAATCTTCCATTGTTTCAGTTTTTTTCGTTGTCTTTTCAATTTCTTCTGTCATAAACCTTTGTTCTCCAATTCTGAATCCCCTGTCACGTTAATTGTTAAATTGTTACATTGTTTCCGCCAACTGGCGGATGTTGGGAAGCCCCAGCAATACAGCAATATAGCAATATAGCAATTGTTCCTGTCACTTGCGTTTTTTCTTTGGTAAATATTTCTCGTATCTTTCCTCTATCTTTTTCTCTTTCTTGTATTTTGGCATAAATCGTAATGTCCAGATGGCATCGATCAAAACCCACACAAACAAAACAACAAGAATTAATAAAAGAAAAAATCTAGAACCAAGATAAGGCAGTTCTTCATATCTGAAAAACAGATAGAAAAAGCCCAAGACTCCCATGGTCAGAAAAGACAGAAAAAATCTTTCTGATATTTTCTTGACCTCAACGTTACGCACAAGTTTGGTAATTATCGCAAATACAATCAATGTTCCAAATAATGCGATTAAAGGAACATATAATCTGCTTTCGCTCGGCGTATTTGGATTGAAAAGATAATCTTTTGAAAAAAATTCAGATATTGTCATGTAAAAATATTATTTACGTGGTGGGCGAAAGAGGACTTGAACCTCCACGAGATTTCTCTCACTACCACCTCAAGGTAGCGCGTCTACCAATTCCGCCATCCGCCCAATCTAGTTTTTAGATTTTAGAACTTAGAACGCTGCACTTTAGACTAAAAATCCTAAAGCCACAAAGTGGCGTTCTAATTAAATGTCCAACTCCGCTAAAGCTTCGCTGGACAAACTTCTGCTTTGGCTCGCCAAGCGAAGCCCAAAGGGCGAAGTTTGGTGCGCGCTGAGGGATTCGGTCACCGGTATTTTTCTGCTGAAAAATCCGTCGACCCCGTCTCGGGCTACCCGCCCTCCGACTTTCGAATCAATCTTTGCACCATTCCCCATCGCTCATCTTCGATGAGCAACGTGGGATGGTGCGCGCTGAGGGATTCGAACCCCCGACCCTCTCGGTGTAAACGAGATGCTCTAACCAGCTGAGCTAAGCGCGCAAAACATTAAAAAAATTCTCGACCAGCAAGAATTATCACAAACACATATTCAAGCTAGCTTAATGATTTAATATTAAATCTAATTTACCAGATATCCCCCAAAATGTCAAAACTAAAAAAATATAGTGGCACCAAAACTTGATACCACTACCATGAACGTAACAACCCGATCTCTTTGAGCCAATTCTTTATCTCCAGCTCTTTGCGCCGGCAACGTCGAATAAAGATATTGTCCGGTCCATGTGGCCTAACAAGGATAGTACAACCGTAACCTGCTTTCTGGGCTCCTTCGATATCGCGCCACAGCATATCTCCTATCATTACCGCCTTATTAGGCGATATCCCAGAGACCCCACATACTTCATCAAATCCCCATCGGCGCGGCTTACAATGAAAGCCATTACAACAGACAAGGACTATACTCCTAATTTTGGCCGAGGCAGCAATCTCTCTTGCTCTTTTTTGCCGCCATGGAACAACCGTATTGGTCAAAAAAGCAATCTGAAACCCCATTTCATGAAGCTCTCGAAGTTTCCTTCTCGCCCTCACTGATAATCGTCTTAAGCCACATGGCAGCAAAGTATGATCAATATCGAAGACGAGCAGTCTATAGTCCTGTTTCCAAAGCGACAGATAGTTAATTAAGAAGATATCGTCGATGCAAATACTCGGACAAATTCGTCTCAATTTTCATCCCTCTCTTGGCAATCCCTGTGGCTCCCAATCGCCTCGTAGAATTCCTGCGCAAGCCCACCAACAAGGAAACATGTAAATGCCGCTTCAAACACCTTTGCCGCGGAACATCCTGCCAAATTAGTTACATAGCAGGAGCCAATGTAGATGGTTAGAAGAGAAAAAAAGACAATTTTTTCCCGCACAGTCAATTTCTCCTTCTTAAGCATTCCGTTAATAACATAAGGAATGCTTAACGGCGATATTACAACAATCAGAACTAGTCGCGAATTCGCAACAAAAAGTTTGCCTTTCCTCATGCATAACAACCCCCCTTCTTTTCATTTCTCGATCGTAAACTCTGCTTATGTTCTATACGAAAAAATCCCACTTGTCAAAATAAGTATAAATTAAAATAGATCTAGCTTATTCTTTTTCAAGAATAGAGAGAACCTTGTCTCTTAGTTCCTCGAATTTTAGATATCCCGCCCTTTTATTGAAATGTCCAGCATTTGGCACAAAATCCAGATTAATATCCAAATGCTTCGCAAGCTCCTCTCCATTTCCGAGAGAAACGTAGGGGTCATCGTCAGATTGTAAAACTACAAAATGAGAAACTTTACTTTTTATAACTTTCCAATTAAAAGAAAAACCGCTGAAACTGCTGTCTCGATCGTAGTTAAGAATAGGTTTAACTCCTATTGGTGTCCCAACAAAAAATGCCGCCTTGACTGGATGTTTCAATTTTTCAAGTATGCGAAGCGTAAAAATACCACCCAAGCTATGCCCGATAAGAATCGTATCTTTGTTAATATACTTTTCATAGTCTTTTAGCACATCAAACCATTCTGCTATTTTTGCAGGCACAATTGGAGGCGAAGGAAATTGAGGCACAAATACTTGATAACCTCTTTCCTCTAGTTCTTGTTTCAACCATGGAAACCAGTTTTCTTCAGGATAACCTTCTGTCCCATGAAAGATGAACACATTTTTATTCATAGTTATTGCTTAAATAATAATATTCTTTTGCAATTAAAACAATGGGGGTAGCTATTTGGTGGGCGCGAGAGGACTTGAACCTCCACGAGATTGCTCTCACTACGACCTGAACGTAGCGCGTCTACCATTCCGCCACGCGCCCATAACTACTTACAACTTGCCTCGCCGGCAGGCGGGCCGAGAACTGACAACTGATTTACTTTTTCACCCGTTTAGTTTTGATATACCACTTCTCAACTCCATTAAATCTATAATCAGCTTCGCTACAATTAACAGTCGCATCTTTAATCTCAGGCTTTACTTGATAGGAGGAGCTGAGCGGATCGTAGAAAACTCCCAAAGCTTCGTTTTTTATAGTCTCAAAGAACTGATTATATTTCTCATTTCTAGCTGCATAATCAGTCAACATTCTTGCGTCTTCAAGCAAAATGTCTGAGTTCTTGTCGCTAAAACCAGCAAAATTAAGCTGCTCCATTTGTGAAGAATGCCAGAACACGTAGGGATCAGGATCATATCCAAAATCAAAACCAACCAGTAATAATTCATAATCTCTGCTGCTCAAAGCTTCCTGCATTTTCACGGAGTTTAAATATTTAATATCCAAGTTTATATTTTTTTCAGCAAATTGTTTTTTTAATTCTTCAGCCTTGCTTCTTTGTAGCTCATTATCCAAAGTCGTTAAAGTTATTTTTACTACATCGCCTGTTGGCTCGGCATTATCATCTGCTGGTTTAGCATCGCTTAAAATATTTTGACGATAAGCTTTATCTTTAAATTGATCTTTCCTTAAATTAAAAATCAGGCCGAGTTTTTTATTTGTCTTAAAAGATAAATCGGTCAAATTTTTATCATCACTGCTCACACCAGAAATCGCATTCGTTTCTTTGTTCTTAAAAGCAAGCTTCGCGTCATCTTTATTACCAAAAAAATCAAACTCCATCTTGGCAATGTAAGGCTCGCCATTAAAATACAAGGAATTGCTCTCAAGATTTAACTTAGTAATTTTATTATTCTTGGTCGCCGTGCTAACAAATTTATATGGACCGGTTCCAACCAACTTACTGTTAAACTCGTCATCAGATAAATGTGAAGGCAAAATTCCAAAATCACAATTATAGATAAAGGGACCATAGGCCCTCGGCAAGTCAAAAATAACCTTATCCCCGTCAACCGTAACATTAATATCAGCCCAGGCACTCGACAATGGACTCTCAAATGCTGGTGCTTTTATTTTTTCAACCGTGTATGCTACATCTTCAGCAGTCAGCTTCTTGCCATCGTGGAACATAACATCGTTTCGAAGATAGAAAGTATATTTCAAATTATCCGGTGAAATTTCCCACTTTTCAGCCATATCAGGGATAACATTGTTGTTTTTGTCGTACTTAATCAGTCCGGAAAAAACCAATTTTGATGTAGATTTTTCAGCATCGGTTGATGCCAAGAGCGGATTTAAGTATTTAAAATCACCAAAAACTGCTTCTTTGTATACACCACCGCTGGCAGGAACAGTGACTGTTCTTTCAAAGAAACCATCTTTAACTTTCAATCCTGATAGAACCAATGCACAAATAAAAAAAGAGACTGCCAGTATCTTTTCAGTCTTATTCATGAGTACAATACTTTTCTTAACTCGTTTAGAAAAAGTTAAAATAATTAAAAAAAGATTTTTTAATAAATCAATCAAATGGGCACACAAATTAGCAATAATTTGTAAAAATAATTTCATAGTTGCGCCTAGCCCAAGAAAACTGTGGCCAAAGCAGTTAAACAAAAGAGAACAGCGATAACAATAGTTGCAATAAACAGGATTTTTTCCGCGCCTCTGCGTGATCGGTAAACATTGCCCTGACCGCCAAATGCCATACCAAGACCCGACCCTCTCTGCTGCATTAAAATTGCAGCCATGAGTAGGATAGCCAGAACAATTTGAATAATTTTAAATATATTTGACATGTATGTTTAACATAATAAACTGATTTGCCTTGCTTTTCAAGCATAATACTGGACTTTACACTTATTTACAACCCCAAAGACGATAAAAACGGCTAAAAAAAATCCTCCCAGCAACAATGCCGGAAGGATAAATATTTTCCTGAAACGCTTTAGCGTTTACTGTACTAAGAGCTTTTCAATACCACGCTCTTTCAACAACGCCTCAAATTGGCCGCCGCCGATGCCAGACCACATACGATGTTTGGCATCCAAGCGATAGCATTGGGCATCCAGATAATCCTGGGCATACTCAGCAACACCAAGTATTTGCGTTGTGAATAGAGTAGTAATGCCCTTATCGGCAAGCGTAGCCAGAAGTCTCTTTCCAAACACTTCGCCGGAGGATTCCTGAGTTCCTTCCCCAAGCTCGTCCACGATAACTACCATCTCACTGCCTTTGTGAACGCAAGCAACTTCGAGAACCGCTTTGATCTTGCCCAGCAAGATGTCACTTCTCGAACCTTCGTCCTTACCCAAAAACACCATACCAAGAGTCTTTTTGACGTTCAGACGGAACGATCGCCCAAGAACCGGAAGTCCGCTCTGAGCCAACCAGATGTTAGCTGCAATTGTTAATGCAGTGACCGTCTTACCACCAGTGTTTCTGCCAGTTAGACCCACCACTTGGCTTGCCCCTGAAATACTCCCCTTGATCGTGACCGGCTTTTTGCCAGCAAGATCAGCCAACAAAGCAACAGGATAAATTCCATCGAATTCGACGACCGAATCATCCTCTTCTTCCACGATCTCAGGATAGCATAGAGGAGCTTTCAACTCGCGCGCCACGTCACAGAGCCGTTCAGCTAATGAACTTATCCGTCCGAGCTGGGCAAAGCTGGCCGAGAAGTACCGCCTATGCTTGATGCACTCAGTGTAGACTGCATCTACCGCCAGATGGCGATAGAAAGTACTCAATGAATCCCATTGGTACTTCTCGTTTGTTTGAGGACTAGGCGCTTCAAACTCGCAAAATAGATTCTTGTTCTGTTTGAGCAGCTTACGACGTATGCCAACGCTCGCGACCGACAGTATCTGATCATTCATCTGCTGATCCAGGTGTTCCCAGTTAGAGCACATTTCCTCTGCAACCTTGCCCCTGTACACGTCTTCTTTGGCGAACTGGAATTCCGGCGCACTGGAATAAGATCCAACCGTGAGATTGTAGATCTGGAGTCTCAACCTGCCTGAAGCATAGGAGAAACGCACTAACAAACATCCATACGCAAGATCACGTACACCAAGGCGCAAACTGTTAATACGATCAGTTACCGCCTTATGAATATCAGCCAGCAGCATATCCGGAATTGATAATACTGATTGATCCGCATATACTGCAGCCCTTGCCTCTGCGTTCATTTCATCAATTCGCTTTTTCTCTACCTCAATATTTGCGAACCAACGTCTTGGATTCCACCACTGGTCAAACCACTCCGGATAAGGTTTCGAAGTAAAGTTCCGGATTGCCTCTGAATAGCGACGATAACCAAAACACGCAGTTCGCATAGCCGAAAGAGAAGCCTTGTGAGTAACACCATCTTCTTTTCCGTTGACTAGGTACCAACTAGAACTGGTGAACTGAGATACACCGAACTCAACAAACCCTTCCAGATGAGCAATGTTCTGAATCCGTTTGTCGATGGCAGCAAACATCGCCTGTTCATCCTGCTCAAGACCCGCTGACCTTTCCAGTACTCTCAGAAACGATGCCAGTTCATCAGGCATCAATTTCTTGTTTTTGGTCTTGTTCATTACTCCTAAAAATTCATGAACACCAGACCAATAGGGGTTGCGCTCTCCTGTGTTAATGAACGACACAAAAGTCTGCTCATTATTCGGCATATCAAATTTTATCCGCATCCCTGAAAACCATTCTCTGATATCCGGATTTTCGCAGAAAAATCGCATTAAGGAGATACGCTTTCTGATCTCCTCTGGGTCGCAAATACCAAACGAGCTACTGAGTCCGGAGACAATTCCGAGACCTTCAAGTATATTCTGCTTCGGAAAATCGTTGCCATTTACGATTGTTATGTGTGCAAGTCTCTCGCTGTCCTCTTCCCAAAAACAAGGCTCGGGGTAATCTCGCACGACTGGAGACAATCGCAATTGCTCAAGCTCAACAACATCCTCATTACCTCTTCCTGTAGCTACAGCTTTTCCCAATTTTATGCTCCTTTGCTGATTGCTGGTCTCTCGTCTTCCAGCCGAAGAAATCTCGCCTGACCAGCTCGCCATCCTCCGCGCTTCTTTGTAAGCGCTTCCAAAATGACAACGTGTCCTGATTCAGGTTGTGTTTCTTCAGACCAAACAGACATAGAGAACGTAATTGACCCTAAATCATCTCGATCAATAGGCCGAGTGACGATATAAGAGCCATTTTTACCGAAAACAATGTTTCCCTCTACTACCGCACGAATCTGTTCAATGCACAGTCTAGCCACCCCTTTCAAATTTTTTTAATGCTTCAAAGCGCTCTTAAAGCAACGCCTTGTCAATATTCTTATAGAATATTTTCTTTATTCTGTCAATAAAAATGAACTGGGCACATTTGATAAATTGACATAAAATTCTAACCCGCTCCATAATAAAAGCCACAGACAAGCTGTGGCTTTTATTATGGAGCGGGTAACGGGAGTCGAACCCGTATCTCATCCTTGGCAAGGACGTATAATAGCCGCTATACGATACCCGCACATGAAAGAATTATGAATATAGAATAATGAATTATGGATAAATTTTCAATTCTTCTTGATTCGTAATTCCAGATTCTTAATTCTAATTTTGGAGGTCTGGCCCGGACTTGAACCGGGGTACGCGGTTTTGCAGACCGCTGCCTAACCACTCGGCCACCAGACCAAACAAATTTATCGACGACGAGTCGAATGGTGCCGATGGTCAGAATTGAACTGACGACACAAGGATTTTCAGTCCTCTGCTCTACCACTGAGCTACATCGGCGAATTTACACAAGCCCCGATCCTTACTAAACAATAAAAATATTAACATAATCAGGCACAAGTGTAAACCCTGATTATTTAATAATATTATTCAATGTGATCCTATTTTATCAAATGGGATTGCCAAACTTCCCATCATATACTACATTAATTATGAGCCATTTAAGAAGGAAGGAATACATGTCAAAGAAAAAGAATAAAAAATTCAAGAAAAATAAGTCAGTTAAGTCAACTCCACAAGAAATTAATACCACTACATTTATTTCATCTGATCCTGTTGTCTCAGAAGAATCAATTTCCAATGGGATAGATAACAAGGTCACAGAACCAACATCTCCCAAAACCGATGACCCCTACTCAAACAATCAATACGATCATGTCAAAAAAGATGTTAAAAAGATATTATTCATAATCCTAATCCTTGGCGTACTCTTCACAGGGATCTGTCTGTTGGGCGCAAAAACAAACGTTTTAAGCTCATTCGGCGATTGGATATACAGAGTCGCCAATATTCAAACACAATAATTCAAAAAAACGCCGTTCTCCATGTCATCCTCGGGCAGGCAACGCCATGGCCCGGGGATCCAGGATAGTAAATCTTAGTGAATTCCCGCCTTCGCGGGAATGACAAAGAGTGAGCGGTTTTTTTGTTGACAAACAGCTAAACTATCAGTATAATTCTCTTCATATAACCACTGTCTCTAGCATAGAGAACATCAAGGAGGAATGGAAAGTGGAACAAGTGGTGGGAAAAACAAAGGCAACGGAGATAATTCTCCCCAAAGGATTAGATGAGGCGATCGATATCGTCAAATCAGCAGAAACCGGCATCTTGGTAATACCCTGCGAACTATGCAGAGTGACCAAGATAACAAGGCTCCTTCAGTCAATGAAGGCTGGTTTATCTGCAACAGTAGAGGGAGGAAAGCTTCTTCTTGAGTGTATTGAAGAGAAGGGAATAATCTTATTCCGGCTCAAGGAAAAGGACTCTGCCCCCTTTAAGTGGAGCAGTGCCGCTTACGAGGCAGCACGCGGACTGGTCGGTTCTCACTGATCGATCGGTCACCAATCTATAACAAGATGAGGGAAATAACCCTCACTGGCAAAGACCGCAGCTACGCTCAGAGCTGCGGTCCACATTTTTTTAAGAATCAATAAGCTTTCTCTTTCGGCCTATATTGAAGAGCTTCAGCGATATGGTTTGCCTGGATGATCTCGGATTTCTCTAAATCCGCAATTGTTCGGGCAATTTTTAAAAGCCTGTGATATACACGAGCAGAAAGCTTCATTTGCTCAACTGCACTAGCCAAAACCCTTTCAGCTTCAAGATCAAGCTGGCAAAATTCCTTAATTCTACGTGAATTTATCCCCGAATTTGCCTTGATTTTCAAACCTTCAAACCTTTTATTTTGAATATTCCTCGCTTCCTGCACTCTTTTTTTAACTTCGCTCGATGACTCTGCTACTTTTTTACTTGCCAGCTTCTCATATTTCAGCCTTGGCACTTCAATGTGAATATCAATCCTATCCAAAAGCGGACCGGAGATCTTTTTCTGATATCTCATAATCTGAATTGGAGTACAAATACAACGCCGGTCCGGATCAGAAAGATAACCGCAAGGACAGGGATTTTGTGCCGCGACCAACAAAAATTCAGCCGGAAATGTCAAACTTCCCTGCGCACGCGAGACAGTGACAACACCATCTTCGAGCGGCTGGCGCAATGCTTCCAATACATTCCTTGGAAACTCAGGAAATTCATCCAAAAAGAGTATGCCTCGATGGGAAAGGCTTATCTCTCCTGGGCGAGGCCACTGCCCTCCTCCGATAAGAGCTACGCTTGATGTCGTATGATGAGGAGAACGAAAGGGACGCTCCGATATCAAACTATTCATGGTTCGACTACGCTCGCCACTTATCAGCATTCCTGCCACAGAATAAATCTTGGTCACATCAAGCATCTCATCCTCGTCCATTTCCGGCAAAATCGTAGTAATGCTTCTGGCCAACAAAGTTTTACCCGACCCGGGAGGTCCGGAAAGTAAAATGTTATGATTTCCCGCAGCCGCAATCTCCATCGCCCTCTTAACCTGTTCTTGTCCCGCCACATACGCAAAGTCGAATTCAGTATTGTTTGTATCTTGTTTCTTGTAACTTGTAACTTTTGGGTACGGCTTGATGATTTCTTCGCTTCTCAAATGTTTCACCAACTGTTTCAAATCTTTGACAGCAAAAATATCAATTCCTTTTATCAAAGATGCCTCGTGAGCATTCACTTCAGGTAAGTACACCCGTTCAAATCCATTTTGAGCCGCAAAAAGCACTATCGGTAAAATCCCGTTAACGTGACGAAGCTCACCATTAAGCGAAAGTTCACCAATAAACAATGATTTTTTATATTCAGGAATATGTTGAAGCTGCTCGCCAGCCAGCAATATTCCAACCGCCATCGGCAAATCAAAACTAGGCCCCTCTTTCTTAACGTCAGCTGGAGCCAAATTTATTGTAAGACGATGCTGGGGAAAATTTACATTAGAATTTTTGATCGCCGCTCGAATTCTCTCCTTACTTTCATCAATCGCCTTATCAGGAAGACCAACAATACTAAAAGAAGGAAGCCCTGCTCCTATGTCGACTTCCACCTCAACTAAATACGATTCCAGACCAACCGTCGCAGCCGAAAATATTTTTGCAACTTTATTCACAATATTTATTTTATGCAGAGAGACTTAACAAAACATTAAAAAAACATAAATTAACGAAATATTAAAATAATTTACAAAACCCTTATCACAGGTCTTAATTTCCGTCAATAGTCCCCTATATTGACAGCGCTTCGTGGCAGTGTTAGCTTGGGCTTATAGATTTTGAAAAAAGAAGACACAAAAAAAGATAATTCTTTGAAGAAGAGTATGATTTTCTCTTTTTCATTAATCGGACAGATTGGCTTTGCGACTGCCCTTCCATTAGTAATATTCGGCCTTTTAGGTCGTTATCTGGACAACAAATATGGAACAGCACCTTACTTATTCTTAGCCGGTTTATTCCTTGCTACAGTAATTGTTTACTTTACTTTAAGAAAAATTGTTAGAGACGCTATCAGAAATTTTTAATTCTTAATTTTTATTCAATTTTTAATGATTAATGTTTAAAAATTTTAAAATTAGAAATTGATTAGAAATTTTAAATTAAAAATTAAAAATTTTCATGGAAATTTCCTTAGCTGCTGAAAAAATCGGGCACATTGGATCAATGCCGATCACAAACTCAATGCTAACAAGCTGGATTGCCACTTTGCTGCTTATTGTTTTTGGTGTTTTAGCCGCCAGAAATTTAAAAGATATTCCCCGTGGAATCCAAAACTTCTTTGAGACAATAGTTGAGCTTCTGTTTAATATGGTTAACAGCGTAATAGACGACAAAGAACAAACGAAGAAATATTTCCCTCTTTTAGCGACAATATTTCTTTTTATCATTACAAACAACTGGCTTGGTCTTCTTCCTGGTGTTGGTACAATCGGCCTTCATGAAATCCATCACGGCAAAGAAGTTTTCATTCCAATTTTCCGTGGCGGTAACGCCGATCTCAATACAACTTTAGCTCTCGCGATCTTGACCGTCGTAATGGTTCAGGTTTTCGGCGTACTCGCTATTGGATTTACCAAATACTTTAGTAGATTTATTAATTTCAAGGGACCAATTGATTTCTTCGTCGGCACTCTGGAGATAGTATCAGAATTTTCCAAAATGATTTCCTTTTCCTTTCGTCTGTTCGGAAATATTTTTGCCGGAGAAGTTTTACTTACGGTTATTGCTATGATTGTTCCTTATGTTGCGCCATTGCCATTTTATCTGCTTGAAATATTCGTCGGTTTCATTCAGGCTTTAGTATTCACAATGCTTGCTTTAGTATTTATAAAAATGGCTATAACAGACCATGCCGCAGAAGCACACTAATAATTGTTGTATTGCTAAATTGTTATATTGCTCCTCTCCTTTCTAAGGAGAGGGTAGGCGAGGTTAGCAATAGAGCAATGTAACAATAAAACAATATAAATTAATGAAGGAGTTCCTATGGATGCAGAAACAATGTCAAGTTTAGCAACAGCTGCCGCAATCGCGCTTGGCGCAATTGCACCGGCAATCGCTATTGGTATGATCGGATCAAAAGGTGTCGAGGCTATCGGCCGAAACCCTGAAGCAGCAGGAAAGGTGCAGGGACCAATGATCTTGGCAATCGCTTTCGCCGAAGCAGTTGCAATCTACGCTCTTGTTGTCGCTTTGATCATCAAGTTTGTTAAATAGTTGTTAGTAAATCAGTTGTCAGTAAATCAGCACTTAGCTGAAAACTGACTACTGAGTACTGACTACTAATTTTCGGAGAAAATTATCATGGAAGCTTTAGGAATAGATTTAAAATTATTGATCGCGCAAATAGTAAATTTTGTTGTACTTTTTTTGGTACTCTCCAAATTCTTGTATAAACCAATCACAAAAATGTTGAGCGACAGGGAGGAAAAAATCTGTAAAGGATTAAAGGATTCGGAAAATGCAGAGAAATGTTTGGGTCAGGCAAAAGAAAATGCTGACAAGATAAAGGATGATGCCTTTAAAGAGGCTGATAAAATTATTTCAGAAGCCAAAAAGGAAGCGAGTGAAAAAGCCGCATCCATAGTTAAAAAAGCAAACGATCAGGCAGATAAAATATTAAAAAATGCCGACGAAGAAGCAGGCATGGCGAAGGAAAGAGCCTTAAAAGAAGCTAAAAAAGAGTTATCGAACGTTGTAGTAATGGCATTGGATAAGATCGTTGGCGAAGAAATAGATGCCAATAGCAAAGCGAAATTAACAGAACAAGCAATTAAAGAGTTATAAATCATTATTATTGTTACATTGTTTTATTGTTAAATTGTTAAGGCTACAGGAGCCTGGGCAGTAGCAATATGACAATATAGCAATATAGCAATATAGCAATATAGCAATATAGCAATTAATATTATGAAAATTACCCCAGAACAATATGCAAAAGTCCTGATTGCAGGAATGGAACAAGGCAATATCAAAGATATCGCCAAGAATTTCTGGTACAAATTGCAGCGAAACAATCAGCATAAGGATTTATCAAAAATTCTTGAGTGCCTTGATTCTGAGTATGCGAAACAAAACAATAAAATTTTAGTTAAAGTTTATTCGTCAAAAGCATTAGACAAAGATCAAACCAAAGAAATCGAAGATAAGTTGACTAAACAATTTAAAAAAGAGTTAATTTTAAAAAATATAATTACACCCAGTCAAACTGCTGGAATAATAGTCAAAGCAGATGATATAGAAATTGATTTGAGTTTAGAAAACAAAGTAAACCGGCTTAAAAACGCCTTAAATAATAACAAGTAGTAAGTAAAACAGTAGTAGGTTGTAAATAACTGAGAACTGACAACTGATTTACTGACAACTAGGAGTACCATGAAAGACAATCTAATTGAAGAATTGAAAAAAGAAATCCTGAATTTTGACTTGGATAAAAAAGAGGAGACCGGCGGTCAGGTCGCGGAAATCGGCGATGGTATCGCAAAAATATACGGCTTAAAAGACGCAAAAAGTGGCGAGCTTCTTGAAATCGAGTCTAAAGAGGGCAAAATCGCAGCTATGGCCTTTAATTTAGAGGAATCCTCCATCGGCGCGATCGTTCTTGGCGAATATACTCACATTCAAGCTGGAGATAAAGTAAAAACGACCGGTAAAATCGCAGAAATACCAGTTGGCAACGATATTGTCGGCCGTGTAGTAAATCCACTTGGAGAACCAATCGACGGAAAAGCCAAAATTAAATCAGACAAGAACATGCCGATCGAAAAAGTTGCTCCTGGCGTGATCACCCGCCAAGGCGTTACTATGCCGCTTCAAACCGGCATGAAAGCGATTGATGCTCTAATTCCGATCGGGCGAGGTCAGCGTGAGTTAATTATCGGCGACCGCGGCACAGGCAAAACCGCTATTGCTATTGATACGATCATCAACCAAAAAGACCTGCCAAAAGACGAAAGGCCAATCTGTATTTACGTTGCTATCGGCCAAAAACAGTCTAAAATCGCCAGGCTCGCTGCCATTTTAGAAGAACATGGTGCCATGGATTACACAACCATTGTCGTGGCTGGTGCCTCCGATCCCGCTCCCCTTGCCTACATTGCCCCATATGCTGGTTGCGCTATTGGCGAATATTTTATGGAGAAAGGCAGAGATGTTTTAATTATTTATGATGATTTAACCAAGCACGCTTGGGCTTATCGTCAGGTTTCTCTGCTTTTGCGACGTCCCCCAGGACGAGAAGCCTACCCTGGCGATGTTTTTTACCTCCACTCTCGACTTCTTGAGCGTTCGGCTCGATTGAATAAAAATTATGGAGGAGGTTCAATTACCGCTCTTCCTATCATTGAAACTCAAGCTGGTGATGTTTCCGCTTACATCCCCACAAACGTTATTTCTATCACCGACGGCCAAATATTTCTTGAGTCAGACCTTTTCTACCAGGGCATTCGTCCGGCATTAAATATTGGAATTTCCGTTTCTCGTGTTGGTGGTTCAGCTCAAATCAAGGCTATGAAAAAAGTAGCTGGTAAACTCAAGCTTGAAATGGCACAATACCGAGAACTAGCTGCCTTCGCCCAGTTTGCTTCCGATCTTGACCCCGAAACCAAAAAGTCAATCGAGAGAGGCAAGAGAATAACGGAAATGTTAAAGCAGCCCCAATATCAACCAATGTCGATTGAGGAACAGGTTTTGATGGTTTACTCCGCTACCAACGGCTATTTGGATGGTTATGAAATATCTGAGATCAAAAAGGCTGAAGAGGAATTGCTTAAAAAAGCCCGAATCGGAATCAAAGGAATTTTAGTAGATATTAGAAAAACCGGTGAAATGTCAGAAGCGAATGAGAAAAAATTGAAAGAGTTTCTTGAGAAGAATACAAAAAGAGTTGAAGAAGTTATGGTGAAAGAGAATAAAAAATCTTCAAAGAAAAAGGTTAGGAAAGATAAAGAAGAGACCAACGAAGAGGATACCGAAACCACAGAAGAAGCAACCGCAACGACAGGCTAATATCATTCGTCATTGCACTTGTCCGCTTCTGGAGGAAGCCTCGAAGAGGCGTGGCAATCTTACAACAGATTGCTTCGTCGCTTACGCTCCTCGCAATGACAGTTAGGGATAAAAATTGAAAATTATAAATTAAGAATATTATGGCATCAACACAAGAATTTAGACGCCGAATAAAATCGGTCAATAACACAAAACAAATCACCAAAGCGATGGAAATGGTCGCTTCTGTTAAGATGCAAAAATCGATCAAATCAATCACAGAAGCAAGAGCTTATGTCCAAAATTCATGGAATATGCTTCTTAAACTTGCCAATCTGACCTTACCAAAAAATCATCCCCTTCTTAGACCGCAAGAGACCAACAAAACAGCCATCATTTTTGTAACATCAGATCGAGGCCTTTGTGGCGCCTATAATTCCGATGCTCTAAAAAAATTGACAAGTTTTGTAAAAGCAGAGTGCTGCCCTACCGATAATAAATGTGAATTTTTGGGTGATTGCGACATCATTGCCGTTGGTAAAAAAGGCGCCGAATTTGTAAATAATTACAAAATTGGAAAATTAATTGCCGCTTTTGACGGACTGGAAAATAATATTTCTTTAGAAGATATAATCCCAATATCAAAAATGTCGAATGGAGAATATTTAAACGGAACATATAGCAAAGTGGTTATAATTTATTCGCACTTTGTTTCATCTCTGAAGCAGATTCCTGTAGTCAAACAAGTCATGCCGCTAGAAAAAGATCATATAGACCTGCCAGAACTTTGGGAATCCGGGGACAGTCCCCAGACCCCAGAAAGGACAGTCCCCTCTAGTCAAACCGAATATAAATTAGAGCCGAATGCCGACACAATTCTGGAAAAATTATTATATCGATTCATCCGAATGCAAATTTACGGAGCAGTTCTTGAGGCAAATGCCTCCGAACATTCATCCAGAATGGTAGCAATGAAAAATGCAACGGACAATGCCGGCAACTTAATTGACGATTTAACTCTGACATATAACACAATCAGGCAGAATTCGATTACAAATGAAATCGCCGAGATTTCAGGCGCAGCAGAAGCAATGCGCTAAAGCGCAAATTGTTATATTGTTAAATTGATATATTGCTATGGAACAGAAAAAATATTTACAATTGAATGATATCGAAGCATATAAAGTTGCATTTGGTTTATCAAATTATGTGTGGGATATTGTTGTAGAATGGGACTACTTCGCCAAGAAAACTGTTGGAGACCAATTCGTTAGAGCAATAGATTCCATATCAGCAAATATCGCAGAAGGATTTGGCCGATATGGCAAGAAAGATAAAATTTGTTTTTATAGATATAGTTTTGGATCAGCAAAAGAATCTTTGGACTGGAACGAGAAATCAATAAAAAGAAAGCTGCTTAAAATTGAAGAATATGATTATATTTTAAGCGAGTTACAGAAGCTTCCCCTATTAATTAATCATTTAATTAAATTTACAAACGAAAAATTAACAATATAACAATAAAGCAATATAGCAATTGCTACTTGGAGTACATCATGAACAAAGGAATTATCACACAGATTATTGGTCCGGTTATTGACGCAAAATTCACAGAAAAGTTACCAGAAATTTACAACGCTCTTGAATGTAAAATAGATGACAAAAGAGTTGTATTTGAAGTTCAGCAACATTTATCAAATGAGTTAGTCAGAGCGGTTGCCATGACTTCAACTGATGGCTTAAAAAGATCAACTGAGATCACAGACACGGGAAAACCAATTTCCGTTCCGGTCGGAAAAGAATCACTTGGCCGCATGTTCAACGTTGTTGGTGAACCAGTAGACGGCAAGGAAGCACCAAAGACCAAAGAATTTTATCCAATCCATCGCTCCGCCCCAAAGTTTACCGATCAAGATACAAAAACGGAAATCTTTGAAACCGGTATCAAGGTTATCGACTTGATTGCCCCAATTACCAAAGGTGGTAAAGTTGGACTTTTCGGTGGTGCTGGTGTTGGTAAAACTGTTTTAATTCAGGAATTAATTCGCAATATTGCCACTGAGCACGGCGGTTATTCTGTTTTTGCCGGAGTTGGTGAACGAACTCGTGAAGGAAATGATTTATATGTCGAGATGAAAGAATCCGGCGTTTTGGAAAAAACCGCCTTGGTTTTTGGGCAGATGAACGAACCACCAGGAGCAAGAATGAGAGTAGCTCTCTCCGGTTTGGCTCAAGCCGAATATTTCCGCGATCAAGGAAAAGACACTCTGCTTTTTATCGATAATATTTTCCGTTTCACTCAGGCAGGTTCAGAAGTTTCAACCCTTTTAGGAAGAATGCCTTCCGCTGTAGGCTATCAACCAACTTTAGCTAACGAAATGGGTGAGCTTCAGGAACGTATCACTTCAACCAAAAAAGGCTCTATCACCTCAGTTCAGGCCGTTTATGTGCCGGCCGATGACTTAACCGACCCTGCCCCAGCCACAACATTCGCTCACCTTGACTCAACAATTGTTTTGGATCGATCTTTATCAGAACTTGGTATTTATCCTGCCGTTGATCCGCTTGCTTCATCCTCTACCATTTTGGATCCAAACATCGTAGGAGAAGAGCATTATAATATAGCCCGTGAAGTTCAAAGAATTTTACAACGATATAAAGATTTACAGGATATTATTGCAATTCTGGGTATGGAAGAATTATCTGACGAAGACAAGCAAACTGTAACCCGTGCTAGAAAAATCCAAAGATTTTTATCGCAACCTTTCCATGTTGCTGAAGTATTCTCCGGAATTAAAGGTCAATACGTTCCACTTTCAGAAACAATTAAGGGCTTCAAGGAAATTATTGACGGCAAACATGACGATAAAAACGAGCAGGATTTCTATATGAAAGGCGATATTTCACAAGTAGCAAAACGTTAGTTTTGCTATCCCCGACTCGATCGGGGATCCAGAATAATTATTTATATAGATTCCGGATCAAGTCCGGAATAACAATTATGAATACCTTTAACTTAAAACTTATTTCGCCCGAAGGCGTAAAGTACGACCAGACTGTATCCGAAGCCACCCTCCCGACTCCGGATGGTCAAATTACGATTTTACCAAATCATATGCCGGTGATTTCTCTTTTGTCTCCCGGAGAAATACGATTAAAAATCAACGGAAAAGAGAATATTCTGGCTACCGAGGGCGGCATTGTAGAAATATCAAACAATACAGTGAAAATTCTGGCCGATACTGCTGAAGACATTGACTCTCTTGACGCACTCAAAATTGAAGAAGCCAAAAATCATGCCGAGCACTTGCTCGCCAATGCCAAGAGTGATATTGAATACGCCGATGCCGCTGCCCACTTAGAGAAACAAATCGCTAAATTGAGCATCCTAAAACGACGCAAAAAGTATAAATAAACAAAACTTTGAACTAATTCTCGTATTTATCCAAGCCAGCGAAATCCCTCACCGAGCTTGCTTTGGTGAGTGGATTGAATATCTTGAAGAGAAGAAAAAAGTACCGAAGCTAGTTGTCAGTAGTCAGTAAATCAGCAGTAAGTCAAACGCCATCTATCTTATCATCCTGAAACAAGTTCCTGTTCAACTTATAACTTATTTACTTACAACTTACTACTTATTTAACCGTCACACTCTTTGCCAAATTTCTTGGCTTGTCTGGATCTAAATTCTTTTCAAGTGCGATATAGTAGGCCAAAAGTTGAGAATAAACTATAGAAGAAATGGGAGTATATATCCCATTTTTTTTAACCGGCAAAAAAGTAGCAAAAGCAGAATTGTCTTCAAAGGAAATGCCGATTACATCCGCTCCACGTGATTTTACTTCCATCGCGTTAGAGATAATTTCCCTCTCCGAACCGTCATTCCCGACAAAAACCAAAACCGGCGTCCCACTTTCGACTAATGCAATTGGTCCATGTTTCAGATCACCGCCAGCAAAACCCTCGGCATGGATGTACGAAACTTCTTTAATCTTAAGGCAAGCTTCGAGCGCAGTGGCGTAGTTAAATCCGCGGCCAATGGCATAAATATTGTCTAGTTTTGATAATTTTTGAGCCAGTTTCTTGATTTTTGATCGGGATTTATCAGAAATAATACTAAGAATGTCATCCTGAGCTTGTTTCAATATCTTCTTGCCTTCCTCAATGTTATTCTTCAAGACAGAAGACAACATCACAAACATCGCCATTTGAGAAACATAGGCCTTCGTTGAAAGAACGCAAATCTCCGGACCAGCTTTTGTCAAAATGGCCTGATCAGCAATCCGCATCAAAGACGAACCCATCACATTTACAAGAGCAAGAATCTTGGCACCCTTTTCTTTAGCGCTTTTAACCGATTCCAACACATCAGCCGTCTCACCGCTCTGTGATACAGCGATTATCAAATCGTCTTTATTAATCAAATGAGAAAAATATGGAAATTCCCCCGCCGAAATTGGGCGAGCATTTAATTCATTGTTATGAGCCAAAACATAGCTACCATACATACAGGCGTGCAAAGCTGTCCCACAAGCAACGATATAAATATTTTTTGCTTTTTTGATTAACTTAGCCGCTTTTTCCAGCTCAGGAATGTCTGTACCAATGGTTTTTTTAATTACGTTGGGCTGTTCCAACATTTCCTTAATCATAAAATGAGGATAGCCACCTTTTTCCGCCTCCTCAAAAGACCATTCAATTTTTGTAACTTTAGCCCTTATCTCTTTTCCAGTAGAAATATCAATCACTTCATATGAATCATCTTCAATTTTGGCAAGCTGATCTTCATCTAAAAATACAACTTTATTCGTAAAATTTAAGAATGCCGGCACATCCGAAGCTAAGAAAAATTCTCTATCACCCAAACCGACAACTAACGGACTTCCTCTTCTTGCTCCAATAAGGCAATTTGACTCTGAATCTAAAATTCCAACCGCAAAACTTCCTTCCAATTTTTTGAGCGCGGAGATAACTGATTTAGTAAAATCTTTCTTTTTTGCGAATTCTAGTTCTATTAAATTTGGAATAATTTCAGTATCAGTTTCAGATTTAAACTTTACACCTTTGCTTTCCAACTCTTTTCTTAATTCCTGATAGTTCTCGACAATCCCATTATGAACGACTGCAAACCGACCGTTTTGAGAAAGATGCGGATGAGAGTTCTTTTCCGTTACTCCCCCATGAGTTGCCCATCTTGTATGACCGATACAAACATTTCCCGAAAAATCTTTCAGATCTTTTTTAGGATCAAGAGAACCAATCTTGCCGACTCGTTTATATGTCAGTAGTTTACCCTGAGCTTGTCGAAGGGCAATTCCCCAAGAGTCATATCCCCTGTATTCAAGCTTCTTAAGGCCATCAACAACTACATTAACGCCATTTCTATTTCCAAAATATCCAACAATTCCACACATAAAACCTCCTTAATATTTTATCGTCCCTCCACTCCATCCCTGCATCTATTTTTGTCATCCCCGCGCCCCATTTTGTCATCCCCGCGCAGGCGGGGATCCAAGATAGTTATTAGTAAATCATGTTTTCTATAATACTACCAAATCAAGCACAAAAAAAGCTACTTGTGCTAAAGACAAATATCCGTAGAACATTTAGTTCAAATAATTTTCAACTAATTCACTTATTTTTTTATAATCTTTTTCCCAAGTAATCTCAGGAAACCTTTTAAACCAAGTCATTTGCCTTTTAGCATATTGATGAGAACGCAACTTGAGTTGATCTTTCATCAACTCAAAATCATTGTTATATTGTTCCATTGTTATATCGACGCTCCCTCTCCTTAACAAGGAGAGGGTTGGGGTGAGGTCAGCAATAGAGCAATTTAACAATTTAGCGATTTCAAGAAGAAAGCTGGTCATTATTCTATATTCTAGCCCCAATTTTAATAACCATTCCGGATCAACCCCCGATTTTAATAATAGTTCAGCTTCGCCAAGCATTCCCTGTTCAAATCTATCATCAACTCTTTTATCAATCCGTTTATTTAGTTCCTCTCTGGGCCAGTCCAAACCAATTTGCAGCACTTCAAAATCGGGCTTTTCTTTCGTAATAACTTCTCTGCTCTGCGCTCTCTCAATTGCCCGAATAAGCCTATGAGGATTTTTCTTATCCGCCAAATTTTCATACGCTTTAATGTCTAGCTCTTGTAAAATATTTTGCAGCTCTGAAACCGTCTTACTATTCAATGCTCCTCTATCTAATAGTCCGTGCGTGAAACGCTCACTATAATTTTGAATTTTGAATTTTGAATTTTGAATTTTTTCAAGCGCGAACCCTTGGGTGAGCGCTTGGATGTATAGTCCTGTTCCCCCGACAATAATCGGCAATTTCCCTCGCGAAAAAATATCTTCGATTACCGCCCTAGCCAGCTCCAAATATTTAAACAAATTAAAATCTTCTTCAGGTTCACAAATATCAATCATGTGATATTTAACCTCGCCATATTCAGCTAGATCTTTGCCTGTTCCAATATCGAGTCCACGAAAAACCTGGCGAGAATCAGCTGAAACAATCTCACCATTAAATTCTCTGGCAAGCTTCACTCCAACAGCCGTTTTTCCACTAGCCGTCGGCCCCACAATTGCAATAATTTTTCGTTTTTGAATATTCATCGATGTTATTCCCGCATCCTACTTTGTCATTCTTATACCACAAAACCGCCTCCTCGACAATATTGCACAAAAAAATATTTCGCTTTAAAATGATTTTGTTACACACTCTGTCATCCCGACCGCAGTGGAGGGATCTTTTGATAAGATTTCTCCAACCGTTCGACAAAGCTCACGGGGTCGAAATGACAACAAAATAAATACTTGCTTGCTTATTAGCTTATACGCTTACTTGTTTAACATTATGATCAAAATTACAAACCTTTCAAAATCCTACGGGAAAACCAAAATAGTTGATGATTTGAACCTTGAAATCAAAAAGGGCTCCATCTTTGGATTTCTTGGTCCAAACGGCGCCGGTAAAACAACCACTATCAAAATGATCGTCGGTTTAAGCAAGCCTCAAAAAGGCATCATTGAAATAGGCGGAAAACCAATATCCAAAAACCGAGAAATCATTGGTTTCATGCCGGAGGACCCATATTTCTATGACCACCTGACTGCTTTAGAGTTTTTAAACTTCATGAAAAATCTATTCACCATCACCAATGGTGACTCAGAAAAAATGCTCAAAAAAGTCGGTCTAGAAAAAGCAGCAAAAGAAAAAATAGAGAATTTTTCTAAAGGCATGAAACAACGACTTGGCTTGGCTCAGGCAATAATAAATGATCCTGATTATATCTTTTTAGATGAACCACTGGACGGTTTGGACCCCATCGGCCGTCGCGAGTTCAAAGAAATCCTTTTGGACATTAAAAAACGAGGTAAAACCATCTTCTTTAACTCCCACATTCTCTCTGATGTTGAAGAAATTTGCGATCAGATCGGCATTATTAACAAAGGAAAATTGATATATTCCGGAGACGTGAAGGGATTTTGCAAAAACAAATCACTGGAAGATGCGTTTGTAGATAAGCTAATAAGCAAGTAAACATTATGAAAAATATATTAACTATCGCAAAAAATACATTTAAAGAAACCATTCGGGATAGAATTCTATACGGCATCCTCGCCTTTGCTCTTCTTTTTCTAATCTCCACCACCATGTTTGGATCAATCTCGCTTGGCGAAGACATTAAAGTAATAAAAGATCTTGGGCTAGCCGGCATTTACGTGTTTAGCTTAATCATCACCATTTTTCTCGGAACCTCGCTTGTCTACAAGGAACTGGAGAAGAGAACTCTTTATATAATATTTTCCAAACCTGTCTCAGTCTTTCAATTTATCCTTGGAAAATTCTTTGGCCTCTGGTCCAGTATTAGTCTGAATATTCTATTCATGACTGGAATTTACTTAACTGTTGTTGGTATCAAAGGCGGCGGATTCGACTATGTTTCCCTATTCGCAATTTTGCTTTTGATTTTTGAAATAGCGATCTTAATTGCACTTACTATCGTATTTTCAACCATTACCGCTCCATTAGCCGGAACAATTTACACCATTATCATTCTTTATATCGGTCATTCCATTAGTATTACAAAAAGTTTTGCCGAAAAATCAGGACCATTTATCCATTATTTGCTTGGAATTGCTTATTATATTTTCCCAAATCTAGAAAAATTCAATTTGCGAAATGATGTTGTCTATGGTTCTCTTCCCAATTCCGCCCAGATAATTTACCCTGTAGTCTATTCCGTCCTTTTCACAACAGTCTTGCTTTCCTTAGCGATTTCAGCCTTGAAGAAACAGGACCTTTAATTTAGTAGTAAGTAAATAAGTTGTAAGTTGTAAGTCGCGAGATAGTTCCGAGCTCGACAAGGGATTTCTTAGTACTGATTTACCGACAACTGATTTACCGACAACTTGTTTATGAAAAAATATCTATCAACCATCTTATTGCTAACCTGCATGGCGGGCGTCATTTCCGTCCAATATCTTTTTGATGTTCAAAAAAAGAATATGCTATTTAGAGAACCCTTGGTTTTAAAACCAGAAATTATCAAAGTAGCCGATCTCGGGTTAGATAATGCGGCAGCCGATGCAACTTGGCTCTTAGCCATTCAATATTTCGGTGGAAGTGAAAGCAAAACGAGTGAGAAATTACCAAGTTATCTTTCTTTATCAACTGATTTGGACTCCAAATTCGCCTATCCCTATGCATTCGGGGCACTTGTCTTACCAAGTATTAAATTTACTGACCAAGGCATTGAACTAGCCAAAAAAGGCGTTGAAAACATCAATAATGATTGGAGAATTCCTTACTATCTGGCTACAACCTACCATCTAGATAAAGATGATTCGGTTAATGCCGCTAAATATTTTGATATAACCGCAAACACACCAGGTGTTCCCGATGGAATTAAAAAAGTTTCAACCAGATATGGATCAAGATCAGACAAACGAGAACAAACAAAGCAAATCTGGGCCGGAATTTACGAAACAACAAATGACGAAATCGTAAAAGAAAGAGCTAAAAACTATCTTATCCATTTTGAAATAATGAACCTCTTGGAACAAGCTTCAAAACAATATTATGAGATAAATAAAAAATATCCCGCAGAACTAAATGATTTAGTAAGTGCTAGAATCTTAAAGGCCATTCCATCTGATCCATTCGATTTTGAGTTCGAAATCAAGCAAGAAGATGGCACTGTTAATGTAAAATAGCTTTTTTACATAAGGAAAAAGGACCGCGATATTCGCCGGTCCTTTTTGTAATTTAGTCGAGCTTAATAGAAGCCTCAACTCTTTTGCGGCATTCACCGCAAAAACCTGATAAGTATAACCGAGAATACACAAATGCATATCGGAGATACCCTATTCTCGATGTGAAATCAGGTCCAAGCGCCTTTTTCTCATCAAGATACGCATCATAATTGCGAAGAACAACCAATGACTCAGTTTGTCCTCCGCAATCACACTTAATTGTTACTTCTTTGCGAAGAGGTAACAACTTCCTGTCACATGAAATTTCCTTTCCTTCCTGAACCGAATCAGGTAAGGGATTGGGGACTCTCGGCATCATACCTGGACGAACTGCTCGATGTGACGCAAGCGCCGCCAGGCCAAGCATTACCCCAAAGAAACGATTTTGCCCATAAGTCGGCTCTTCTGAAATCACAGGAACCGGCATTGGCTTGCTAAATTCTGCCTTGATTGCAACTTTCTTGCCGCAACTAAGACAATTTCCGGAGACTTCTTGAGGGGAGCCGGAATAGAACACCTCAATCACTTTGGTTTCACGGTAACACCATGGGCACCAAATCGTGACTGGTAATGGTCTATTCTTCCAGACCTCTCCATTAAAAATATAACTCTCGCCCTCATATAATCTCCATGTCGCTCTTTCCTTAACCTCGTTCTGCATTGTAACATCCCCCTGTAGGAGTGTATTACAAAGCTGAGATCATGCCGAAGGTTCGGCAACTGGCTGCCACTTTCAGGCCCTTGGATCGATCCTAAGTCGATCTAGCTTTGCGTCCTTGTTTTTCAACAAGTTTGCGGTATCGGTCTTCAGCTTTGTTGCCTAGACTATACACTATTTTTAAGTATTTGTCAATATATTAAGCTCAAAAAAAGACCCGCTGAACACCGGCCTTTTAAATATCTATTATGAGTTTAATCTTTTTTATTATTATCCTTTATTCGTTTGATCTCAAAAACGCTCCTGCCTGAGACAGACATGGGAATTTTCCTCTTCTCCTGCTCTTCGAGGATCAGCTTTTCCTCAATCTCATCTAAATTATCATGTTTTTGATCATCTTTATCATTCATAATTAAATATTAGCATATACCAAAAAGAACTCCCAAATATTGGAAATTCTTCTTGGTGCGGGTGAGAGGACTCGAACCTCCACGCCTTTCGGCAACAGTTCCTAAAACTGCCGTGTATACCATTTCACCACACCCGCAATATTGAGATTGTACACAAAAACAACTATTTTTACAACGTTAAATCGTAATCCTATCTTTAAACTTGTCAAAAGTCTTGTCGCCGATGCCTTTTACGTTCTTGATCTCGTCAATTGACTTAAAACCACCATTTGAATTTCTGTAATCGATAATCCGCTGAGCATAAGTCGGACCAATTCCCGATAACGAATCGAGCTCAGTCACACTCGCAGTATTAATATTAATTTTCCCGCCGACCGGTGCTAATGCTGTTATCTGTTTACTGTTATCTGCATTCTGACTACTTGCTCCTGCTACCTGCCCCTGTTCAGGAATACTTTGTTGTGAAGCCTGTTCCTCTGCCTGATACTTAATACCAGATACTTCATACTCTTTATATTTATCTTCAAGTTGATTAATTCTTGATTCAAGATTTGTAATTCTTGATTCTGAATTTTGCTTCGCAAAATTCTCCTGCCACAACAAAATTCCTGCTCCAATCAAGATCAAAGAAAGCAATCCACCACCAATCAAAAGGCGATATTTTTCGACTAAATTACCGAGATCAAATTCATCTTTTTCCACATCGATATCATATAAAGACAACTATTAAGAAAAAATTAAAAAGCTATAAAAATGTGATAACTTTTGCGCGGCCACGATATTTTTATCACATTTTATTCGTTCACTCCAAATGTTTGTTTTGTATAAAATTGGAAATCTTCTCCCCTAGCAAAGGATGCTTTTTGAGCTCAGGGTCATTTTCGACAATCCCCCTTGCAGCCGAGCTTGCCTGTTCAATTAAATTTCTGTCGCTGAAATCAGCCATTTTCAGATCAAGAAGACCAGACTGTTCAGTGCCAAACACAGCTCCTGGACCGCGAGTCTCCAGATCAATTTCTGCCAAACGAAATCCGTCAGAAGTCATCTCTAGGCTCTCTAAACGTTTTCTCGCTTTATGACTCATTGTAGAGGAAAACAGGAAGCAAAATGACTGATGATCAGATCTTCCAACCCGCCCTCTGAACTGGTGAATTTGTGCCAAACCAAAGCGCTCTGCATCCTCAATAGCCATTACTGTTGCATTTGGCACATCAATTCCAACTTCAACAACCGATGTGCTGACCAAAATATTTATTTTGTTATCAGAAAAACCCTTCATGATTTCGTCTTTTTCCTTTGACTTTAGCTTTCCGTGCAACATTCCAATATTAAATTCCGGAAATATTTTTTTCAGCTTCTCATGCTCAGCCACAACCGTCTTGTGTTCCGCTTCTTGGTTATTGGAATTTGGGACTTGATTAGAAATTAGAAATTTGTCATTAGAAATTGATTTGTCCTCGATCAGAGGACAAATAATGAATGCCTGTCTTCCAGCTTGAATTTGCTTACGAATAAACTCGTAGGCTTTGTTACGATTAATTTCTTCAACAACCCGCGTTTTAACCTCTTTTCTGTCAGCTGGTTTTTGCAAAATCACAGAAATATCCAAGTCACCAAACAGAGCTAAATGTAACGTTCTGGGAATTGGTGTAGCAGTCATGCTCAAAAAGTGAGGACGCATTTTTTGAGCAGTTGTCAGCCCGCCTACCGGCAGGCAGGTTCTCAGTTCAAGCAACGCAGAGCGTTGTTTTACGCCGAACCTATGTTGTTCGTCGACAACAACTAATCCAACGTTCTCCAACTCGACGCCCTTTTGAATTAAGGCCTGAGTACCGATAATTATGTCAGAATTATGAATTATGAATTTTGAATTATGTGTTTTTTTAACATCCCTTGATTCATGATTCGAGATTCGTGATTCAAATTCTTGCCGTTCTCGCGTGAACAATCCGATCGAAATATCACTATTCTCAAACAATTTGCAAAATGTTTGATAGTGCTGGTTAGCAAGAATGCTCGTCGGCACCATAAAAACTACCCGAAAACCTGCTTTTACTACCGCAAACGCCGCGATTGCAGCCACAACTGTTTTGCCACTTCCCACGTCGCCATTTAACAAGCGATTCATTGGTTTATTTTGAGCAATATCTTTGATAATCTGCCAAGCCGATTTCTTTTGATCATCTGTCAGCTCAAAAGGCAGACCTTTTACAAATTCAGCAATTTTCTCATCGTCAATTTTTATCTCTGGCGCATTTTCTTTTTTAATCTCCTCTTTGCTCAAATTCGCCCGTAAAGCAATCATAAAAAGCTCATCAAAAGCGATTCTTTGTCTTGCCCGCACTAACATTTCCGAGTTTTTTGACTGATGAATATTTAAAAGAGCCTCTTGAATACCGATTAGATTATATTCATTCAATAATTTTTCCGGTAGCCATTCCTCGATACTTGAAGCATGCTTCATAATACTCATGACTAGTTTCCCAATGTACTTGCTCGACATCCCTTCTGTTTCGCCATATATCGGAACAATACTCTCGCAAATTGCCCTTTCCGGAGACTGCATTACGATTTCCTTTGAGTAAAAATTGTATTCAATTTTGCCGTTTAATATTACTTCCCGACCAGGCTTAAGCATTTTAGCCAAAAAAGGCTGATTAAACCAAATAACTTTGATGCTTCCCGTGCCATCCTCCACTATCGCTTCCGTAATCGTAAACTGTCTTCGGCTGGTTTTCTTATTAGCAATACCGATAATGTTACCTTTGATAGTGACTTCACAATTTCTTTGGTGTCCCAAATCAGCAATCTTGCTGATTTGGGTGAAATCTTTGTACGCTCTTGGATAATAAAAAATGAGGTCGGAAATAGTTTCAATTCCTAGACGATTGAGTTTTGTTGCCATTTTCGGACCAACGCCGGTTATATATTGAATTTTGGTATCAATTAACATACAAAATTGATGTCTAGCTGTTATCTTAAACTAGAGTTGTAAATAATTATTGTATTATTCCCCCACCTAGAACCTCTTCTCCTTCGTAAAAAACCGCACTTTGGCCTGGTGTAATCGCCCGTTGAGGCTCGTTGAATTGAATCATGAATTTAGAATTATGAATTATGATCTTACAAGGAACCGCAGGGTGCCTGTAACGAATTTTTACCTGCACATCTTCTTGATTCTTGATTCTTGATTCTTGATTCTGAATAAAATGAACATCTTCAACATTCATATGATCTTTATAAATATCTTTATCTTCGCCAACAATTAGCCGATTTTCCTCAACATTATACCCAATCACATACATTGGTTTTGTATCTTGTATCTTGTTGCTTGTATCTTGCGCGATGCCCCTTCTCTGTCCAATCGTATAATTAATAAGACCTTCGTGCTTACCAACAATATTTCCGAATAGATCTACGATTTCACCTGGCTTAAAAAAATCGGCCGGAATATTTTTCTTTAAAAAATCCCTGTAATCTTTTTCCTGAATAAAACAAATCTCCTGACTCTCTTTCTTCTCATGAACCGGCAAATTCCACTTTTTTGCTAACGCTCTCACTTCCTCTTTGGTATATTCGCCAACAGGAAAGATAATATGCTTGAGCTGGTCTTGATTTAACCTATATAAAAAATATGACTGATCCTTGTTCTCATCCTTGCCTTTAAACAGATGAAAAGTTGTGTTGCCATTCTGACAACTGACAACTGACAACTGACAACTGCCTGAATCGCTCGCAATTCGAGCGTAGTGTCCAGTCGCCAAATAATCACAACCGGTTTTTTTGGCAAAATCCAGAAGCCAGCCAAATTTAATTTTTTCATTACACTTAACACACGGGTTAGGAGTTCGTAAGTTTTTATATTCTTCAATGAAATAATCAACCACTTCCTTCTTAAATTTTTCCCTAACATCAACAACATAAAAAGGAATATCTAAAATTGCCGCAATTCTCTTTGCATCCTGTAAGCCGTCTATATCGCAACAAGCATTGTCTTTATCACATTTGATTTCAGACCCGGGCCAAAGTTTCATCATAAAACCGACCACTTCATAGCCTTGATCTTTAAGCAATTTAGCCGCAACCGAAGAGTCAACGCCGCCTGACATGCCGATAGCAACTTTTATTTTTTTAGATTTTATATCTGTTATTTTTTTCACCTAAAAATGATACCACTTTTAACAAAATTTGTCACTACACGCAAATAGGAGCGCCGAATTCGGCGCTCCTATGATATCCTCCTTATTTAATCTCCTTCAACTCAACCCCGGTAAAATCATTGCTGCAAATAGGACATTGTTTTGCCTCAAAGTACTTACCCGATAAATCTTCCTGGCCGGTAATTCCTGCTTTATGAGCAAGATCTGCCAAACCATTGATTTCCTGAACTTCTATCATCATTCCGCAGCCCGTGCAGAATGATCTGATGATCGTGCCCTTGTAATCAAAGGGCTTGGCAAGCTCAAACATATTAGGTTGTTTGCCGCCCTCCGGCAAAGGCAGATTAATCCTTCCCAGTAGTTTACTCTTCTGATCGTCATTCATATATGATCCCTCCTGATTCGAAGAATACTTGCAATTTTTTTTGCCTCCGATACAACAAAATCCCTATAGGCCACTCTATTATTTTCAAGGTCAAGATCATCATCTTTCACCTGAATAACAAGGTCGGCTTTATAATCCTCTTTTTCGCTATTCATAGTGAGATCAACTGTTGCTTGAACTATCCTCCCATCATCCAGCTCCCATTCAAAGAAAGCATCAACTCCATGAAAAAAATCCATTCTGGACCCAACCGCCGTATAGTACCGTAGATTCCCATAATCTTCCAGTTCCAAATCTTCGGCCAGCTCCGCAAAAAGATCGCTGGCAAAATATGGCTCTGGATCTGACGGATCGCTATCTTTCGGTTGAATTTTTTTCACCAAATCAATAGCTTGTCTGTATTTGATGTATTTTTTTAAATTTTTGAGGCTAACTTCACCTTCACTCTCAATTCTTCCAAGAAGTTCTTCTTCCAAGATACCTCCCGTATACGTTTCTCCCATAATTCCTCCGAAAGCTTAAGCAGCTTACAATATTTTAGTTATTTTGTCAATACTAAGTTCTTCAAAAGCATCGCCACAGTCACAGGACCAATGCCACCTGGAACAGGCGTGTAGTAACAGGCTTTTCCATAACATTCAGTATCAATGTCTCCCAAGAGTTCTCCACCAACTTCAGCAGTGCCGGCATCAATTAAAATCGCGCCGTCCTTAACCATATCAGGTTTAATAAGACCAGCTTCACCAGTAGCGGAAATAATGACATCTGCAGTTTTAGTAATAGAGCTTAAATTTTTTGTATTTCTGTCAGCAATAACAAGACCTTTAACTGCCTCTTCCATACACTGAGCAACAGGCCAGCCGACCAAAAAGCCTCTGCCTATCACTAAAACCTCACATTCTTCTATATTTTTATTGGCCAATTCAACCGCTTTCAAAATAGCTAGCACTACCGGAGGAGTGAAATGAGAATGAAAACCACCGCAGAAACGCAGACCGTCAACATCTTTATCCGGACTAATTGCGTTAATGATCTCAAATTTGTCAAAATTCTTAGGAATGGGAATTTGAACCATAATCCCGTCGATTGTATTGTCCGAATTTAGTTCAGTTATCTTATTTATAATTTCTTTCTGCTCGCAGTTTTCATCATATTTGTAAACTCTAACAAATATACCAATACTTTCGGCTATACGCTTCTTTAGAGCAACATATCTCTCACAAACAACATCATTCCCAACCAAAAAAACAGCTAGGCCAGGTTTGCGATCCATCTTAGCAACTTTTGTTTTTAAATCACTAATTATCTCATCTCTAATCTTTTTTCCGTCAAAAAAATCCACTATTAACCTTTCTTTTTTGATTTATAATCTTCGATTGCTTTTTTAATTCCTTCTGCCGCCAATATTGAGCAATGGTATTTTGGTGCGGGAAGTTTGCCCAATGCTTCATTAATATCGTCTTTGGAAATCTTCAGAGCTTCATCCAATTTTTTTCCTCTTGCCAGCTCGGTAGTCATCGAAGAAGACGCAATGGCAGCTGCACAGCCTAAAGTCTTAAATTTTATATCTTCAATGTACTCTTCACCAGCTCTACTCTCCACTTTAATATAAATTTTCATAACGTCACCACACTTAAGATTACCAACTTCCCCGACACCGTCAGCATCCTTAATCTCACCCACGTTACGAGGGTTAGCAAAGTGATCCATTACTTTTTCTGTATATTGTTCCATAATTTACTCCGTAAAATTATATTGCTATATTGCTTTATTGTTCCCCTCCTTTTCAAGCGGTTCTCCCCCTGCCCGAGGGGGAGTCAGAGGGGGTGGGAGCGAGGGGTTAGGGGCGGTTAACAATATAACAATGCAACAATATAACAATATTTATCCAAAAGGGCTCATCTCCCTTAATTTTTTTATAATACCAGGAAGCACTTCAATAACCCTGTCAATTTCTTCTTCTGTTGTCTCCCGACTTAGAGAAAATCTAATTGCACCATGTGACAACTCACGCGGCGTGTTCATCGCCATCAAAACATGACTCGGATCAAGACTTCTGGCTGTACAGGCTGAACCGGACGACACAGCAATTCCCATAAAATCCAAATTTAAAATTATCGCCTCGCCCTCAGCATTCTTAAAACTAATATTGGAAATGACCGGGCTTCGATTCTCCTTATCACCATTTAAATACGTTTCCAGTATATTTTTTAATATCCAATCCTCCAATTTGTCCCTTAATTTCTTAATTCCCTCCACCTTCTTCCTTCTACCTTCTACCAGCTCAATAACGGTCTTAAGACCGACTATTGAACTTACATTTTCCGTTCCTGCTCTAAATCTAAACTCATGGTCGCCACCAATAATTTGCGGCTCAATCGGCGTTCCTTTTTTTATAAATAAAACCCCAATCCCTTTCGGACCATGAAATTTGTGAGCTGTAAGAGTCAGAAGATCAACGTGCAAATATTTTGTATCCATATTGAAAAATTCCGCAGCCTGCACCGCGTCAGTGTGAAAATATATTCGTACTTTTCTGTCTTTATTTTCTTTTTCAATAATTTTACCGATTTCCCGAATTGGCTGAACCGTTCCAACTTCATTATTCACATACATTATTGAAACCAAAACAGTGTTTGGCTTTATTGCCGCTTCAACGTCAGATACCTGAATAATGCCTTTTTCATTCGGTTTGACATAAGTTGCCTCAATTTTACCGGCCTTTTCCAGATCCTGTACCGTATGCAAAACCGCATGATGCTCAATCGCACTAGTAATAACATGTGGTTTTATACTGTTATCTGTTATCTGTATACTGTTAACTATTCCTCTGATCGCCAAATTATCCGATTCGCTTCCACCTGATGTAAAAATCACTTCAGTTGGTTTGCAATTCAAAAATTCCGCCACTGTGTCTCGAGACTGGTCAACCAATTTTCTGGCCTCCTGTCCAAAAGTATGCAAAGAAGATGGATTACCAAAAAATTGGTACGATTTATTCATCGCCTCAACTACTTTCGGATCAATATTTGTAGTCGCCGCATTATCTAAATATATATTCATAATTTAAAATTTACTAATTTATAATTTAAATTGAAAATTAAAATGATAGCTAGGTCAATTTTTTTGTTATCTTCCTGAGGTCTTCCATACACTCTTTACAGCTGCTCTTATTAATCAAGTCTTCGTATTTTTCACGCGAAACAAGATAAGCCACCGGTTTTGAATATCGTGCCACCTGATAGACTTCCCCACCCTCAACTTCCTTAATCACTTTTGATAATTCATTTTGCAATTTGTTTGTTGAAATGTTTTTCATAATTTTGCTTACTACTTATTAGCTTATACGCTTATGTGCTATTACATGTAAGGTAACATTTCCACAAAAATATGTCAATAATGTTAATTCAATAAACTTAAATAATATTTTTTGTTATAATTTAAGAAATTAAAATAAGGAGAAAAATGGGCATAGAAAATGGTTTCTCACAAATAAATGAAGTCTTGTCCGCGAAAGAGCAGGAAATTGAAGAGATGAACGGAAAGCTAGACAAAATGCCAAATGAAGAAAGATCAAAAAAAGTTCGGGAGGTTAAGGATCATCTTGAATCGCTGGGAATAGATACAACGAACATGGATCAAAGAGATTTGATAAACCGATTTGTTTCAAAAGAAACAGAAGGTATTCTCAATAATCGCTAGCTTGCTTCTCTGAGCAGAGCTTCTTCGTTCTGAATCTTCTTTTCTCTCACAACCTTCTCATAAATTTTCAACATGTCATCAACAGAAGTTTCAGTTGAAAATTCATCAACCCTTGAAAGACCTTCTTTAGCAAAATTTTCCCGTAATTCATCGTCTTTTAAGAGCTTCACCGTCTTGTCTGCAAAATCTTTAATATTGAGCTTAGTCAAATAACCATCTTTGCCATCGTGTATCAAATCAGTCGGCCCCATTTTCCCAACTGCTACCGGAGGTGTGCCTGATGCCATTGCCTCAGCCACTACAATTCCTTGAGTTTCTGTATATGACGGAAAGGTGAATAAATCAGCCAAACCAAAGGCTTTATTAGCTTCCTCTTTAGGTAACATTCCGGTCAATGTGACTGATTTTTGAATTTTTAATTCCTTAATTCTGTCCTTGCACCACCTCTCCTCCGGTCCCCCGCCGACCATAAGTAAATGGCATTTTGGATAGGCTTTTTTGATTTTTACAAATGCCTTAAAAAGAAAATCAAGATTTTTTTCCTTAGCAATTCGTGATAAATACAAGCAAATTTTATCGCCTTCCGGAATATTATATTTTTTTCGAATATCAGAGCTCTCTCGATGCTTATAGTTTTTAGGTTCAATTCCTGTCATCACAACACCAATAGGAGTTTTTACTCCATATTCTAGCAATATTTTCTTCATTGATTTTGAAGGAGTAACAATTTGGTCGCAAGTATTACAAAAACGCTTGGACATATTCTTGAGATAAGCTCGAACTACTGAAGAAAATATGCCTGCATAGTGGGTATATTCTGCAATTAATGTGTGATAAGTGTAGACCAAAGGCTTGTCATATTTTTTAGCTACATATCGAGCCAGTCTTCCGGCAGTGAACATATGTTGCGCATGTACAATGTCTAAATCCCTTATCACTTCTTCTGGCAGATAGATTTTTTCAACTTCCACCGATGGAAATAATATCGGATAAAGCCGTCCCTTCGGATCGGTAATTGAAGGAAATCGATAAACATTTTTTTGATCCTCCGCTTCAGGATGCTCCGGTGCGAATATAAAAACCTCATGGCCCCTTTCTTCTAGGGCCTTTTTAAATGTTTCAACCGAAACAACTACCCCATTCATCACCGGCAAATAACATTCTGTAAAAATTCCAATTTTCATGGTTTTTCCTTGATACTAAATACTTAATACTAACCCTAATTTCCAAACCACTTGCTTCTTAATTTTCCAACCCATGAGAAAGTTTCTGAAAGACTACTTATAACAACCTGAACCAGTGATTTTTCCTGAGGAGGCGTGATGATTGTATAATTCTGTGATCTAGCCTCATTGCCTGATTTGTCTTTAGAAACGACTCTGTATGAATAAGCTGAATTTGGCTTCAAATCAGAAAGAATAACGACGTGAGTCATGTTAAGAGAAGGATCTTCCGCCGTAGATTTGGAATATTTACCGGCAGCGTTATCGCCAAATTCAACCTGACTGGTTGAACCTTCGTCAGTCTTCCAGGATATTACTGTCTGGTATTTTGGTCCCTGAGGAGAATCAACCTGAGAGAGCTGGGATTGAACTTCCACTAATTTAGGAGGATCGTTGTCTGCTGTTGTAGTGAAGGCCATGTCTCCTGCAACCGCTTCTTTACCATAAACATCTTTAGATTTTACCTTAATATGATAAGTAGTTTTTCCTTCAAGACCCAATAATGTAACTGAATGCTGAGTTGTCATGTCAGACTTGCCGGACTGAGCGCCATAACTAGTATCTAATCCATATTCGACATTTGAATCCGTATTAACATTGGTTGTCCATTTAACCGTAGCCTGATTATTAAGTATATCCGACACCGAAACCCCCGAAACAATAGGTTCTGCTGGCGGAGTCAATTCATACTCATCGGAATTAACAACGTTACCATCTTCATCTGCCGCAACTACTTTAAGCTTGTAATCCTGTCCAGGAGTTAAATTCTCAACTTTAAACTTATGATCAGTATTCAAGGTATCATCATTCAGAACCTTATCGAAACTACTGCCCAAACCATAGAAGAGTTCCGTAGTTGAAACTTTGTTAGTTTGCCAGTTAATCCAGACAGAATCAGGACGAATGTCTGTAAACTCGAGACTCTTGATCTGCAAAGGTAAATACTCCGGAGTATTTACCTCGAATATGTTCGAATAACCAGTAATTTTCTGATCATTCTGAGAGAGAGCCTTCATTGAATATTTTTTGCCAGGCAAAAGATTAGTGATTGTTACTTCATGAGTACTTGAACGATCAAGCTGACCGATGATATTGGCATTTTGACCTGAAGTTGTCAGTGTATTTTGACCCGCATCAAGAGTTTCAGTAGAGAAAGCCACAAATGAATCCGAAAGTTGATCAGTATTCCACTTCACTGTCACCCTAACACCCACATCCTGCTTATATCCAAAGACCTCGACGCTTGGAGTTCCGGTTACATCAGGAGCAAGACCCGGCTTTGATGACAACACTGCAGTCGGACGGGAAATATTACCATTTTGATCAAGAACCTTCACTCTATAACCATATAAGTTCTCTTTTGAAAGCTTAATATCAAGATGGGCCGGCTGGTTTGTTCGTACTAGCTCGCTAAATGCTCCATTATCGACCTGCCTTTCAATAATATAACGATCAAAATTATCTATCGTGCTATCCGCCCAGCTCACCACCAACTGGTATGCAGGAGTTCGTAAATCAGAATTATCTTTTATCATAAAATTATCTACTACCGGCACTAAATCAGTATGGATAGTTGTAGTATTTGAATACGGATCTTTAAACCTAATATAAACAACGCTCTTGTCTTCCAGGTTCCAGTTTGTAATCGAAGTCGCATAAGCTTGATATGTTTTGCCTGCAAATGTAGGCTCATTGGCAATCATCATCGTAATTGTATTGGAACCATTTTCAGAAGCTGCAATTGTTAAATTAGCCGTAGAATCACCCGATGCATCAACAGTTAAAGAAGTGCTGAACGGATCTTTTGTATCAAGTTGAAAAGACGGACTTGGTGAAGTTGCTTGAGAATCACCCTGACTTGGGACGACTACCTTTACTCTAATCTTAAAACCCTGAGAAGAGGAATAATACTTAGTATTAAAGTCAGTTTTAGCTGTCCAGTAAGCTGTATGACTAGTTAATCCTTCTGTGCCAGTTTGACCCGCCCCCACATCCCCCGTCTGAGCTCCGGTTGAAGCGCTGGCCCATGTCGAGGTATCCGGATTGTAGTATTGAATAGAGACTGTTGAGTCGTATCTCAAATCATAATCCACTTTAACTCTGTCATCAGCTAATTGAATAGCGGAAATATTTCTGGCCGCAATGTCGGCCGGCATAGCCGAGACCTGATCTGAAGCGATCGACTCCACCTCTATCTGCTGGGGAGTCTTAACAACAGCTTTAAGTGTAAAGTAGTAGGTCTGACCGTTATTTAAACCAGTCACAATGTATTGAGAATATGTTCCGGCATTAACAGAAGGAGAGGCAATTTTCGATCCCAATACTCCTTCTGTATCAGATTGATAGATATTCATATTAGAAACAGCCGGATCAGTCGGATTGAGCCAGTCCAAAATGGCTTGAGTATGGCCAGCAGTAGCCTGAACACTGGTCGAAGTATGAGCAGAGATTGTAAAAGTTGAGGAATTCCCAACAATCGTATCAACATCAGCCTCCGCTACTACGCTTAAGGTATGATTACCACCTGTGTGAAAATTAAAATAGTTGGTTGGGGTATTGGCTGAAGTAAATGTTTTTGTGCCACCATCGAGAAGAGAAAAGGTGCATTTGTTTTGTTCTGTATAAGGCAAAGCAGCAGATGTATCAGATGAGGTGAAATAAATATCACCTTCATAATCCGTTTTAACATTGCCTGCAGAGTCGTAAGCCGTAATAATAACATTTTCAGTTAATTGTGTGTCGACGAGTTTGTTTGAAAAAGTAGGATTGAGTGTAACAGTAACTGAAGCAATAGAAGCAGGCTTAATTTTAATCTGGAAAGTTGAAGATATCCCAGAAGTATTGACTGTAAAATCAGCTGACGGATCTGCTGTGGAAATTGTGAACGTATTGGCGTCAAAAATATGTCTGCCATTATCAGAACTATCTGCCTTAGTCGTTCTTACACTTCCGCCATTTGTGCTAAAGGTATATGAATTTTCAGCAGAATCATATGGAAAAGCAGAAGTAATGCCATTCTCAATGGTAAACCAGACCGTACCGGCAAAATCCTGTTTAACATTCCCAAAGTTGTCATAAGCAGTCACGACTATATCATATGGAGCATTTGACCCGCCACCCGTGCCGGTGGTTGACCAGTCATATCCGGCTGTCGCGAATTGATTAGCCGAAGCCTGAGGATAATCTCCAAGTGTAAAATGGTGAAGTGTAGCTGGATTAATAGTAATTGGGCTGGAAGTGACAGCAACCGATCCATTTGTTGCAGAGATTGTTTTGGTGCCGTTAGCAGTTATTAATGTGAAACCGGAACCGGCAAACATACGAACGCCACTATCGCCTCCGACAAAAGTATAGTGACTGCCGGAAGTGTAAGGTAAAACTACCGAACCTGAAGCATCGGTGGTTGTAAACCAGAGATCTCCAGTATAATCGGTTTTAACATTTCCATAAATGTCTTTGGCTGTGACCGTGATATCGTTAGCTGGAGTGGCAAAAGCATCACCAGCAACAGTTGAAACAGGATAACCGGAGATTATAAATGAACCCAAAGCAGCAGGATTGGATGTGATACTGCTCGATTCTTCAGTAATAGCAGCAACAGAATCAGTAACTGATATTGTATAGGTACCGGTAGAGTTTAATTTGAAACCGGAACCAGGAAAAGAATGATAACCGGCATCAAGACCGGTAAAAATGTATTTGCTCCCCGATGTATATGGAAGTGTGGCTGCCCCATCAGTAGAGGTGAAGTAAATTTGGCCAACATAATCTATCTTGATATTACCCCAAGCATCGTAAGCGGTAACTATAATTGGATTAGTAAAGGAAGACTGTACTGTAACTGATGCGGGAACACCGGAAATAACGAAGTGATCGAGCACATCGGGTGAAATGATGATTGTATCAGTTAGAGGAGTTAATCCTGTTAAAGTGGCAGTGACTGTTCTATCGCCTACTGCATCGAGAGCGATATTACTAGTCCATGAACCACCCGTCATGTTGGCCTGAGTAACAGTGCTAGGTGTAATAGTCCCAGAGTCAGCAGATAAAATAATTCCATCTCCAATTGCGTTAGTTGCGGCCCCTGTCCCATCTTTGGCAGTGATAGCGGCAGCTAGCGGAGAATTTACAGTTCCAGTTAATGGTGTGACGGAAAAAGTTAATGTTTTTACCAAATTCCAATTGGTATTATTGCCAGAGTCTTTACTTTCTGAAGCAACTATTTCAGCGGAAGCGATTGAATCTTTAACATCAACCCAGGAAATCGTCTTCGCGCCAGAAAGACCTGCTAAATTATATGTCGTACCAGGCGAAGAAGAAACCAGATTTACTCTGTCATTATCGTCTAATCCGGTTAGAGTTAGGTTGTTACTTATTGTTGTAGTTGAACCAGTTGCAAAGGTTAATGTTTTGTCAGTGGAATCATTCGTCGTATCTGTTTTGCTGAAATTGTAGAACGTGGTTGAGCCTGTGATTGTTTGGTTGACACCAGTGAAATTGACGGTAGAATTGCCAGCCGTGAAAGTGTCGTTATTGGTGAAATTACCGGCCACGTTAAAAGTGCCGGTAAAAGAAGATAAATCAATAGCATTATTACCTGTCGCTGTATCTAAATTAATATTAACATTCCCCCCCACATTTATATTGCCTCCTGCGCTGGGTTTGAAAGTATTTTTTCTGTTATAACTATCTTGTCCGATGTCTAGATCACCAGTCACGGTTAGATCGTGACCGTTGGTATCAAAAGAACCGCTCACTCCTGTTCCATGCCTCAAGATAATGGAGTTAGCTGTTATGTTTCCAGCTGCAGTATTAATTGCGCCGTTACTTGCTTGGATTAACAATATATCATACGTTGTAGCTGCGATATTGGTTGTATTGCTTGATCCATACCCAATCTTGCCTGTTAATGTTGCGCCAGCTGTAACAAACGGTGTTCCGCCAGACGAAAAAGCAAGTAGTTTGTCAGTTGAGGTAGGAGCATTGAACGTGCCTGAGCCAAAGGTACAAGTACCATATACTGATATGGTAGAATACAAACTTGCTGTAGTAGTTTTTCCGGCTGCTGCCGCGGTTAAATTAAAAAAGGCATGATCTTTAAAAGCAGTTCTGCTGATATTTCCTGTTCCGATTAAGTTAACAGTTGAAGTATCGTAATTAAATGTACCATTGTTGATCCAGTCATCAGTTCCTGTATTATCCCCAACAGTTATAGTTCTTGTACCACCGTCCAAAATAGCACCTGAATTTATAGTAAGACTCCCTAAAATAGTTGTATTATCAGAAAAGGACCATCTCCCATTTGTGCCAGAAAATGAAATATTTGGAATCGTCATACCATTTGCTGCAATAGTATGACCAGTAGTAGTTGAGATCATAGCCAAAGTGCCAGTTGAAGAAAAAGTTTGCTGAGAATTACCAACAAAATTTCCACCAACATTGAAAGACAAGCCATTAGCATCGATGGTCGGTGTCGTAGCTGCTTCTGCGCCTGTAGAATAAAAGGCTGAAGGGATATTTTGGTTGGCATATTCAGTAGAAATCCACCCGGCAGAACGAGCAACTGGCGATATCCTTGAATCATCTATTGATCCAACAAACGGATCGCCTCCTTCTTGTCCTCCTGCTCCTATAGCTATTAGATGTTGAGAATCTGAAAATATTGGAATGGACGACCCCGAAAGACTCCCGTTTCCTTTGGGCACACCATCTACATAATATTGCCAAGTTGTAGGCGTGACAACGAGTACGACATGATACCAAGTACCACTCACTGGAGAAAACCCGGTTGTTTGGCCAAAACCACTTATCCAGCTCGTACCGTTACCTAAATCTCCTTGAATTTTTGCCCAATTATACTTCAAGTTAAAGCCATGCGTTTCAGGAGATCTCGATCCAACAAAAACTAAAGTATCATTTTCAGGATTGGTAGGTTTGGTCCATCCTTCGTACGTAAACGTTCCTGCGATCACCGGGCTTGTAGTAATATTTATTCTGCCTGTACGATTGTAGCTTGTTGCAGATCCAATCTTTCCGCTTGCACCATAAGTGACATTTGTAGTGGTGCCATAATTTACTCCAGCAGTGGAATCATTAATATTTCCCGAGCCCTCATTCATATGCCAAACCGCTGCATATCCATTGCTCCAAACGCCAGTTTTATTTTCTTGAGAAGTTGAAATAGTGGAGTTACCGTAAAGAAGATTCAGAGTTGTATCAACTGTATTTGATAATGAAGGAATTTTAATCCATGCAGTCAGCTCTCCGGTCGTGGCATCATATTTTTCCAATTCATGATCGAGCTTGGCACCATTTGAATCGGTAAAAATAATATCATAACCATTGGCATTAGTAACGCTTCCGCCGTTAACAACAGTTTTCAAGTTGACATCAGTAACTGAATAGAGCATCGGGAAATCAGTTAGGGCTTCGCCAACTTTAGTGTGATCTATGATAATAGTTTTGATTTTTGAATAAGTAACAGGAGCAGTAAAGTTTGCCATGCCGGCATTATTAGTAACTGCTTGAAGCGTGCCGCTACCTATATGAACAACACTACCAAGTGAAGTGTTACCAGTATTTAATGTTTGGATACCTGACATCTTAGCCATATTCATAATGGAAGTGCCGGGAGTAATTGTAGAACCAGTTAGATCGACATTGCCATAAACTGTCCAAGTGGAAGAACCCATATTAGTCGTAATTGTTGTGCCAGCCAATTGAGAAACTGTCAAATTGCCTAAAATATTAATGTTCGGGTTGTACGTAGCAGCAGTAACGGCAAGCGTAGCAGTACCTCCACACCAGGTTTTAATTGTCACGTCAGAGTGGAAGTTAATCGTTTGGCTAATGGCAGTACCCAAGGTTAAAGTTCTATTAGAATAAGCACAATCACTCAAAATGACTGGCCCATAGTAGTCTCGGGCAGCAACACCTCCATCTATACCATTACTGTCAAATTTTACGGTTGAGCTAATCGTTCCATTTGTTCCCAGAGAAGAACCGGAGCTACCTTGTAAAATTAGTATCCCTGTACCGGTAATTGTTGAAAAATCCCCTAACGAGACAGTACCTCCATTTTCAACAAGCGTTCCAGCGCTAGAGCCCAATGTTAAAACAGCACCACTTGTAACAGTAAATTGATGAGCTACATAGGGCGTACCACTGTAATCATTTTTCGGGTTAATAGTGCCGCTAATAGTTAAATTATAAAAAACACTGCTACCGTTGGCAACAGATATGCTCTGATTGCTGCCATTTAGAATCAAAGTAGAGGTGCCTTTGTTCACGATTCCTGCATTGCCCTGACAGGTGTTCCAGCTGCCGGAAACGGTCCATGTGCCTGAGCCCATATTTGTAGTGATCACGCCTGTACTATTCTTGGTGGTAGTGTAGCTACCGACAACATTAATACTTGGATTATAGGTATCAGCTTTAAGTAAAATTTGGCCAGTTGAATCAGTAATAGGATTAAAGTTGTTACTGAAAGTGATTGTTTGTCCACTTGTAGTTCCAAGAGTAGCATTATAATTCGTAGCTGTATTGTTATATACTTCAACAACTCCACCGTAAGTTCTAGCCGGAATGGCGACGTCAGCTGTGACGGTGTCAAAGCGAACCTTACTGCTTAGCGTACCATCAAGATCAAGCAGTGCTCCTGCTCCGTCAGGGAGAGTTAGAGTACCAGCTCCAGATACTGTCCCGGAGATTCCCAGATCGACTGCGCCAGAAGCGGTAATGGTTATTCCTGTGTTTATGCTTAAAGTTTTTGTATCGCTAACTGTGATTCCTCCGACAGAAACATCAGCAGAAACCGTGACGGCATGATTAATTGTGACAGAATCACTAGCTCCGGGAGTTCCGCTATCACATGTGACAATCCATGTACACTGATCACTCCAAGCCCCATCGGCCACAGAAGTAAAAGCAGCAGCTCTAGCCCTTTGGATAGAAAAGAATGATCCCATTTGGGTAAATGCAGAGAAACTGAAACCAGTAAGAACGGTAATTAGAACAAAATAATGGAGAATATTTGACCAAGGAGAAAGATGCCACTTATAATACCATCTCCACTTGGCTCTTAGTTTTTCATGAAGAGGTTGAAGTCTTTTGATGTTAGTTTTTGTTGACTTCTGAATGGCATTAATTTTCAAATCCAAAAGCTCCTCACGCCTAATGAGGTATTCTTTTTGTTGCGCAATCTCGTCTAACTGTTTTTTATCTAATTCCTCCATGCCCCTCGCTCTTAAATTGTCAGTAGAAAGTAGTCACTTCCAATAGCTATTACTGATTTACTTATCCCGCTTTTTGCGGACCCCGCCAGAGGCGGTGGCAACTGCTCATTTTACTTCAAAAACTGCCCATTCCTGCGCTTAGTTTTATTATATCTTAAAAACACATCAAAAAGAGCAGTCCAAACTGTGGACTACTCTCTCACTATCATTTTTCAGTAACTGATTAACTGAGAACTTCCGCCAAAGGCGGATCAGCCCCTGCCTACCGGCAGGCAGGTCTGGCTGAGATAACTTACTTATCTAATTGCTGCTAATATTTCATCTGCCTTTACAGTATCACCTTTTTTGCTGTAGGTGGAAGCTAAAAGTCGCTTTAAAATTATATCGTCCGGATATTTTTCAATTAATGAGTTAAGAAGGGCAATAGACTCATCATATTTGCCTTCAAGATTGTAGATTGTCACCAGGTTGCCCGCACTGTCAGTGTTCCCCGCTTCAATCGCTAGCTTGTAATATTTAATTGCCTCTTCATTATTACCTATCTCCCTGTAAGAATTGGCCAAAAAGTTTAAGGCAATTCTGTCATTGGGATTAGACTCAGCAGCTTTTTTCCAAGATTCAACAGACTTGTCATAGTTTTTATTTTCATAATACAAAATTGACAAATCGTTCCTGACCTTAGCATTCGATCCGTCTTTTTCCAAAGCATCTTCGTACAAAGTTATTGCTTTTGCCTTATCTCCTGTTTTTTGCGCTTCAGCTGCCTCTGAAATTAGCTCATCAGAACTTTTTATATTCATGACATCCTTTATCCCATTTCTGGTTTTCGGAAAAGCCACAATCAAAGCAACGATGATTAAAACTAAAAACACAACAGTCACTACGCCAAAATGTTGCTTTTTAAAATTTAATTTCATGATCCCTCCCTATTATAAGTTGTAAGTAAATAAGTTGTAAGTTGTCGCTAGTAACCTCTAATAGTTATTACTGATTAACTGATTAACTGATTAACTGATTAACTGATTAACTGATTAACTGATTAACTGACAACTTGCGCCTATTCGTATCTCAAAGCATCCAGCGGATTAAGCTTTCCCGCACGTTTTGATGGATAAAAACCAGTCGTAACACCAACCAGAATTGAAAATCCAATAATTATCAAAACAGCAAGAATTGGCGTGGAAAATAGTTTTTCCGGTTCCCCGCCGACACTCTTAGCTAAAACATTTATAATAAAATTAACCAGTTTCGCAGTAAAAAGACCCATCAGAATTCCTACAATTCCGCCGATGAAACTTATAAGAAAAGATTCAGCCAAAAACATTTTGCGCACAGAACCGTTTTGCACTCCCAGTGCCTTCATAATCCCAATATCACGGGTTCGCTCGAGAAGAGCAATGGTCATAGTGTTAAACATTCCAATTGAGGCAACAATCAGAGCAATCGCGCCGAAAGATGCCAGTACAATCTGAATGATCTTAAAAAATTGATAGATTTGACCGATTGTATCAGCAATGGAAACTGCCTTATAACCCTTTGACTCAATAACCGTTCTTACACCAGGTAGATTATCAGTTGAATTAGCTTTTACTTTGGCTGAATTATAAACACTATCATTGTTTAATAGATTTTTAATTGTTTTTAATGGTAAATAAACGAATGAGCTGGAACCGTCGTCAATAATCCCCACCACTTGATATTTCGATTCTTTACTTGTTACTTCGCTTGAATTTTCTGTTGGAAAATAGCCCTTAATGTCCAAATCCTTGGACATTAAGGCATCTTCACCAACATCAAGTGCTTTAGCCAAAGCCGTAGAAACTACAATTGGAGTGTCGGAGTCATTAAAAATTCCACCAGTTTTCGTCTTTAATCCTTGCAGACTAAAATAATCAGCGTTTACTCCATAAGCGACAATATCGGCCTGCTTTGATTGGATAGCAGCCTGACCAGCAAAGGAATAAAGAGGACTGACCTTTTCGACATTTGGTATCTTTTCAAAATCCTTTAGAGAGGCATCATTAAGAACGACTGAGCCCTGAGCTGGAGTTACGTCCAAAGCAGTCAAAGAAGATATTGAACTAATTTTCTTTACAGAAAGTTCCTGCAATCCGAAGCCAAGTGAAATCAGAAAAACAATAGTGGCGATACCAACAGAAATACCCAAAACCGTAAGCATTGTCCTCATCATATTTGAGGACAAATTCTTCCACGATATTCTTAATATATCAATAGTTCTCATTCTTTCTCCTCTGACTCAATCTCAACTGCAGGCTGTTTTTTATTATAGTAATCCAGTAACTCAAATACCCCTCTCTCAGTTGGTTTTTCTACTGGCTCAGGAGAAAATAATTCTTTCGAAGAACTCTTTTGTTGCGATGGTTGCTCATTATCTTTTAGCGAATCAGAATCATCGTTCTTTTCATTTTTTTTCACGGAAGCATAGCTTGGGAATTTATCAACATTCTCAAGCTTGTCTCTCTCGGACACCTTAGTCTCATCGTCATGTTTAATATTTTGCTCAGTCTCATTTTTAGCAGAATCTTCTGTTCCTTTTGGTCTGCTAATATTTTCAAAAGCCGATTTATAGTCAATATTGCCAGAAGAAAGATCGTGATGGCCTGAATCTTCTTTTGTAATATCGCGATTAACCTGAGTTTTTATTATTTCACCATCTTTCAAATAAAAAACTCTGTGAGGAAAATGCAAATAGTCAGGGTTATGAGTTACCAATAAAACAGTTCTCTTTGATTTAGAATTTAATCCTTCAATAATATTCATTATTTCATCAGCCGACTTTGAATCCAGATTCCCTGTGGGTTCATCGCATATCAATATCCACGGATTTGTTGACAACGCTCTCCCGATCGCCACCCTCTGTTGCTGCCCCCCTGAAAGTTCTGTCGGCTTATGTTTCATATATTTTTTTAGCCCAACCGTATCTAAAAGATGGGCTGCCCTGTCCATTCTTTTCTTATAACCCTCACCACCGGCAGCAAGCGGCAAAGCAATATTTTCCTGAATTGTAAGTGCTCGAAGCAAATTAAATTGCTGAAAAACAATTCCGATCTTGGAACGCCGGTAGTCCGTGATTTCTTTCTGACTTTTTTTATAGAGAGATTCCCCCCTAACCAAAAGCTGGCCCTCGGTAGGAGGCTCCAAACCGGATAGTACATTTAACAAAGTTGATTTTCCACAACCGGAGGGACCAAAAAATATAACATATTCACCAGAATAGATCTCTAAATTTATTCCCTTTAAAACTTCAAGATCTTCTTTACCAAGATGAAAAGTTTTCTTCACATTTTTGACTTCCAGAACGACAGATTTTGCCATTGCCCCTCACTCTTAAACTATATTAGTATATCAATAAAAAATGACTAATCATAATACAATTGTCTTTTTTTAATATTTTAACAATATCAGCAACACTTCCCTAGAGTTTAAAAAGCTTATTAGCTTTTTTGGTCGTCTCCTTTTCAACCTCAGCCAGACTCAAATCTTTGATTTCAGCAATTTTCTTCGCCACTTCAACCACATAAGCAGGCTCATTTCTCTTACCACGGTACGGCTCGGGAGACAAATAAGGGCAGTCAGTCTCGACCATTATCGAACCGATTGGAATTCTTTTTGCTGCATCCTGAATTTCAGTATTTTTCTTAAAAGTGATATTTCCCGTAAAAGAAATTGCTAAACCAATATCTAATATTTTTTCAGCAAAAGCATAATCGCTGGAAAAACAATGGAGTACGCCTCTTAAGTTTCCACTGTAACTTTTAAGAATGGCCAGAATGTCAGCTTCAGCTTCCCTGCAATGAACAATAATCGGAAAATTAGTCTCCATTGCCAGATCAAGCATTTGTTCAAAGCAAAAAATCTGCTCTTCCCGCGAGGGATAACGGGCAAACTGAGACGATCGCTTTAAGTAATAATAGTCAAGACCAATTTCCCCGATGGCAACCACTTTTTGCTGACCTGCGTATGCCAGCAAAATTCCTCGGCTTTCAATATCTAAATCAAGTGCAGAATGAGGATGAATTCCAACAGTAGCGTAAACTTCCGGATAACGCCTAGCCAGATCGCAGGAAGTTTTGGAAGTCGGCAGATCAACACCAACATTGATGATCTTATCGACTCCAGCGCTTTTTGCCCGACCCAAAACCGACGACACTTCGTGTTTAAATTCAGGGAAATTCAAATGTGCATGAGTATCAATGAACATAAAGTTGTAAGTTGTAAGTGAATCAGTTCTAAGTTTTTAAAACTGACAGCTAACAACTGATTTACTGATAACTATTTTATCTCCAAAACTGTACATATAAAATACAAAGTACCACAGTTATGGCCGCGAAAACATCTCTTTTGTATAAATGTTCTTTAAAAAATGCTGAGGAAGCAAGATAAACAAGAAACGGACCCAAAACTAAAATCATAGTTGTTTCGATCACTCCCAAGCTTTGAAAGCCATAAAACTTTAAAACCATTTGGACAACACCGAACACAGCTGAAAGAATAGCCAGAGCAAAGGCATTACGGTGCATTTCTAATAGCTTAGGCTTAAACATAATCAAAAATACAATTGCTATTACTACTGTACGAGCAAAATACAAAGCAACAGGAGAAAGTGCCCCGAGTAACTCTTTGATAAGTATCGACTCTAAAGACATTAGAATCATCGCTATTATTGTCCTCCAAGCCACTTTGCCAATTCGAACGTGGTGGCCCCTGAAGCGAGTTGCCAGAAGCGCTCCAGTAGCAATAATGCCAGGCACAAAAATGCTCCAGTCTCGCTCGGTTGGCAAAAATACCGTGGCGAAAATAATCGTCATAAGTGGAGATAAAAGCATTATCAACTCAAACTCATGCAGATCCTCCTTTTGAATTCCCTGATAATAAAGCAAATTCCAACAAATTGCGATCAAAATCATTAGCACAAAAAGTGCTATATATTTCCAATCTGATATTAAATCAAAGTTAAAACCGCCCCACCTCGGCAAAAAGACTGCCGTAATTATGGCCAGCCAAATAAATAAAAGCGGAATGAATCGCATCACCGGCACTCTATATTTGCATAACACAAACTTGTCAGCAATAACGCCGCCGGCATATCCTAGTGATGCAATAATTACTTCAAACATGACCCTCCTACTTTCTGTCATCCTCGGGACCAGCGGTGTAGCTTTGAAGTGGTGCCCGGGGATCTATACAATAGTTTCTGGATTACCGCCAGATGTTTACCCCGATAACTCATCGGGGCGGGAATGACATTTTGATTTATTTTTCCTCGTTCAATCTTGGAAACAGTGGTTCCGGTTTCAAACTTTCTAACTGATCTTTAATCTTTTCAGCTATTTCCGGCATAAAAGGTTCCGCCATCTTGGCGATATCAAACAGCTCCCAGTAAACAACATTTAAAACTCTTGCGAGTTCAGCGGTGTCGTCTTCTTTAGCAAGAACCCAAGGTTTTTTGTCATCAATAAAAATATTCAACTTTCTTATTTCGCCCCAAACTCCCTGCAGAACAAAATCAAACTTAAATTCAGTCATATAATCATCATAAATCAGCTTTGCAGTCTTTTCTTCGTCTGCATCCGATATCTCCTCCTGAGAATAGTATCGCATCTTCCTATCCGTTTTGATTTCATATTTATTGATCATTGAGATAGTTCTTTGAACCAAATTCCCCAAGCTATTCGAAAGATCAGCCTTATACTTTTCTTCCATCTTTTCCCAACTTATATCTCCGTCCTTTGAGCTTGGCAAAGAAGAAACCAAAAGATATCTCGATCCGTCAACACCAAATTTGTCAGCCACTTCTTCAGGATTTATAACATTGCCCAATGATTTAGATATTTTCTTTCCGTCAATCGTAATATATTCGTGAGAAATAATTTTTGTCGGCAAAGGAAGACCGGCTGACAAAAGCATCGCTGTCCAATATACCGCATGAAATCGTAAAATTCCCTTCCCGATTACATGAATTCTCTCATCAGATCCTTCCCAATATTTTTTATAAAGTTCCCCGTCAGTATCAAAATCCAAAGCAGTGATGTAGTTCGACAGCGCATCTACCCATACATACATCACCTGACTTGGATCGTTTGGAACCGGCACACCCCAGTTTTCCGCACGTTCCACCGATCGGGAGATCGAAAAATCCGCTAAACCGCCCTTAATAAAACTTAAGACTTCGTTTTTGCGAAAATCAGGCAAAATTTCAAGCTTACCGCTCTCGATAAGTTTGATTAACTGGTCTTGATACTTGGAAAGAGCAAAAAAATAATTTTCTTCTTCGATAAGCTCAGGAGCCGTTCCATGCTCGGGACATTTCCCATCAATTAAATCCTTTTCGAGCTTGAATTCCTCGCAACCGACACAATAATATCCCTTGTAATTTTTCTTATAAATATCTTCTTTTTTAAATAAATTCCAGAATTTTTGAGCACCCTTAAAATGTCTTTCTTCTGTTGTGCGAACGAAACAATCATATGAAAGGTTAAATTCTTTTTTTAGGTTTTCAAAATATTTAACATACTCATCAACATATTCTTTGACCGGCTTGCCAACTTTTCTGGCTGCCTGAACATTTTTTAAGCTATTCTCGTCCGCTCCACTAACAAAATAAACGTCCTGATTTTGCACATTCCGATACCAGCGCGCCAAAACGTCAGCCTGCACTTTTTCGACCGCGTGGCCGACATGGGGCTTGGCATTAACATAATCAATCGCAGTTGTAATGTAAATTTTTTTCGCCATATTTTGTCATTGCGAGGTCATCTTGGCGACCGTGGCAATCTTTCTATGTAATCTGTAATATTCACCATCTGTTGTTTTCTTATTTGATATTACCAAAATCACCCCCGTCCCACAAGAACAAAACAATTAAACAACAGATGACGAATTGTACGAATAATACAGATTTCCTGGTTCGCATTACCTCCCCATTCGTATTATCTGTATTATTAGTGATTTGTTATTATTGGTATTATCTGTAATCTGTTGTTGCTACTTCTTAGCGATTTTGTAGTTCTTTTGCAGAAAGATGAGATCATCCGCAATTTTTTGCATTGCCTCTTTATGTTTTGGGCTGTGATCCAATTTTTCGTCCATAAGCAAGCGCATGATTGAAGCCAAAGTACCAAAATAATCATCTGAACTAATGTGAAATTTTAGCCCCTCCCTTGTCCCGTTTCCAGAATCATGAAGCTCTAAATCGTTGATAAATGCGCTTGACTGTTCCTCTGCAAGCAATAAGAACTCATTCGGGTCCATGCTATAATTTTTCATTTTCATAATCTTTATCCTCTAAAATACTAATAAATTTATTTTTCGCAATAACAAGATGGTCTAAAATATCAATTCCCAAAACTTCGCCCGCTTTAACTAGTTTTTCCGTGACTTCAATGTCGGACTGAGTTGGTTTCAAGCTTCCGGACGGGTGATTATGCGCGACAATGATTGCCGCCGCCGAACACTCAACAGCCGGACGAAAAACCTCTCTGGCATGAACAATGTTCGAAGTTAAACTCCCTATCGAGATAACTTCATCATGAATGATTTGGTATCGGCTATTTAAATACAGCCCTCTGAAACATTCTTTTGGCAAATTTTGCATATCAGAAAGATAATCAAACGCCTGTTTTGCTGTTCTTACAAACACTGCTTTTCCGTCTTTTTCCGAGAAATACCTCCTTCCCAACTCGAAACAAGCAACAACTTGGCAAGCTTTATTAAGAGGAATTTCCAGTTCTTTAGCCAGACTAGCCGGCCTTTTCTCACTCACAATCGCCTTTTCTCCATATTCCCTAAGAATACGCTGAGTCATCTCCAGAACATTTTCTTTCTTTGTCCCGACATTAAATATGACAGCCAAAAGCTCGGAAACTGAAAGGAAATCAGATCCGTGTTTTATGAGTTTTTCTCTCGGCTTGTCAGCCTCATCAAGGTCTTTTATCCTGAGCACATATTTCTTGTCAAAACCCAAAACAAGATCATTATCTTTTAGAGTGTATACTTTATTCATAAGAGTTATTATATCCTTCAACTCTTAAGAAAATATTAAGAAAAGTTAATAAAAAGCTTAAAAACTATCTAATTTTATTATTTTTAATAATCAATGCCACTTCCCCCTTCAATTGATGATTTGGTAGATCTTTTATAATCTCATCAACGCTTCCGCCCCAATATTCTTCAAACATTTTGGTGATTTCGCGAGCAATAAAGACTTTGGTGTTGTCCCCAAAATATTCTCTAATTTCCCCCAAAGCCTTTTCCAAGCGGTTAGCTGATTCATAGATGACTATTGGAACATTTAATTTGGAAAGTTCCTTAAATTTAGTTTGTCGGCCTTTTTTCTTTGGCAGAAAACCAGCAAAATAAAATTCTTTTTCAATCATCCCTGAAACAGAAGCCGCAGCCGTGAGTGCCGAAGAACCCGGAATGGGAATTATTTTAATTTCTTTATTATCATTCCAGATTTGATCCAAAATCCCATGAGATCCTGAAACAAGTTCAGGATGACAATTTGAGCTTTTTGAGATTTTAGAATTTGGGTTTTGATTAGAAATTAGAAATTTGGAATTAGAAATTTCCCTAATTCTATGAATTAGGGCCTGTCCCGGATCGGAAATGCCGGGCGTTCCGGCATCTGTGACTAAAGCAATATTTTTACCCAATGTTAATTGATTGATAATATATTCGATTTTAGATAGCTTGGAATGTTGAAAATACGATATTGTTGTATTTTTTATGTCAAAATGTTCGAGTAATTTTCTCGTTACTCTAGTGTCTTCACAGGCAATTAGATCGGCTTCCTTTAATACACGAAGCGCCCGAAGTGTAATGTCTTCAAGATTGCCAATTGGAGTAGCCACAATATATAACGTTCCATATCGTGGGGACGCTTCTCTGGGAGAAGCATCCCCAGTTTTTGAGATATTTTTCATGCGCTCACTATAACACAAAGGAGAATAACTTGCTACTTAATAAACATAAAGGCAATCGTCGCCAAAACAGCCAATGCCGAGAAAATAAAGGCGGCCCAGCCAAACACTTTAACCCATCTAGGATGGGTTTCCGCTCCCATTATTTTCTTATCATTACCGACAATCATAATCACAAAGAGAAGAGGAACAGCCATGACACCATTAAGCCACGCCGAATAGTACAGGGCTTTCATCGGACTTATACCAATGAAATTTATAGCCAAGCCAATTAAAATTGATACTGCAATAATTGAATAGAACGCTTTTGCTCTTGAGAATTTTTCCTCCAAACCTTCCTTCCAATTCATCAACTCGCAAAGAGCATAGGCACCCGATCCAGCCAAAACCGGTACCGCCAAAAGACCAGTGCCAATAATACCAAGAGCAAATAATAAAAAGGCATAATCACCAGCAAAAGGCTTCAGAGCTAATGCAGCCTGCTCAGCTGACTCAATTGATGTAATACCGTTTTTAGATAAAACAGAAGCAGTGGTAATAACTATAAATAAAAATGTGAAATTGGCAAAAATCATACCACTTTTAACATCGGTTCTCATTTTAGCAATTCTATTATTCATACGATCAAGTTTTTTATGCTCAAATTTTTCTGCTGCCTGCTCTTCCACCTCCTCTGATGTTTGCCAAAAGAAAAGATATGGAGAGATAGTGGTGCCAAATACAGCCACCATCGCGAAGATATAATCTTTATTCCAAGACAGATCCGGCACAATTGCTTCTTTAAAAATAGCAAGCCAGTCAGGGTGGATCATAAAACCGGTAATTATGTAGGCAAATAACGACAACGCCAGCCACTTCAAAAATTTAGCGTAGTTTCTATACGGTATGGTTAGTTCAACAGCAATAATCAAAATAGCGATCACAATTGCCGTTATCGTAAAATTTATTGGGACGATAAGGTTAACCGATGCAGTCATTGCAGCAATGTCAGCTCCAATATTGGCAATGTTGGCAATCACAAGAAGCACAGCAATGCTGGCCACAATACTTTTTTTGTAGTGTTTTAACAGAACTCCGGCCAGACCCTTGTTTGTAACAATGCCAATTCTGGCACACGATTCTTGAACGGCAGTCATCAAAGGCAAAAGCCAGGGCGCCATCCAGACAAAAGAATAACCAAATTGCGCTCCCACAGAAGAATATGTGCCAATACCGGAAGGATCATCGTCAGCAGCACCAGTAATAATACCAGGACCAAGAGATTTTAAATATAAATATCCTCGCTTCCAAGGATTTTTCAGAATTTCTTTGGCTTCAAGCAGTTCTTCTTCAGAAATACGAAGCGTACCGTCAGCAGCTTTTACCGCTTCAACTTCACCCCAAACAACAAGCTTTTTCGCAAAAACCAAAGGAATGCCGAGTTCATTACGAAACTCAGAAAGCGTAAAAAGTTTTTGCGATTTTTCATACCCCGCCTCAAAACCCTCTTTAAATTGAGATTTTTCTTTCCCCTCACTCATATGGTCAACTCCCTACTTCGTGATTCATTTTTTGAGCCAACTTTTCCCAATCTTCAATACTCAGCTCTTGAGCTCTAACACTATCGCTTAATCCAATTGCATTTATTATATCAGAAGCTTTTTTCTTATCGATATGGTAACCTGCGGATAAGTTATTCACTAAAGTTTTCCTTCGTGATGCAAAGCCGATGTGAACACAACGGAAGAACGACTTTGACAGGTTTCTTGTATCATCCTGAGCGAGCGATAGCGAGTCGAATGGATCTTGAATGTCCGATATTTTAAGTATCGCCGAGTCAACTTTAGGACTTGGAAAAAAAGATTCTTTCGGCACAATGCCTACAATTTCTGGTTTACCATAAAGCTGAACTGAAACAGACAAAACGGACATGCCACCGGCTTTGGCACAAATTCTTTCCGCCACCTCTTTCTGGACCAGAAGCACTATCGATTCCGGCTTATTTTCTGCCGTCAAAAACAATTCAATAATTTTTGAAGTTATGTAATAAGGAATGTTGGCAACCACTTTGTATTTGCGATCACCCACCAACTCATTAAGGTTGACGCTCAGAATATCACTGCAAACAATTTTCAGCTTGTCATTGTCATCCCCGCGAAGGCGGGGATCCACTATAGTAGATTCCCGACTAGATCGGGAATGACACAATTGTCTCTTAAGTAATTCTGCTAATTTCTCATCCATTTCAACAGCAACAACTTCACCGGCTTGTTTTATTAATTCCAATGTTAGAGTTCCAACGCCAGGTCCAACTTCCACGACCAATTCCCCCTCTCCTTCTGAAGGAGAGGGCTGGGGTGAGGTTAATTCCGCAGCTTCGACAATTTGATCTAAAGCATTTTTATCAACTAAAAAATTCTGGCCCAAACCCTTCTTGGCCCACAAATTATTCTTTTTCAAATACTCAAGCAACTCTGATTTATTTGTTAGATCCATAATTAATTTTTTTATTTTTATTTCAGTACACTTTTTCTAGTCTAACATTTCCAATGACTCCCTGCGACGTGGAAGCCCCTAGAGCCTGAAACGCAGCCGTTGACAAATCTACTATACGATCAGATCTGAGTCCACCGCCGGAAGTAGTAATTTCAACACTTTTGCCATTAGATAAATTAACCACTCTGACTTTTGTTCCCTTTGGCACGAGATTGCAAGCACCTATCATTTGATTTGAATTCACATACCAGCTGGCAACACCCGTCCCGTAACTAACAATTTTCGTACCAACAGTAATTTTTTCGTCAACCGGTTCTTCTGCAACTTCAGTCTTCTTCAAAACCTTAGAGACCTGAACTCCGTCTTCTCTTGTCACTTCATAAAATAAATTTTTCTTACCTTTTTTACCTGCCTGCTCAACTTTAGTTTTGCCCTTTTCTAAATTTGGATCTTCTTTTTTGACTATTTGATAATCAATCGACTCATATTCAATCATTGTTGTTCTAGCAACTCGAATAATGTTAATGTCCATATTCAACTCCAGCGGAGTACTCGGAGAAAAATTTATTTTATCATCTTGTCCTAGCGCAATTTTATTTTCATCCAGCAAATCGCCGACTGTTTTAGCCCAGCTTCTTACAACAAATTCTTTCTTTCCGTCCTTCACTTTATAATCCGGAGCACGATATAAAGTGATCTTGCCGCCTATTCCCATATCAATGCTTGGAAAAGCACTAAATTTGTCTTCTTTATACGGGTTTGCCCCAACCTGTTCGGATATTAAAAAAGGATCACCTTTATCGCTAATCCCTTTAACCTCCGAAGTCTTATCGCCTTTCGCGCTCACAATTTCAATAATATAAGGACGGCTTCCCGCCCCGGAACTGTTTTGACTGTTTAAATTTACGTCAGACGAAAGATTGGATGCGGCAAAAGCCGGAAGCGCAATCCCAAGCAATAGATTTAAAATGAATTTCATAACTATACAAACCATTTTACCCGATAAAAACCGATAGTCAATGTTGGAAATAAAAAAAGGCCGGACAAAAATCGCCCAGCCAGCCACAGCTAACCATTACAAGCTTCGTCACTGAACACCTCTCGATACTCTCGAGAGCAAAGAAAAAGAATCGCCCCCACAACTAACCAAAAGAAACTAGAAATCACTCTCATCTCTACACCTCTTGGATTGATAACATCAAGATAGTCCATCAGACCGGATTTTGTCAAACAGAGATTATATATCTGAATTTATTGTTTACAATTCATCAATCAACTCTTCAGGGATGTTCTCAATAAATCTTGACTTAGGATTAGATTGAAAGCGGCCGTAAATGTTGCGCTCTTCGGCGTAAATCAAGTACAAACGCTCTCTTGCTCTGGTGATGCCAACGTAGGCAAGACGCCTTTCCTCTTCCATTTCACTTTCGTCAATTAACGATCTTGAGTGCGGGAAAATCCCTTCTTCCGCGCCAACAATAAAAACAGTTTTAAATTCCAATCCCTTAGCAGAATGCAAGGTCATAAGAGTTACTGCATCAGTGCCTTTGTTCAATGAGTCCGTATCTTGAACAAGTGCCACCTGTTCCAAAAACCGCTCAAGACTATTTGAGCTGTCATTCTCGGGCTCGACCCGAGGATCCAGATCTGTATTCCCGATCAAATCGGGAATGACAAACTGTGACGCTACAGTCATCAATTCCTGTATATTTTCCCATCTTCCTTCCCCTTCCGGCGTGCCGTCAAGCAGAAGTTTTTTATAACCGGTTTTTATGGAAATATGTTCGATCAAATCATCAAGCCTCATATCCTCTGCCTGGTGTCTCATCTCTGATATTAAAATTATGAAATCAATAAGTTTTTTTGAAATTTTAGGATTTTTAATTTGATTTGGATTTAGAAATTCGGATTTAGAAATTTCCCTTATTTGCGCCAATGTTTTCTCTCCTAGACCTCTCGATATACATGTAGCCGCCCGATTAAATGCCTCAAAGTCCATTGGGTTAACTACTAAACGTAAATAAGAAATTATATCTTTAATTTCTTTTCTTTCGTAAAAACGTACGCCGCCCACAACCCGATAAGGAATATCAAATCGAAGCATCGCTTCCTCAACCGCTCGCGATTGAGCATTGGTTCGATATAATACGCAGAAATTACTATAAATATTGTTCGAAGCCGAAGGCTGAGAACTTCTCGCTCCACTCGAAAAATATCTCTTTGCCAGCGATCGGACCTCTAAACATACAAACTCCGCTTCATCTTTCTCATTCAACGCCTCATAAACTGTGATTGGCAAACCATTAGGATTTTCCGTCCATAAACTTTTGTCGGTTCGGAGCTTATTATACTTAATTACCTCGTCTGCCGCAGCTAAAATTGTCTTTGTGGAACGATAGTTTTGCTCAAGTTTAATTATTTTAGTATTTTTGTAGTCTTTTTCAAAATTTAAAATATTTTTAAAATTTGCCCCCCGCCAGCCATAAATTGCTTGATAATCATCGCCAACCACCATAATGTTTTTGTGCTTTTCTGCCAGAAGCTTAGTCCAGATGTATTGAGCTTGGTTTGTGTCCTGATACTCATCAACCAAAATATATTTAAACTGATTTTGATATTTTCTGAGAACTTCGAGATTTTGCTGAAACAAAAATACGCATTGCATTAAAAGATCGTCAAAGTCCATGCCGTTAGCTTCTCTCAAATAGGCTTCATATTTTTCATAAACTCTCGAGGTTACATTCTCGAAGGGCGAATTAACATATTTCTTATAATCTTTCGCAGTTAAAAGTTCATTTTTCGCACCAGATATAAAATATTGAACCGACTTTGGAGAAAAGTTCTTCGGATCGATATTTAAATCTCTCATTATTCTTTTAATAACCGAAAGCTGGTCTCCAGAATCGTAAATTGTAAAACTACGCTCATACCCCAAAACATGTGCTTCCCTTCGCAAGACCTTTACACAAATTGAGTGAAATGTGCCCATCCAGGGTAGCTTGGAGTTCTCTCCATTCTCCCTGCTCCCTGCTCCCAACAAATGGCCGATCCTATCGGCCATTTCTCCAGCTGCTTTATTAGTAAAAGTAACAGCTAAAATATTAAAGGGCGAAACCTGTTTCTCCTCAATAAGATAAGCGATCCGATGAGTCAGAGTCTTTGTCTTTCCACTTCCAGCTCCAGCCAATATTAAAACCGGACCCTCTGTCGCCAAAACCGCTTCCTGTTGCTTCTTATTCAAATTGTCTAATAATTCCGTTGCCATGTGCTTGATACTTAATACTTGATACTTAATACTAACTAAGCCATTTTACCAACTAAAAAAAAGAATGACCAGCCTGCTACAAATATAACAGTCTGGCCCAAAAGCCCCTTAAGGCAATGACTATGCCGCCCGCTCTCGGCTTTGATATGGACTCTCATCTTCGTTTGTCGGAACGAACATTGCATCGCACTCTTTTTTTATCCAATTTAGAGCATATGGCAAGGTGGTTTTCTCGATTAAATCCAATACCAAAGATAATCTTTCTCGCTCTTCTGAAGTAGTCGGGTTAGCAATCTTTGCACTAGCTCTGAGTTTAAGCTTCTCGTCTTCAGCTTCATGCAAGAATAAATGATCGTCTTCAGTTAAAGCAATCGAAGAGAATTCCTCAATTGCAATAACTGTCCCCTTCTTTTCAGCCTCTTTGTAAAACTCCTCAAGCCAAGGATCACTCTTTGGTTTTCCCCCGACTTCAGGAACAGGCTCTACTGAATTTTCCATTTCCGGAAATAACCATTCTCCTGCCATGAGGATCCTCCTAGCTATCTTATTCTAATTTTAGAGTATCAGACACTTCTTAATAAAGTCAAAATAAAAAAGACCTATTCAGTCTTGCGCCTAGGGTTTTTTGAAAAAAGGAATCCCTCGGAACTGAGTGTCCCTCGGGGAGTACGCACTAAGGCGTGGATATGTACCGCTTAGGCTGCGGCATCTGTGCTCGCGATAATATTGCGAAGATGCGGTGTCATGCATGCTTTGCAATAACTCATTGCCATATCTTGGCACCCTGTCAGAACTACAAGTTCCGAAAAGAGTTTTTGCACCTCTCTTCTTTGGTCTCCGGACAAAATACCTCTTCTTGAAAAACCACGGATTTGGTCAATAATTCTGCTTGCTTCATTGTTCCAATCAATCATTTTACTGCCTCCCTCACCCGCAAAATTTTGGCATTTTTATTATCATACCAAACCAACCAAAAACAAAAAAGTGGACAAGTGACACAAAAAAACCCGATCGTAATATCGGATTTTTTTGATGGAGCGTAAATCAATTTGTGAACTAATCGGGAATTATTATTTTAATTATTGCCCGGTCACATTAATTTACGCCCGTAAGAGGGGTCGCAAAGCGACACTAATCGTTTTGTGGCATCCCTTACTAAATTTAATATTTAGCAAAAGATAACTTTTTGATTTCCTCTTACTTTTTTGCGTATCAGTTTTTGGTTTTTGTTTTCCTTTTAGAGAAAACTTGCTTTCTTGCCTGTTTGGCAAGAACGAGCTGGGAGGAAGATAATGCAATCACTTATTTTATCGATTTTATTATCTTCCTTCTAGAAAGGCAGGGGTGAACCTTTCAAAATCCCATCTCGCTCTAGCCATATTTTAACAAAAAGCGCCTTTTTTGAGAGGCGCGTTCTAATTTAGTATCCATTTCATCGCCCCTCAGCAATGATATTCAGTTTTTAAAGTGATTAAATCATTGTATCTCTTTAGCCACAGTTTGTCAAGGGTTAAACGCTCAATATAGTGATATAATAATAAAATATATAGTCCAGAAAACAATAAAAAATAAATTTAATAGATGAGATTAACATTTTTTAAACCATTGACATTTTGATGATTTATCTGTAGAATATGTAACCGTTAGCTGTTTTTTAGCGACAAAACAAGGATGGGGAGGATCAAGAAAGAATGGTGATGCCAATCAGCACAGAACAGGAACCATCAAGAACCGTTGTTCTGACGGCGAGAGAAACCGAAGTTCTACTTACAATCTCTCAGGGAGTTTCGTCCCGAGAAGCTGCGGATATATTAGTCTGCAGTAAACGAACGATTGACTATCATTTAGCCAATGCATACAACAAGCTTAAGGCTTCCAACCGGATACAAGCTCTGCGAAAAGCTGCTAGATTGGGATTTATTCCAATCGAAGCCATAAACTAGCTGTTAATAGCAGCTAGATCAATATCCCCCACCGAAATCTGGTGCGGGGATGTTTTTTTATTTTGTCATGATTTGAAGTTAATACTGACAACTTGCCTAATCCTCGTTATTGCTTGAAACTCTGTTTTTTTCCAAATCAGAAAAGCGCATCTGCCCTGGATTAAAGAACAAATCAGCATGACCGATCGGACCGTTTCTGTGCTTCTTGATCAAAACTTCCGTAATCCCCTTGTTTTCAGTATCGGGGTTGTAGTACTCGTCACGATATAAAAACATAACAACGTCGGCATCCTGCTCGATCGAACCACTCTCTCTCAAGTCTGAAAGCTGAGGCCGTTTGTTGTCTCTGTGCTCAACCGCACGGGAGAGCTGGGATAAAGCGATTATCGGAACATTTAATTCGCGAGCCAAGCCTTTTAATGATCGAGAAATTTCCGATATCTCTTGAACACGATTTCCATCTCCGCTTTTCGAGCGTCCTTCCATTAACTGCAGATAATCAATGATAATAAGGCCTAGTCCATGCTCCATTTGCAATCTTCTCGCTTTCGCTCTAATTTCCATAATATTACCACCCGCCGAATCATCAATAAAAATCGGTGCCTCAGAAAGAACGCCCATAGCGTAACCAATTTTTGGAAAATCATCGTCAGTAAGGTTCCCTGTTCGCAATTTCCATGAATCAACCGCAGCCTGAGACGACAAAAGACGGTCGATCAACTGGTCTTTGCTCATTTCCAAAGAGAATATTCCAACTGGAATTTTTTCATCAATAGCTGCATTCTCAGCCAGATTCAGAGCAAAAGAAGTTTTACCCATTGAAGGTCGGGCTGCCAATATAATTAAATCGGAATTTTGAAAACCGGCCGTGACATTGTCAAGATCGCGGAAACCGCTTGGCACACCCCGAAGCGCACCTTTGTCTTTGTCCTTGTGGATCTTGTCGATTCTGTCAAAGGCCTCTGTCAGAACATCCTGAATTGAAATAAATTTATTCTTAAGAAATTTTTGCGAAACAGCAAATAATGATTGTTCCGCCTTATCAAGAGTTTCGGAAAGTTCGGCGTCTTCATCATATCCCAATTCTGTAATATTTCCGGCAGCATTAATCAGTCGGCGCAAAACCGCTTTCTCACGGCAAATCTGAGCATAGTGAACAATGTTTGAAGCGGAAGGTGTATCATTCACAATTTCAGCCAGATAGCTTGACCCGCCCACCTCTTTAATCTTTCCGCAAGCCTCCAAGATCTCTGAGATTGTGACGATATCGATCGGTTGGCGCTTGTCAAATAAGCTAATCATTGCATCATAAATAATACCGTTTCGATCCTCATAAAAATCTTCAGGCGTAACAATATCAATAATTTTTATTATTGCGTCCTTGTCAAGTAAAATCGAGCCCAAAACACTTCTCTCAGCATTAACATTTTGAGGAGGCATACGAACGCCGGAAGGAATTACGACTTTCCTCTTGCGATCATTTGTTCTATTCGAATTTTCGTTATTTTCTCTTGCCACTACACCTCCGTGATAAATCCCAAGAAACAAGTTACAAGATACAAACAAATATCAAATAACCAATTGAATAATATTCAAACATTTGAGCATTTGGTGTTTGTTTATTGAATATTGTTTGGTTATTGTTCCTTGTGTCTTGTATCTTTATGAAAATATTTCTTCGGCTGCTTTCTGCAGCTCCTTGCTGTCAGTTATTTTGTTTTCTCTTGGTTTCGATTCAATCAACTTGCAAACAACTACACAATTTTCACCGGTTATGTCATAAAATATTTTTTCTAAAATTTTAGCATTTTCAGGAGATGAAATCTTGTCTTTATGAAATTTAAATTTTACTCCCAAAATCAGTTTGCCCTTAGTATACTCCAATAGTTTTGTATCGCGCATCAAAGCAGCCAGAGAAGCATTCGCCCGCTTAATTTCACTCATTGCTTTCGCCCAAACATCGTCGGTCATTTGAAGCACAACCACAGGGACAGTATCTTTTTCAGAATTTTGAATTTTGAATTTTGAATCATGGACTTGCTCCTTGTCCTTAGTTTGCTGATTTTCTTTACCCTTTATTGATTCGCCATTTAAACTCTTTTTTTCTTCCTGAGTTACAGACTTTTTATCATCTTCCACCGTCGCCTTAAATTCATGATTCATAATTCGAGCTTCTTGATTCTGAATTGAAAGTTCTGCAGAACTTTCAATGACCGCCATCTCAACCGGCAAAATCGGATAAGCAATATCTTTTAGTAAATTCCCTGACTTTAAAAATATCTCTACAATTTTCAATATCCGGTCGCCAGATGCTTTTTCGCTCAGGTCTTTTATTGACGCAACGTTCTCGGCAGTATCTTCAAACAATACCTGACCGGACTCTTTCAACAGCAACATTTTTCGAAGTACTTCGATGACGTCTTTATTAAACTGAACCATTTCCAGCCCTTCATCATAAAGACGATGGGCGATTTTTAATCCCTCCTCCGGATTGTTATCAAAAATCGCCCCCAGAAACCCATATATAAATTCCCTATCCGCAATACCTAACATGTTCTCAACTGAGGCTCTGTCTATCTTTTTCCCCAAAGAAGAAATTTTCTCCAGGAGAACAATCGCATCACGATGACCGCCCTCAGCATTTGCAGCGATTAATTCTAAAGAACCTTTATCTATATCGAACTTCTCAGCCTCAACAATTTTGGTTAAATTTTTAATAATATCATCCTTTGAAACCCGGCGAAAATCATAGCGTTGAACTCGGGACAAAATAGTAGCCGGCAATTTATGAACCTCGGTGGTTGCCAGAATAAAAACAACATGTTTTGGCGGTTCTTCGAGAGTCTTTAAAAGTGCGTTGAAGGCACTTTTGGATAACATGTGAACTTCATCGATGATATAAATTTTCTTGCTCGACTTATTTGGAGCAAATTGAGCTTTTTCAATCAGCTCTCTGATTTCGTCCACTCCTGTATGTGAAGCAGCATCTATTTCAATAACATCGATCGATCTGCCTTGGCCTATTTCCAGACAGGCATCACAAGTATTGCAGGGTTCTCCTGAAATTTCCTTCCCTGCTTTTTTTAGTTCAGACAGGGTTAAACAATTCGCCGCTTTAGCCAGCAAACGGGCAGTTGATGTTTTTCCTGTCCCTCTAGGACCAGTTAAAAGATAAGCATGAGACAGTTTATCGCTCTTTATCGCCTCAATCAAAGTATCCCTGATCTGGTCTTGCCCGATTAGGTCAGAAAATGTCTTTGATCTATATTTTTGATAAAAAGCCATGGGTAAAATTCCATTTTACAAATCTCAAGAGACAAGCGACAAGATACAAACATATTTGGAAATTGTTTTTTTTGAATATTGAAGCTTATTTGGTTATTGTTTCTTGTAACTTGTATCTTTTAATACAAAGTTATTATATCCCTTAGCCATATAACTCGGGAACTGTAGTAACTTTATCCAGTCCCAACCTGCAAGTAAAAAATTGTCCCTAAAGTAGTCCACAAGGTTGTAAACAGTTGTCAGTTGTAAAGTAAATAAGCCTGCCGGCAGGCAGGTTGTCGCTAGTCACTTCTAATAGCTATTACTGATTTACTGACAACTAGCCTATATTTCCGCTTTTTTCGGTATAAAACTATTGTTTAAAACCGTAACGAATGTTAAAATTAAAAAGGAGGAGGCGGCCACAGAACTTTCTCTTGTGGTTCTTTTTATAATCATACAATCGCCCCAATTAACAACCTCGTCCGATTCGTATTATCTGTATAATTAGTAATCTGTTATTTTTATGACAAGAAAAGATTTAGCAAAGCAAATTGCAAAACAAACAAATTTAAACCAGCAGCAAGCTGAGAACTTGATAATCGCTTTTGGAGCTGTAGTAAGCGACGTTCTTAGTAAAGGCGAAAAAATTGTTTATTCAAATTTTGGCACTTTTTACACCGTTCACTATCCCTCAAAAGTGATCTTCCATCCCAAATTCGGTGCAGCTAAAAAAATGGTCATGCTTCCAACAAACGCAGTCAAGTGGATGCCTTCAGGGAACATTAAGGATCTGGTAAAAAATTCGCGAGTAGTCGAGAACGCAACCCTGCATGGAGCAAAGAAAAATAAAATCAATAACGATAAGAATGTCTACCAATCAATATTGCCGCAATCGCAGGAAGAACCCCAGAAAAAAAATAAAAGTAAACCAGAGTCAGACGATAATCTGATCGAAATACCGATAAATAAAATATCAACTAAAATATCGAAAAATAATACGAATATCGAAGAGAAAACTGCTTCAAACGAACCTCCAGTAAATATTTATGAAGAGTTAATGCATGATGGAAGCAAAGAGGAGGCCACTTTTGGAGATGCAATAAGAGTACATAAAAAACGGGCCAACTCATTTCTCGGACGCATATTTAAAAGACAAGACATAGACACTACCGACCACAAAGAGCATTCCATAAACAGCGATATGGAGAAGAAGGATGATGGCAAGATATCTCTGGTAAACTCCGGCATATTTCAGAAGGAATCAAGTTCCATTCCAGTAAACAAACCGGTCGGAGAAAGAAAAATTGATAGCATTAAAACAGAAATTAAAAATACACCAAATCTATACACTCCTGAAAAACAAATTGAAGAAACAAAACTGGATAAAGAACCGGTTGAAATAGTCCCTTTTTCAAAAGTCAAAGATAACATATCATTTATGGATCTTTCAAAAACAATAGTTTACAAGGAAATATTACAAAAAATTCCTGAGAAAGTGGCTAGAAAGTATAAATTGGTTCCCGTTGAAGAAAATGAAAAAGGACTTGTCGTTGCAATGGTTGACCCTCAGGATCTGGAAGCGAAAGAGCTGGTCAAAAAACAGGTAACAGGCCCGATTATCCCAGTCTTAGCAGCCGAAGAAGGCATTAATTTTGTTCTCGATCAATACAACGGACTTGAGACAGAAGTTGAGGAAGCCATTGAAACCGCAGATCAAGAAAGTAAAACGGAGAACGCGAAGGAAGGCAAATCTGAATTAATTGAATCCATCTCTGATAATGCACCTGCATCAAGAATAGTTACTTCCCTGCTTCGAAGAGCAATACGGGATAAAGCTTCAGACATTCATATCGAGCCATCAGAAAAAGAAGTAGAAGTTAGATTTAGACTGGATGGTGTTCTAAAGAAAAAAATCTCAATGCCTTTAGATATTGAGCCTGCCGTAGTTTCAAGAATTAAAATTCTTTCAAACTTAAAAATAGACGAACAAAGGCTGCCGCAAGATGGCCGGTTTACAATAAATTTTGAAAACAGAAAAATTGATTTTCGTGTTTCCACAATGCCGGTTGCAAACGGTGAAAAAATTGTAATGAGAGTTTTAGACAAAATGACCGGAATCTTGTCCATAGAAGATCTTGGAGTAAGAGGAAGTGGTCTGGAAGTTCTCAAAGAGAGTATTAAAAAATCCCATGGAATGACCTTGGTGACAGGACCAACTGGATCAGGAAAAACAACTACGCTGTATGCTCTTATTGATAAATTATACAGCGAAGGGGTTAATATTGTTACTCTGGAAGATCCTATTGAATATAGAATGCAAGGAATTAATCAGAGCCAGGTTAATGCTGATATAAATTATACTTTTGCTTCCGGCTTACGTTCCATAGTCAGACAAGATCCTGACATTATAATGATCGGGGAGATTAGGGACAAAGAAACGGCCGAGATGGCCGTACATGCCGCACTTACTGGCCATATAGTCCTTTCGACTTTGCACACTAATGACGCCACCGGAGCAGCACCGAGATTAATTGACATGGGTGTAGAACCATTTTTGTTGACTTCCGCTCTAAATGTAGTGGTGGGGCAACGTCTAGCACGAAAAATATGCCCTGATTGCAAAGAGGAAATTCAGGTCTCAGAAGCTGAAAAAAAGAAAATAGAAGAAGAAATAGAAAAAATGCCAGAAAAGGAAAAAACGGAAATTAAAAGCAAGGGACTAAAATTTTTCCATGGTAAAGGATGCAAAAATTGCAGCGATATGGGATACAAAGGAAGAGTCGGTCTATATGAAGTACTTGGAATTGATGAAGTCATCAAAGAAATGATCCTGAATAAAAAACCATCTTCAGAAATACAAGCTCAAGCTGTAAAAGCGGGAATGGTAACAATGTTGCAGGACGGAATACTTAAAGTAGCTGATGGCATAACAACAATTGAAGAGGTCTGGAGAGTGACAAAAGACTAGCCAGCACCCTGAATATTAGTGTTATTTGTATAATTAGTAATCTGTTGTTTTTATGCAATTCACATACAAAGCAAAGGACACAAAAGGAAATATTTCTAAAGGCGTCATTGAGGCCGAGAAATCATCATCCGCTTCCCTGTCGTTAAGAGAAAGGGGTCTTTTTGTAACAGAAATTAAAACTAAGTCAGGAGAAGGATTCTCTCTTCCTTTTAAAATTCCTTTCAAAAAGAAGGTTCAGCTAAAAGATAAAATTATATTCACCCAGCAACTCGGTATAATGTTGAAATCAGGCTTATCCATTATTGACGCTCTCGAATCACTGAAAGAAGAAACAACTAATAGTTATTTTGAATCAGAAATCAGTAAGGTTATGTTTGATACTAAGGGCGGCGCGCCCTTTTCAAAAGCTCTTGCCAAGCATCCTGATATTTTTAATGACATTTATGTCAACATGGTTAAGTCAGGAGAAGAATCAGGTAAGATTGAGATCGTATTAAACCGTCTTTCAGTTCAAATGCAAAAAGATTACGAACTTAACCGCAAAATTAAAGGCGCACTGGCATATCCCGCTTTCGTACTTGTTGCTTTAGTTGGAGTTTTGGCTCTCGTAATGATCATCATAATTCCCCAATTGAAATTAATTTTTGATGATGCTGGAGTTGCCCTACCAATATTAACCAGAACAATAATAAAACTTAGTTTTATATTAAAAAATTATGGTTTGTACATTCTTGCTGTAGTAATCGCTATAATCATCTCTATTATTCAATTCAATAAAACCCCTTCAGGCAAACTTACAATTGACAAGATAAAAATCAAGATTCCAGTTATTGGTCCTCTTCTCAAAAAAACCTATGTTTCCAGATTCACCAGAACTTTCGCTTCCCTCACAGCTTCTGGCCTTCCATTGGTAGAAGTTTTTGAAGTTTCAAGCAAAGTTGTAGGCAATGTAATTTATCAAAAAGAAATAGCCGCAATGGCAGAACAAATCAAATCCGGCCATTCAATTTCTTCTACCCTTAAAGCCAGCATGCTCATGCCTAAAATGATCGGACAGCTTTCATCAGTTGGTGAAAAATCCGGCAATGTGGATGAAGTTTTTGATACCTTGGCTGACTTTTTCGACAGAGACATTGATTCAGCAACAGCAAATCTCTCGACGATGCTCGAACCAATTTTAATGGTAGTTATGGGTGCCGGCATTGGCGTCATCATAGTTTCTGTTCTGCAGCCAATCTATGGTCTAGTAAATGCTATTTAAGCATTTACCTCGAACGTCTTATGATTTAATTGGTCACCCTTATGCAAAATTTGGTAAAATAAATAAAAGATTAAGAAATTATTAAAAATATATTATGCTCGATTTTCTATCAACATTTAAAGATGATTCCGTATTCGGTCTCGACATCGGATACGAGACCCTAAAGCTTGTGGAGCTCAAAAGAAAAAGGAGCGGAATATTTTTAATTGGATCGGTCGAGGTTCCGCTAACAGAACGAATACTGGAAAAAGATACCTTTAAAAACAAGGCAACTACAGCCAGTTTAATAAAAAATGCTTGCAAGAAAGCTCTTCCTTCGGCAATTAAAGCAAAAAAAATAGTGTCGGCTCTACCGGAAACATTTGTCTTTTCTAAGACTATTCAAATGCCAAAAATGACCGAGAGCGAGTATGAAAAAGCTATCCTGATAGAAGCAGCACAATTTTTACCAATCCCGATAGAGGATGTTTATATTGACCATCAGGTCTTAATAACTCATCCAGAAGATGCCATGGCAGATATCTTAATTGTGGCGTCCCCCCGCAAGCTAGTTGACGACTATGTGGAAATGACAAAATTAGCAGGGTTTGAACTTGCAGCCCTGGAGACAAAACCGATTGCAGTGGGAAGAGCAATTAGCAATTCTGTTTCGCTTGACGGATCGCTAATAGTGGAAATTGGAACTGAGATCTCTCGCATATCGATCTGGGACAGCAACAGCGTTAGACTCACCACAACAGTTGCAATAGGCAAAAATCAAATTATAGAAAATTTACAGGCAATCGGACACAGTGAAACAACTGATAAAACCATCATAAAAGAAAGTGAATTTCCAGACCTTTCCAGAACGCTTTTGAATATCTCAGATGAAATCATTAACGCAATCAAGTATCACCAAAACAGAGATTACAAACCAAAGCCTGTTAAAAAAATACTTCTCTGTGGTTCTGGAGCAAAAATATCGGGCATTGATAAATATATCGCTAAAGAGACAAAAATCGCGGCAGAAATCGTGAAGCCAAATATAAAAGGAAGAGAAAGCTTAGGCACAGACTTCATCACCGCTTTTGGTTTAGCTTTAAGAAATGAATACGAATAATTAACAAGTTGTCAGTTGTAAGTAAATAAGTTGTAAGTAGCAAGTCCAAAAAAATGTCTTGCTTACTACTCGGAGTAAATGTGGCTATCAATCTTCTTCCACCAAAATTCAAACAGGAGAAAAAAGTTAAAAAAATCGCTAAAGTGATTTCAATTTTCCTGGCTACTGTCTTTATTATTCTTTTAATAGTAACGACAAGTTTGTGGGTGGCAAATTACGAAACAAAAAAAGATATTGATAAGTTTAGCAGCAAAATTTCCGAACAGAACAATGTTTTATTACGATATAAAGAAACCGATGAAGGCATAAAGGCTGTCAATTCAAAGCTAAGTAAAATTGAATCAGTTGGTTCTAACAGGATCTTGTGGAGCAATATTATCACCGAACTATCCAAACTAACTCCTTCGCAGGTTCAAATAAAAACCATGACTTTAGATCAGCAAAATAAAAAAATCGGCTTAACCGGATATGCAGAAACGAGAAATGATATTGCCAGATTTAAAGAAAAAATGAGCAGTTCGAAATATTTTAAAAACGTTACATTTTCCTCTTCAACCCGCGACGAAGAACAAAGTAATTTTAGTTTTAGTATTTCATCTGAAATCGGAGAAATTAAGTAAATGCCTTCTATCTGGAAAAAAACTATTATAACAGTAAGCATCTATTTGGCTATTTTTGTTGCCATAACTATTTTTGCGCTCAAACCTTCTATCGATGGCTTAAAACAAAATAATAAAAAAATTACCTCCAGCCGAACCGAACTAAATCAAATTTATGACAAGTTGGACTATTTACAAAAAATCAGCAAAAATCCCGATGACCTTAAATCAACTGAGAAAATTGTTAACAATTATTGGCCGGATAATTCCGATATTAGTCAGTTCATTGTCCAGACTGAGGATTTGGCAAAAAGTAATAGTTTAGTATTGGACAATATATCGATAAACGAAATTAAAAATGCACAAACATCGAGCACTAAGAAAAATAGTTCTCCAAACGGATCACAATTCACTTTTAACACGCGAACATCTTATTCATCGTTATTAAATTTCATCAAAGGTATGGAGACACTCGCCCGCTTTAATTCCATCTCTTCAATAGATTTGAACGGAACAGAAGAAGGCACTATAAACATGAGATTAACAGGAAAAATTTATTATGGAAAATAAGCTTAAAGACAATTTAGGTGTTTTTGCTTTCATAATCTTGATTGCCGCGATAGGTCTATTTTCCACCAAATTCGTACTCAACAACATCTCTTCAAGCCAGACAAGCCAGAGCAGCAAAAAGGAAGACACCGGAATAGACAAAAAGGCCTTTGAGGCAATAGCCAAGCCATCGATCTACGATTCGAACTTCTCTCTTGAGTCAGGTTTTGGCAGAGAAAACCCTTTCGCACCATATAAGTAGTTTCAGTAGAAGGTAGAGAGTAGAAAGTGGAAGGTTTTCAAAGATTTAAAAATCCCCGAATAGTTCAGGGATTTTTATTTGAGAATATTCAATAAAACTTACCGGCTTATCCGCTTACATGCTTACTTGCTCACTTTAGCCAGTGATTCTTCAGTCTTAGCGACAACATCCTTGGGCATAATTTCACTTTTGATTAAATATCCGTCGCCTGGTTTCATCATATCTTTTACTTTGCTGATTTCCTGGACCAAAGCAGTTAAAACAATAATCGGAATTTTAGATGTTTCCTCTTTTTCCCGAAGCATCTTCATTACATCAATACCATTAATCTTCGGCATCATAATATCAAGAAGAATCAAATCAGGTTTTTCTTTAACGGCTTTTTCAATTGCCTCTTCTCCGTCCGAAGCTGACAATATAACATAGCCTTCTTGTTTCATTCTCTCTTCATAAAGTTCTCTTAGAGTCATGTCGTCATCAACTATCAGGATTCTAGCGTCTTTGCTCATATGGTCCTCCTAACTATTTTTATAAATAACGTAGTCAAATAAATCATATAATGTTCCTGATTGGCGGTCAATATTTGCTTCAAGTTTTCTCGATGTTCCGCCATAATAACCAGTAGCGCTGATGGTTGTAAATGGACCAGCGACAATGTATTTACTACTATTGGTCAAATTTTTACAAGGACTATTAATAGTGTTGCAATGGTCGCTGACAAAAGCAATTTTTACATCATGGAAAAGAGGCTTTACATACATTGTAACATTTTGGTAGTTTGACTCGGGAGACTTACCCGCCCTAAGCAACATATCATTAAAAATATTACCCAATAAATAATAATAATCTGCATTTGACTGCCCAGATGAGTAGCCGCCCGAACTAACATAACCGCCGGCGCTAAATCCACTGTCGGCGGCAATAAGATTGCTTTTTGATGTGTTTAAGTAGCTTGCACCTGCACAGGTCTCCGGTTTAAAACTAGTCAAACCCTTATACTCGTTTACAATTCCCACTGCGTCTTTAACTACAAATTTAACCTCTGCTGTTGCTTGGCATTCCGATGTTCTATCTAAATTATTAGTATCAATATTTTGAAACTGCAAAAAGAGCATGAGATTTTGACTGAGAAAATCGATATTTGTTAGATCGAATTTTTCTGAATTATCTTGTTTAATTTCTGCAAAATCATAATCCCCTGTCCCATAATTAGAAGCAAATAGGTCAGCAGAATTGAAAACACCGGTGTCGCCAACATTAGAAGATGCATTATGTCCATAAAAAGGCCCGCCGAATGTTCCTAAGTACCCCATCCGCAAATCATAATATTGTTTGTTTAAATCCGATATTGCAGTGGCAGGGGCAATTCCGGCAGAAGCATTGCTTGATGCGCTATCGCTCAAATTACTGCGATAAACGCTATCATCTCCCAAAGTCCAGCTATCAAAAGGTACTTCGGCATTTTTACTATAGCGATACCGGAGAAAACCTTCTTCCATACCTGATTCTGCAGCATAATATGCCACCGACCCATTCACATAGTACGATGCTGAGGCGAACTCAATAAATAAAACTCTGCTAATGCCAAAAGCAATACCACCAACAGCGGTAATTAAAAGCATTGCAATAATTATTGCCGATCCCCTCGCTTTCATAGAAATCATCCTCGATGTTTATGTCATCCCAAGCCAACGAAGTCGGCCAATCAGGATCCATTCATTTAGTTTATTATATCATATTTTTTTATAATACAACTAAACCGCCTGTTCGCAGCTCGCACTATTGACTTTTTATCACTTATACGATAAATTTACTTGAGTTTGTGAGAATACTGCAGGCAGAAATGACGAGACAAGTGCAGCAACACCCAAGTGTTTGTCTCGTGATTCTGCTTCCAAGCATGGAAGCTGGGAGGGTGACCAAGGTGAGCAACAAAAAAGTAGCATGCACGCAGACACAAGAGATAGCGGTGATACACTATAACATTGCAGGAAAGCAACATTTAGTCGTAGGACCGAGAAAAGAGGCAGACAAGCTCATTCCGCTAGGAGCGCGCATCGAAGGATTTGATTTTTCTTACTCGGGAATTCAAAAAGCAAAACGTCGTCTTGAACAAAGTAGCCTGCTAGGTAGCATCGCACAACAATAACATTAGAGCCAAACCACAATTCAGTTTGGTTCCCCACGCCGGAGATAAATAATTCTCCGGCGTTTCTGTTTTCTAATATCAATCCTGATTGCTTCTCATCTATTTTTTTGTTATAATTTTAAAAGTTTATATGGCGCCATCGTATAGAGGCTAGTACGCCGCCCTCTCACGGCGGTAACAGGGGTTCGATTCCCCTTGGCGCTACCATGAAAAGTGCATCACGCAAGTGGTGCACTTTTCATGGTAGAGTGAGATTGAATCAAGTTCGAGAAAAAGGCTGGAAAACCTAAATTTTCCGTTGTTAGATTATGTGATTAAAATTTTATACCATCTCTACGACTTTTTTAGCAAACTCAGCGGCAGCAGCCGGACCGCTGGCTGTAATAATATTCCCATCAACAGTCACAGCCTCATCCGTAAAAATCGCCCCCGCTTCATTTAGATCCTTCACGCCTCCGCTCCACACAGTTGCCCTTTTGCCCAAAAGTATTCCCGCTTTAGCCAAAACAACAGGCGCCCAGCAAATTGCGCAGGTCAATTTTCCAACTCCATAAAATTCTCTGACTAAATCCAAAGTTTTGATATTATCAAAATATAATTCGACTCCACTGCCTCCGACGAAAACTACTGCATCAAAATCGAAAGCATCCACCTCCATTATGCTTAAATCCGCTTCAACCACTAAACCCTTAAAACCAAAACACTTGCCGCCATCCAGTGAAGCAACTTGTACGTGGATATTATTTTCTTCAAAGATATTCTTTGGCACTGAATATTCGATTTCATTAAAATCGTAATTTGAGATAATAATTAAAATACTTTTATCCATCTTGCTCCTTCATTTTATTTTTTTAAAAATTATCATCTTTTATATCGATCATCAATCTTTCTTCCAGCATCTCATAACTTTCCTCTCCTTTGAATAACCCATACTTCTGCCAGACTTTTTCACGTTCACGATATTTGTTATCGTATATCGAATATTTTCCGGCATATTCTTCAGGTGTAAGATTAAACATAAGAGCATTTGCACCGGCCAAAAGCCCCTTATGCCGGCCACTTTCCGGATCAAGTGTTTCAAGAGCAGTCGTGACCGGAATTTTTACCTCCGGCATCAAAAATCTCGCCACCGCAATATATTTTAAGAAAAGCTGAAGCTTTTCATCAGTTCCCAGTTTTTTATTTGTCATTTGCTCATTTGGATTTTTATTAGACCCGCCTTCCGGCGAGGCAGGAATTAGAAATTTGGAATTAGAAATTTGGAGAGGCGTGTTCTCCGCCTCGACGTATGGTCCGCTCGAAATCATCGGGATGCTCAATTTTTTAGTCAGCAATAAATCATCCGCAATGTCATAAATCGATTGACCTGGAAGTCCTACCAGACTGCCGGAAGCTATGTAATAGCCGAGCTCTTGCTGATATCTTAGCAACTGCAATCTGCTATCTAAACTATCCCCGGGATGCATTTTTTTATACAATTCTTCATTTGACGTTTCAAAACGGAAAAGCGTGCCTGTTGCACCGGCCCTAAAGGCATTTTTATAAAATTCCCTGCTTCTGTTGCCCACCGATAGAAAGATAAACACTTTTGCTCTTTTTTTGATGTTTTTTATCAATTCTATGAGCTCGTCGTCAGAATAATTTATGTCTTCACCGCTCTGCAAAACCAGCAATTTATATCCTTCTTTCTCCACTGCCTCTTCTGCAATATTTTCAAGCTCTTTTGAATTTATACGATAACGTCGTATGTTTTTATTATCCTTCCGGATGCCACAGTAAAGGCAATTATTGCAACAATAATTTGAGAATTCTATTATGCCATGAATGCAAACAAAATCATCAATCTGATCTTTGCGCAAAGTGTTAGCTTCTGCAAAAAGAGTTTCCAAATTATTCTTTCCCTTAAGATTTAAAAGATATTCAACATCCTCTTTCGTCAGGTCGGAATTTCCGCTTCGCACCTTGAATATGATTTTCTTAAATTGTAGCGGTAAACGGCTAATATCCACAGGAGAATAGTTGTCTTCGAGCAACGAGATAATTTCTTTGGCATCATCCTCGGAAATCAATTTTACGGCCCGATTTGTAGCATATAGTACCCAATCCCCAACTTTGGCGCCAAAAACCAGCCCTAGGTCTATCTGGGCTTTTTCCCGGGCATTCTGAATGGTAGCAATGCCCTCATTTATTGATAAAATTTTCCCTGGAATTGTTAAACAGATATTTCCTCCTTCTCAACCCCTCTCCTTTAAAAGGAGAGGTTGGGTGAGGTAAAATACTTGAAATCAACTGTTATCTTACCAACTTCACCGCATAAAAAAAACCGCCATACTAATCGCTTGCTCTACAATTTAACAATTTACAAAAAAGGTATTATAATAAATATATTGGACAATTTAATTGACTTCAAAACAAGAGGAGGGATATGAAGCAATATCGCTTAGTAGCTCTTTTAGCGCTTCTGGTTATTACTATAATCGGAGGCTTATTTTTTTTAAAAAAACAGATGGTCTGGCCATTTAAGAGCTCGGCTCAAATTTCCGAAGAGCAAAATGCGCCCAAGGAAATAGATCAGGTCAGAATCGGGGCATCGTGGTTAATGGGAGTATATCCGGAAAACAGCACGGAGAATTATACTGTTAATTTCAATTCAAGCGTGTTCGAACCGCTTGTTAAATTTAACGAGCTCGGAATAGTCGAACCATGTTTGGCTGAAAGCTGGAGCAATCCGGATGAATTAACATGGAGGTTTCATCTCTCGCCAGACGCCAAATTCAGTGACGGAACACCGGTTACTTCGGAAGATGTAAAATTCACTTACGATTACATAAAAATTGATAAAAAATTACAGATGGCTGATCTCATCCCGACTGTAGACAAAATAGAAATAATCGATTCAAAAACAATTGCTTTCAAAACAACAGTTCCTGATCCAGTTATTTTAAATAGATTTGCCACCAACTTACTCATTATGTCCAAGGCTGACGTCGAGAAAAATGAGCTAAGCAATCATCTTGGTTCTGGACCATACAAAATCGGTGAAACAAACGACAAAGAAGTAAAATTTATCCGAAACGAAAATTACTGGAAAGAAAAACCCAAAGCAAAAGAAGTTACGTTGAAGCTAATATCCGATGAAACAGAAAGACTAAAAGCTCTGGAGAATAATGAGATCGACTTGGCGATGTATATAACAGAACAGAAAAACATAGATGAACTAAAAACTATTGTTTCAGGTAAAGATTTACAGCTACTAAAAATGTCTCATGGCAATGGAATTATATATTTGAGCCTCGACACAACCAGAGCTAAAACCCCATATATTGACTTGCCTCAAAATCCCCTTAAAGACATTCGGGTACGACAAGCAATCGAAGAAGGAATAAATGTGAGTGAGATAATGCGCAGCCTTCCTTCGGGCGCAAGAATTGCAAATCAGTTGGTTCCTGTTGGAGTATTCGGTTACAATCCTGCTATTAAACGACTGGAATACAATAAAGAAAATGCGAAAAACCTTCTTACAGAAGCCGGTTACAAAGATGGATTCACTATGACAATAGATTATATGTCTGTGAATCCCAACGCAAAAACAACAATGGATTTAATTGCCAGCCAATTATCTGAAATTGGTATTACCGCAAAACTAAATCCGATTGAAGACATGGATCAATTTTACGCAAAGACAGATGAAAGAGATACGACAACTTACAGAACTGGTTATAGCTCTGATAGTAGAGATGCATACGAAGTATTAGATTTAATAATTCACACACCAAGTGAAGATCATGGTATTTATAATTTGGGTTATTCAAACACAGAAGTAGACACATTAATTGAACAGGCCAACAAGACCATTGATCAAAAATATCGTTTAAAGTACCTACAGGAAGCAATGCAAAAAAGTATGGACGATGTAGCAGTCATTCCTCTATTTGAAGAAATGGATATTTACGGCTATTCAAATAATTTAATATTGAAATCACGCAGCGACGGCATGATCAGACTTGAAGACATTGCTGGTAAATAAGCTTTGAAATGAAAAAGGTCTGAGTAATTAATAGTAAATTACTCAGACCTTACCGATACTTAACCCAGCATCGGGCGACAAAGATGACTAGTTAGCAAGATTTTGAGTAAACTGTTGGTTCAGCCTGCCAATCAAGCCATCAAGCCCCTCTAGAAGGTCGATGGCTTTTTCTCGACTCAAATCTGTCGATTTGTTCTGATCCATGTACGCACGGAAGCATGCCATTATAACCGGCCGATGCTTGGACCTATTTGCCTCAGTATCTTTCTGATAATCATCAAACTTATTCGAATCAGACCTGAAGCTCAGTGTAACACAATAAACCCCTGCCCTTAGGCTAGCCATGTGAGATATTAGCTGGACCGGATTGGAATCATTGTTCTTTAACCAAACAGTGATGTGCCCAGTCAATGCTCGACCCCAAGGCTGGCATTTCTCTTTTTTCGGAATACTAGCAAGAATTGCTTTAATCTTTCTCGGTTCTTCCCTATCCATTCCAACCTCCCTGTATGTCCGTCGTTTCTAGCAGAGATAATAAATTCTCACCCTATTCTTAACTAATACAATAAAATCTTGTATAGTTGGTCCTGATTTTTATATCATATTTTAATCATTATGTCAAAAGAAACAGCCCCGGAGGAAGGGCTGTTTCTAAATATTTATTAATGTTATTTATTTTACTTATCGACCGATCCTTTACTTTCCCCGTGTCCTCTGCCGCCCATTCCAAAACCATAATCTTTTAGTTTGGAGAAATCAATTCCATTATCACTGGCCCATTTCTCCATTTCAGCTCTTTTTTGTTCGCGTTCCTGCTGATTTTGAGCTTCTTTATCCAATATTTTTTGTTTTTGCTCGGCAGTAATAACTCCGTCTGATACCGCTTTGTCTAAATTAGCGCTTACTTCAGTTTTGCGTTCAGTCTGCTTTTCTTCATGAATTTGATCCATCGCTGAAGATACTTGGTCCGTACTCACGTTCAGCTTTTGAGCCAATTCTTCAGCCATTTTTGACTGGTTTGCTCCATTGGAAGCAGCAGCGTATTTTACAGAATAAACTCCAGCGCCGCCAAGCATAATGCCCAAAGCAAGAACCGGCAGAATAATTTTTGCGTTTTTCACTTTATCACCTCCTCCCGACTTAATTAAGATAAGTTAATCTTACCCAAACCATCTGAGAGAAAGCTTAAGGTTTAAATGTTATTTCTGGAGGACGTTTTTCTAAATAATTTCAATTTCACAACAAATTCACTGCCTTTGTCAGGCTTTGAAAAAGCATCAATTGCACCCTTATGAAAATTAACTATGCTCTTGGCGATAGATAGACCAAGGCCATAACCATTAATTTTTTCCTTGGAACGCGATGTATCTGCTCTATAAAATCGGTCAAAAATGTGAGGCAGATCGGAAGCTTTAATGCCTATGCCGTAATCACGAATTTTTACAGTTGCCCAATCTTTTTCCGAAGTAATATTTATTAAAATTTTAGATTTTTCCGGACTATACTTAATAGCATTATCAATCAAAATGATAAATAATTCGATCAAGCTTTGCTTGTCACCTTTTACGAAAATATTTTGAAAGTTATTCTTGAAAATAATCGATTTTTTGTTGGCCAAACACTCAACTTTTTCATAAGCCTCGGTTAAAACCTCTTCCAGGGAAACTTTGCTAAAAGTTGACTTTACTTCCTCATCATAGCTGGCCAGTTTTAAAAGAGCGTTTGAAAGAGATTCCAGTTTTTCCGTCTCTTCCAAATTACTTTGTAAAAGCTTTTTTGCTTCAGGCAATCCCAATTTTTTATCTCTTAAATTCACTTCTATTTCAGTTCTCATCGCTGTCAAAGGAGTTCGCAATTCATGGGAGGCATCGGCAGTAAAACGATTTTGAGTATCCATCGCCTCCTTAATCGGCTCAAGTGTCTTTCGGGCAAGAAAATAACTTGCCAAAGAAGATAGGAGTAAAATTAATAAATTAAAATAAATCAAATTAAGTCTTAAGCGGTTGCTGCTTTCGTCTAATTGGTCAAGTCTTATCTGCTCAAAATCAGGAGCTTGTTGTAAAACACTCCCTCTTATCGGAATATCCCTCAAAACATTAGATTGTTTTCCAAGACCACGATCCAATTCTTTTGAAGATATTCCATATAAAGAGATACTAAAAGTTACACTGATTGTCATCACAATCAGAACATAAAAAATTGTAAGTTTTAAGTAAGCGTTTTTAAAATGCATGAATTCAACTGTTATATTGCCCATATTGTTATATTGCTCCTCTCCTTTAGAAGGAGAGGCTGGGTGAGGTTAATAACAGAGCAATTTAATAGTACAACAATTACTTGTCGCTTGCGACAATTTTATATCCGAAACCCCTAATCGTTTTAATTAATTCTGGTTTATTTTTAAATGGCTTATCTATCTTATTCCTCAAGTATCCAATGTACACCTCAACCGTATTTAAAAGGATGTCGGCATCGTAATTCCAAACATGAGATATCAAATTATCTTTAGTCAAAATCCGTCCCGGATTTCTCATCATGTATTCAAGAAGCGCAAATTCCTTGCTAGATAAATTTATCTTCGTTCTTTCTCTTGTTACTTCGAATGTTAAGGTATTTAATGATAAATCATCAATAGTTAAGATATTTTCCACCTTTTGTGAAGGTCTCCTGAGAAGAGCCCTCACACGAGCCAACAATTCCTGAAAAGCAAACGGTTTGACCAAATAATCGTCTGCTCCGGCATTCAAACCCTCCACCCTGTCTTTAATTTTGTCTTTTGCGGTTAAAAATAATATCGGAGCATTATTCTTCTTGTCTCTTAAGGCGGTACAAATCTTGATCCCGTCAACTTCCGGTAACATTCTGTCGATAATAATTAAATCATAATCAATAGTCAAGGCTGAGCCTAACCCGTCCCGACCATCATAAGATACATCAACAGCAAAAGACTCTTGTTCCAAGCCTTTTTTAATCGCATTTGCAATTTTGTGATCATCTTCAATGACTAATATACGCATTGTTTTTAAATTATAAATTTTAAATTCTAAATTAACTTAAGATTATAGCACAAAACTGATAATTTGCTGAGAGAATTAGCCGTAAGATTTATTTAGCTCTTAATTGAATCCAGAATTTTAACTCTGGTAGCAGTAGCAGAAGGAATAATGGCCGATATGACAGCGAGAACAAAAACCAATATGACTTTGCGTGAAATATCTCCAGATGTAATAACCAGAGTAGCATCACCTATCGGCAACGGAAAAGGATGGGCAACATAATATGGCATGATTAAAGCGGTAAAGGCCAGTAATCCCAGCGTAATTCCCAAGGCAGAATAAATCGCCGCCTGAAAAACATAGGTAAATATGACGAGTGATGGCTTGACACCAATTGCCCGAAGTACACCTATTTCATGCCGTTTAGTTGAAACATCAAGTGAAATAATTATGAATATGGTGACCGCAGCGATTAGTCCTCCCACAATATCCAATATGGCGCTAATAGCAACAAAGGTTTTGTTTACACTTTTCATAAAGCTTGCATTTTGAACCCAAGTGTCCGCTTGACCTTCAATGCCTAAATCTCTTATTTTCTGTATAATTTTGTCTTCGTCGCCCTTATTTTTTATTTTGACATTAATGCTTGTGGTTTTATTATTAATACTTGGAACAAACTGCTCTAATGCTTCTTGGCTAATAAATGAATATCTATCAGTAAACATAAATTTGGTAAAGAATAACCCTTTAACTGTAAATTCTTTTGAGATTCCATTCATGCTAAGAGTAATTTTATCACCAACTTTGGCCCCTTTTAATGAAGCAGAATTCATATTACTATCAGGTCCGCCAGCCACCTCTTTTCCTAAAACAATCTGATCAGTATCCCCTTGTTCTAGATATGAACCATCGTATATTTTCCCCGAAACATTTGTCACTTTCTTTTCATTTTTAGGGTCAACTGCAATAGTTGTCCACGTTCCTTTTATATTGTTAAAACTGAAAGTTACAGGAACAATGGTTTGAGGGCTTGCTCCGATAACCCCATCAATCGTCTCAATTTTTTCGATCTTATCCGAAACACTTTCCAAGTAGTCGCTACCTTCTAATGGAGTTATTGTAATATTACCAGCGTATGTATTAATCGCCTGATTATCAGACATGTCCGCTATCCCCTTAAACAGAGAGGCGAGAAAAAGCAGATTAATAAAAGCTATTGAGATCAAAAGAATGGTTAGAAAAAGAGTCCATTTGTTACCTCTTCGGAGAAATTTTGAGACTAAAAAGAATGGGATTTTTGCCCTGTTTTTCATATAATTCTCCCATCTTTCAATTCAATAATCCGATTGGCATATTTTGTTTCTTCTTCCTCATGAGTGATCATAATAACCGTATGGCCATCTTCTTTATTTAATTTTTTAAAGATAGATAAAATATCTTTAGAAACAGATGAATCCAAACTGGCAGTCGGTTCATCTGCGAATAAAATCTGAGGATCATTGACCAAAGCTCTAGCAATAGCAATTTTTTGCTGCTCGCCTCCGGAGCATTGCTTTGGAAGATGATTTGTTTTTCCTTCCAGTCCAACTTTTACTAGCAATTCTTGCGCTTTTTCTTTTGATACTTTAGTACTATTATTCATCATTGACGGCAACATTACATTCTCAAGAGCAGTGAGCTCGGGTACAAGAGCGTATTCCTGAAATATATAACCCAAATAAGTCAATCGCAGATTTGAACGTTCTCTCTCTGACATAGCAGTGATTTCATGATCATTTAAAAAAATCTTTCCACTGCTGGGCAGATCAAGAAGGCCCAATTGATGCAGAAAAGTTGATTTTCCTGAACCGTTTCGGCCAGTAATACACAAAAAGTCCCCTCGGTGAATATCCAAAGAGACTCCTCTCAGAGCTTTGACTTTAATATTATCGCCAAGATGATAAGTTTTTGTAATGTCTTGGACTGAAATAATTGTAGAATTCTGTGCCATCTTTTTCATATTACCATATTTGAGTTTTTTAAAAAAAGATCAGACAGCCCGATCTTCTTTTTCATGGTTCGGAGACTAGGATTCGAACCTAGATAAACGGGACCAGAACCCGTTGTACTACCATTATACGATCTCCGATTATTAAATTTTGATCTAATTCAATCGTCCCACGTCGAATGACATGGCGATCTCCGAATATAAAACTTGCTAGAGAGAATGTATCATTTTTCTCTAGTTTTGGCAATAATTTAGAGCGTAACCATTCACTCACCCCTATCGTCATCCCAGCCTGTAAGCTTGAGAGCTGGGATCCAGAGAGTTGATTCGCCTGTGTAATTTCTAGATTCCAGATCAAGCCTGAAATGACAGTAAACAGAGCTATTCAGTAAACAAATTAAAATAAGCCTTTTCCAGTTCTTTGACCACTTTTTTCCAATCAAAATCCTTAACCCGAATTTGGCCTTCACGTTTCAGCTTGGTCGCAAATGCCAAATTGCCCAATAATTGCAGAATTACTTTCGCAAGTGCTTCCGGATTACGTGGTTCGACCAAGAGTCCGTTCTTCTTATTCGTAATAATATCCTGAAGCCCACCTGTTTTCGAAGCCACAATCGGAATTCCTGATGCCATTGCTTCCAGCGCAACAATTCCAAAAGGCTCAGAAACAGAAGGAATTACAAATCCATTCCAGTGTTTCGCGTATTTGAACGGATCCTCTTTCGAGCCCAACAATGTCACATTGTGCTCCAATTTCAATTCTCTTATTTTACCGGCCAGTTTCCTTCCTTCTGAGCCAGAACCGATAATTTCAAGTGACACAAGCGGGAATTTTTTCTTAATATAAGGCATTGCAGCAATTAAATATTCAAATCCTTTTATCGGACTCAAACGCCCAACAGACCCAATAACCGGATGATTATACTTTTGTGCCGGAGATTTTAAAGATTTAAATTTATCAACGTCAACACCATTTGGGATCACAATAATTTGATCAGGAAGCGCCAACCCATGTTTTACTAAAGCATTTTTAACCGAATTAGAAACGGCGATAATTAAATCAGTATTTGCGTTTTGCTTTCTTAGAAAAAATCTTTGGACGGCATTATTTACCGGATTTTTAAGACGATAAGTCTCGTCGTAAATATGCTCAGTGTAAACAGATTTGACGCCAAGCGGCAAGGCAAATCTCGATAATAAACCTGCCCTCGGACCATGAGAGTGCGCTATCATTGGGCCAAAAGGGTCGCTGCCCGATCTTATTTCCAGTATTTTCTTTTTTAGCTGAAATATTGAGCCAAAATCAAATTTTGATTTCATTTCAATATTAAAAATTTTTAATCCGGGAATTTTTTCTGCCTCATCAGACAAAAATCCTTTAGGACAAATCAAATAGCAATCAAACTTTTCTTTATCAATATTGCGGAGAACGCCCAAAATATGGCTTGAGCCGCCACCAATTTTAGAATCAGCTATAATTTGAACAAGCTTAATTTTTTGTCCCATTCAATACTACCCCTCCGATATTACCGTTTACCGCTTCATGGCCATATTGCCCCTCTCCTTTAGGAGGAGAGGTTGGGTGAGGTTAACAATTCAACAATTTAGCAATATAACAATTAGTGCTTTACTTCAATTTCTTAACAGCCTTCTTTATCCGCTTTAAGCTTTCTTCTTTTCCCAACGCAACAAGAAGCTCAACCGGACTTGGAGATTTTTCCTGACCCGACAAAGCAACCCGAATTGGCCAGAAAACATCCCCGTTAGTCAGATTGGTTCTTTCAACAACCAACCCCAATTTCATCTGTAGTTCCTGAGAATTCCAATCATTTTCCTCAATATTCTGCAAACTGCAAACTGCTGACTGCAAACCAAGAAGTGTTGCTCCTTTTGTCGACTTCTTAAATACCAGCATTTTTCCATCATATTCAGGCTCTTTTCTAAGCTCTAAAATATATTCCGCGGCCTGCTTCAAGGTTGAATATCCACCACGACCAATTAATTCCAACTCTCCAACCGAAATATCTTCTACTCCAAATTCTTTTAGCAGCGGACTGACAACTGACAACTGATGACTGACAACTTTGCGAATATATTTCTCATTAATATCATCCAATTTCTCAATATTGAATATCGCCGGCGCCTTATTAACGTTTTCTAACTTAAATTCTTTAATTAATTCTTCCATTAAAAATGTTTCCCGCTCGTCCTTTGGATTCCAGCCCAAAAATGCAAGAAAATTAACCAATGCTTCAGGCAAATATCCTTCTTCTCTGTATTGCATCACGCTAGTTGCACCATGACGTTTAGAAAGTTTCTTTTTGTCCGGTCCCAATATCATGGATAAATGAGCAAATTCAGGCGCTTTCCAGCCAAACATTTCATATAAAATTAAATGTTTCGGAGTTGAAGAAAGCCATTCTTCGGCACGAACAACATGAGTAATTTTCATCTCGTGATCATCAACTATTGAAGCCAGATGGTAAGTTGGATATCCGTCTGATTTCAATATAACCTGATCATCAATAAGTGAAGCATCAAACTCAACTTTACCTCGAATCAGGTCGCTTAAAGCAATCTTGCCCTTTTCCGGCATTTTCATCCGCACAACCGCCCCTTTTGACAAATATTCCTCTAAATCCTTTTTGCTCTCTACTTTCCACTTTCCACTGCGACAATGTCCATCATATCCAGTAGGAAGTTTCTTTGCTTCCTGCTCTTTCCGCAAACCATCCAGTCTTTCTTTAGAACAAGTGCAGATATATGCCTTATTTTCTTTCAGAAGCTTCAAGGCTGCATTTTTATACTCCGGCAGGCGTTCTGACTGGACCATAATATTTTTGCGGTTGTCAGGACTAATTCCAAGCCATTTCAATGATTCAATAATGCGCTCGACTGATCCCTCAACATAGCGATTTCGGTCAGTATCTTCAATTCGAAGTAAAAATTCCCCGCCCTGTGACTTTGCGAAAAGATAAGCAAAAAGAGCGGTTCTGGCTCCGCCAATATGAAGTTCCCCTGTTGGACTCGGTGCAAATCTTGTTCTAATCATACCTTTAATCTATCGCAAAACACGAAAAAAAGAAAGTTCGTATATTGAAATTTTACTTCTTAGCCTTTTCTTCCTTCAAATCTAGCTTATCCAGCTGTAAAATTTTAAAAGCACCGTAAACAACCAGTGCAATAGTGATGAAGTCAATTAATTGACTGGCAAAATCTCCCCACATTAATTCAGTTCCACCAATCTTGATTGAATAACTAGCTAAATCTTTTGCTCTACCTAACAAAATCCCGATCAGAGGATTAATAATATCGTTAACAAGAGCTGTTACCAGTTTGGAAACTGATCCGCCCAAGACAAAACCAACAGCCAACCCGACAACCCCTTGTTTTCTTATAAATTCAATAAAACCGGTTGCAACTTTTCTCATTTTTTTCTCCTTTTCCATCCATCCTCCTTGCCCCGTTTGATGCCCCATCAGGGCCATCTAACTGGGGCTATTATTAAGCCAAACGATTATATAACTTTATCCCAATTATATCAAGACTTTGCAATAGCCAATTAGCTCTTGTTAAATTTCCCCGCTCCCAACCATGCCAACTCAAAAATCATCCTTTGAGTTCTGGCAACACTTTCTGATTCGATAATGACCGCTAAAAGCTCTCCCGTATAAGATAAGATTGCCACTTTATTGCCATAGATATCAATTTCATTCGTAAAAGGGAATTGACCAGCCGGCACAGTCCTCGAAATTCTCAGCTCAGCTTTATTGCGTTCAACGTACGGCCGAAGCAGCTCCGAATCCGGACAAATCGCCCTCACCCGAATATTATTTTTCACTCTTTCTTTGATATAATTTTTCGCAAAACCTGGTTCGTCATAATATAGACCCTCAGCGGCCGCGTAAGCTGAAATTTCAGAATTAGGAAACTGCAAGGTATCATATTGGGCAGCAGCCAAACCATCCCTGCCTTCATACATTGTGATTTTTGGCCGATCGCCTACACTTTTTTCGAATAAAAGTAACTCTGGCAAGATCGATTCAAATCTTTTTACTTTGTTTTCCTGCAACCTTTTAAAGCTGGCAAAGGATATCGCACTGAAGTTCTTTACTCCTCTTACTTCTGCGCATGAAACCAAGCCTTTTTCTTGCAACTCATGCAAAAGGTCGTAGACAAAAGTCCTCTGAATGCTCGACTCTTGACTAATCTTCCCTACAGTTGATTGGCCTAATTTCAAAATCGTCAAATAAACCGCTGCCTCGAGCGGGCGGAGTCCGAAATTAGCCAGATATTTTAATATTTGTTCTTCTTTCATTTGGTTAATTATGTTGTATCAATTTTAACTACAATATGTCAATATTATCATAATTTAAGATTAATTTTTTATTATTGTTGTATTTATATTATTGACAAATATTTGGATTAATGCTAAAGTATCGCTCGACAAGCTGATTAATGTCATTGCGAGCACAGCGTGGCAATCTTCTCGACTTTCAAGCACCTACACAAGGAGAAAATAAATGGAAAACAAGCCTTTGGAGTTTGGCGCAAGTCTCTTAATTTTAATGGCGGTTGTTTTCGGCATTATCATTCCGATAGTACAAAAGGCGAAAAAAATCGAAAAAGCAAAAGTGGAGGACAAAATGAGCTTCAAGGACTGTGGTCAAGAAACAACCTATTGGGCATTAAAAGAAGTTGTTAAATGCCTACCTACGATTTCTCTGGACGAGAGCGAAAAAAAAGAAATGCGAGAAGCTTTGGCTGATTATGCTCTTGGCGACGAATCAACTATCGACAAATGGCTGGTCAGCCTTCAGAACAAAGGTAAAAAAGGTATCTTACCCAAAATGCCTTTTTCTGACTACCGATACAAAGATGTCATTTACGTCGAAGAGAGATTTATTCTGCTATCACCGAACCCAAATTCAAACAAAAAGGAGGCTGGCTAGCAAATGGACAACAAACAGAGCACGGAAAAGGAGCTAATAGCAATCACTACATGGGGACAAATCAGGAGCTACATCGTTCTATGCTTAACTGAAACCCACACAGACAAACCAGAGAACCGCTCCAAACGCAGCTACTATCATCAACCCGCAAATGAGAATGAAATTGCAGAGGTCATACCTTCAGAGACAGCAATCTCAAGAGTAAAATTCGATACCACCGTGATCCACTTTCGTGGGTATACCTGGAAGCTGCTCTACATTAGACCTGGATTGAGCGGAACGGCAGTTACCTTAGGCATCGAGAGGCCTCTCGATGATTACAACGATGTCTGGGAACTCTATACCGATACTCCATGGTCCGAAGAGACCAGCGTTGAAGAAGTGAGAAAGCAAGCCAAATGGGCCATAGCTCACCGCCGCCCCAGTTGCTAAGCTTGTCATTCACAGTATCTCTCTAACATATAACTGAGCCCACCGCCCTCGCCTTAACCGGCGGGGGATTTTTTTATTAAAAAGTTAATCTAAAAATGGACGATCGTGGGTTTACCGCATTAAAAATATTAGTAAACTGCATTTATAATGTGCTCGATTTTGGGTTCGCCACACGAATAATCGACGCCTATCACATCGATCCGAATAGTCTTATTGGGATACTTCTGAGTCAATGCTCGTGCCAGCAATTTGAGCTTGTTTTGCTTTTTAAAACGAACCAATTCTTGAGCAAGGCCGAAACCACTCCCTCGTACTGTTTTCACCTCCACAATCACAATTGTACCTCGATCGTCGGCCAATATGTCGATCTCGCCGACTTTAATATTAATATTACGACCAAGAATTTTATATTTATTTTTTATCAAATATTCCGCCGCCAAATCCTCCCCCATATTGCCGGTCGATTTGTTTTTCGTCTTATCAAAAATCATAAGCTCTTTCTCTTGCCGTCTATAATATCTTGAAGCTTCTTATCGAAATCGTCCTCAATTTTCTTCTGTCCAGACCATGATTTTTTGATCATGTCACTTTGGGAAGCGGTCTTTTCATTAAATGTTTTCTCCTCCAGACTTTTAATTTGCCGGTCAAGCATTTTAGCTTCGCCCACCCCCATTTGTATCCCTTTTGCGCATCCTTTTGGATCCCCTATGTTTCCCTTTTGGCAATATTTAAAATCGCCGATTAACTCCTCTAAAGATCCGGCTGAAAAGCCCAGAAATGAAATATACTCCTTGGTCGATGTTCGAACATAGCCCTCTTCGATGTTGCGGACTACGCTTCTGGCCGATCGAATCATCTGGTCTTTCAAATCTGTTAAATATTGGCCTGTTTCAGGATGGCGAAGCGGCAAAGTTGTAATAAATTTCTCTGTCAATTCAAAAATTTCATTGGCTTGCTGCCAAGTGCGGAGATATCGATAGCCAAGGGGATTTTGATGGGATAACATGGCTTCATTATAACAAAAGGGTGTCAAATGGGGTACAAAAGGGATTCAAAAGCAAAATTATCTATTACAAAAAATGCCCTGTTTATTGGGGCATTTTTTTAGCTGCTATCTGTATTCTGAATATTGACTATCTTGGATTCCCGTCTTCACGGGAATGACAACTTATATTACTTTTTTATTCTGTCGCCTGCCAAAGCTTTGGCTTTTCGCTCTAGTTCTTCCTCTTCTGCTTTTCTCTTTGCTTCAATTGCTGCTGCTTCTTTTGCTTTTTCTTCAGCGATTTTCTTTAGCTCTTCTTCGGCTGCGCCTTCTTCCCAAACTTTGTGATCTCGATTAAGCTCTTTAAGACGAGCGTTTTTGCCTGAAAGCTCTCTCATATAATATAGTTTGCTTCTTCTAACTTTTGATTGTTTTACTCTTTCAATCTTAACAACTCGGGGGCTGTGAATTGGGAAAGTTCTCTCAACGCCAACACCAAAAGATTCTTTTCTAGCGGTGAAAGTTCCATCAAGACCTGTTCCATGCTTAGTTGCAATAACTAGGCCTTCGAAAATCTGTACTCTTTCTTTGCTGCCTTCTTTAACCTTAAGGTGAACACGAACAGTATCTCCGGATTTTAGTTCAGGAATATTTTTTTTAGCATATTTTTCAAGAATTTTTTCCATTATTTCTCCTGCTTTTCTGCTACTGGCTCAACATCAACAAAAACTCTTTTGTCTTTATTCCCTGTGAATGCAGTTACTTTTTTGTGTTGAAACTTAACAAGACCGGAAATCAAAGCAAATAAAGTGTCGTCTTTACCGATTCCAACGTTCTTGCCTGGATGATATTTAGTTCCGCGCTGTCTTATGATGATTCCGCCTGCTGTAACTAATTGGTCACCAAAAATCTTCACGCCTAAGCGCTGTGCTCTTGAATCTCTACCCAATCTTGTACTACCGGCAGCTTTTTTATGTGCCATGACTTACTCCGTAAGAATTTTAAATTTGCTCGAATTTGAGCAAGGCTATTTCTCTTTTGACAACTTGATAATCGCGCCCATAAACCATAGTTGGACAAGATTGAGTATAGCCTAATTCTCTGATTTCGTCAACACTCGCCTTAAAAAGGCTAAATCTCCTGCCCTCAATCGTTTCAACGAGAGGAAAAACAAGACACAAGATGCAATTGTTATATTGTTTTATTGTTTTATTGTTTGGCAAGCCAGGTTCTGATTTTGAACTATTAGTAATATAGCAATTTGACAATACAGCAATATTCTCAAGGAACTTGAGATAGAGCTCTTTGATTTTTGAATATTCGCCTGCTGCTGCATTGTACGTTGGCTTATACTTCTTAGGCTCGCCCAAGTAAGGCTCAGTCACAAAAACTAGGTTTTTGTGACTAGTTGTCAGTTTTTTAATATATTCTTCACTAGTGGCATCCGCTTGAAAAACTGTTATCTGTATTCTGTTATCTGTATTCTGATTTTTTAGCCATTCAATATTGGCTTTTGTGTCTTCAACTGCTTTCTCCGATATATCACTACCAATCGCATCATGCCCCAACATCATTGCTTCCATCAAAACATTGCCAGAACCACAAAAAGGATCAGCGACAAGCACTTCGTGCTGTGGAATTTCTAATTTCAAATTTCTAATTTCTAATCCATTTGTAATTTCCTTGCATTCACCCAATGCAAGGTTGATCATCATGCGAGCAAGTTTTGGCGGTAGCATTCCGGAAAATTTGTCAGATGCCGGTTTGTCGTAATCTCTTTTTGACCACTCTTCCGGATTATTGAGCGCTACTAAAATCCCAATTTCATTATCAAAAAGCCCGAATTCGATACCCTTAGTCGCAAGATTATTTTTCAACGATAGAATCGAACTGAGCTCAGCAGAATCTCTGGATTCGACGTACCTTAGACTAAAATCACTTTTGAGCTGCTTTTTAGCAGTTAAAGCGATAGAATTGATGTTCTGCCTTGAAAATCCCCTGCCAAAATAAGAAATTGCAAAGTTTATTTTACCTTCGCCGTTCACTTTATGAAGACGAAATAACGAGACAATTTGTGCAGCAATATCTTTTTCTATGAGGCCTTCTAATTTATATATTTTAATAGTACCGGCCAGAGCATCCATTACTTTGACCGCATCACTTACTGTAAAATTGTCAATATTGGCAAAGACTTGGTTTCCAGTTATCTTATAAATATCAAAATAAAAACCAAACCTACCCAAAACTGCTTTGAGCTCCGCCAAAGCAATTTCTTGTTCTCTACCAAGTATAAATACGAAATTATTTTTAGTTTCTTGAGTCATAAGTTCCTACTATAACACAAAAACACATAAAAAGCACGCCAAACAATTCTTAATTTTAAATTATTAGAAATTATGGACAAACTTCAGTTTGTACATTTGCATACTCACTCCCACTATTCCATGCTGGACGGCATGGGTAAACTTCCTGATTTGATAAAAAAAGCCAAAGCGAATAACCAACCTGCTCTAGCTTTAACCGACCACGGGGTTATGCATGGAGCTGTTGAGTTCTATGAAATATGCGAGAAAGAAGGGATAAAGCCGATTATCGGCTGCGAAGTTTATGTTGCCCCGCGAACATTGAAAGACAAGGTGCCCAGAACTGACGCGCATCCTTATCACTTAATTCTTCTGGCCAAAAACGAAGAGGGTTATAAAAACCTGATCAAATTGACAACAATCGCCCACCTCGAGGGATTTTACTACAAGCCACGAATTGATAAGGACGTTTTAAAAAAATATTCCAAAGGCTTGATTGCCTCTTCTGCCTGTATACAGGGAGAAATTGCCAGAAAGGCTCTTGAGAGCATTGAAAAAGGGCGTGAAGCAGTTAAGGAATATTTGACTATTTTTCCTAAAGAAGATTTGTATTTGGAAGTTCAATACCATAAAAAAACCGACGACCAAAAACTAGCCAACGACTTAATATATCAGCTAGCGAAAGAATTTGATCTAAAAGTTGTAGCAACAAATGACATTCACTACGTTAATTCCGATGATAACATTGCCCAAGATGCTTTAATTTGTCTGCAGACGTCTCGCCAAATGAGCGAAACTAACCGGCTAACTCTGATGGATTTCGATTTATCAATGCTTTCAACAGAAGAAATGGCCAAAAATTTCTCCGATCACCCCGAAGCCATTACCAACACTCTCGAAATAGCCGAAAAATGCAACTTAAAGCTTGATCTCGGCGGCATTATTATTCCGGACTTTCCCGTACCGGAAGGCTATACTTTGGATAGCTTTTTCAAGGAAAAAGCTTATTTGGGCCTCAACTGGCGATATGGCTCAGAACCAATCAAAAAGGAAGATTTACCCAAAGACAGAGAGCCGACATTTGAGGAATTGAGAATAGAAGAGAGCGTCTGGGACAGGTACAAATATGAGCTGAGCGTCATTACCAAGATGGGCTATCAGGGCTACTTTTTGATCGTGGCTGATTTTATTCAATGGTCAAAGGATCAGAAAATATCAGTTGGGCCAGGAAGAGGCTCAGGGGCAGGGTCAATCATTGCTTACGCTTTTAATATCACCAATCTCAATCCCCTTGCTTACAATCTTCTGTTTGAGCGATTTTTAAACCCCGATCGTATCTCCATGCCCGATTTTGATACCGATTTTGCCGATTCAAGACGACATGAGGTGATTGAATATGTATCGAAACACTACGGCCGTGATCACGTTGGCCAGATTATCACCTTCGGAACAATGGCTGCCCGAATGGCAGTTCGTGACGTAGGCAGAGTTCTTGGCATGAGCTATGGCGAAGTCGACATGATTGCCAAGCTAATCCCTCAGGGAGAGATGCTTGGAAAATCACTTGAGACTGTTTCTGAGCTCAAGGAAATATATAACAGCAATGCTCAGGTCAAAGAATGTATCGATATCGCAACCAAGCTTGAAGGCGTTGTTCGTCATGCTTCCATGCACGCTGCAGGCGTTGTAATCTCAAAAGATGCCCTGACAGAATATTGTCCACTTCAGGAAGCGACGAAGGGAGACATTTCAACTGTTACCCAATATTCAATGACCCCGATTGAGCACCTTGGCCTCCTGAAATTTGACTTTTTGGGCTTGTCGAACTTAACCATCATTCAAAACGCGGTCCGAATTATTAAGAAAACTAAGGTACCAGATTTTGATATCGATAAGATCGATTTCAAGGATAAAGACACGTATAAATTGTTATCACGAGCTGAAACAACTGGTGTCTTCCAGCTGGAATCGGACGGCATGAAACGATACTTAAAAGAGCTGCGACCATCTGTTTTTGAGGACATTATCGCCATGGTCGCCCTCTATCGTCCCGGCCCAATGCAATGGATTCAGGAGTTTATTGACCGAAAGCATGGCAGAAAACAGGTAACCTACGCTCATCCCAAGGCAAAAGCGGCTCTTGAGAACACTTACGGCATTATTGTTTATCAGGAACAAGTAATGCAGATGTCAAAGGATATGGCCGGCTTTACCGGAGGTCAGGCCGATTCCTTAAGAAAAGCCATTGGTAAAAAAATCAAAGAGCTGATGGAGAAAATGGGTAAAGAGTTTATTGAAGGCTGCGTCAAAAACGACGTTGACAGATCAATTGCCGAAGATCTTTATGTAGCAATGCAGGATTTTGCCCAGTACGCTTTCAATAAATCTCATGCTGCCTGCTACGCCTACATTGCTTATCAGACCGCCTACCTAAAAGCACATTATCCTTCAGAGTTCATGGCCGCTTTGATGACTTCAAACAAGGATGATCTCGATAAACTTGCTATTGATATTGCCGAATGTGAACGAATGGGCATTAAAGTTTTACCGCCTTCTGTTAATGAGTCTTTCGAAGATTTCGGCGTGGTAAAAGAAAGCAACAACGTACGTTTCGGTCTTTCAGCCATTAAAAACGTGGGCGTTGCCGTTGCAGAATTTATTGTAAAAGAGAGAAAAAACGGTTCTTTCACTGACCTAAGAAATTTTATTACCCGCCTCGACGGGAAAGTAATTAATAAAAAATCTCTCGAGGCTCTTGCTATGGCGGGCGCTCTCGACGATTTGGGCGAAAGAGCTGAAATTGTTTACAATATGGAGAATATTCTTGCCTACGCTTCCGCTTATCAAAAAAATAGCAACTCCAGTCAAACTTCTCTTTTTGGCGGAGCAGATGCAATCGAAATGGCTGATATTAAAATGGAAAGGACTAAGCCAGCCGACAAGAAACAACGACTATCGTGGGAACGAGAACTCTTAGGTATGTATGTCTCAGAACACCCACTTTCCGGCGTTGGGCATCTGATTGAGCCTCACAGAAGCCATAGCCTATTGGAGATTAAAGACAATCTGGAGAACCAATATGTACGAGTTTCCGGAATAATTACAACTATTCAAAAGATATTGACCCGAAAAAATCAAAAGATGATTTTTGCTAAGATCGAAGACTTGAGTGCCAAGGTGGAGATACTGGTTTTCCCAAAACTCCTTGAAGGCAACGAGGCAATGTGGGTTAACGACAAAATAATTGCCGTTGAAGGATTTGTTAGTTTTAAAGACGGCTCACCAAAAATTTTAGCTGAAGAGGTTTTTGAAATAGGCGAAAAAACCATCCTGCCGGAATTTGTCCCCAAAGAACAAAAGAGAAGAAACTTCGGGCAATACGGACAAAATGGAGGTAATAAATATTCTTCAGGAGGGACTACAGCAAACTCCGGCTCCAGAACTTTCAGTAACGGTGTGCCAAAAATCGCTCAAAATTTATGCGTGACCATGCCGGAAAATGCCAGTCGTGAAATTCTAATGGAAGTCAGGGAAATCTTAACTTCTCATTCAGGAGAATCAAAAGTTACAATCAAAATTCCAGCCGATGACGGCGCCTACAAAGAAATCGCCGTCAAGAATAAGGTTGAAATAAGTCCGATTGTGCTTAGAAAACTAAAAGAACTCGTTGGCAAAGACAACGTGATTTGTGTATAAACATATCCGTTTACTTGTTATTTCGACCCCATGAGCTTTGTCTAACGGTCGGACCTGCCTGCCGGCAGGCAGGGAAATCTTATGATTAGACACATTAAAGATCCCTCCACTCTGGTCGGGATGACAGTAATGAGTTATCAGAACTATTTTATAGAAACGATTTTTTGTTGAACCTGATAAGGGTTTGCAATATTTTTAACACGAATTTCACTCCCCTGGCTCACACCGGCAGTTCGAATCACCAAATCACCAAACTTAAACATAGTTCTAAGCATTCCCGATGTTTCAGAAGCAGCATCTTGTATTTTGTCGATCTCCGTTTCAGTTATTTTTCTCTTCCAAAACCCGTCCTGATCGACGTTAATAATCCGTTGGTTAGTAATCACAAAAACACTCTGACTATAATCAAAATAAGTTCTGAAGAATATTCCTAAGCCTATGAGAATGGTAATGAATAAGACCATTCCCGAATACTGGCTGGGCCAGAACAAATAAACTGCAATTCCCACCACTAAAAAAAGAACTGACTTCAACCCAGGGAAAAGAAAAACAAAAGGGTGATTTTTAACCACGCTTACAACCTTTTCTCCCTCTCTCTGTCCACTAAATGAAAAACTTTTTTCCATACTTAATAGTTTAACAGAAAAAAATAAATGTGTGCAAAAAGATACAAGAAACAAGTTACAAGACACAAACAAATTTCAATACTCAAAAACTCAATATCCGGAACATGTTTGTTTAAAATTTGATTATTGAAAATTGGATATTATTTGGTGATTGCTTCTTGTCTCTTGTGTCCTAATGATTTTCTGGCTGCTAAATAATTTAGTATTCTTGTAATCGCTACCAATAACAAAATCAATACAATAGCAGCAATCATTTTGTTCTGCGTTGTTGACCTCAAAGCAACCCATCCGAATGCAGCAGAAATAATGTAGATAGATAATATAGCTCGTCTTGAAGAAAAACCTGCTCTTAAAAAACGATGATGCAAATGAGTTTTATCAGGAGTAGTAAATGGATTTTCCCTGCGATAAATCCTGCCGGCAGAAACTAAAAGCCCATCAATTATTGGAAATCCTAGGACCAAAAAAGCAGTGGCGAGCTTGCCGCCGGAAACTAAAGGTAAAACTCCAAGCATAAAGCCAAGAAAGGCGCTTCCGGTGTCCCCCATAAATATTTTTGCCGGCGGAAAATTCCAAACCAAAAAGCCAACGCATGAACCAGCCAAAATGATCGACATCAAGGCAACTGATGGCTGATTTACGGCTAAACTTATTGAAAGCAGAAAAATCGTAAAACAGGCAATCGCCGAGACGCCTCCAGCCAATCCATCAACACCGTCAATAAAATTAATAACATTCATCATCCCTATCATCCAGATTAAAGTTAAAAGATCGGACCATAGTGAAAAATGATAAACAACGCCACGAAAAGTCAGTAGCGGAATATAAACAGAATTGAGATTAATAGCTTCACCGAAAGGGTTGGCCAGTGTGTCTATCCCGATGCCCGAGGCAATAATTATGAATGTGGCAATGAGCTGGAAGATGAGTTTTTGCCAAGCTTTAAGACCAAAAATATCGTCCAAAAGCATGGGGAGAGAAATAAATACTCCGCCCAAAAGGATGCTGGCAATGTGCTTATCCATGCCGAACCATTCTCCGGAATGAAAAGAAAATCCATTAGAGATTGCTCCAAATGAGATTAGAGAGATAACAAGGAAGGAGAAGAAAATCGCCAATCCGCCAATACGTGGAACCGGCTTTTTGTGAATGTCTCTTGCCCGTGGAGTCGACATTAAACCGTATCTCACTCCGACATTACGCAAAAAGCCCGTCAATATCATTGAAATAACAAGTGCAGATGAGAATGGAATAAAATAATTCATAAATTAGAATCTCGAATCATGAATAATGAATCATGAAAAAACGTATTAATTACTCGTCCAAATTGTTATCCCGACTGTCACTTTGTCATCCCGACTGAAACGGAGGGATCTTTTGATAATAATTTTTTAATTTATATAAGATTTCCCTGCCTGCCGGCAGGCAGGTCTGCCCTCGAACAAAGTTGAGGAGTCGAAATGACAGCAATAAATTGGCATTATTATTTAAAATCCATAATTCAAGATTCTAAATTCATAATTCTAGTAATTAGAACATTGCCGCGTGATCCGCCCGATTATAGTCGTAAATTTCTTCCTCAGAAAACCAATGAGCAATTTCCTGTTCAGCTTCATCTGCTTTTTCAGAAGCATGAATTAAGTTTTTTACCGCTCTCTTGTTTAAATTAGCAGAGGCAGGGGAATCGACTGAATAGTCCCCTCTAATCGTGCCGATTTCTGCCTTATTTGGCAGAGTTGAACCGACTATTTTTCTGACCATATCTACAGCGTGTATTCCCTCGACCACCATAGCAATAACCGGGGCTTCAGTCATGTAATTCATCAGCCACTCCCGAACCATCTTACCGGCTTCCTTTTTATCTGAAGTTCCCATAACGTCTATGGGGTCGAATCCATACTCTTCAAAAACGGTAAAGCCTTTTCCGCCCAGTCGCTCGATCCACTCTTCATCTTTTGGATAATGGTCGTTCAAGTGTTCTATTGATGGTTTAACCATTTTTAATCCAATGACTTTCAGGCCACGCTTTTCAAACCGGGCAATTACCTCGCCGATTAATCCCCTTTGGACGCCGTCAGGCTTTATCATTACAAAAGTGCGCTGAATAGCAACATTTTTATCTAGTTCTTTTTTTTCTTCCATAGTGTTATCCAATTTAAATTGTTAGCAGTTCCCCTATTTTTTCCTTGTCAAACTTTGGACCGATAAATGCAATTCCAAGACGATCCTTGGTGAAATATTTATTCGCTACTTCCATTATATCATCAGCTGTAATATTTTGGTAAATCTTGGCCAGTTCTTCAGGTGTATCGATCTTTTCTAGAAAAAGTTCATCTGAAGCATAGTGATAAACCAATTCCTCGGAGTCTTCGAACTTAATCAACATCTTCCCGTACACAATTTCCTTTGCTTTTTGAAGCTCGGAAGGCTCAACTTTTTCGGTTTTCATCTTTTTATACTCACCCATTATGGCCTCAATGGTTTCGTCAATCTTATCGTGAGGCACTCCAGCCTGAGTTTCTAGAAATCCAGCTTCGATATAGTTAGCAGTCGATGTTCGAACAGCATAGGCCAATCCTCGCTTTTCACGAATTTCCTCAAACATTCTTGAGCTCATTGAACCGCCCAGAATCAAGGCAAGCATTTCCAGTTTATGATAGTCAGGATGAGAGAGAGGAACAGTTCTGAAGCCTACGACTACATGACTTTGTTCGGTCTTTTTCTCTATAATATTTTCGCCGCCCTTGTCCGGAATATTAACACTAGGTAAAGATTCTTCTTGATTATGATTAAAGCTAAAATATTTCTCGGCTAAATTTTCAATTTCGTCTTCACTTAAATCGCCAAAATTACCCGCAAGCGCCAATACGGCATTTGAGGCAGAATAATGCTTTGAGCGATATTTGACCAAATCACCTCTCGAAAGAGCCTGCACTGTCTTTTTGTAGCCAATTACGTCTCTGCCCAATGCGTTCTTGCCAAAAACGGCCTCTTCGAATTTATTCCCCACTATTTGCATTGGCAGATCCTCATACATATCAATTTCTTGAAGAATAACCTGTTTTTCACGCTCTAAATCCTCCGGTTTAAACAAAGAATTTAAAAGTAGGTCAGACAGAAAATCAAAAGCTTTTTCCAAATGTTTTGGCGCTACTTTTGCATGATATCCAGTGCATTCTTTACCGGTAAAAGCGTTGTGCTCTCCGCCGATTGATTCGATAAATTCGGCGACTTTTAACCCGCTTGGCCGCTTTGGCGTGCCCTTATAGTGCATGTGCTCCAATACATGGGAAATTCCGGCCATTTCCTCCGTCTCGTATCGGCCACCCACTTTAAACATTACCATCACCGTCACAACTTCAGACGCTTTCCTCGGCACCAGAAGCAGCCGGAGTCCATTTTTCAATTTAGTCAATTTATATTCATTCATAGGTAAAATGATACACACTTGCGCACATATAATCAATTGCTACCAATCAAAAAAGACGATTGCTCGTCTTTAATATCGAGTCGAATGGTACCCGCGACAGGAATCGGACCTGTGGCCTCACGGACCGCAACCGTGCGCTCTATCCACTGAGCTACGCGGGCAAAACAACACAAATGAATAACTAATCTGTACTAATGGCGAATTTACTAATATTAACCTCCTTCAAAAGGAGAGGAATTATTCATATATTGGCTATTGGTTCAAATTCGCTATCCATTTCTATCAAAATCTCATCAACCTGTTTATTTCATCAATTAAATCAGGTCCTCTGTTTTCTTCAGGCAAATGCTTTGAAAGAAATAAGCGAACTTGCTCTGGATCAATGTCAAATATTGGCAATGTCACCTGTCCGGCAAAACGTCCGAGAAGCTGCAATTTAGCCTTGGGCAACTCTCCAGCTTCAAGCCAAAAGGATTTAAACTGAGTAAAATCAAAGACCTTACCATCTGTCACAACTCCATCCTGATATAAGGCAGAAGTAATCTTTTTAGGCTTAGCCCCTGACAAAGTTGTAAAAACAATAACAGCCGTACCCACAAGCGCGACACTGCTCCACTGTCCTTGTTTTGCAAATATAAAACCAAGAACAATCCCTGCAAGCAAAACAGCAACAAACCATTTGGCGGTCTTTTTATATCGAATAAACTCCGGCGCTATCCAGGTGAAAACCGGTTTACTGCCTTCTGGATTAAATTTGGGCGCCATCTTAGCTTTAACTTCGGCCATAAACCCTCCCTTGTGTTAAGAATACAGATAACAGCCAAACAGATAGCATAGTAATCATTCTGTTATCTGATATCTGTGTTCTGTTATCTAATTTTTTGGCGGAGAAGGAGGGATCTCGAGCGGAGCGTTGCTCCTTCTAAAAACCGACGGTTTTTAGTATTTTCCTGCACGGGAAACTCCCGTTTCCCGACCCCTTCCCTGTTCGAATCTTCTTTCGCCAGTAAATATCGCCCATTCTGGGCAACATTTACTGGCGGAGAGGGAGGGATTCGAACCCTCGATACGGTGATTAGACCATATACCGGTTTAGCAAACCAGCGCACTAGGCCACTATGCGACCTCTCCAGATTTTATCAACTTTTTTTAATGCTTTCACGCTCTAAAACACAAAATTATGACGTGAAACCATCTCAAATTAGAGTATCATAAAATGTTGTCAAATTAAAGTGTTGTATTTTCTCGAAAAAGTAGGCATAATCGAAGCTGTCAATAACTTACTAGGAGATAAACATGAAAAAAGCGTTGCTTTTTGTTGCGATCGTGCTCATCGTTGCAGCAGGTGTGTGGGGTATCGTAAGAAGTAAAAACTCAAATAAAACAGCAGATAATGATCAGAGTCAGAGCCAACAAGACGATAACGGAAAAGTTGCGGGCGCTTCCAGTATAAAATCAACTCCTGGCAGCGATATTATCCTTTTTGTCGGCGATGGCTGTTCTCATTGTAAAAAAGTGGAGGAATATATTAAAACAAACAAAATTGATGAAAAAATTCAACTTGATTTTAAAGAAATTTGGTACAACAAAGAAAATGCAGCGGTCATGAAAGAAAAGGCTGCTATTTGCAAGATTCCAGAAGACGAACTTGGCGTGCCATTATTGTTTGATGGTTCAGCTTCAAAATGTTATGTCGGCGAAGTGGAAATTGAAAACTTTCTTAATTTAAAGATTAATGCACAATAAAATCACAAAATATTTGTTTCTTGTTTCTTGTTTCTTGTTTCTTCCGAGCATAGCTCGGGCCGTGTGTCCCGTCTGCACTGTTGGGGTCGTGGCAGGTTTAGGGCTTTCCCGCTGGCTAGGAATAGATGACACAATTTCCGGACTTTGGATCGGCGGAATTCTCATGTCTGTTTCCGCATGGACTATCAATTGGCTCAAACAAAAAAAATGGTATTTTAAGGGTGCTCCGTTTATTGTAACCGCTATATATTACGCTTCCGTTGTAATTCCTCTATATATTAAAGAAATTATTGGTCATCCGTTCAATACTTACTGGGGATTAGACAAACTTGTTTTAGGAATTATTATCGGCAGTTTCTTCTTCTTTTCAGGAGCAATTTTATATAAATATTTCAAAAACAAGAACGGTAAAGCTCACTTTCCCTTTGAAAAAGTGGTACTGCCCATATCACCACTTGTAATATTAAGCATGGTGTTTTATTTTTTAACAAAATAATACAACCGTCATTCCAGACTGCAGCTTGAGATCTGGAATCTATATAAATAATTAATTTCTGGATCCCGTATCAAGTATGGGATGACGATATGAAAAATAATCTAAAAAACTATAAAGACCTAGTCGAAAAAGTCGATGATGCAAAAAAGAAAAATCCATTAGATCTTTCGGCCGATCAAGACCTATCAATAGCGATAATGAACTTAGTCTCCATTGAGGAACATTTCTTTTTCACTCAACAAAAAACAGGTAAATCTGAATATCTTGATCTTTTAAAAGAAGTGCGGGAAATGCGAAAGGATCTTCTTAAGAAAATCATCAAAGACTCCGAAGGTGAAGTCTGGTGCATTTCAAAACATCTTTTAGCCGCTTCAATGAGACTGGAGGAAGTTGGAACCAAGATGCTTGGCCAAGGCAAAAAGAAAGATGCGGAAGATTTATTTAAAAAAGCATTCGACCTTTACTCCCTCTTCTGGGGTGTAAATATGGACATTGTCGATACTAAAAATATCCAAAAGATCGACGAAAAAGCTCTCAACAAAAAGGATACAGAAAAGACCGGCATAATGGGAAAACTTCGAGGCGTAGTCAAAAAAGCCATCGATTGTTGCATTGAGTAAATTCACTAGAATTATGAATTAAGAATCATGAATCATGGTTCTTTTTTTGTCATTGCGAGGTCGCTACGGAGACCGTGGCAACCTATTTTATTGTCATCCCGAGTGAAGTCGAGGGATCTTTTAAATAAATTTATGCTGCCAAAGACTATCAGTTTTTATCAACTTTCTTAGTTGCAAGCTTTCTAGCAGGAAGGCTATTTTCTTCTGAAACCAAAAACATGAGGCCGGTGAAAATCAACCAAAGTGAAGTCGAAAATGTATTTACAGCCAAAAGCCTGTCCCAGGTTATTAACCCGTATAACAAACCAAGTATAACAAATGTGATTCCCGCAAGTTTATTCCTGTCCCAAAGGATCACCAAAGCCGACAGAACAACGACACCGAAGAAAAAATTGAAAAGCAATGGTGCGTTGTCGATAAATTTTAAAATATCCGGAAACAAAAAGGCAAAGAGGCTAAAAACAAATGTTATAACTGAAAGCTTAGGAAACCAATCGATAAGTGCTCGTTTTTTTCTTTTGTAACTCATTTTCATTTAGCCTCTTTTTCTTTTGATCTAACCTCATCGAATCTTTTGCTAACCGCATCCCAATTAAGTATTTCCCAAAAATTGTTAATAAAATCCGCTCTCTTGTTCTGATAATCTAAATAGTAAGCATGCTCCCAGACATCAAGCACCAATAAAATTGAAAACATCGGATAAATATTTAAATTATGCTTCTCGATTTGCATAATCATCGGCCTTTTTGTTTTTCTGCAATAAGCTAATGCTGCCCAGCCAGAGCCCTCTACGTTCTGAGCAGTTTTGGAGAACTCATCCATAAAACGATCAAGGCTGCCGAATTCCTCTTTTATCGCATCATTCAATGATTTACTTGCGTCCGATCCACTATTAACAGGAGTGATATTCTCCCAAAACAATGAGTGCAAAACATGTCCGCCGATATTGAAAGACAGTGCCTTATAAATGGCAGGGGAATCAAACTCTTTTTCCTCTTCTCTTGCCTTATCAAATTTCTCTAAAATCTTATTTGCATTATCAACATAGGCTTTATGATGAATGTCGTGATGTATTTCAAGCTGTTCAGTGGAAATAATCGGCTCCAGTGCGTCATAGCTATATGGTAATTCAGGTAATTTGTAAAATTTATTGTTTTCCATTAATCCTCCTCCTCGCTTCCCTCTCCAGTTAAGTCATCAACTTCTTTATCGCCATGTATTAATTCTTTTTCTTGTTCTCTATCTCTTATTAGAAGAAGTGACTGAAACTCTCCGATGTGAGTCTTTTCTTCTCCGGCTACATCCAGAAATATTTTTTTCATAGCTGTGTCTTTGGTGCTGGCAGCACATTGTTCGTAAAAATTAATAGCATCAAGCTCTGCGATAAGAGCAATTCTTAATAATTGCATGTCAGTTTCCCCTTCCTTAACCCCCTTTAGATCTATTGGCGTTTTTGACATCATAGCGACTCCTTATTAGTTTATGTGCTTCAAAGCTTATATGCTTATGAGCCTTTATTTAATTGCAAAAAGTACAACGCTTGATAAAAAAATAACTTTCCAAAATATAAAAAGTCACAATAAGCGACAAATGCCATTTCAACCTAATGCATCAGGAAGAAATCTCCAGATTACCAGTATAGATTGATTATTGAGCTTGAAAATGTTATGATAATATCATTGGAGAGGTCGCGCCGCATTCGCCATGGCGAAGCAGGCGTCCCTGCTTCCGCAAAGCGGAATGCAGGACATAGTTGGTCAATGTTTTTTACTTAACATAAGTATTTGAAAGATAATAATATAATATAATTTTGGAGAGGTCGCATAGTGGTCTAGTGCAGCTGTCTTGAAAACAGCCAGGGGTGCAAGCTCCTCGTGGGTTCAAATCCCACCCTCTCCGCCAAATCAAACTGAGGCTGGCATAGCCAGATTTGGTTTGATTTGATAGAAAAAGATTTGAAAGCCGGAGCGCGGGTAGCGCGAGGCGGGGTCGATGGATTTTTCAGCAGAAAAATACCAGTGACCAAATCCCACCCTCTCCGCCATTTAAAAACTGCCCGAACGGGCATTTTTTATTTTCAAAAGATATTCTTTTATGTTTGTCCTATTTAAAAACCACCTCGTCCCCTTCTTTGAGGTTGATGTTTTGGGCTGTGCCGGCGCTTAGCTCCAAAACATATTTTGCCTGTTTTTGAGGGTCGTAAATGCGGCAGGGATCGGACACGCAAGGCTCTGCAGCGACCATGGAAACCACTTTAAAATCTTTGTCGATCCAAATCATATCCAGGGGAATTTTTGTGTTTTTCATCCAAAACGGATAGTCCCCTTCTGACCGATAAACGAACAACATGCCAGCATCCGCAGCCAAACTTTCCCTCTCCATCAGTCCCCTTTCCTGTTCTTCGGAAGTTGTCGCTAATTCAACGTTAAAGCATCGAGCCTCATAGCAAACTTGTTTTGTCTGACTATTAGCATGTTGATTATTTGATTTTGCCCTCCAAAAGCAAAAAACGACCAAGAAAATAGCAGTTACGGCCAGTATTAGAATGATAATAATTTGTTTTTTAGTCATTTTATAGCTGTCATTTCGACCCCGATGTATCAGGGGAGGAATCTCCCTATTATGTATTCTGTCATCCCGACCAAAGTGGAGGGATCTTTTAATAGTAATTATTTTTAAGATTCCTCCACCCTTGGACAAAGCCAAGGAGTCGGAATGACATCAATCGCGTAAGTCCTGAATTAATTCACTCGTCTTGCCACTACCACTCCATAAACATTTTTTGCGCCATTTTGTTTTAACACTTTGGCGCATTCATTTAATGTCGAACCTGTTGTTGTGACATCGTCGATTAACAATACGGTTTTTCCAGTAATTAATTCAATGTCATCACATCTAAAAACATTAATCAAATTCGTTTTTCTCAAATCACCGGACAAAGTCACCTGACTCGGCGTATTTTTTGTCCTCGTTAAAGCCAAACCACCTGGAATATTCAACCTTTCTGAAATGTGTCTTGCCAAAAGCTCGGCTTGATTAAAACCTCTGGTAAATTCTCTTTTTCGATGCAAGGGGACTGGCACCAATACAAGGCCGCTTTTTAATGTTTCACGCTCAAGGCGCTCAGCCATGAGCTCTCCAAGTAGTTCAGCCAAGCTGGTAATTCCAGAATATTTTAAATGATGGACCATTTCTTTGAGAGGTCCGATTTCATACCTTGCAGCCGCAATTAATCCTGTTAAATATATACCGTTTTTCTTTTTGCATTTTTGACAGTATTTACCGGATTGACTGATTTTTCCACAGTCAGGACAGGTCGATGTTTTATTTTTTTCTATACTTTTAATGCAATCAGAACAAACAAAATGCTCCGCCGGTTTTCCACAGTCAACACATCGTTTTGGGAAAAATATCTCCAGAAAAAAACTGTAAATTGCTAATATTGGCGCTTTAAATTTCAATGCCACATTTTTCACATTTTAATCTCAAAAAATATTCTTAACAATTTAAATATGCCTAAACTATATAAATTATGCAAAGTCCATAATAAACTACAACATATCTTGAATTACGAAATTGTGAGACCTTGTCAAATTTCGACGGTTGCAAGCCTGCCTGCCGGCAGGCAGGCGCATGGAGCCTTGAGAGCGCCTAGAAATTTGATGAGGGTGAGCGTAATTTCGTAATTCAAAAAGGAATATTTGACTATTTTTTTAGGGTTTACTATACTTAAAATAGTCAGTCAATATTTAGTTTTTTTGAGGCAAAACTGACAAAGGAGGGCAAATGATAGAAACAAATCATGAAGACTGGATGTATGGCGAAGAATCTGAAGGTCAACTTTCTGTCGATGTTTATCAAGACGAACATAGTATTTATATATTGGCGCCAATAGCCGGCGTAAAAGCCGGAGATGTGGATATCTCAATAACCGAGGAAGTTGTCACTTTAAGAGGCGAAAGAAAGCCAGGTCACGACGTGTCAGTTGAAAAACATTTCACACAAGAATGTTACTGGGGTCCTTTCTCTCGCTCCTATGTTCTCCCTATCGCCGTTAATACCGAAGATGCAAAGGCTACCTTAAAAGATGGTCTTTTAACTATTCAAATTCCAAAGGACGCTAAAGTTAAAACAAAAGTCATTAAAGTAAATGAAAAATGACGGCTGACTATGCCGTCATCCCCGCGAAGGCGGGGATCCATTCGGTTTTTATTTACTTTTTTAGAAAGGGGACTGTCAAAAAAATCTCAGCTGGACTATCCAGCATTTTTTGTAATAAAATATTTTCTATGATAAATTTATATTGCTACTAAACAAGGATTGATTATGAAAAAAATACGTAAAGCTGTTGTTCCAGTTGCCGGATATGGCACTCGTTTTTTGCCAGCTTCAAAGGCGATGCCAAAAGAAATGCTGCCGATTGTAGACAAACCAGTAATACAATATGTCGTTGAAGAATTGGCAGAAGCGGGGATAGAGCAAGTTATTTTTGTGACAAGTTGGCATAAAAGAGCGATCGAAGATCATTTTGACCGGCATTTAGAGTTGGAAGCCAAGCTCGAAAAATCAGGCAAAATAGAACAGCTCGAAAAAATAAAAAGATTATCTGAGCTGGCTGAATTTGTTTACGTCCGTCAAAAAGAGGCGAAAGGTAATGGCGACGCTATCTTAACTGCCGAAAAGATTGTAGGCGACGAACCCTTTGTCGTGCTTTGGGGAGACGACTTCATATCAGCGGAACCTTCCAGAACAAAACAATTGATTGAAGCATATAACAAATATGGAACAATGATTTTGGGCGGAATCAGGACAGACAAGCCAGAGGACACAAAACGATACGCATATGCAAAAGGGGAAGAATTAGAAAACGGAGTAATAAAAGTCTCAGATCTAATTGAAAAACCAGGTCCAGAAAATTTACCGTCTAACTTGGCAATTGTTTCCGGTTTTGTTTTCCCACCAGAAATATTTAAAGCGCTAAAAGAAGTTAAAGTAGCCGACAACGCCGAATTGGTTTATGTTGACGGCGTAAATCAGCTTCGCAAAGAAGGTCAAAATTGCATGGCGGTTGAAATAAAAAACGGAAAATATTATGACTGTGGAAATATCACTGAGTACTTAAAAACAAATGTAGAAATGGCGCTTAAACGTGATGATATAAACGAGGAATTTGGTAAATTCATAAAAGAAATCTCTAAGAATTTATAATTTACAAATTTAAAATTGAATGTGGAGGGGTTATCATGAATACTAAAAAAATATTTAAAACCGTGGGCTACTTATTGGTTGCTCTGATTTTTGCGACTACTTTATCCGGCTGTACAAAGAAAACCACAACCAGCGGGGCTATTGTTGTCTGGGGCTTCGAGGAAGAAGACGCTTGGAAGCCTGTAATAAAAAATTTTGAAAAAAGCAATAAAGGATATACTGTTACGTATGTAAAGCAGGAGTTAGACTCTGGTTATGAGAATCGAGCCTTAAATTCAATCTCTTCCGGAGCCGGTCCCGATGTGTGGGCAATGCCAAATGACTGGGTATATCGCCATAAAGAAAAATTGGCCAGCATGCCGGAGGCAACAGCCAAAAAATTGGACCTAGACAAACAATACGTTCCATCGGTTAAAGAATCGGTCTACATAAATGATAAAATTTATGCTTTAACGCCTTCAGTCGAGCCTCTAATGGTTTACTATAACCCAACAATATTTAGCAGTGCGCTGAAAGCATATAATGAGGCAAATAAAGACGATAAAGAAACAACAAAAAGAGCTAGCAGCCTTCTATTCGATGTGCCTGGGACGTGGACAGACTTTGTCGAAGCATCAAACATAATCAGCGCTAACGGAGTGGCTGGGGTTGCGCTAGGAACAAGCAAAATACCCAATTCTCAAGATATTTTATATCTTCTGATGAAACAAAACGAGACAAGCATTTTATCGGACAACAAAGAATTGGCCACTTTCAATCTACCAAAAGACACCTCGACAGGGGCAAACGACAATCCGGGTACACGAGCTTTGGAGTTTTATACTTCTTTCGCCGATCCTAGCTCTGAAAACTACTGCTGGGACGATTCTATAGGCGATCCAATAGATGCATTTGCCAACGGAAAAGTGGCAATGATCTTTGGTTATTCAAGCCTTCAAAACACACTGCTTCAAAAATATCCGAGCCTTAAATACAAAAAGGGATTTGCACCGCAATTAAGCGAAGATGCAGGTAAAATTACTGATTATGCGAGATTTACCGCTTATGGAGTAAGCCGGTTGTCAAAAAATTCAGCTGCATCCTGGAATTTAGTTTCGACTTTAGCAGGAGAAAGCATCCAAGATGATTTCAGCTCCGCCAATCGTCTTTATACTTCAAAAAAAGCTTCCAGCTATGACATTTCTCTTAAAAGTCGCACAGGTACAAATCCGGAAAAACTTTCTTTGGCTACAGCGCACTCCTTAATTAAGGGAAGATATCCTGTTGAATTTGATTCGTTAATGAATACTGCAATTGACTCCGTCAATTCCGGCACACAAGAGCCTCAGTCTGCCCTTGATTTAGCCTCAGACAAAATAACCCAGTTATTAAGAAAAGAGACTTGGTAAAGAGCAAATTAATTACATGTCATTCCAGACTTGATCTGGAACCTATACAAATAGTAACCAAATCCTGAATCAAGTTCAGGGTGACGGATGGAAGTGCCTCTATTAGATAATCGCTTGCGATATCAAACGGGGCTAGGAGGGGAAATGAAAAAGACAAAAATTACTCAAAATAACTATTTTTTAAAAAAATTCCGTTCTTTTGTAAAAACGTTTTCTTTTTTGTCGGCGATAACATTTTCCAAGGTTTTTGCATTGGAAACAGGCGTGACCGTAAACGGCCAAACCCAATTTGCAGGATACAAATCCTATATGTCAGCCGTGCTGGTTTATGCGATAAAGCTTGGGTTTGCTCTGGCCTCTTTAATGATTATCTACGCCGGGATAAAATATGTTACCTCAAAAGGTAATGAAACCCAGATTAGCGAAGCTAAAGAGATAGCTCTTGGGGCGATTCTGGGATTTATTATGCTTTTATTGATTGACGCCATTCTGAATTTTTTAGGAGTAAAATAATTTCACAATGAAACATTATCGAATAGTAAAAAGAACCGCTTCCGCTCTTATTGCAATTGGAACATTCGCAATAATTTTTAATACTACTCTACTCATTGCTGCCGCAATAAATCTCTTCGCGCCTAATGAGTCGATGAGAGTTAAAGCTGCCTGCGATTCTTCAGCTCCAGCCACATACACCTTAATACCGAGTGAAGATGTAACAAAAAAAGTTACCCTCTCATTAAATAAACTAGATATAAATAATAAGATAAAATACAAAATCGAAATCAGGAAAGTGGGTTACGACAATTATAATAATTATTACGAAAATGATATTTACACATCATACGGAGAGGCAGAACCAGGATTTTCAAACGGATTTAGCCCGAACCCAGTTGTGATACCGATTAGTGAAGCCGGAGACTATAAAGCAGTGGTAAGTTATGAAAATCTAACTACCGGTTGCAAATATAATGTTTTATCAGACCAGATACAGAGCTTTAGCTTTACTAATAATGGTGCTGTTGCGCTGCATGGCGAAATTGAATTGTCGGCTGATCCCGAAACAATCAATCTTAAAAATTCTGATGGCACTGACAATACTGATGCGTCAACCATGATAAAATATCGTTTTTCCGGCCATGCCGATGAAGTTTACCATATTTGGATTACAGACTGCGCCGGCAATTATATCGATAAAATGCAGGATGCTCAAATAATATCCGCCGATCCAGATCCGGCGTCAGGTTATATAGAAATGCCCTGGTCGCCGCAAGAAAAAACTTGTATTTATCATAAAGTCAGGATAAAGACTTTCATTGATGCCGGCACAGATAGCCCGATGACAGGTCAAGCAGAAATAACCGTAAACATTTCAGGAAGCGAAGGACAAACTCCTGGGTCAGAGGGAAGCAGCACAGACACGGATAAATTAACAGTTCCGAATAATTTTTCTACTGTTTTAGCAAAATTAGCATCGGGCTTTCCTCTCCATAGCGAAATCAATGGAATCGGGGACTTAGCCTTGTTAATAGTAGAATTGCTCGAATGGGCAATCGGAGTTTTAGCATTTATTGGCATTATGATAAGCGGCATTCAATACATAACCGCAGGCGGAGACACAGCCAAAGCGGAAAAAGCAAAAAAAGCACTAATGTACTCCATCATTGGTATTGTGGCCGCAACATTATCTTTAACCATACAAACAATCGCAGCAAACTTTTGGAGCGGCCCGAAATAGGACAATAATGAAAAAAAATATAATAAAATTTACTTACGTTGGATTTCTGATTGCTTCTTTTATATTTTCTGTAATTTACACTCTTTCTCTTACTAACTCGTCGCAAGTTTTTGCTGAAGACGCCGATACCTCTTTTAACTCTTCCTGCACCGTAACGGAAGATCTTGATATTACTGTTCAATTTCCAGACTCCAGAAAACTTTTTGCTGGACAAACTGTCGCCTATGAAATCAAGCAACCCGAAGATACAGAATACAAAACTGGAGCAGTGCTGGGCAAAAAAAGCAACGGTTCAAATGCGGATCCTCTTGGAACAAATCAGGTAATCTATAATTATAGAATTTATCTATGGAACGGTCAGGATGATCCTCAATCTGGAAGCGTCTATAAATTAATAGCCGACGGCGTCATTAGACCGGAAGAAGATCGCGTTGGAGAGTTCACAATTCCAAAGCCGATTAATGCTGGCGATTATGGTTCAGCAGGCAATTATGACTTAAGGTTTGTTATAGATGACAAGGTTAGGAATTGCTCTAACTTTCAAATCGAAGACTACAACTTTGATATTGCTGAAACTGAAGGCATTGTCATAACACCCGATACGAATAATGTCAAAAAAGGGGATACTGCCAGCATAAAGGTCAAATTTTTTGATCTAGAAGGGCAGACTTATAAAGTTTATATCGATCAAAATACAGATGACCATTTAAAAGGATCTGGGACTGTGCCGGATGACAATGTACCTGTCACAGTAGAATGGGACACAGGCGGCACCGATACAGGTTCTCACACAATTATCGTGGAGGTTTATCCCGGCGTTTTAGGGACTAATAATAATCATACCGAATATAAGGTTACAGTAGCGGAAGTCGCCACAAACGATAGTGACGCTAAAGCTGTTTCTGTTTCTGGTTTAAACAACTTTAATATCAAGAATCTTCTTAACACCTGTAGCTCAAAGAAAGATTTAGATCAAATTCTTTGCATGGTAACGACTTTGATCAGCTGGCTTCTTGACATTAGTGCAGTGGTTGCCTTTATAATGATACTGTATGCATCAATAATTTATTTAACTTCCTATGGAGAGGAGAGTAAGGCTGAACTGGCCAAAAAAACTCTTCTATGGTCGGTTATAGGAGTAATTGTTATAGGTGTAGCAATAGGAATAATGAAAATAATTGAAAGTATTTTTCAATAACCCATGCTCGCTTTAATTAAGGAGGAGAATGTTAACAAGTTTAATTGAAAAAGTTTACGCACAATCACCGGATGCTAATCAATTGGGAACCGCCATTTCTATAAGTAGCACCAACTCCAATATTGGAGATATAGTAAACAATGTAATTACATGGATCATATACATCGTCGGCGTTTTAGCTTTTATTTATCTAGTTGTTTCAGGCATAACTTACATTACGGCAGGCGGAAATGCAGAACAGGCCAAAAAAGGGCAACAAGGGATAATCAACTCTGTTATTGGTATCGTTATAGTTGTATTAGCATATGTTATACTTACTGCTGTCAGCAACACTGCTAGCAGCGGCACCATACAGTAATTAATTAAAAAATGATTCTTAAGAAAATGCTCTCTCGGGGGCATTTTTTGTTTACCAAATATAATATTTCATAAAGATTTTAGCCAGAGAGGATGATTAAATTATGACTGTTACTACACTTGTCGTCATCCCAGACTGCAAGCTTGCCTTCGATTTCACTCAGGCCCTGAGCTTTGTCGAATGGGAGATCTGGGATCCAGAGAGTTGGGCTGCCTGTGTCATTTCTGGATTCCCGATACAAGCCTGTCTGCCGGCAGGCAGGTCGGGAATGACAATTAGTAATTTTTAAATATTCTTAAAACTAAAAGATGCCAATCTTCCCGCTTGTCACAATTACAGGAGAGCAGCTGGTCGGAGCAATAAACGTCGCATTAACACCGGTGACTATTTTTGGATTAGTTACGCTGATCACCACTTGGCTCTTATATATCGCCGGCGTTCTGGCTTTTATATTTTTAGTAGTATCCGGCATATCCTATATCACAGCTGGCGGCAATCCAGAACAATCAAAAAAAGCCCAGCAAGGACTCATAAACGCAATAATCGGGATAATTGTAGTCGCCCTGTCGTTTGTAATACTAAGAGCGGCAGGATGGTTCGTGGCAGGAATCTAGGCTAGTATACAGATAACAGTTAGACAGATTACAGCTACTGTTTGTGGCTTTTTATCCAGCCGTAAAGCACTTTACTGACTTCTTCCGCTAAACTATCAAGTGTGTCGTATCCATTATTATCAATATAGCTCAAATCTCTAGCTAAAATTAGTTGATATTTTAATTCTTCCAAAGAACATTCTGCAATATTATAAAAATGAAGGCTGTCTTTTGTCGAATTCTTTTTAAATCCCTCTGCAATATTCGATGGAACGGATGACGAGCATCTTCTCATCTGACTAGATAACCCAAATTCTTCAAAACGTGGAAATCGCGCAACTGCTTTATAAACTAAAAGTGTTAACTGATGTGACTTTTGCCAAACAACTAAATCTTTAAATGTTGTTATTTTATTCATTCTGTTATCTGTATACTGTTATCTTCTTTAGCTTTTCGTCACTCTCCAGACTTCATCGATAGTAGTCTCTCCCATCAAGGCTTTTATTAGACCGTCCTGCTCCATTGAAACCATCCCCTGCGCTGCTGCAGCTTTAGTAAAATCAGATATTGATGCCTTCTTGGAGATTAGAGCTTCAACAGTATCATCAGGAGCGAATACTTCAACAATAACTTGTCTGCCGGAAAAACCAGAGCTATTACATGAGCTGCATCCTTTGCCTTTTTTAAGCTTAGGAAGAGATTGATTAAGAAGATTTTGTAAGCTTACATCAAGCTTGTTCTTAATAGGAGATAATGCATTTTTCACACCTTCCCATGTTTCAGATGTTGGCGAGTACTCTTCAACACATTTTGGGCAGGTTCTTCTGACCAATCTCTGTGCCATTACAAGATTAATCGACCCTGAAAGGAGGAAAGGTTTCACCCCGATTTCAATAAGACGCGGGAATACGGCCGGCGCTGAATTGGCATGGATAGTGGAAAGTAATAAATGGCCCGTTAATGAGGCCTGAACAGCTATTTCGGCCGTTTCCGGATCTCTCACCTCACCGACCATTAAAATGTCAGGGTCCTGCCTTAACGAGGCTTTTAGACCATCTGCAAATTCGTATCCCTGCCCCGGTTTTATCTGGCTCTGTTCTATACCCTCAATACGATATTCAACCGGATTCTCCAAAGTGATAATTTTGACACCCGGCTTTTTTAACTCCATTAAGATAGCGTATAAAGTAGAGGTCTTTCCGCTTCCAGTAGGGCCCGATGTCAATATCATACCGTATGGCCTTGTGATTGCTTTTCTTATTAAATTCAATGCATCCGGACGGAAACCAAGCTTATCTAAAGATAAAATTGATTTTTCCTGGCCCAACAATCTAAGCACTATGGACTCTCCAAATGTCGATGGCATTATTGAGACACGGAGGTCAATGTCATCCTCTCCACTAAAACTCTCCGACGGGTCAAAAGAAAACCGGCCGTCTTGCGGAGCATCCTGAATATCCATTCGTAATTTTGATAAAAACTTTATCCTCGAAAGTAGGCCTTTGTACTGTTCAGCAGTCAATCGAACAACATCCTGTAAAATGCCGTCCACCCGATAACGGACCAGACATTCTTTTTCGGTTGGTTCCAAATGAATATCTGAACTCTTAATTTTTATGGCCCCCATTAATATCACGTCAAGAAGCTTAGTTGTGCTGACCTTCTTAATAGCCTCAGCCACTGATTTCACATCATTAACCTCAAACACAACACTCTCTTCTTTTTTCGTTTCTTGTTTCTTTGCTTCCTCAATTTTGTATTTCTCATAAGAGGAAATACCAAAAAGAAAACTAGCCTGCGAAATCAAAGAAATTGCAACGTCGGACCCTGTTTTTTGACGATAGTCCTCTAAAAAACTTTTGGTCGCATTATCATCTGGGTTCACGACGCCTACTTTAAGCGTTCTACCGACCTTAAGATAGGGGATTACTTTATTCATAACAGCAGAGTTCTCATCGATGCAATTCAGAACATCGCGGGTCAAAGGATAACTGACCAGATTTGTATACGGCAAATTTAGCCTTTTAGCTTCCTCCTCAGTATGCCTTTCTTCTTCCTCGCGTTTAACATAAAAAATTGTGTTATCAATATTTGACATGATTAGACCTTAGATTATTTATTGTTCGAGCTTATCGAGAACTATTTAAATTTCCTAAACTTCTCGAGTCGCTCTGCTCTCTCGAAGAATAAACCAGAACAATTTTATTATAAGATATAAAAAAGAATATTACCATTTAAAAAATTACCCCGTTGGGGCAACATTTACTGGCGGAGAGGCAGGGATCTCGAGCGCTTCGCTTCTAAAAACCCTCGGTTTTTAGTATTTTCCGACACGGGAAACTCCCGTTTCCCGACCCCTTCCCTGTTCGAATCTTCTTTCGCCAGTAAATATCGCCCATTCTGGGCAACATTTACTGGCGGAGAGGCAGGGATTCGAACCCTGGATGACCGAAGCCATACCTGTTTTCGAAACAGGCGCACTAGACCAACTATGCGACCTCTCCAAACAACCCCTCGTTTCATATTACTTTTAAAGAAACTTATTTCTTCTTTGGCTTGATCACAACTCGTCTATTTCTGTAGTCGCCCGAACTCTCACTCTCGACATCTGCCATATTTGAGATTAGCGTATGCACAGTCCTACGCTCAAATGCATTCATCGGAGGAAGCTCAACTTCAATTTGAGATGATATAACCTTGAAAGCAGTTTCTCTGGCTGATTTTTCAATTGAAGATATCCTCTTGTCTCTATAGCCATTAATATCAACAACTAATATGTTGCCCATTTCACTAATTGCCTCGCCAAGAAGTAACCTTAAAACATGTTGAAGAGACTCCAGTCCTTCACCACCACGTCCAATTAGCACAGCTGGCTCATCAACCTGTAAGTTCAAAAGAAGAACATTATTTCTTTGAACCACAACAACATCAGCCGAGAAGCCTAGCAATTCAATAACTTCTTTGGATTTTTCTTTAATTTTCTCAATATGTTTATGCATAATGTCTCCTTTGTGTCTGTTCTATCAGTGCCAATCAGTGCGATAGATCAGTGTTGTTATTTCTTCCTGATCGTCACCTCTACACCGCTCTTTTTTTCCTGTTTATCAAGACGTTTGTTCATCATTTTTGCCAGATAGTCATTTTTCTTTGGCTTGTCGTGAGTTTTAATCTCTTTCTCTATCTCATCGACTGCTTCAGCCGCCTCTACTACAGCTTTTTGAGCAAACTTTTCTTTTCTAATATGTTTGTTTACATATAACTGCTGGATGATACCGAATAATGTGGTGACAACCCAGTAGATGCTCAACGCAGCAGGCACAGATCTTGCAAAGAAGACTGTGATTAAAGGAAAAAAATAAACCATTTGCTTGTTCGCCATCTGCATTGGGTCCATTTCCTTTGGTTTATCATCCTCTTCTTTTGAGTTCAAAGCCACTTTAGGCTGCATTAGATAAGAAAGAGCGAACTGAGTTAAACCGGCCAGGATTGGCAGTACCCAAAGATCGGGTTTAGATAGATTAATACCAAGAAAATATTGGTTTATTATTTCAGGGTGAGGGACAAAACCATAAAGAAGAGAAAAGTTAGATTCATTAATTCCAGCTCTAAACACTTGGTAGAGAACAATAATAATGGGCATTTGAATTAAAAGGGGGAGGCAAGAGCCAAAAGGGGACACCCCTTCTTTTTTATAAAGAGCCATCAAAGCTCTACCTTGTTCCTGCTGATCTTTTACCTCTTTTCTTAGCCGGTTAATCTCAGGCTGGATTGCCTGCATTTTTACCTGTGCTCTGGCCGCCTTAATTGAATTCGGCCATAATAAAAGTCTAATTATTATAGTTAAAATAACAATTGCACAGCCAATCGAATGGCCCGGAACAAGCCATGCCAAGAAGATCAATATGTTATAAAGCGGATTATATAAAATTATTTTAAAGAAGTTAATCATAAGTTTATTAATTTAGAATTTATCGTTTTTAATTTGAAATGTTTTAAAATTTGTTACACCGGATCGTAACCACCCTTACTCCAAGGATTACATCTAATCACTCTCCATGCCCCTTTAGTGATTCCGCGGACCACTCCGTGCTTTTCAATCGATTGCTTGCAATATTCAGAACAATTAGGAGAATATTTACAATATCCGCCAGGGAACCTTGATCTAAACCAGCCAGTATCAGGAGACAGGGTACGCTGATAAATCTCAATTATCTTTACAAGAATTTTTATCACCTAGCACTCCTGTTTTTTGCATTCCCTCTATAAACTGCTTTTTAATCTCATCCTGTTCATAAGGATAAGGAAAATCCTCATTAACAACAGTTACTATATCATATCCGCTTTCAAGCTCGGAAATCAAGTCTGATGCGATTTGACGAAGTTGCCTTTTTAAGGCGTTGCGCCTTACGGCTCTTTTATCAATCTTATTACTAATGATAAAACCAAACCTCATTTGAGGCTGTTTATCATCCCGAATATTTTTTGGATTTTTAAATACTCTAAAACTCAAATTCGCCGTTCTAACTGGCTTTGAATGTTTAAATACTTTCTGAAAATCTACGCTCTTTTGTAATCTAAATTCTTTTGGAAGCATAATTTGGATTATTTACATTTATCATTCCCATTATTTTCTTTGTCATTCCCCTGAAGAGGGGAATCTACTAATAGTTTTAAGATTTTACTATCGTGGATCCCCGCCTACGCGGGGATGACAAAGATGGGAAGGTGCTTTAAGGATCTACTAATTAACTATTTTATCATATAAATCATTCCATGAAGGGTTGGATTTTTCAATAAGGTTAACTTTCCATTGACGATTCCACTTTTTCATTCTTTTTTCTCTTTCAATCGCATCTCTAATATCTAAATATTCTTCATAATAAACAAGTAAAGAAACATTAAACTTTTTAGTAAATCCCTCTAACAACTTGTTTTTATGCTCCCAAACTCTTTTCACTAAGTTATTAGTTACACCAATATATAATGTGCCATTAAACTCACTTGTAAGAATATATACATAGTATTTCATCTTTAGTAGATTCCCGCCTTCGCGGGAATGACGAGTTAAAATTGGGAATGACACAGGATATATTAAGTAAATAAAAAAAATGAGCTCGCAAGCTCATTATCGCACGAAAAATAATCTCTTGCACTTAAGCAGATAAAACTTTTCTTCCTTTAGCACGTCTTCGCTTTAAGATATTTCTCCCAGCCAAAGAAGACATGCGCTCAAAGAAGCCATGTTTTTTTGCTCTACGTCTTTTATTTCCTTGAAATGTTCTCTTCATAACAGAAAGATATTAACACAAAAACGAGACCAAAGCAAGAGCAAAGGAGTTACAATCATAATGTGCTTACTTTCTAATCTCAAACATCTCACCGTTGTCATCCCGACCAACGTGGAGGGATCTTTAAAACATCTAATCATAAGATTTCTCCAACCCCGACAAGTCGGGGGGTCGAAATGACAATTATTTTAAAACTTAAAATTAGGCTATTTAAAAAATTAATATATTGCCCTGCGACCTTCGGCGTATTGACTTCCCCTGTGGATAACTTGCTATATTTCAATTACAATAAGAAAGAAGGAGAAGATGCTATGGATTACACTGAAACTTGGCGCAATGTCCTAGGAGAATTACAAATCACTCTATCAAGAGCCAATTTTGAAACATGGTTCAAAAACACTTTCATTCTTAGCTACAATAAAGGCGTTTTTACGATTGGAGTGCCAACTTTTTTTGTTGAAGACTGGTTAAAGAAAAAGTACTTAAAAGACATCACCAAAGCATTGCAAAAACAGGTTGAAGATCAAATCCAAGTTATAAAATTTAAAATCGCATCACCTTCTCCTGATCAGATTATAAAGTTCGAAAAAAACAAAGTTGTCCACACCCCTGTGGAAAAACCAACCTTAAAAATTCCCACAGCAAAACCACAATCCTTACCTCAAAACATAACCCTAAATGGTTCATACCGATTTAATAACTTCATAGTTGGAGCATCAAACCAATTAGCTCATGCAGCAGCATTAGCAGTATCAAAGAATCCTGGTGATACTTATAACCCACTTTATATCTATGGAGATTCAGGCTTAGGTAAAACTCATTTAATGCAGGCTATTGGCAATGAGTTCTTAAAAAAATATCCCAATAAATGCGTTCTATATGTTTCCAGTGAAACATTTATAAATGAGTTTATCGCCGCTGTTAAATCTGGATCAGGTAAAGCCAACGATTTTAAAGAAAGATACCGCAATGTTGATTTACTATTAATTGATGATATTCAATTCCTATCAAATAAAGAAAGTACTCAAGAAGAATTTTTTCATACTTTTAATCACCTGCATCAAAACAAAAAACAGGTAGTTTTAACTTCCGACTGTTTTCCTAAAGCAATCAAAGGATTGGAATCACGACTACAAACACGATTTGAAGGTGGAATGGTGACAGATATTAGCCAACCAGATGTGGAGACCAGAGAAGCAATCTTATTACAAAAAGCTAAGACTAAAAACCTAGAGATAGATCCTATAATTATTAATTATATTGCCCAGAATGTTCAGTCTTCAATTAGAGAACTTGAAGGTGCTTTTACAAAGATTATAGCCACCTGCGAACTAATGAATTGTGAATTAACATTAGAAAAAACTTCGGAAATTCTTGGCAATATTATTACAAATAAAAAAAGGTCAATTACACCAGAGTTGATTATTAGAGAAGTCCATAAATACTACCAAGTTCCAATTGAGGATTTACTTGGGAAAAAGCGCACAAAAGAGATTGTTATGCCAAGACAAATCACAATGTATTTATTGAGACATGAAGCAAATCTTTCATTTCCTGAAATCGGACGAGAAATGGGAGGAAAAGATCATTCTACGATTATGCATGGATGCAACAAGATTGAATCAGAAATATCTTCAAACCAAACATTAAAAGATGATTTATCTATAATTAAAGATAAAATTTTCTCTACATTAAAATAAATTATCCACTCCTCTGGTTATATAACAATAATATATAGATACAGTAATAGTAGTAATAAGTATTGTGGAAACTGTTGAAAAGTATAAAAAGTAAAAGCAGCAAATGAAAAATTATAAACAGAGTTGTGGACTAAATGGTGGATTTGTAAGGTAAAAACTGTAGATAAAAAGAAAAAACTGGGGATAAACAAACTAGTAGAAACTAATGAAAAGAAAAAGACACAACATATCCACACAATTAACCAGCAAAAAACAGGGATATCCACACTGAAAATTTAAAATTTAAAATTTAAAATGTGGGACTAAGTAATTTAAGGTTAAAAAAATAAAGTTATCAACAATATTAAGGAAAAATGTGGATATATGGGTAAGTGGAAAGTAGAAAGTAGAAAGTGGAAAGTAGAAAGTAGAAGGTAGAAAGTGGAAGGTGGAAAGTGGAGGGGTCTCACATAATTGCTGTCATTTCGACTCCTCAGCTTTGTCTGGGGGTGGACCTGCCTGCCGGCAGGCAGGGAAATCTTAAAAATAGATTGAATTACTATTGGAAGATCCCTCCACATTGGTCGGGATGACATGGGAAAGAAATTGAGTATTAAGTCAAATAGTTAAAATAAAGGAGAAATAATGAAATTTACAACTTTTCAATCAAGTTTTGCCAAGGCTTTAAATCAGGTTTCAAGAATTGTAAGTTCAAGAACAACATTGCCTGTGCTTGGTAATATTTTAATCACAGCTGAAAAGGGGAAGATACAGCTTTCGGCCACTGACCTAGAGATAGCAATTACCACTCAAACTACAGGGAAGGTGGAGGAAGATGGGAAACTAACTATCCCGGCAAGGTTGTTGACGGAGTTTATTATTAATAATAATGATGAGTCTATTGAGTTTTCCACAAAGGGAACATCTTTAAACCTTAAATCAAAACATTATGAAGCAAATATTAATGGGATATCAGCTGAAGAATTTCCAACAATCCCTTTGCTTTCCAAGGATCTTTTTTGCTCAATAAAAAAGGAAGTTTTTATTGACGCCACAAAAAAAGTCTCTATTGCGCCAGCCAATGATGAAACCAGACCAGTTTTAGCTGGCATCTATTTTGTATTTAACGGAAAAATACTAACTTTAGCTGCCACTGATTCATATAGGTTGTCAGAAAAGAAAATACATTTAGAAGAGGATTTGTCTGATAAAAAATTTATTGTCCCATCTAGAACGATGGCAGAAGTACTCAGGATTTCTAGTGGTGATGAATCTGAGGCTATATCAATATCATCAACAGAAAATCAGATTTTATTTAAAGTAGGTGAGACACAAATTATTTCTCGTCTTATTGAAGGCGCGTTTCCGCCATATTCGCAGATCATTCCTTCTAGCTCTAAGATTAAAGCCACAGTTCAATATTCAGAATTATTGTCAGCGGTTAAGATGTCGGCATTGTTTGCCAAAAATTCTGCTAATAATGTAAGGATAAAAACCGAAGGCCAGACTTTGCTAATTTCTTCTATGGCCAATGAGGCGGGCGATACAGTATCTAAAATTGCCGCTGAAGTGAGCGGAGGAGAAATCGAAATAGCTTTCAACGTTCGCTATGTGCTTGATGTTCTGCAGGTTGTCCAATCGGATAAAGTTATTTTTGAACTAAATGATGACGCTTCAGCCGGAATTATAAAATCAGGGAAAGATAAAGATTTTGTCTATATTGTTATGCCGTTGAAAATAGATGCTTAGATTAATTTAAAATTTTCAATTTAGAATTTGGTAAGCTGTGTTTAAAAGACTTAAACTAGAAAATTTTCGCAATCATCAGAAATTTGAAATTGATTTTGATCAGGTCACTGTTTTAGTCGGGCTAAACGGCGCTGGCAAAAGTAATATTTTAGAGGCAGTGGCTCTACTTTCTTTCTGCCGTTCATTTCGCGAAGATGACAAGAAAAATTTGATTAATTTTAATTCTGATTATGCGAGAATAAGCGGGGACAATCTGGAAATTTTTTTAACCAGAACGCCGCGCCTTTTCATGCAGGCTAAAGAAAAAGGAGTGGTTCGAAAATTGTCTAACTTTGTCGGAATTTTACCCACAGTTGTTTTTTCTGCAGAGACTATTTCGATAATTTCCGGTTCGCCTTCAGATAGACGCCGATTTTTAGACGTAATGATAAGTCAGGTTGATAGAGAATATCTAGAAGCTTTAGTCAGTTATAAAAAAGTTAAACAACAGAGAAATAATTTATTACAAAGAATAAATAAAAGACAGGCAAGCGAGCAGGAGATGAGTTTTTGGGATAAGGAGCTGGTCAAGTTTGGAGAGTTGATAATTAAGAGAAGAAAAAAGGCTGCTGATGAAATAAATGAATTTTTACCTGATCTTTACAGATCTATTTCTGGTGATTTTGGTGCGGATCTTAAAATGATTTATTGTCAGAATTTTGAAGGTGATTTAGCTGATGTTTTAGACCGACTTAGATATAGGGAAATATCTTCCGGAAGATCCCTTGTTGGCCCGCATCGTGATGATGTAGTATTTGAGTTGAACGGCCGCAACATGGCTAATTTTGCCTCGAGGGGAGAAATTAGATCTGCTATTCTGGCACTGAAGATTTCTGAGCTTAAATATATGGAAAAAATTAAAGAACAAGGTCTAGCAGCGGGGGAAGATATGGATAAACCAATACTTCTTTTGGATGATATTTTCTCTGAATTTGATCCGGAGAGGCGGTCTCACTTAGGCGAGCTTGTGTCTCAGTATCAAACTCTAATTACTTCAACAGAAGCAGACCATCTATCGCCGGAATTATTAAAAAAATCAAAAGTTATTGAGATTAAAGCAAGTAGAGAGTAGAAGGCAGAGGGTGGAGGGCTGGGGGCGAACCTTTCTTCTTGCGTCATCCTCGGGCAGGCAACGCCATGGCCCGTGGATACAAGATAGTTTTTACCATTAGTAGATTCCCGCCTTCGCGGGAATGACAGAGCGAGCAGTAAGATTATATTTAAATAAACTAGTTTCTAATAGCAAGCATGGAAAAATTAGATAAAATTTTAAGGGCAAGTCTGGCAAAGAAGGGCCTCGCCAAGACCACAGAAAGCGCCCAGATTTGTTTTTATGTTGAAAACTGGGGCAAGATGTCTGTAGCCCCAATTTCTTTTTCTGGGGGCGTTTTAAAGGTTTCTGCGATGTCTTCTTCTGAGGCTTCGGAGCTACAAATGCTGTCGGAAGATTTGATAGATTATCTCAATAAAAAAATCGGACGAAAGATCGTCCGAAATTTAAGAATAGTTAATACTAACTAGTAAATTTAAAATTTATAATTTACAAATTATAAATTCAATTTAAAAATCTAAATGTTTAAACATTAAAAAATTAATAATTCATTTTAAATTCTAAATTGAAAATTTTAAATTAGCAGCAGCTAAAATCCTATATGTGTCAGAGCTACTGTTTGTGGATTCTCCCACACTCCAGCTCTTGTATTTCCTCCACAAATTCCCTTTATAGAAGTGTTGCCGAGTTTTGAGCATAGGTAATATGTGATTGCAGGGTCCCATAAATCAACATCCTCTTGTCGTCCAGTCATAATCTGACTTGGAATTACGTCGGCGTATTTAGGGCTGTCCTGCATTGACAGTACGTCTCCGATCAATCGGCTTGCTTTATACTGGGCCGCTTCAATGGACTTCTTTTTTGAGGTTTCTTGACTCATCCCGTTCCATACTCCCAATCCTGTTACATCAACCACATTTGAAGAAGTTCCGGCCTGCATTTCTGGATAATAACCATCCGCGCTACATTTTAGCTCTACCTTATAAACCATAAATAAATTCATTCCGACAAACGTAATCAAGCCTATGGGGTTGAAACCAGTGATAAGCATCGTTGCAAGCATTGAGCCTGTCCCTGAAACCAAACCAAGTGATTCTTCTGCTGCAGCTATCTGTTTTGAAAAAACTGTAGTGACTACGAATGTAATTAATTGAGCTTTGGCTGCATCATAATCTGCTGCTGCTTTTGCTTTAGCTGCTCCAGAAATATCTTTAATGTTTATATATGCTTCTCTGGCTTTTTGAACATTCTCATATGCTTGGTATGTTTGATAAGCCGTTCCTGAGTCCCATCCAAGAATTTTGTCGGTCCAAGAGAACAATTTACCTTCCAAACCATTTTTTAGATCTGTTATTTTATCGTTCAGTAAATTTTTGCCAATCTGGGTCATGGTAGGTATCTGTAATTTACCGTTTGTGCCTTTATAAATCCCTCCATCAAATTTAATAAGTCTTGAATCTGAGAGGTCTAATTTGCTAGCGTCCCAAACGCCCGTAGATAAACCGACGGTCAAGCCTCCAAGCATATTTTCCGGCATATCAAAGCCAAACCAGTTCTTTGAGTTATTGTTGACGAAGTCATTAAGAGCAGTATAACCGCCGCCTGATTGGAAAAAGCTGTCTAACCCCCCGTTTGATACTGCTGATGTAAGATCGGAAAAAGTATCATAAGTGTTAATCCATTCCCCGACATTTTTTAATCTAGAACTAATATCGATGCCAAAAAGTTCCCCTCTCATAATGCCGTTTCGTATGTAGTTGGCCATAGCGTTTTGCTTTACTGTCGCATCTCCCCTTAAGAGGGCGTAACTAAGTCCGGGGTAGACGTTCTTATCAAGATTCCAGAGAAGAGCGTCGGTCGTTTTGTACTTTAGGTCGTCGATAAAAGTTTGTCTCGATTTTTGTCGTGCTTCACCCTTTACACTGTTAAGATTGGTTAAAGCGCCTGCAGCTTTTTGACATGTTTCAGACATTGGATCCTGTTTACATTGATCGCTATTGGCGATAGTTAGATTGTCTCCGTATTTGGTCTGGTATTTGGAACTAGCAGTGCTAACAGTAGCCGCGTCACTTGGGTTGTAGCCGTACATAGCGTTTGTCGAAGCCTGATTAGCTGCCACAAGTTGACTTTCGTCTCGAGGCAATGCACTGGAAGAATCCATGCTCAAGTAGCTATCAGCATTAAGGCAACCTATGCTTCCAAGCGTGCCACAAACGTCGCCGTATCTGTACGGAGTATTGAAGTCAGAGTAGGTTATATTGTTTACATCGGCGTAAACAGCTGCATCTCCGGCACTTGCTTCAGCGTTTCTATCGCCGAAAGTTGCCAGATATAAATCTTTATAGGTTATCCTCATCCCTGGAGGCACAAGTTCGTTATTGCCCGCTTTGTTTAATACTATGTTTGCTGCATATGCCAATCCTATTGTTTCGAAATATTTCATATCGCCGTTTTTAATGAAGTTGCTGACATCTTCTTTCGGCATAATAATAGTGCCCTGTGTAATTTCAGAAATCTTGTTGGATATTGCGGATGAAATTTTATCGTTCACTGCAGTTCTGAATATGAGATGGGATGAAGTTGTGGCTTCTTCTATGGATTGCGTTTTGCAATCATTGTAGCTCTGGTTAGCGGTGGATCTTGTGTTTGATATCTCGGCTAATCTCGCATCATTATTTGTGGTCAAGTTTGGCAATTTAAGTTGGATTTCCTCGTCTTTCAGCGCAGCTTCTTGCTCTGGTTGTAAAATTGATGCCTTGCATTGCTCAAGATTTGTTTGCTGATAATCATATAACTTGGTTAAGGAGGTGTCGCTATTTGAGTCTAAGCCCAAACTTTGGTCGACTTTTTTTATTCCTTCTGCCAGAAGTATTTTTGCTGCATTTTTTGGGTCTCCCAATACATTAGAGGCTGTCCCTTTGGTAAATCCAGCTTTTGCGTCCAAGTTGACATTAAATACATCTGATAGAGAAGAGTAGATATCATTATATTGTCCATTGGTTATCATCGATCCGAAGTTTCTAACCAAGTTCATCGCTGCTGCACTTTGGTATTCTTCTAAGTCGAAAATATTAATTACGTTAAGAGCCGCTATGCCTTGAAGCGACTTGCCTGCTGCCATGTCCAGATAAGCATTCGGGCTGATCCCCCCCGTAAGCATATTTTTTGTCGTGTCGGCAGATAGCCCGAGGATGTTGTCCAAAAACTTAACACGATTTTGAAAATTGGTAGTCCATTTAGAGGAATCGCTTGATATGAGTTTGATTTGGCTTTCAAGTTTGTTGTCTAAATTAGAGACAGCTTTACTTTCAGAGCTCGATAACAGACTTTTTACTTCAAGATAATTTTTAATTTGGTTAAGTTTCATCGTGTCAGTAATGTCGCTGGATGACATTTTGGCAGTAGTTGTGCCAAATATCCCCTGAACTATATCGCTGGACACAACCCCTTCTATTGGAATTTGGAAGCCGAGCACAAAGTTGACGGGAGAAGTGCTCTTAACTAGTTCGTCGAGAGAATTTCCTTTAAAAGTGCCTCGCGGCAAGTTCAAAGTTGTTTCTATCACTGATTGCCCGAGATTTGTTCTGATGTCGCCTTTCATTGATACATAGTTCAGGCCGATTAATCCTCCCAGCATACCGCCGCCGGCTTCCGCCAAAGCACAGGTTTTCATTTTTTGTGTGCTGGCCGTAGTTATATCCGTGATCGTTCCTGTCGGCAGATTTAATTTTTTATCAATCAATAATGCCCCGATGTCATACAAAGGTTTGTAATTTCCGTTCATTATTTCGTATAGGCTGTCAGAATCAAATGAAGTAGAGTCTAGACTCACCCCTAGTCCCTGGAAAAGTTTATAATTTATAATTTTTTTAGCTGTGCTTTGGCCGACTGCTTTTTTGTAAGCTGAGAGAGAATTGTTGATTTGGGTAGCGTTTTGACGTACAAATAATTTCTGAAGAATGTCTTTTGGTATGCCTGAACTTTTCTCCATCGCCTCGTACTGCTCGTCAGAAAAGCTGAACAGAGTTTTCTGACCGCCGTTTTTGAGATAAGCCAACAAAGCGTTCTGAACTTCACTTTGGCTTTTCCCTGTTACTTTCGCTAATCCAATGGCAATTTCCTCTAGAAATGTAATTTTTTTGTCAGAATTTTGGTCTCTTAGTTGTTTTGCGCTTTCCTGATTTTGGGCAAATACTATTCCGTCTTTGTCTCTGAACCAGAAAGAATCATTTACGAATTGCTTTGACAAGGAGATCCCGTTGTCGCTGGCATTAAACAAGCTGGTACACAAGTTATCTGTGGAAGCATCGGTTTTTGCTGCGTAGGGGTTAGAAGAGTTATAGGTTATTTCCTGGCCTGCTGTTGTGAGATCATCTGGGTCTATATCCCCATTTAAAGCTTCCAGATATTTATTGATTGCGCTTGTTGTTATTTCTAGTTTGCCGGAAACAATCTTTTTATCATTTTCACCTAAAATGTCTTTGCCGTCGTTTAAGGGGACGAAGCTGCTGGTAAACAGAGATCTAGTGGTTCCGTCTTCGAGAGATAGCTTCTTGTCGATTTCACTGGCGGTCTTATTCGCTGTACTCCAGGCAATCGGACTATCATTCATGAGGGATTGTAAATTTCCTGCTATTCCCATTCTAAATAGCAAATCATTTTCTGCCGAACGTATTCCGTCGGTTAATCCGTTTGCTTTAACATTTGTAATCAGGTCATTCAGGGTGCTCTCGACTACTTTGCTGCTTCCTTCAGTATTGATTTCTTTTTTATACTTAGCGAGCCCTTCACTGTATTTGTTTTCGGCTTTTTGAACATAATAGTTAAATACCCCTACATTCTTTGTTTTGGCCTGAAAAATATAGTCTTTAGTTGAATCATAGAGTTTATCATCTTGGTTGAATCCATTATATTTCATTAACGAGTCCAGATCGTTCTGGAAATCTGGCTTGTCGGTTATCTTATAGAGAGACCCTTGGAAATAGAAGCTAGGCATACCGAATTCCTCTTCAATTTTGGCTTGTCCGATCGATTGATAGAAAGCGTCTTGACCTGATAATCCCTTTTTCTCCAAATTCTGCACGTAATAATAAAGTGAATTTTGAGGCAAACTAAGCTCAGTCTCGGTTTTGTCCGTTCCGACGGACAAAAAGAAGTCTTTAGGATCGATTTTTCTTGCAAGGAGAAGCATTATGCCGACCTTGCCTGTTTTTCCTGACGCTGAAGAAGATTCGCTGTACTGCTCGGCATCGCTGGTAAGCCCTGAAGCGGGTATTTGGCTTAATTGAATATTCTCAGTTGACGGGACTATTCTTCCTTCTAGTATTTCGCTTGATAAGGTTGTTAGCCTGTTGATGTCTATGTGTGTTGAATTAATTTTATTTTTTAATTCCTGATGTTCTTTTTGATCTTTTTCAAATATGGATTTTAAGATGCCAATTTCAATTGATATTTTTTTTGAGGCAGTTTGGATAGTGTTTTTGTTTGAATAATATTTTGAGTCCCCGACGATACTTTTAATATGACTTAGAGAAGCCATGATAGGCTGATAATCTAACTGTGAACTTTGGTCTTCCCAGTTACTAGTAATCCGGTTTGTAGTAGTATTCATTTCCTGAATTCTGGGCAGATAAAATTCAAGCTGATCATTTTGTAAAAGTTTATACTCCGAATTGGTATCCATAAGATCAATCTTAAATTTTTCTTCTGAGCTTGAATCATAATTGGCTAGTGCATAATAAAGGATTTTGCTGCCGGTTTTTTCAAAAACGCTTGCCGGATTTGATTTTGCGCAACCGAACATTTTGTAAAAATCTCCTGTAGCTAGCCCGGCTTCGATTGCATTATCTTCGAGTATCGCAACTGTTTTATCTTCGTCCTTAACAGTGATGTTTACTTCGGGATATAGGTTTATGGTGCAATCATCATCCGAATTTTTTGCTGTGTTGCTGATGAGCCATTTTTCCATTGCAGTCCGTTGTTCATCGTCTGTCGCAAAGGCTTTAGAGATCGTATTTACGCCGATGGTTTTTAGGGCATCTTTTTTGCCCAAGAGTGCATTGGACCAAGTGCCTTCCGGTAAGTTATAGGCACTTTCATGGGTCGACAAATATTTAAATCCATATGCAGTATCATCAAGTCTTGTTTGCCCAACTAGCGTTGTGTAGGCGATAGGGCTTAATTGTCCGGATACTAATTTGTTTGTTGTCCCCGAGTCAAGGTGGAGAATGTTATCTGGATAGGTTGTATCGATGAATATCGTTTTTCCTTTAATCTCACCCACATTCTTTTTGAGTTCTGAGAAACTATTGCCGGTGAAAGATCCTTCTTTTAATGAAAGGGCTTTTTCTATTGCTGCTTCCCCGACTATCAAGGGCAGACTTTGCGTATTGTCATTTAAGAGACTGTTGAGAGAAGATGAATTTAGCCCCATTTCATACTCAATTTTTCTCTGACCGATATTTAGAAGAGTGTCTTCGAGCGTGTCGCCGGTAAATGTCCCGAAAGGAAGATTTAAGCGTTCTTCTAGCGCTGCTTGCCCAACAACTCTTTGAAGATCATCTAGGGAAGTGATATCTTGATCTACAAAAATTTCTTTTTCTAGACCTAATAAATCAGCAAAATACACGCTGCCGATTTTTTGCAAAGTATCTTGAAAATCGTAACCGGAGAAATTAGATGAAGGGGAATTGATAATTTGAGAGAATAATGATTTTCCTATCACCTGAACGATGTCGGAAAAGTTTCCTTGTGAAAGATCTCCATCATAATTACTTGGATCTCCGCCCAGTTCTTCGATCAGACTTCTAATCTCGTCTGACGCAGATTCTTTAAAAAGTTGGCCTAGATCGCCTCCGTCATATCCTCCGGACTCAGCATAGCCTTCTTGTGTTTGCCATGCTAGTTTAATCGGTCTTTGGGAATAACTGGTTTTGCTAGTGTGTCCGACTCTTTTTCTCTCGATTAATGTACATCGAATATCATCTACTTCTGAGATATCAATAGCTTTTCCTTCAGAGTGAGCTGATATATTCTTTTCAGTTTTATCGCTACTTGTGCTACTATCGGTAGATTCATCTTCATTTTGAAGCTGATCATTAATATAGGCATCATACTCATCACCATTTTCGTCTTCAACAATTGCTGTTGCGTTTGTTCCGTCTAAGTCGTATGAGTCTGAACTGCTGATGTCCCGATTCATCCCGATTTCGGCAGCTGTTTCCCCTGAAAGATCACTGCTGCTTGTGGTTGTTGTAGTGCTGCTGTTGAGCTGATCCACTATATAATTTGACTCTCTGGAAGTTTGCCTTGATTTTGAAGTGTAACCAGTTCTTATGCGCGCTACCTTTATTCTATAATGGCCGGCACCACCTTGATTTTTTGGGGTGACTAAGTAGATTAGTGTTTTTAAGACTCTTATGTCGATTGTAAGAGATTCTTTTGAATCATTGATGATTGTTGTTAACTGCTGTGGATCTCTTGCCCTTAAATCAACAATTTCGTTAGCAGAAAGACCTGATAAACATTCCAAAGTGCTCATGTCATTTAATATAAAGCCCTCATTATTTTCGTACCAGATATTCTGTGCTTGTGAGACCAGACTATAAAACTTATCAGAATTGCTAAGCTTAAGTGCAGAAAGTTCTGCCTCGGTACTTGGCCTTGAAGAAGAGGGCAAAATTTCAAAAAGTTTTTTAGTATTAGTCGCAAAGTTCGGTATGAGAGAAGACATGCAGGAGAGTGAGCGCACGGCAGAAGCATCATCGGCGTTAAGAATGATTTTAGGGTCTGAAGAAGAAGCAAACAAGTCATTAATATCCTCAAACCCATTTGTATTAATCTGGCTATTATAAACATGCTGTGTTAAAGTTTGTGCTTCTATGGGGATAGTCTCTTTGTCTGTCAAGTTGCTATCATCCGGTGTCTCCGAAGCCTCTCCATCACCCTGTTTTGCTGTGGTTGTTTCTGCGGCTGATGTCTTTTGGGGCGTGAAAAATGCAAAATAATTCCCAAAAGTAGTGGAAAAACATATAGTTAGGATTAAGAAATTTTTTAGAAAATTTTTCATAATTAAATATCGATGTGAATATGGCTATTGCTCCCAACGGTACCGGATTCAGTCCATCCATGGTTCTGTAAGGACGATTTGTCGAACCCTTTTGCACTGAGAGCGTCACTTCCTTTTAATGCGCCATCTTGGGCAATTAAATATTGAGTGAACGGTTCTTTCACCTCATAAGGCGCGATTCCTTGTTGTTTTAAGCTGTCATAATTATTAAAAATCCATTTAATTATCTTGGTGTCGTTATCATCTCTCCAGTCAAGGTCAACTGCTCTGCCATTTGCATGTGTTCTGGTCCCGGAGTAAACCTTATGATCAACTAAAGCTGTTATTGAGACGTCATTTATTCCGATGGCTTCTTTGTTATTTTCAATGGTAACTAGTAAGCGACAAATTCTCTTGTCGAGCTGTGTCGTTTGGCCATCTTGTCTTTTAAGCTTGTCTGCTAAAATTTCTTTTTTAGTATCTTCATCTTCGTTATAAGCAAACTTAAAAAAGTCACTTGTCGCCACTTCAACGCATCCATTAATTTCGCTTACGATTTCTTTGAGGGAACTAATAATGCTTGTACCGTTTTGTTTGTTAAGCTGATTAAATTTTTGGATTTTATTAATCAATACGTCAATTTTCTGGTCCGTGCTGTCGTCCGCATATTGTTTGATTGCTTCCAGCTCATCCGCCAATTGCTGTAGCTCTTGACTATTGACAGTTCCGTTTCCTGACAACGCCAGAACTTTCTGGATCATTGCCTTATCTTTAATTGGATCAGCTGCCTGCACTATGCTTTGGCCGGTTTCACTCGGGCTTCTGCCTGCATTGCCAAAGAAATAGCTGAATGCCAAAAAGCCGCCGATAATTATTAAAATTACTAACAAAATAGCCCACCACCACTCCAGAATAAAAGCGACGATGGCAGTTTTTGCTTCTTTCGAAAAGAAGTTTTTAGCTTTGCCTTTTAAATAATCAGTTGCCCTGTTTACAATTGAGTTTTTAATGTTTGGGCCGTCTTTGGAGCCGTCATCATTATCCCCGTCCTCGGGTTGGTTTTTTTGAGAATCATCATTCACCGGCCCATTGTTTTGAGCACGGCCATCTCTTCGTTGCTGCGACTGTTTCTCACCGTCAAAATCAGAATAGATTTCATCATTTTTATCTGCAAAACCGTCTTGATCTTGCTTTGACAATTGGTACGATCTTCGAGCTGGTCCGCCTCCGTATTCATCCTCTGGTTTTTGTCGAGATAACCCCTGCGCTTGTCGTAGGTCTTTCTTCGCTTGGTCTAAAAGCTCTTGTTTAATAGCATTTCTGTTTGTGGGAGCAGACGGCCTTTGAGATCCGCCCGCTTTGCCGATTAAGTGTTTTTCTGTGACCGAAACAGTATATTTTTTAGTCAGCGAATCAACAGGCAATGTTTTTTTGAAGCCATCATTGGTTTGCTTGGCACCTATAAAACCGCCAGATAATCTATCCGGTTTTTGCTCAATATCTAGTTTTCTCTTTTTATTTTCCTCTCCTACTGCCAATTACCCCTCCCCATGCTGACTAAGAAACAAGATACAAGTTACAAGATACAAACAATCTCAAATATCCAAATTCAAAATATTCAAACATTTGAGTCTTTGACGATTGATTATTGAATATTGTTTGGTCATTGCTTTCTTGTTTCTTGTATCTTTTACTAATTTATATTTACTGCGTAAATTCCGCTTTCTGTTTCGTAAATTACAACTTTATCATCAACTGTGGTCAAAAGCGTATTAACTGACTCGTTTTCTGATAGTTTGATTGAAAAATCTTCCTGTTTGTTATTTTTGATATTAAATTTGAAAATCGACTCTTCTTGACTTTCTCCGTCTTGCGAAGCTGCTAAAATATTGTCCCCCTGATCTAGCATTAAAATACAATTTATATTGGTGTAAAGGTTTAAAGCTGAATCCTCAGTCCCATCTGTGTTTATGGTTGATATAGTCGAAGAACCTTGCGTGCCGCGGCTTAAACTGGAATAAAATATTTTATTATTTTGAGAAAAAGTAACATCCAGTTTATTTCCAGTGTTGATTACCGGTTTTATAACTCTGCTATATGCATTTAAAAGGTATATTTTATTGTCATTTTTATTCGAATTTCTGGGGATTATGGCTAACCATTCTGAATCAGGGGACCATCTTAATACTGGGTTGGTTATATCTATATTTTCAAGATTTAAAATTCTTTCTTTGCTCGAATTATCTGCGTTAGAGAAAATGAGCGTTTTTTCATCTGAGGCGTAATAGGCGATTTTGGAATCATCAGGCGCCCATGCAATGCTTCCGACATTTTCGCCCCACAAAGTTTCCGTCTGGTTCACAAAGTCATATTTTTTGAAGTCAAACAAGTAAACGCCGTCAGATTTTCTAAAGAGCGCTAAGTCTTTCTTCGGCGACCAGATTATTTCATTAATTCCCCAGAGATTTGAATTGGTTATAGCATTGCTGGTTGGAATTACAATTCCGCTGTCATTCAACTGAATTTTTGTTCTGAAAATTGCCCCTCCGTCATTTCCAAGGTAGAAAAACTCATCAGAATTAACGCCTTTTGTCAAAAAGCTGCCAAAATTTGCAATTTTTACCGTGGCTGGCAATGTCTTAAGAGTGATGTTTTGACTATTCGTTCTTCCTCTTTTTAATATAACTGATTTTATCATGCTAACATAGCCGTCCAGTTCAATCTTTATTTGATGCTCGCCGAAAGAAAGTCGCTCCTTGGCGAAGCCAAAACTGTTTACTTCTATTTGTTCGCCGTCAATGAAAACAGATGCGTCTCTAGGTGATACTTTGATGCTTAAAAATGAGTTGGTCAAAACCCAAATTCCAAAAACAATTGCCATCAATATAACCGCTGAGACAATATACACTTTGTAAGTTAATTTTTTTAGATGAACATTCATATGGTTAGAATTTTGAATTATGAATTATGGGACAATTGTCATTCTGATATAATTCCTCTCCTTTCGAAGGAGAGGCTAGGTGAGGTTGAATTCTCTACTGGATCCCAGATCTCAAGTCACAGTCTGGGATGACGCATTATGTGATTAGCTTGCTGCCCAAGCCCTGCCTGCCGGCAGGCAGGTTCAGCTTGTTTTCCTGCCTTATTGCCAGTTTCCACCATATTGGAAATGCATTGGATCGCAAATGTCCTTGAATTTTGCGCCCCAGAAAAAGTTATTATCTTCAAACGCTTTAACTACCTGCGTAGGGATGTCGGTTTTGCAGGCAGAAGGATCTCGTTCTTTACTGTCTGTCGGCCTTTTCGCATTCGGATTTGCACTGGGATTAATATCAATTGCTAATCCAAATGCATGTGAACTTGAATTCCCCGGGTTATTTACATTTTCTCTATTATTATATGCCCCTATGCTGGTTATCTTGTAATTTATTTTCTTTAATGCTGTCTCAACGTTTTTCAAATCATCCACCATCATTTCATTTACAGTTATATCCTGTCCCATAAAATTCATTGTTTCCAGGTGTTTTTTTATCTGCTCTGGGGTCGTACCAAAATACATTTGAACTTGATCTAGGCTGGCGAAAATACTTTTTCCTGCTGCGGCCTCGCAAGTTACTTGATCCGGCACTAAATCATTTAAGAGCTGAATTCTAGCTTCGCTACTATCTGACACATAGCCTAGTTTTTTAACATCATAAGCATATTTGCCCACTATGTGATCTTTGTCGCCCCCAACATAATGATAAAGAAGACGGGTCCATGTATTTTCGCCGGCAGGTGTGTCGTAAACAGGATCTTTTTCTATGGCCTTTTTAATTGCGGGAAGGGCACAAGTTAGTTGGTTGTCAAAACCAGCGTCACTAGCTCCTTTTGAATAGTGGCCGCAGCCGAATGCTTTGTAATCATCATCTGGATCAAAGGTTTGTTCGCCGTAATAAAAAGAAATTAAAATTGCAGGATTAATGCCTTTTACGCTTGTGCCGTTTTCAGCATTTATTGAGCTGGTAATTATTTTTTGAAGGTTTTCTTTATTTTTGTCGTTATTTAAAGCTGAGTAGTTACTGCCAATCTTGGAAAAAACATCATCGACACTTTTTATTGTTCCAATATCAGTAAAAGCCTCATCTTTCAGGTAGCAGCCTCCTGCGCCAGCTTTTATTCCATCATCACCATAAGGCGTAGGCTCTCCTTCGCCCTTAAAGCCCATCCCTGCGATGCTTACTGCCAGCACAACTATCGCCAATACAGACAAAATACTGGCGACTGTAAGTGTTTTAGCAATGCTCATATTGCTGTCTTTTTTATCCATCCCCATCCTTTAAATAAGTATACAGAATACAGCTAGACAGATAACAGTGGGTCTGCTATCTGTAAAACTGTCTAACTGTCCAGCTGTTATCTTGCCAATTATCCTTCTACCATTTTGCTCGGATCGGTGTTTATAATCTTGTCTTCTGTGTATGAAGCCACTACTTTCATCGCCACGTGATTCAAGCCGGCAAAGAATAAGCCCTCTCCGACATCTGATTCAAGAAGCAAATATTTTTCCCCTTCAGTAAGATTAAATACCTCGGAAACAATGTCAATTGATGCGGTAGATTGCTTCATTAGAATCTGCATCGAAGAGTTTGCCACGACTGCTTTGCCATATTTGCTTCCCAAAAAGTCTTCCACGTCCTGACTGATAATGGTTAAGCCGAGGTAATACTTTCTTGCTCTTTTAGCAAGCCCATGTAAGAACTTGGCGGAATCTTCGTATTGCATCATCCACCATGCCTCGTCTATGATCATCACTCTTTGTTTCATGTCCATTCGTATTTTGGTCCAAATGTAATCCAAAATCGTGTACATTGCTACCGGCCTGAGCTGCTCCTCAAGATCGCGAACAGAGAAAACAACGAAACCAGGATTTAGTTGAAAATTGGTCTTTTGGTTGTAAAGCGAAGCAAAAGTACCTTCCACATATTTCGACAGTCTTGCCCGAAGTGATTCTGTTCCTGCCATATTTGATAAGACATTGTAAAAGTCCTGCATTAACGGCGGCTCATTTTTCTGGCTTTCCGGATCGGTAGTAATGTCTTTTAGGGCATATGTTTCATACAAGGTTTTATCTATTACAGCATCCTCTTCCGGATTTAAACCTCCAACCATCAAATTGATCAGGCCATGCAGAGAGGCGATTGTTGATCTTAAGACATCTTCGCCTGATTCTTCTGATCCGACCGGCAAATCAAAAGGATTTATTCTTTTATCTGAATTTAGCGATATTTCAAGATAACTTCCGCCGACTGCTTCTGAGAGAGCTTTATACTCATTCTCAGGATCAATTACAATCACATCGGTTCCAAGCATTAAATATCTAAGTGCTTCAAGTTTTACAAAATAAGATTTACCTGAGCCGGATTTAGCAAAGACTACTGCATTTGCGTTTTCAAGGTTAAACCGGTCAAAAATGATAAGCGAATTATTATGCCTGTTTATTCCGTAAAGAATTCCGTCATCTTGAGTTAATTCTGTCGAGGTGAAGGGGAAAGTGGAGGACAGAGAGCCAGTATCAAAATTTCGCAAAACGTTAAGCTCATCCATCATTAAGGGCAGAGTGGAAGTAAACCCTTGCTCCATTTGGAACAGTGCTTCTTTTGTGTAAATTAAAAGACCACCCAATGTTGATTCAAGTTGTTCGGTAATGGTCTTAAGCTCTTCTTGAGAGGTGGCATACACCGTAAAATATAGGCCGAATTGAAAAAGTCTTACTTCCCCTCGTTGAAGAACATCTCTTAAAGCTTCCACGTCCCCTAATGCAGTCTCCATTTCTGGATCCCTTGGAGCTCCTTTTTCTTGTCCAATCATCATGGACGACTCGATCTTACCGACCTGTTTCTTTAAGTCCATCATTACATCTTTTGATTCGAGCGGATGAATATACATTCCCATATCAATCGTTATGTCGTAATTAATAATAGGAGAAAGCCAATTTGTTTCAATGTATCTGGGGTAAGTAAAAACAAATAGGGTTTTTGTGAATAATGATCCTATTTGGAGAAAGTTTGAGTTAATGGCAAAAGCTGCCGGAGCGATGATATCTCTTATTGATGAAGTGCCTTTGGCTAATTCTTCCGGAGAAACGCCTAAAGCAGCCATGTTTTCCCGGCTTTTTATATTTGCCTGAGCGATGGCTCGAGGATCAGAAGAGGTATTTTGTGTGTTGTTGTCTAAGTCTGCCATATTCACCTTGATTATTTGCTAATTTCTAAATCCTAATTTCAAATTACTGAGTTTTTTGACATTAAATCATTTGACATTTTATTTGTAATTAGTCATTAGGATTTTGGAATTATTGATTATGTTATGCTCCAAATCCATTCCCAGTTTGGTTGGTTTGTTCTGCCTGTGCTGGTGGATTTACTGGAGTTAGTGCGGCTGTGCCCTGATTACTACTATCTGCTGTTTGTCCCGCATTCCGCTCTGCGGAAGCAGGGACGCCTGCTTCGACTTTGTCGGATGCGGCGTTATCTGTATTCTGATTTAGATCTTGTCTGTGCGCAATTTGCGAATCTTGCTTCTGTTTTTGTTGCACGATTGCTGTATTATCAATCACGGTTTCCTCTGTTTTTTGCTCTTCTGCTTGCTGGCCCTTCTCATTTGTAATAAATGATGAGGTCAATTTGTCGGTGTCTCCCAATCTTTCTTTTCCTGAAATCTCCGGATTATATATCTTATAAAACAATTCAATAATTTCCTCGGTATTTAATTGAACACACTGTATGCCCATGCTTCCTAATCCCATAGCGACTGTATTGGCTCTTTGCACCAATTCTTCTTTGTGCCGTTTAAGTTCTTCTTCGGAGACTCGGAGTGGGCCTGCTGCCGGTTTTTTAAATATCTTGTCAAACATTGATCCTTTAGTGAGAGAAAGTGGCTGGTAGGGGATGACCACATAGAAATTCTTCTTCATAATATTCGCTACATTAATCAAATTGCCTACGAAATCAATGTAGTCAGTAGCTTGCATTTTGATCAGTTCATTCGTTTGTTTCTCTTTTAAGTTATTTACTTTCTGAAGATAGGGCGTTAAATCGAGTTTCTTTGACTGCATAACAATTTGAATAGGAAAATGGAGTGAATTCAGAAAGCTCTGATATTGGAAAACCAATGAATTTTGTTCCTGTTCGCTTTTAAGAGCAAAATTAACCGTTGAACATGACAAGATTACGCGGTAACCTCCGTCTTCCAAAAAAACAATACCGTCTTTTATGCCTGCAATTTTGATATTCGATTGTGTGCTACCTACATTATTTGCCATTTTTTTAACAAACCTACATGATTAGTTATCTTTTTTGATCAATTCGTTTGGCCATTTCCTGTATTTGCTCATGGGTAAACTGCTTCGTTTGAATATTGTTATTTTGATTTATTGGGCTGGATTGATAGATTTCCACGCTTAAATTGGACGCAACATCGTGCTGCCAGACACGATTTTTGGGTGTGGTCATGAAGGCGGAAAGTGAGAATAAAAAATCTAGAAAAGGGCGTTCGTTTATTTTTAGAAAAATTAGAGCTAGTACGAATAATGCTATTGGTAGAATGAGCACAAATGAAAAAGGTTTAGGAACTGTACTAAAAATTGCGTAACAAATTCCACTGCCGATTACAGCATAAATAAACTGAATCATGGTAAGAGGCCCCAAGATTCTGTCCTGCATGTCTATATTTTGCGGAACCTTAAACTGCAATTACTCCTCCATGCCCCGCTTGATATCCCATGGGGGTTATCTAGCTGGGGCTTTACTCTAGTTGATGTTTGCCATCCATTTCTGTATTAATTATATCACAAAAAAAATCTTTAAAAGAAGACAAAAATTAAATGCTAACTTAAACTAAGAATCTATTTTGACAAGTTGTCCAAGCCTGACTCTTTTTCAATTCCTTCGGCAATATCTGCAAAATCTTTCATCACGCTTTCATTTCCGATAGTTGGTCGGGGAGAGGATTTTGGGATTTCTCCGCCCATTACAGGCCTTTGGGCCGTATGTTCATTTTGACTTGCTGTATGTTCCACGGCTTCATTTACTGGAGTCGCTTCGTTTTCGATATGAATTCCGTTATTTAGCGAAGACAAATCTTCTTGCCCTGTTACTATTTGTGTTTCTTCTTCATTATCAATGCCCATATCTTTAGGTGATAACCCGTGTTCATTTTCCATATGTTCTCCTTTATGCTTTGGGCTGTGACGGCTGCAGCCTATCAAGTTTTATGCCCAATCGGTTAATTTCTTCCAGACTCAAATACCGGTCCATTTCTTTTCTCGCCATGTTTTTTATAATAAAATTTTGAGCCGCGGTATAATCATTTAATGGCATTTTTTGATTAATTAAATGCAATTTTGCTTGAAAAACATTCCTCATATTTACAATGTATGTTAGAACTTTATCGTAACTTTCCTCATTTTTCAGGGATTCGATGTCCATCTTCAGATGGTTTGTCATGGAATAAAAGTGTTCTATTTTTACAAACAAATCTTTAGATTCCGCATCTTTAAACGAAAAATCCTTTTTTAAGACAAATACCTTCAATATCTCAAGAGATAGTGAGAGTAATTTTTCTATTGCCTCGGCATCCTTATGGTTGTCGATTTTATAGTAACTCATAACTTCTTTAACAGAGTCTTTCACTAAAAGATATGCGTGATTTTGTATGCCGTTTCTGATTTCAAAAGCTCTTTTGGCAATTGTCTGCCATGTGACAATGCGGCCATTTGAATTATAAGACTCTGAAAGTTGGAACAATGAGCCGACTTCATTTTCTAAAGCTTTGTTTATCGCATTAAAGCCGGATTTGTAATACATGGCAATAGTAAAAACTATTCTTGTTGCATCCTCTGACATAATTTTGACATTATTCTCTTTGGCTAAAAATTCGGTCAGTTTTATCTTGTGAGAAGAAATCTCGCCAAAAATTTCAGATCCAAAGATAAACGACCAAATTAAATAAAACTCTTGTTTAGACAGCGAAGAAATATATTCTTGCAATTCAGCAAAAGTTTTCTCTTCCATAATAAAAGAGTATTTTTTTATTCTATCAAAATCGGAAAGTTCAAAAATCATGCATTTTCTCCGAATTCTTTAAATTCTATTGGTTCGTCTCCATATTCTTCAATCTCTTTTTCAGATACAATCTTTGGAGGCAGGTAGGGTTTTTCATAAAATGCAACATGTGCTTCTGTGTTTACAACCGGAGTTGCTAAGATCCTTCTAGCCATTAAACCGTTTCGGGCATCGGCGCCCGGTCCGCTTCTTGAAGTATGATTAATAATTGATGTGTTTAATATGCTGGCTATCTCAGCTTGTTGCTTTAGGGCACCTTGGGCGCTATCTTTGTTAACACTGTCTAGTAAGCTAACTTTTAGGTTGCCTGTTTCATCATGATAAACATGAATGTTCTGGTTGTACCCAGCTTCTTTTTTTGTCCCCTTTATGTTATAAAAATCGCTTGCAATATCTTTAAGTGTTTCTTCTTGGTATTGTTTCATCTTTGTTTTTTCTTCTTCGGTGAAATCTGTTTTTTTCTTATAGGTCTCAACAAATCCCTTTAATTTTTCGGCAGAAACATTTTGTGATTTAGCAATTTCGTTGGCCATTTTTTCCATCGCATTTGTAGTAGCTTTGTTGAGAGTTTGACTACTTTTCATAAATTTTTCCAAGGCTTCAGCAACAGAGCTTGACAAGACATCTCTTGAAGCTTTTCCTCTTTCCCAATCGGTTGAAGCGATTCTGGCTTCTTGTTCGCCTTTTAGCTGATAAATTGTTGCTGTTTCGGGATTTTGCGGAGCTGCCTTTGTTGAGTGGTTGACTTCGGCATAAACCTTTTTGCTTCTTGAGCCGATTATAGCGCCATCTCTTCCTTGTAGATGAAGTTCATAATCAGCAGGCATCTCGGTTTGAAGATAGATCTCGGCGCCAAGACTAGAACGTTTTGATTGGGTCGCCCTGAGTTCTTCGTTGTGGTCGTTGGCCAGCTCTTTTGCTAGCCTGTCATTCCACATACCTTTTGCAGCTTCTGAAATTCCGTTCACATCAGCCATCTCTCTAACTTTATTTATGCTGGTGGTAAAATTACCATTTTGATCCTTCCACATTTTCTCTAAAATATCTGACATGCCTTTAAACCCAACAACATTTCCCTGACTGTCCGTCTTTGCATATTTCTTTAAAAGAGCGGCACTTTGCAGACTAAAGTCGGATTCTGCAAGATCATTTTTCTTCTTTGTCTCTTGATATATTGTCGTTAAAGACTTTCTTTCGGCCCCGCTAAGTTGTGCGATATTGCCAATACGGTATTTTTTTTCTAGTTTGTTTCTCTCTTCTTCTGGTAGGGATGTTGGATCCTTCAGGATTTTTTCTACGTCGATCAAAGTATTTTTTGAAGCTTTATAGCCCAAAAGAGTTAGATTGAGTTTCGCTGCATCAAGATATGTATCTGATAGGATATCAGCCTCAAGTTTTTTTGCCGAAGCAACAGCAGGTCTGTTTTTCGCATTTTCTTCAACCCATTTTTTGTACCAATGGACGTAATTTTGGTTCTTGAAAAAGTCTCCTTGCCCTTCGCCTGGTTCCTCTGCCAGCACATCAGCTTTCGCTTGAGAATTCAGTCTTTCCACTGCCTTATCGGTGCCTTGTGTTCTAAAATAAAACTGAACGCGGCTGTCTAAATCTTCCTTCCCAGCTTCTGTTCCCAGGTGAAGTTCCTCTAAATGTTGCTCCATCCATTCTTTTTCGCCTAATAGAGAACTAATGTCAGCTTTACGTTTTCCTATGGCTTCTTGTTTGGCTTTGCTTAAATATTGGCCTTCTTTGCCACCCATTGCTTCTCTGTAGAGGGTATTATCCCATGCTGCTGCTCTTTCTGTCGCGTCTTTTCTTCTGTCTTCAACTCTCTTTCCTCGTCTGGCAATCATGCCAATCGGGTTATATTTATGTCCGCTTCCTTGTGATCTGTACCAAGACATTGCGTTATCTTTAACTTCTTGTATTGCAGGATCAACCCACTTCTCCTTTGCTTTTCTGGTAGCCCAGTTGTTGTATGCTTTTTTGCCAAAATTGGCCCAGCCGCTCATTATCGCTCCACCCATCTTGAACGGAGTGGTGATTGCCAGATAGTAACAGACTCCAGCAAAGACATAGCTCATCATAGAATCATTCTTAATTGATCCCACCCATTGATTGCCTAGCCATATCCAGAATACTGAAACTACCGGCATGAAAACCCATTTGGCAAAGTTGCTCCACCACTGATTGAAAAGGCTTTTTGTGGCAGGCAGGACTGTAGACATAAAAGCAAGAGGGGCAAGGACAACTAGAAAGTAAACCATCCAAATCCTAATAATAAAAAGATACGCTAGAATAAGTACTAAAACAGCGCCAACTATAACAAATAGTTGTGATATCATAAACCAAACTATGTCTCCGACGCTACCATCTTCCAAAGCATTTGTAGGATTGGCCCAGCTTCCACTAAAATTAGCCGAAAGAGCAGAATGGTCAACTGGGTTTTCAATAAACAGACTCAAGGTGACATTTGCCAGATCGACAAGTAATCGACAGAACAAAAAACTAAAATTGGCTGCAATTATGGCGAGTAAAAGGGCTGGAAGAATTTTTTTTATTCCATACGTATTAACATTAATGCGAAGTATCTGTGCAAAAGCAACAAATATTAGCACTGCAATAATAAAATAATTAACATAAGTAATTATTTTGCTCCAAATTTCTTTAATTTGTTGGCCTGTGCCTGAGTCAGTATTTTTTAAAACTGAATATATCGGCTCTATTTGAAAGGCGGCATGAGCTTTCGGAGCAAATGAAAATAAGCAAGCAGAAAGAATGAAGCATATGAAAGCAACAAACAGAGTCTTTTTGTATGTTTTAATATTTCTAATCATGATTATTTATAACTTAATAGCCTGTTTTGGTGTAACCTAATACAGCTAAAAGTTGTTTTTGGGCGAAATCCATAAGGCTTTCTCCTGCTTTCCAAAGCACTACTCCTAGTCCGCATAAACTGCTAGCAAACCATGTGGCTGGTTGTGAAAGCTTGGATCCAGGGCAATAGTCTACGTCTGTATTTTCCTGGACGTTTTGCACTATAAATTTATTAAACTGAATATCGTTATTAGTAAGAGTAATGGACAAAATATTCGAAGAATCGCCGCCATCTCCGTTTGATAGATTATATGATACCTGGTAATTATAAGTCTGACTGCCGGCAACTGTATCTGTAAAAGAGGTGGTGGTTGATTGTCCAATTTCTACCATATTATTTTGAGCGTTAGCGTTACTATTGTCTGGAGAACCTCTTGATATTTCATATCCGGAAATAGTCGCACCAGAAGGCAGCTTTGTTGGGGGAGACCAGTTTAAATTAATTTTTCCAACACCGTTTTCATACAGCTGGACAGTAGCTTTTAGTGTTGGAATGGATAGTCCGGTAGCGTCTTGGGAAGCTCCTGTGTCACCAGATGATTCCTTAATCACTGATCCTTTGGGAGTTGTTGCTTCTGTATTCTTACTAAGTTTAACAGTTCCAAGATCGATAGTACTGCTTTTTGTGGAACTTGTGCATGGTTTAGGCTTATCAACTTCTGTTTCTGCTGCCCATTCATCCGTTATTATATTCAAGGCCAGATCAAATTTTTTTGTGTAACTTTTGTAACCAGGGTAAGAAACTTCAAGTGAGTACTCCTTTGCTTTACTTGGGTCTCTTAATGCAAAACAACTTTCTCCGCCGTATGTATCTGTAACATAACCAAGAGTATAAACATCTCGGAGGGTCTTTCCGTCAACTTTTACAGTTGCTCCTGCTGGATTAGATCCAATAGATATAAACACGGCAAAATCTTCTGCATGAGATCTTGGGACATTAATAACTAAAATATTAATTAACAAAGATAGAACTAGAATTGTATTAATAAGTGTTTTATAGATAAGTTTTATTCGCATCACCCCTCCCCAAGTTAGTAATCAGATGCTAGATAACAGATATCAATATTAGAACGTGAGCTACAATTTATCTATTGAATCTAAATAATCATCCACTGTCTTTGATTCTGGATCGATTTGTTTTGCTTTTTCAAAAGCTTCTTTTGCTTTGCTAATATATCCGGCTTGAACACTTGAGGTTAAGTCCGCTAATTCGGCGGTTTTTAAGTTGGAGATGCCGAGATAAATCCACGCGTCTTTATAATCCGGCGCCATTTCGGTTGCGGTTTTAGCAGGAATGATGGCTAATTGGTATTCGTTTTCTTCGATTAATTGTTTTGAGAGTTTAACCGCCTCAGTCTCATTTGTTGGAAAAGCGGTTGCCTCATCAAGCTTTTCTTTCTGACTATTAAAGTTATTTGATTTGTAAAAATCTTCCAGAACCAAAACATTTTGAGAAGCCTCTTTGTTTAAAGTCTTTCTTTCTTCGGCTGCTTTACTGCTCGGAAAAAGAGTAAGTGCTTTATCGTAGGCCAAGTCAGCATGCAAATATTCTTTATTGGCTAAATATTGATCTCCTTCTGTGATGTATTTTTGTGCCGAGTAGGTTCGGAGCGGCTTTATCAGTAAAAACAAAAGTAAAAATATTAAAACTACAAGTGCAATCAAAATTACCCAACGAAGCCACAATGGTAGTTTTTTATCGTTTTTGGCTGAAGGTTTATTCAAGTTATTTTTTAAAGATTGATCCATTTCGATTCCTTTTAAGAAACAAGTTACAAGATACAAATTACAAACAAGGAACAATTTTCAATATCCAATTAACAGACTTTATTAAGTATTGAAGATAAAATGTTCTTCAGTTCAGTTGCTTCTTTTATACAGCAATTGATTTCTTGATAGTATCCTTCATTGTTAGCTTCTTTTAAACATTCTAACCAATGAATGGCCTCTTTCGCTTCTTTTCTTGAAATCTTAATCCTTAGAATAAAATCCTTCTTACCAAGTGCATCATTTGCTTCTCGATAATTTGCTCCTACCGATCCAGAACTTCCGGTCAATTGTCCTGTAATGCGATCATTTATAGGATTTCTTGGTATCGATTTACACAATCTGATAACTCTTTTTGCAAATTCTGTTGTTCTTTCCTCTAAATTGAATTCTTTTTTATCGTTTGGATTATTTGACATTTGAATATTTGTATTTGTTTGTAATTTGTTTCTTGCTATCTTGTATCTTCGTGAACGATCTTATCTTGCAAAATAAATCGCTAGAACTATTCCTGCAAGCAGGATCCGGTACCACATAAATACAGAAAAATTGCCCCTCTTTAAATATTGTAACAAATATTTAATTGTCAGAAAACCAAAAAATGTTGATGAAATTACCCCTAAAATGAATGGCAAATTTATTGAGCTTAGGGGTAAGTCCTTAATATCAAATATGAATGCTCCGATCATAGCTGGAGTACCCAATAAGAAAGAAAATCGGGCGGCGTTTTCTCTGTCGAGGCCAAGTGATCGGCTAGCAATCATTGTAATTCCGGAGCGTGACACGCCGGGAATTAAAGCCAGACATTGAGCTAGACCAACAGTAAATGTTTGTTTGTAGCCAATGTTGGAAATTTGACTGCTTGTTTTTGTAAAAAGATCAACTAAATATAAGATTATGCCAAATATAACCAAATTGGATGCAAGTAAAATTGGCGAATGAAAAGTACTTTCTACGTAATCACTTATTAAATAACCAATAATAGCTGTGGGAATCGTTGCAATTATTATCTGCCAAAGAAGATTTTTTGGATATTTTGCTGGGTCACTATCTGCTGGCTGCCGACTGCTGGCTGCCGACTTTATTAAAACCATCCAGTCTTTCCAAAAATAGGCTACTATTGCAATTACGGTGCCAAAATGAAGGGCGATATCAAAACTCAAGCCCTTATAATCCCAATTAAAGATATATGGCACGAGTACCAAATGGGCCGACGACGAAATCGGTAAAAATTCCGTTACACCTTGAACGGCTCCAATGATTAAAGATCGATATACTTCTATCATGTATTTATTTTATCACAAACCAGTTGCTTTTTGTACCTTGAACTCATAGAATTAATTTATGCAACAAGTTTTGGAACAAATAAGAGCGTATGATTTTAATTCTTATTTTTACCTATATGAAATTAGTAAAAATAGGATTTTTTACGAAGTCCTGTTTTATTTTTTTGCAAAGTATGGGATTGTTTTTTTCTTTTTATCATTCACTTATTTGATTTGGAACAAAAAGATTAAAGCTTTTTTCTGCGGTTTTTTGGCATTGGGTATTGCCGGATTTATGGATGTTGTAATTTCAATTTTATGGCAAAGACCAAGGCCTTATATTGCTCATGCCGATTTAGTTATGCCTTATACTGCAGGACTACGAGTGGATGACCTCTCTTTTCCTTCAAGTCATACTTACATTGCGTTTGCTATTGCAACCAGCATTTTCCTTTATGGTCATCGTAAATTAGGTGCTGTTTTATTTATCTTGGCAATACTAGTAGCTATTAGCAGGGTTGGCACTGGACTCCATTATCCTTCAGATGTAATCGGTGGAGCTATTATTGGTATAATATCCGGCGTTTTTGCCCGTAAAATTGTGCAAAAACTTGAGAAAGATTGGGAATAGTCCATGCCTGATCTGTTTAATCTCAAAAGAGAATTCTTAGAATACTGCGAACTTGACAAAGGGCGGTCCGCCCTGACCATTTCTGGTTACGATAGATACCTTACTAAGTTTCTAACTTGGTTAGAAACTTATAAATCCGAAATCCGAAATCCGAAATCCGAAATAAACCCAAATGATCAAATGATAAATGACAAAATAAATGATCAATGTAAAATGGTAAATGAAAAATTAGAGCTTGCTCCTGCTGATATTGATCAGGAAGCTGTTCGCCAATATCGCTTGCATGTAAATCGCCTGCTGGATCGATATGGCAAGGAACTAAAAAAATCGACTCAGAATTATCATATTTTAGCGCTGAGGGCTTTTTTGCGGTATCTGGCTTTTAGGGGCATAGGTTCTTTGTCTCCGGAAAAGGTATCGGTTGCAAAGACAGGAGACAGAGAAATTACTTTTCTAGAATCAGAGGAAATGAATTCGATTTTAAATGCTCCTAACACAAACTCTACCTCTGGTTTGCGAGATCGTGCAATTCTGGAAATCTTATTTTCTACCGGCATGAGAGTGTCAGAACTTGCTTCATTAAATGTTTCTGATTTAAATTTTGAAAGAGGCGAGATTGCTGTCTTGGGTAAAGGTAAAAAGCTTAGAGTCGTTTTTTTGTCAATGAGCGCAATAAGTTCAACAAAGGAATATTTGGAAGAGAGAGGCTATTGTTCGAATCTGAAAGATGAGAACTATCAGGAGAACTTCTCGGCCGATAAATCGACCTCGAAGAATAGTCCTCCTTTATTCTTATCCAATAAAGAAACGAGATTAACGGTTAGGTCCATTGAGCGAATTGTTAAAAAATATTCAACAAGAGCAGGATTGGCCAAAAAGGTTTCACCTCACACCTTGAGACATTCTTTTGCAACTGACTTGTTAATTTCTGGAGCTGATATTAGAAGCGTACAGTCACTTCTTGGCCACTCTTCGATAACAACCACTCAGGTTTATACCCATGTCACCGATCAGCATTTAAGAGAAATACACCAAAAGTTTCACGGCAAGAGCTTGTTAGGAGACAAGCAAGATACAAGAGACAAGGAACAATAACCAAACAATATTCAACAATCAATCACCAAAGATTCAAACGTTTGAACATTGATTAATTGAGCATTGAGATTTAATTGGTTGATTGTATCTTGTGTCTTGATTATTGATCGTTCTCGTTGGTTTCAAAAATATTGTCCCAGGTTTCATAGACTTCTGCTTGGCAAACCTGAGGTTTTAGGGAAGAAATAGTCGATTTGATTTCTTCAATACGACATATTCCAGGGTTTGTGTTATTTGTTTTTAAATTTTTTGTTTTTGACATAATATTTTTAATTTTAATATTTTTTATTCTTCAAACATTTAACAAGTTCGAACAATAAATTATATCATTGTACCAAAAAAGCCACGACTTGTCAATACCTAACGCCTGATAATCGTGGTTTAATATGTAAGTTTGATATTCAAATATCAGTAACTAACGAGCGGTCAATTACATGGTTGGAAATCTTTTAGAGAGTTCTTCTTTTGCGATTTTGCGATCTGAAAAAGGAATAAATTTATCAAGGCCGACTGCCATTACTTCCTCTGCCCCTTTGCCTGTGATTACGACAACATCATTTTTTTGTGCTTCTTTTATTGCTTTGTGAATTGCCTGTGCTCTGTCGAGAACTTTCCAATAGTTTCTGTGCAGCCTCCATTGATGTTTTTTCTTTGCTCCCTTATGAATTCCTTCAGCCACTTCTTCAATGATTGCAGAAGGCTCTTCGTCGTATGGATCTTCGTCGGTAAAAATCACCAAGTCAGCATATCGGCCAGCCAATGCTCCCATTATTGGCCGTTTCGTGGCATCTCTTCTGCCGGTAGCTCCTAAGACAGCGATCAATCTTCCTCCGGAGTTTTTCATTCCTTCACGGATTGTTTCATAGACATTCTTTAATGAGTCAGCATTGTGAGCATAATCTACTATTACCGTGAAATCCTGATCTTTGGAAACTTTAATTGCTTCCATCCGACCAGAGATTAGTTCAATACTCTCGAGACCCTTCTTGATTTTCTCGGGATCAATATTTAAAGCCAGTCCGGCACAGAAGGCGGCCAAAGCATTTTGCACATTAAACACACCGGGTAAATTCAAATTTACAGTGTTCTGTCCGTTCTCATAGGCAGCTGTAAAGGTGATACTATTTGCGCTTGGTAAAATTTTTCTAGCCACAATGCCGTGATCAACTGATTTTTTTACGGAGTACAAAAACTTTTCTCTTGCTGGTAGACCATGAAATTTGGTCCAGTTCGCGTCATCCATATTTACTACTGATTTGGCTTCGGGATTATCGATAAAAAGCTTTAACTTTGCTGCTAAATAATTTTCTCTTGTTTTGTGATATTCCATGTGCTCATGTGACAAGTTGGTATAAACCAGAACATCAAAATCGATACCGTAAATTCGATTTTGATCGATTGCCTGAGAGGAGACTTCTAAAATTGCGTATTCACATCCTTCCTTAACTGCTTCTTTCAGGAATTTTTGGACGACTGAAGCTGGAGGAGTGGTAACCCATCTGGTTTTTGTTTTGTGAGGAGTTACTTTGTCGCCGATCTTAGTGTTGATGGTTGTTTCCATGGCATTCTTTATACCGGCTGCATCGAGAACAGAGGCGATCATGTTACATACTGAAGTTTTACCTTTTGTGCCGGTCACGCCAATAACCTTGATTTTTTTGGATGGATAACCAGACTGAAAATTAGCCACCTTAGCTTTTAGAAGGTGGAGTTTATTTTTTGTTGATCGAGATAGGAGCTTAGAAAGAAGCTTCATAAATTTCTAATTCTTAATATCTAATTTCTAATCAAATTCTAATTTTAAATTCTTAAACATTGGAACATTAAAAATTGAATAAAAATTAATAAATAAAAATTTTAAATTATTTGCGTCTTATTTTTTCTGCTATTTTAAACAATTGATACTCAAGCGGCTTCAGGATTAAATCGTAACTGCCCAGAATATCTTTCTGTTCACCGCCAAATTGTTTTTTGAATCTTGTGATGCCGGCCCATGGATGGGAAGGGTCGTCAGTGGCCTCGCCCAGAGGGCTTGTTCCGGCGGGAGCCACGCCTAGAAAATTGTATTTTTCAATTCTCTTTTCTTTCGCATCAAGCATGATTTTCCAGTGGAGAAGGTAAGGAGCCATCAAATTTTTATATTCGTCGCTTGATCCGCCGTAGAGGTAGAGCGCTTCTTTTTTATAAAAAATTATGACAGCAGCAGCAAGGGGAACAGTTTTACTGTTGATTTTTGCTGTAGCGGCGTACGTTCTAGCATAGTCAATTTTGCCTAAAATATCAAGCAGATTTTCGAAATATGCCTTGCCTCTATAGGTAACGCCTTTTCGTTTGCCGGTTTTTGAATACAGATCGTAAAAAACATCCAGTTCTTTCCCAGCTTTGTCTGATGATGTTATCTCGATATTGTTTTTCTCTGCCACTCTAATGTTGTATCGGCCTTTTTGCTTCATTTGAGCCAGTATTTCATCTTCGGTTTTTGTAATATCAACCACCCAATTATTTTCAGGCTGCATCTCTTCGAAACTTTTTTGAAAGTTTCGAGTGGAAAGTGGAAAGTGGAAAGTGGAAAGTTCTTTTGGAATATCTAATTCTAAGCGATAAAATATTGCATTATTTTCTTCCGCAACCTTTTTTATTCCAGTTACAAAATCTTTCTGTATTCTGTTATCTGCATTCTGAATACCAGCGAGCTGGTGCTCGCTCACCATTGGTGAGTAAAGCATGGTTCTGCCGAAAGGTAACTTTTTTTGCAATACTAAAATGTCTTCAATACGGTAGCTTTTCTCGTATCCGGTTTTAAGCTTGAATTGTTCCCACTCGGGGGTTTGATAGATTGATGAATTCATTCCATGTGTCATTCCCGACCTGATCGGGAATCTATATAAATAGTTTTATGGATCCCCGCCTTCGCGGGGATGACTACGTCACTTTTAGAGTATCAAATTAGCCCTAGCAAGTCGAGGGGAGGATAACCAACAAACTTCGTTGCTTTAATCGAGCGTAAATGGTATAGTTTTAGTGTCGACAGAGAGGTGCTATAGTGGCAATTCAAGTTTTTGTAATTTTAAGCGCACTAGTGCTTGGAGTATTGTTTGTACGTTTTGGAGAGTTTATAAGTGTGAGCCCAAAACAGGGTGGCATCTTGTCGCTTGATTTCAACAGATACTCTTATCATGTTTTCTTTCTGCTACCATTCGGTGCGCTTATCGTGGGGACGATGGTACTTCATGTTTCAATCGGGTCTTGGTATCTAGCAGAGATTATCATTGGGCTGGTGTTGGGAATATTAATCGACCATATGCGGCTAAACAAGAAACTTAAAGCAAGCAAGAATGCATATTAACATTACTACATGTCGGCAAAGAACAGAGCCCCGACACGTCGGGGCTCAAATCATTATTTATGAAAAAAGATATTAAAATATTAGCTATTGAGACGAGCTGCGATGAGACGGCTGCTTCTGTAATTGGCGAAAAAGATGGCAATCCTATTGTTCTATCAAATATTGTAAATTCTCAAGTCGATTTGCATGCGATAACAGGCGGAGTCGTACCTGAAGTGGCCAGTCGTGCTCATATGGAAAATATTATTCCAGTGATAACGGAAGCATTGATTCAGGCGAGTAACAAGCTACAAGTCACTAGTTACAAGGATTCTAATGATTCGAAACTAGGAACTAGTAACTATTCTGAGGCTATAAAAGTGCTTCAGAATGATATCACTCACATTGCCGTTACTAATGGTCCAGGTTTAATCGGATCTCTTTTAGTCGGATTTAATGCTGCAAAGGCCACGGCTTATTCTTTGGATAAGCCGATTATTCCCGTAAATCACATAGAAGGACACATATACTCCGCTTTCGCTTATTGTCATTCCCGCGAAGGCGGGAATCTACTATTAGTGGATCCCCGGGTCAAGCCCGAGGATGACACTTCGTGTCAATTTCCAGTCTTATCATTAACTGTAAGTGGCGGTCATACTTCGCTGACACTTATGAAAGATCATGGAGAATACGAAACGATCGGGCAGACTTTAGACGATGCGGCAGGCGAAGCTTTTGATAAGGTGGCTAAGTTGCTCGGGCTAGGCTATCCAGGTGGACCAGTGGTTTCTAAGCTCGCAAGCAAGTTTAGAAGTAGAAAGGGGAAGGTAGAGGGCAGAGAAGGGATTATTTTTCCGAGACCAATCCTGAATAATGGAACTTTTAACTTTTCTTTCTCTGGGCTTAAGACTGCAGTACTCCAGAAAGTGATTGATTCAAGAAAGCAGGGATTAATTTCGGAAGATCAAAAGGAAGAGATCTGTGCTGCTTTTGAGGATGCTGTTGTTGATGTGCTGGTTACAAAAACGATGAGGGCAGTGGAGAAATTTGAGCCGAAAGCAGTTGTGCTGGCCGGAGGAGTTGCTGCCAATACTCGCTTGAGAAGCGAGTTAGCATACAGAATACAGATAACAGATAACAGTATAAAATTTTTACCTGCGCCTAAAAATTTATGTGGTGATAATGCCGCAATGATCGGGCTAGCGGCTTACTACCATATTCAAAAGAAAAATATTTCAACATGGAAAGACATTGAAATCAATTCAAATTTAGAGATATGACATTTCTTATTTTCCATGTCATCCCCGCGAAGGCGGGGATCCAAGATAGTTTTATATCTTTTAGTAGATTCCCGTCTACACGGGAATGACAAATATTGGTTCTGGCGCTTAAAGCTCTCTTGTGATATTTTAATTGTGATGAAAGAAATTTCTAAGGCTTACGAGCCGCAAAAATTTGAAGAGAAGATCTATAATAACTGGGAAAAATCCGGCTATTTTAAACCTGAAGTGAATCTGGATGGCAAGCCGTTCACAATCATGATGCCGCCTCCGAATGTAACCGGCAAACTTCACCTTGGTCATGCCATGTTTTCAACTCTTGAAGATATTTTAACTAGATACCATCGCCTTTTGGGCGAGCCATCGCTTTGGCTTCCCGGCACAGATCACGCTGGCATTGCCACTCAAACTGTGGTTGATAAATCTCTTCGCAAAAAAGGCATTAACAAAAACGAAATCGGTAGGGACAAATTTGTTGAGGAGGTTTGGAAGTGGAAAGAGGAGCATGGTAATGCGATTACAAATCAGCTTCGCCGGCTTGGTTCATCCTGTGATTGGTCAAGGGAAAGATTTACCCTTGATGAAGGATTAAACAAGGCAGTTAATGAAGCATTCACCAGGCTTTATAAAAAAGGCCTTATCTATCGAGGTAATTACATTGTTAACTGGTGCCCGAAATGCCACACGGCTATTGCTGATGACGAGGTTGAACACATTGAAAAGTCATCAAAACTTTATTATTTCAAATATGATAAAAATTTCCCGATAACAATCGCGACTACGAGACCGGAAACCAAGCTTGGTGATGTGGCCGTTGCTGTTAACTCGAACGATAAGCGATACAAAGAATTTATCGGTAAAGAATATGAAATTGATCTTGACGGCGTTAAGCGTAAGATCAAAATTATTGCCGATAGGTCAATTGATGAAAAATTTGGTACCGGCGCAGTTGGTGTAACACCAGCTCATTCAATGACTGACTGGAAGATGTCCGAAGATCATAAACTTGAAAAAATCAAAGTCATAGATGAAAATGGCAGAATGACTGAAGAGGCCGGCAAATATCAAGGTTTAAAAACAAAGGAAGCGGCAGAGAAATTAATTCAATATTTCAAAGAAAACGATTTGCTCGAAAAAGAAGAGGATTATACAAATAATTTGAGCGTTTGTTATCGATGTGGCGGCACAATTGAGCCCCTTCCTTCTTTGCAGTGGTTCGTAAAAATGGCGCCTTTGGCAGAAAAAGCCAAAGAGGCTGTAAGATCCGGACAAATCAAAATAATTCCGGAGCGTTTTGAAAAAGTATATTTTCACTGGATGGACAACATTCGTGATTGGTGCATCTCTCGCCAACTTTGGTGGGGACATCAGATACCCGTCTGGTACAGACGGGGAATTTCTAATTCCGAATTTCTAATTTCTAATGAAGTCCCAAATCCCAAATTCCAAGATGTCATTTCGACCCATTCAGAACCCGCCGTTGGGCGGATGAATGAAGGCGAGAAATCCTGTCAGGGTCAGGACAATATTTACGTCGGTGTCGAGCCGCCGAAAGATATTGAAAATTGGGAGCAAGACGAAGATGTCTTAGACACTTGGTTTTCGTCTTCTTTGTGGCCATTTTCAACCTTAGGTTGGCCACAAGAAACAAATGATTTAAAATCTTTTTATCCGACAAATGTGCTTGAAACCGGTTACGATATTTTATTTTTCTGGGTTGCTCGAATGATCATGATGGGACTAGAGCTAACAGGAGAGGTTCCTTTTGAAACGGTATATCTTCACGGTCTGGTTCGGGATGAGCATAATCGAAAGATGAGCAAGTCTCTTGGCAATGTTTTGGATCCTTTGGATATTATCGATAAGTACGGCACAGATGCTCTGCGAATGGCTTTGGTTGTCGGTTCGACACCGGGACAGGACGTTGCGCTTGGTGAAGCAAAAATTAAAGGCTACCGTAATTTTTCAAATAAGATTTGGAATGCTTCTCGTTTTGTAATGCTACGAGTATCTGAAGGCGACATTCAAAGCGGAAAAATCGGCGAAACAAAAGTTACTAATTTGAATATTGACGAAAAAATATTGACTGGTCCAGACAAAGAGATTTTGAAAAAGCATGAAGAAGTTAAAAAATCCATCACTAAAAAATTGAACGAATTTCGTTTCTCTCATGCCGGCGAGGAAATTTATGACTATTTCTGGCATGATTTCTGCGATGAGTATATCGAAGTTGCTAAAACGCAACTTACAACTGACAACCTGCCTGCCGGTAGGCACGGCTTACAACTGACAACTAAAAAGGTACTAATAAAAGTTCTCTCGGAAACTCTTATAATGCTTCATCCATTTGTGCCTTTTGTAACTGAAGCAGTCTGGCAGGAGCTTAGGAATATTTATCCAGAACTTTGTGAGTCAATAATGATCTCAAAATGGCCTAAAGGCTAATATTTGGTATTTTATATCAAGTATTAAGCGGCTTAGGCGTGTTTTGTGTTACAATATACTTAAAAAAGAAGGAATTATGAAGCAAGAAGGGGAATTAATAATTTACAAATCGAAGTCTGGTAACATTGAAATTAAGACAAAAATCCAAGATGAGACTGTGTGGCTGACGCAAAAACAAATTGGGGAAGTTTTTGGTAAAGATGTTCGAACGATCAATGAGCATATAAAGAACATTTTTAAAGAGGCAGAGTTGGAAGAGAATTCAGTTATCCGGAAATTCCGGATAACTGCCAGTGACGGGAAGGTTTATGACACTAAGTTCTATAATTTGGATATGATTTTATCTATTGGATATCGTGTTAGTTCTAAAAAAGCGACTGATTTTCGTGTCTGGGCGACCAAAACGCTGCGCAATTATTTAGTCAAAGGTTACGCAATCAACGATAAAAAATTTAAAGAGGTTCAATCGATCATTAGATTTATTACAGAAAAAGCGAAACAAGTTGAACTTACTGGTCACGAACAAGAAATTCTAGATGTCATCGAAAGGTATTCCAAAACATGGAAAGTGCTGGGTGAGTATGATGAAAACAAAATCGAAATTAAAAAGCAAAAGAAAGCTAAATTTGCTCTCAAGTATTACAAATGTCGTGAAATTATTGACAGACTAAAAGATGATTTAATCGCCAAGAAAATTGTTGGCGATCTTTTCGGCTCTGAAAGGGACCATCAGTTTGAGGGTATTATTGGCAATCTTTATCAGACCTTTGGTGGAGAAGATTTATATGGTTCAGTCGAGGGAAAGGCAGCTCATTTATTGTATTTTGTAATAAAAGACCACCCTTTTTCTGACGGCAATAAGCGTATTGGGTCGCTTTTATTCTTATATTTTTTAGAAAAGAACAATTTTCTGTTTAAAGAAAATGGTGAAACAAAAATTTCTGATCGTACGTTAGTGGCGTTGGCTTTGCTTGTTGCTTCGAGCAATCCAAGAGAAAAAGATGCTATAATTAAGTTAATTATTAACCTAATTCAGGACTAGGAGAACAATGGTTACAGACATTATCGATATTCTAGCGCAGTTTGTAGTTCACACAATCGGAATTCTTGGATATCCGGGTATTTTTCTTTTGATGATGCTTGAATCTTGCGGAATTCCAATGCCTTCAGAAGTGATTATGCCTTTTTCCGGTTTTTTGGTTGCTGACGGAAAAATGCTTTTCTGGCTAATTGTTGTAATGGGAACTCTGGGTAATTTAGCTGGCTCTCTTCTGGCTTATTGGATTGGTTACAAAGGTGGTCGTCCATTAATTGAAAAATATGGTAAATATATTTTAATTTCAAAACACGATCTTGATCTGGCTGACAGATGGTTCGCAAAATATGGTGATCTGACTGTTTTCTTTGGAAGACTTTTGCCAGTTGTCCGAACCTACATTTCTTTTCCGGCCGGCATATCAAAAATGGATGTAAAAAGATTTTCAATTTACACGACTTTGGGTGCTTTGCCTTGGACTGCACTTTTTGCTTGGTTAGGAATAAAGATGGGCAATAATTGGGAACTGATACGGGAAAAGTTGCATAATTTTGACATGGCCATTGGAATACTTGTTGTTGCTTGCGTGGTTTTATTTGTATTAAGACATATCAAACACACAAAAAAAGAAGCAACAACTAGTTAAATTTCAAAATCCAAATAACAAATTACAAACAAAAATCTAAATTCCAAATTTCTAAATTATTTAAGCATTTGATATTTTGTTTGACATTAGAAATTAGGATTTAAAAATTAATTTCTATTTGTCTCTTATCTCTTCTAATTTAAAAACCTTCGGATCACCGAAGGTTTTTAAATTATATCTCTTAATACTTACTACAAACTACTGACCAATCGGGGGAGTTGTCGGATTAGCCGGTGTTTCTGTGGTTGGAACAGGGGCTGCCGGTGCTGGTTCTGTTGCTGCTGGCGCCTCGGTTGGCATTGCAGCTGGAGCGCTCATTGCGGCATCGGGAGCCGATACAGGACCTTCTGAGGCTAGTGATATCGGGTCAGAATTATCGCTTAAAAAATCAAGCGGATCTTCGACGGGGGCATTATTAGCAGGTGCTGTTGTCGCCTCACTAGCAGTTTGATTAATACTGCTCAAAGGATCAGCAGTAGCTCCTGATGTTTGCGGTTCAGTGATCGGAGTTTCAGCAGCAATATTTTCAATTGGCGCTGCCGATGTTAAAGGAGCGGTTTCCTCTGCAGAGTTATTTGTCATAGCGGATTGTAAAGGCATTGCCGAATTATTTTCTTCGACCGCAGGAACTATAGGGGGAGTTGCCTCCTCCGTTGATTGCTCTGGCATGTCGGTTGCCGGTGTAGCACTTATTGTTTGCGTGGTGTCATCTGTTGTGACAGGCACTGCATTTGCATCACTGGCTGCATTTTGATTTGTTTGATCCATTAATTCCTCCTCGCTTGTTCCGGTTAATTTTTCTAAATGATGTACGCCTACTAATACGGCAGCAGGCTTGCCGTTTTTTGTTAATACATAAAGTTCGTCGCTGCTTTCCACCTCATCAATCAACTTATTAAAAGAATCTCTTGCTTCAGTTACCGGCAAAATTTTCTCGATTTTAACATCAAGCATAATTCTCCTCCGTTTAGCTACTTAGATTGTATATTGAAAACATTACTGACGTCAAATCCGGCGTTTTATTGTCTCTTATTTTAGTATAAAATGTAATTAATATTAAGCAAGGGAGAAAAATGGAGAAAAAAAGCGAGGGAATAGTTCAATTTATAAAGTTCGGAATAGTCGGTGTCTCCAATACTGCGGTTGACTGGATAGTCTATTACATTGTTGCCGGTTATATCATTACACAGTCAAGCGCGAAACCAACGGTAAAAGCAATTTCCTTTGCGGTGGCGGTTCTTAATTCATATTTATGGAATACTATCTGGACTTTTAAAAAAGAATATCAAAAAAGTGTTGGCGTAAAGAAAGACAAAGTGAGTGAAACTGGCAAAATTTTTATCAAATTTATAGTTGTTAGCTTGATTGGCTGGGGAGTGAACTATTTTGTATTTAGATATTTCCTAAATAACTTTACGTTCAATGATATTGCCCTTCTTGGCAAGACGATTAGCGCTCAGGATTTTTATCCTTTAGTAGCTGCTTCAGCAGCAGCCATTTTCTGGAATTTCTTCGCTAACAAGCTTTGGACATACAAAAAATAGCCTTGAGGCTATTTTTTCAAGAATGGATGGCGAATTATTCTAATAGAGAATTTACTAATATTTGAATAATTAGCTTATTAGTCATTCGGTAAATTAGTTATTCATTTTTGAGCCGATTATGTAAATAATCGTGTAGCATTTCTTGCCAGGGGCGAATTTTGATGTCTAGCGCCTTTTCTATCTTGGATTTGTCTAAATATGAGTACGAAGGTCGTTTTGCTTTTTGTGGATATTGATCGGAAAAAATTGGTTTCAGGTCGATTTGAGTATCTGTCTGTTTAAATATTTCTTTGGCGAAATCAAACCACGAAGCCTCTCCGATTCCTGAAACATGATAAATTCCGTAAGGAGCTCTATTATCACTCTCGATAATTTTTTTCATTGCAGCAACCAGATCTCCTGTATATGTTGGCGATCCGATTTGATCACTTACCACATTTAAAGAATCTCTTTCCGATGCTAGTTTAAGCATTGCTTCTACGAAATTGGTGCCAGGATGACCTTCCGGTAACTCACCAAAAAGCCATGCAGTTCTGAAGATATAATATTTTGAACAATATTCTCTGACATAATTTTCGCCTTCCAATTTTGTTTTTGCGTAAATTGACTCTGGATTAGTCTCATCTTCTTCGGTGTAAGGAGCTTTTTTCTTTCCATCAAACACAAAATCGGTTGAAATATACAACAATGTTGTATGATTTGCTTCGGCTGCAAGAGCGACGTTTTTTGATCCCTCGGCATTAATCTTGCGACATAAATCGATTTTTTCCTCTGCATCATCTACTCTGGTATATGCGGCTCCATGAATTATAAAGTCAGGTTTTACTTCGCTAATAACCTCAAAAACCTTCTCTTTATCGGTAATATCCATCTCCTCTGAATCTGTTAGAACTAATTCATAATCATTGCCCAGCATTTCTATTATTTTCTTACCAAGCTGGCCTTTAGCGCCGGTAACTAAGACTTTTTGTTTCATGGTTTAACTCCTTTTTTATATCGTCATCATAAACTCCACTTCGTCATCCTCGGGCTTGACCCGAGGATCCAGTATTTACCAATTCATCATATAAATCATTCCAGTTTGGATTTACCTTCTCAATTAATTCCATTTTCCACTTTCTATTCCAAGATTTTAACAGTTTCTCTCTGCTAATTGCTGCTTCAATATCCGTGGTCATTTCATAATAAACCAATTTATTAATGTCATACTTTTTTGTAAAACCATCAACTAATTTTTCTTTGTGTTCCCAAACTCTTCTAATTAAATTATTCGTAACGCCAATATATAATGTGCCGTTTCTTCTGCTTGTCAGGATATAGACAAAGTAATTTTTCATATTCTGGATCCCAGATCAAGTCTGGGATGACACATTAAATAGGTTGCTTCTGACCGTTCATTGTTATCAGCTTTTCAACATATTCTTTTGCCTTTAACTGCTCCTCAAATGAATTTTCAAGCTCAATGCTAATAATTTCTGGCAAGTATTGCACATAACTTTTCATGTAATCCAGATCAGATAATTTATACATGTAATGCCCAGAGTAATGAGGACTTTCGGTGCTCCAGCTCATTTCTTTTGGTTTATTGTAGATTGCCGATATGTGGCAACAGCCGATTTTATTATGATCGACTAGTCTTTTCATTAGTAAATCATAGTCTTCTTCTCTCAATAGCTTTTTGCTTTTCCAATGAGAGTAATCCAAACAGAGGCCGTCCACTTCTCTAATGTGTTTTTCAATCTCTTGTAGGCACAATAAACTAGTATTCTCCAAAAAGATTTTAAGATTGGCCTTTTTATATTCAAGTATTTTATTTATCCATTCAGGATTGGCATGCGTATTAAATAAATATGAACCGAATCTTTCTTTCAGATAAATCACTTCTTCGACGTCCATGTCTGTTCTTATGTGAACATGTGGAATTAATTTAATTTTAGATTTCTCAAGAAGGTTGTAAAGAATTTTCCTTTCCTCGTGTTTTAAAAAAGTCGGAAACAATGCAATTTCCTTAATACCAAGTTCGTCAATTTCTTTAACTTTTTCTCGCCAATCAGAACCGGGAGTTGTGGTCAGGCCAAGTAATATTTTTTTCATAAATGTGTCATCCCGACCGGAGTGGAGGGATCTTTTATAGGTTAATTTATTCATAAGATTTCTCCACCCTTGGACAAAGCCAAGGAGTCGAAATGATAATACAATAAATAGCTAAAATTATTTATTGTTTGCTTGTTCTCGGTTGGCGTCTAGATATTCTCCTGAAACAATATTTTTCCACCAGCCCTCGTTCATTTTATACCATTCAATAGTAATTCTAATACCTTCATCAAAGGTCACAGATGGTTTCCAGCCCAATTCCCGTGTGATTTTTGAGTGGTCCATAGCATAGCGCATATCGTGGCCTTTGCGGTCTTCCACATATGTTTTTAAGGATAGCGGCTTTTCTAATAACTTCAAAACAGTATCAGCTACTTCGATACCGTTTTTCTCGGAATCGCCACCGACGCAATATGTTTCGCCGACTTTACCTTTGTGCATAATTAAATCTATTGCCTCGCAATGATCGGTCACGAATAAGTAATCCCTGATTGCTTTTCCTGAGCCGTAAATTGGCAGCGGCTTGTCCTGCATCGCATTTGTAATGAAGAGGGGAATTGCTTTTTCCGGAAAATGGTAAAGCCCGTAATTATTAGTGCAGTTTGAAATGGTTACGGGCAATTCGTAAGTGTCAAAATAAGCGCGAACGATATGATCTGATCCTGCTTTTGAAGCGGAGTAGGGTGAGTGTGGTTGATATGGAGTGCTCTCGTTAAACTTATTTTCAGGATTATCCAAAGGGAGTGTTCCAAATACCTCGTCCGTCGATACATGGTGAAAACGCTTAATCTTCTTTTCTTTGGCAACGTCAAGCAAAACCTGAGTTCCTATCACGTTTGTTTCAACAAAAATTGCCGGTCCGGTGATTGAACGGTCAACGTGTGATTCGGCTGCAAAGTGAGCGACCATATCGCACCCATCCATTGCTTTTTCGACTGTATCCCGATTGCAAATATCTCCATGGATAAAAGTATAATTTGGATTATTTTCAACAGACTTTAAGTTATCCAGATTTCCAGCGTAAGTTAACTTATCCAAATTAACTATTTTGTAGTCGGGATATTTCTTCATCATGTGAAGAATAAAGTTTGAACCAATAAATCCGGCACCGCCGGTAACTAAGATTTTCATTATTTTCTCCTAAAAATTACAATCACTGTCCTTAAGCAAAGGCGCATCTTTATCTTTGTCGGACAGTATTAAATCATCTAGTTGCCAATCGATATCAATTTCGGGATCGTCATATAGAATGCTTCGATCGGCTTCCTTGTTATAATATTCATCAACTTTGTATTGAAATTCAACATTGTCTGTGAGCGTGATAAATCCATGAGCGAACCCTTTTGGTATAAAGAGTTGCTTATTGTTTTTTTCTGTTAGTTCAACGGAAATCCATTGTTTGTAAGTAGAGGATTCTTTTCGTATATCAACTGCAACGTCAAGTACTTCTCCTTTTGTGCATCTGATAAGTTTGGATTGTGCGTGAGGACTATTTTGAAAATGAAGTCCACGCAGAGTTCCTTTTTGAGAGCTGAAAGAGTGATTGTCTTGCACGAAATCAATGTCAATCCCAAAATCTCTCAATCTTTGTTTATTGTAAGATTCTGTAAACCAGCCGCGATCATCTCCGAAAACGTCTGGCTCTATAATAAAAACACCATCCAATTTTGTCTTTTCAATTTTCATAAACATTCCTCAATTCTACTGTGTAATTTGGGCTTTGCCTTCGGCCACTTTTTTAAGATATGCGCCGTAAGGTGATTTACCATATCGGTCTGCAGCTTCAAGCAATTCTTCTCTTGAAATCCATTCGTTGTTGTAGGCAATTTCTTCAAGAGCCGCAACCTTTACATTTTGTCTTTCTTCAACAATTCGTATGAATTCATTGGCTTGCACCAAAGAGTCAACTGTTCCAGTGTCGAGCCATGCAAAGCCACGTCCAAGTAATTTAACATCAAGTTTGCCCTCGTCCAGGTAGATTTGATTTAGCGCTGTGATTTCCAGTTCTCCACGGTTGCTCGGTTTAACTTTTTTAGCATTCTGCACAGCCTTGTTATCATAAAAATACAGGCCGATAATGCAGTAGTTGCTTTTTGGATCGGTTGGCTTCTCCTCGACTGACAAAACTTTACCGGATTTATCGAACTCTACAATACCAAATCGCTCCGGATCGTTTACATAATATCCGAAAATTGTAGCGCGGCCCTTATTTTCAACGGCCTCTTTTAAAAGACCGGTTAAGCCACTACCGTAGAGAATATTATCACCTAAAATTAAGGCAACATCATCATCTCCGATGAATTCTTCGCCGATTAGAAAAGCTTGGGCTAATCCGTCTGGAGAAGGTTGCTCGGCATAGGAAAGGTTGATTCCATAATTTGAACCATTGCCTAATAATTTTTTAAAATTTGGCAGATCGTGAGGAGTTGAAATTATTAAGATATCTTTAATGCCAGCCAGCATAAGAACAGAAAGAGGATAATAAACCATTGGCTTGTCGTATACCGGCAAAAGCTGCTTACTCATTGCCATTGTCATTGGATAGAGACGGGTACCGCTCCCACCAGCTAAAATAATACCTTTCATATAGACTCCTTTATTTATATGATTAAAAGATATCAAATTGGCGCTAAGTATTCAATAAATATCTGAAAAAGAGAAAAGGCCACCGCAACACATTATTAATGGTTGAACTGGTGGCCTCACTGGTGTTGAGGTGCTACCGTCTAGCGGTCAGCATCGGTAGCCTGGACCTCAAAGGAGATGTCTTGGTCTGACCCAAGATAGGGATGCTCCGTAATGCCAACGAATATAGCGTTTTCCTGCGCCCAGACTTTGTGGGCTACATGCTGGGGAATGGTCAACCTCTCTCCTTCATAGACTTCTACGACTTGTCGCATCTCTGGCTGATCGACATACTGAAGGTAGAAAGTGACCGTACCCTTTGCGACTGTGTACGTCTCTGCGTACTCATGGTAATGTCCGCGTTCTCCTCCAAGCCAAGCGCCTCCTTTCTGATTGATCACTAGCACCTTCACTTGGCCTACTGGGATATCGTTGGTTGAACTGTTGCTAACCACGATAATATTCCGACGTTCATCGGAGTGGTTAGCAGGATTGATTTCTACTTTTACTCCCGGTATTGGCATTATGCTCCTCCTCGTCCGATGTGGACTCAATATATTTACATATTTGACGCTAGTTGTCAAGAAAATCTTTGACAATTTAACACTTTTATGGTATATGGATAAGTCCGCGATCGTGCGGAAATACAAACAAGGGCGGGTGATTTTACGTGAACATAGTAAATGTAGTATGTGTAAAAATTGGTCACTACATTGAGAACGGTTTTATATCTCGTTTTCGTTTTATGAGAGCTAGGGAATATGGGAGAGCACTGGACTCCTTGGTGATATCCTGTGTCGATCTTGTTCTTGTTAACGACGGTAAGATCCTGCTGGGCAAAAGAGACCAGTTTCCTCAGAAGGACTGGTGGATCATTGGCGGCAGGATGCGGCCAGGAGAGAGTTTTGAAGAGACAGCGCAGAGGAACGCCAAAAGGGAGCTGAATTTGGACATTGCTCCAGAGAGATTTAGTTTTCTGACAGTTTTTTCCACTGTTTGGAGCAAGAGAGCTCAATCTCCGCAGGAAAATGGGACACATGCCATTTCGATTGTCATGTTTGCGATAATCAGCGATTCTGAGAAAAATGCGATCGCACACAACAATGAATACAGTGAAGCCCAATGGGCTTCGCCCAAAGAAATCTTAGAAGGTGAATTCCATGGAGCGGTGAAGCAGTGCGCCCAGGCGGTTTTGAGTCTCAGGCACCAGCAACACATTTAAGGTTTTGTTACATGGTACAAGCATAAGCCCATAATAGAGAGTGGCAACACAAGCGAAAGAGAGGAAAGTAAATTGGGAAAGCTGTTCGACGATTATGAGTGGTATATTGACCGACTCAACCTTCTCTGCCTCACAGCAGAGGGAAAAGATCTGGCTTTTGGGGCAATGATGAAATCGGGTCTTCTCGGAGATCCGGACTGGAACAATGTTCCTCGTCACTGTGTAAGAGTAGCAGAGGTCGCTGAGGCACTTGCAATGGAGGCGCAAATCGACTCGAGTAATATCGTCCTCGCTGCCATACTTCATGACGCAAAGAAGAAAGTAGAGAGAGCAAGAGCTGAAGAGTTGATCGCCAGCGGTATGGAGAAATGTGCTGCTTTCACACAGGCAGCCGAAGAGCAAACGGCGTGGCTACATGAGATCGGGATTAACCCAAAGATCACACGGATGTCAGCTCTGTCTGGACATGCCTCACTTAACTACTTCAATCAGTGTGGCGCCACTATCGAGGAGAAGATCTTTCACGTAGCAGATGATCTCTGCGGCGGAAACGATGGAACAGAGGTAGTCATGCTTCGAGACCGCATCGAAGGGTTAAGGGAGCGTTATCCGTGGTTACTTACGGAGGGTCAAGACTTACTTGGCGAGACTTATATTAAAGCTCAGGAGAGGATCGCCTCAGAGATTCTCGATGAATTGGCCAAAATGGCCGGTTTTGAAACTGGTGAGATGCTAAACAGGCACCTCGTCAAAAAATTCGCTGTTACTGAGTGAGCAGTCGGCGAATTTAAAATAGTAGGTCTGGCGCATTTGCGCCAGACCTTTTTGTGTCTCAAAGCTTTCATTTGAATTTAAAGGAATCTTTTGTTACTATTGACTAGTAATTAAGGGTATCATATAAAGCTTTGGAGATTGGATGAAAAGAGCGCTCATAACTGGAATCACTGGACAAGACGGCTCATACCTAGCCGAGTTTTTACTTGAAAAAGGGTATGAAGTACATGGGCTGGTTCGTCGATCATCTTCCTTTAACAGGAGCAGAATAGATCATCTTCATAAAGACCTTCACGAGAAAGATATAAAATTATTTCTTCACTATGGAGATCTATCTGATGCAAGCAGCATTAGTAGGCTAATAGAAAAAATTAAACCAGATGAAATATACCATCTTGGAGCCCAGAGCCATGTTAAAGTTAGCTTTGATATTCCAGAATACACTGGCGACACTACCGGGCTTGGAACTCTTAGAATCCTAGACGCCATTCGTGAGTCAGGCATCAACACTAAGTTCTACCAAGCTTCAAGTAGTGAAATGTTCGGAAAAGTTGTAGAAATGCCGCAAAAAGAAACCACGCCCTTTTATCCGAGAAGCCCTTATGGTTGTGCTAAAGTTTATGCATATTGGATAACAAAAAATTATCGAGAAAGTTACAATCTTTTTGCTTGTAACGGAATACTTTTTAATCACGAGTCGCCTAGACGCGGAGAGGCTTTTGTAACTAGAAAAATTACTCAAGGATTAGCACGTATTAAATTAGGACTACAAGAGTGCATTTATCTTGGAAATCTTGAAGCTAGAAGAGATTGGGGTTATGCAAAAGATTATGTCGAGGCAATGTGGTTGATGCTACAACAAGAAAAAGCGGATGATTTTGTTATAGCAACCAACGAAACTCATTCAGTCAGAGAATGTGTTGAAGTGGCAGCAAAATATTTAGGATTAAATATTAAATGGCAAGGTCAAGGCTCTGATGAAGTCGGGGTAAATATTGATTCAGGAAAAACGATAGTGAGGATAGATACTAATTATTTTAGACCGGCAGAAGTGGATTTACTAATCGGTGATTTTTCCAAAGCTAAAAAAGAGCTTGGTTGGGAGCCAAAAGTAAAATTTCAAGAATTAATTAAATTAATGACTGAAAGTGACTACCAATCTGAGAAAAAAGAAATGCCACTTATCAGTAGGGCTGAAAAAGAGAGAGCAAGAGCAAATGGAGTCTTTATTGAAAATGCCTCGACAATAACTATTAATAATAGCCGCTGGTAAATGTGGTTAATTTAAGAGAAATTACGTTGATGAAAGCAAAAGAAGTTTGTTACGAAATAAAACCGCCGAGAGGGTTAATAGATCTCAACTTACCGGAAGTTTGGCGGTATAGGGAATTGCTCTATATTTTTGCTTGGAGGGATGTAAAAGTCAAATATAAACAAACTATTCTTGGAATAGCTTGGGCAATTTTTCAACCATTCATAACTATGGTAGTCTTTTCTATTTTCTTTGGCAGCTTTGCAAAGATTCCTTCTGAAAATATTCCATACCCGATATTTGTTTATACAGGATTATTACTATGGAATTACTTTTCAATTTCTCTCACTTCGGCCAGTGAATGTTTGATCGCTAACGAGGGGATAATTAAGAAAGTTTACTTCCCTCGTCTTTTATTACCGTTTGCGACCACAGTTACTCCTGCAATAGATTTTCTTTTTGCCCTACTTATTCTTTTTGCTTTGATGATCTATTATCATTTTACCCCCACTGTTATCGGAGTGATATTAATCCCTGTTCTGTTGTTAATATCTTTTCTTGGCGCAGCAGGATTAGGGCTATTACTCTCTGCTTTGAACGCAAAATTTAGGGATGTAAGATATGTTCTGCCTTTCATGATTCAAACTTTACTATTTGTTACACCGGTTATTTATCCGGTAAGCATTATCCCTGCAAAGTTCCAATGGCTTATGTATTTAAATCCTATGACCGGAGTTATTACGACTGCCAGAGCATCATTATTAAAAACCGAAGCGATTAATTTCCAAATTCTGTTATATTCATTTCTGGTTAGTATAATATTCTTATTAATCGGAATTTTCTATTTTAGAAAAACCGAGCGTTTTCTTGCCGATGTTCTTTAAAGGAAGAGTGGTAAAATGTCTGAAGCAATAATAAAAGTCGAAAACTTGGAAAAAGTCTATAAGATAGGTGCAGTAGAGCCCTATCACTCTTTGCGTGATTCTATAGCCGGATTGTTTGATTTTAAAAAAAGAGTTTCTCCTAAAGAGAGTTTTAAAGCTCTAAGCGGATTAAATTTTGAGGTAAATCAAGGAGAGACAGTTGGCATTATTGGGAGAAACGGTGCAGGCAAAAGTACTCTTTTAAAAATTTTATCTCAAATTACTCCTCCTACTGAAGGGAAAATTAGGATGCGTGGCCGCGTGGCCTCTCTTTTGGAGGTTGGCACTGGTTTTCACCCAGAGCTCACTGGTCGCGAAAACATTTTTTTAAATGGTGCTATACTTGGAATGACTCAGCGAGAAATAAGACGCAAATTTGATGAAATTGTTGCTTTTTCTGAAATTGAAAAGTTTCTTGACACTCCAGTAAAACGTTATTCATCTGGAATGTACGTTCGTCTTGCTTTTGCTGTTGCAGCTCATTTGGAGCCAGAGATATTGATTGTAGACGAAGTTTTAGCAGTTGGAGATATTCAATTTCAGAAAAAATGCTTAGGTAAAATGCAAGATGTTGCAAAAGGCGGTCGAACGGTCATATTTGTAAGTCATAATTTAGAAGCAGTGAATCGTCTTTGCCAACGATCTATAATGCTCGAACATGGGAAGATTATTGCCAGTGGACCTTCGTCAGAGGTTATTAAGAAATATTTAGTTTCAGGTTTTACAAAGGGTAAAATTTATAAGCAGAAAAGAGACCCTAGAAAAAAAATGAATTTAAGAAAGGTTCAATTAAACCCGCAAATAAGAAATATTTCTGAAAATATTAATTATAATGAAGAGGCAATCATAAGGGTCGAGTATGAGGTTAATGAAGCTATTAAAAATGCCCTGGTTTGGATTTCATTGCAAACAATGGATGGGATAACTGTTCTTTGCAGCACTGACTATGACCTAAGCCCAGAACTACAAAATGAGCGTAAACCAGGATATTATCAAACTGATCTGGTGGTGCCTGCTAAGTGGTTGAACATTGATACTTATAATGTCAACGTTGGGCTAAACACGAATTCAGTTCCTTATGAGATATTCGACCGAGTAGAAACAATACGGTTTAATATTGTTGATAATGGTACTACGCCAAAATCGCTTTTTAATGAATCGTCTCGGAACGGCATATTGCAACCTTTTTTGAAGTGGGAAACAAAAATGATAAAGCAGACTAATTAAAGGATCTGATGATAAAAAATCATAAAATCTTAACAATTATTCCTGCTAGAGGTGGTTCTCAACGTTTGCCTGGAAAGAATATTAAGACATTGGCTGGAAAGCCACTTATTGCTCATGCAATTGGTGCAGCTTTGGGCTCGAATTTTATCGATCGCGTTATTGTCTCTACTGATGATAAAGAAATTGCTAAAATCTCAGAAGAATGGGGAGCAGAAATTCCTTTTATTCGTCCAGCTGAGTTAGCCACTAACACAGCGAAAACTTTTCAAGTTATATTACATGCTTTAAACTTAGTCGAACAGAAGAACGATAGCAAATATGACATTGTTGTTCTGATACAACCAACTACTCCTCTTATTCAGACAGAGGATATTGATTTGGCTATTAACAGATTGATTGAGACAAAAACAAATTCTTGTGTTTCGGTTTGTGAAATTAGCGAACGGCCAGAATGGATGTATCAGTTGGAAAAGAACAAGGCCAAACCATTATTAAAAGTTCATAATATTAATGCTCAAAGTCAGGATTTGCCCGAAGCCTATCGACTTAACGGTGCAATTTATGTTACCCGTCGTGAAGTCATATTAGAAGAAGGCAAACTAACAGATCATTCTAACCTTTCTGCGATTGTTATGCCTCGGGAAAGGTCGGTAGATATTGATGAAGCAATTGATTTTAATATTGCAGAAATCATGTTTGAAAAGTTATTCGAAAATAATATTTCCAACTTTTCACTCAGTGACGGAATCTTTATTATAGCTGAAGTGGGAGTTAACCATAATGGCAGTTTAGAAATCGCTAAGAAAATGGTTGATGCTGCATTGGAAGCTGGCGCAAACGCGGTGAAATTCCAAACATTTAATACGGAACTTCTTGTATCTCTGGATGCACCAAAGGCAGAGTATCAGAAAGATGAATTCTCTAATAAAACCCAATTTGAAATGTTGAAAGAGTTAGAATTATCTGAAGGCGAATTTAGGGAATTAAAAAAGTATTGCGATGAAAAGAAAATCATTTTTCTTTCAACTCCTTTTGATCCTAGAAGTGCGGATTTTCTAAATGAATTAGATGTTCCAGCTTTTAAAATTGGTTCTGGAGATTTGACTAACACACAGCTACTTAAACAAGTTGCTAAGTTCGGAAAACCAATTATCCTCTCAACCGGGATGTCAACAATAGAGGAGATTTCAAGTGCTGTTGACATTATTACTAAGGAAAACAAGCAGCTAATTTTGCTTCACTGCACTTCAAGTTATCCAGCCAGTCACGATACAGTTAATTTAAAGGCTATGAAAGCTTTGAAGCAGAAATTTGGGACACTTATTGGATATTCAGATCATACAATCGGGCTAGAAGCATCAATTGCAGCTGCAGCACTGGGTGCACGTGTGGTTGAAAAACACTTCACTTTAGATAAGAAGATGATCGGTCCAGATCATAAGGCTTCAATAAATCCTGAAGAGTTGAAAGAGCTTGTAAAGGCAATACGAAATATAGAGAAAGCGATAGGCGATGGAAATAAGAAGTTGTGTGAATCAGAACTTAATGTAAGGAGAGTGGCCAGGAAAAGCATCTTTGCTAATCGTGATATAAAAAAAAGTGAAAAAATTTCAGATGAAATGCTTGTGATTAAGAGGCCTGAAACTGGAATAAAACCTGAATTTTTTGACAAAATAATTGGGATGAAAGCAATTAAGATTATTAAAAAAGACGAGCCATTGCTTTGGGAAAATCTTTCATAATGAAAAAAAATAGAAGAAAAATATGTTTTATTACGGGAACAAGAGCTGACTATGGAATCTTAACGCCTGTAATGAAGGCAGTTGAATTATCAGATAAGCTTGAACTTCAATTAGTTGTGACAGGGATGCATCTACTGCCGCAGTTCGGCCGAACCATAGATGAAATAAAAAAAGATGGCTTTCCTGTTACTGCAGAGGTGGCTATCGGCATGGAAGATGATGGTATCTCCATGGCTCATTTTGTAGGGGAGGCAATAAATAGGTTTGCTGATGTATTCAAAAAATATAAGCCTGACATTCTTGTTGTTCTAGGCGATCGTGGAGAAATGTTAGCCGGTGCCATAGCTGCGAATTATCTTGGTATTTCCGTTGCTCATATTCATGGTGGTGAAGTCTCTGGCCATATCGACGAAGTTATTCGTCATGCTATAACCAAACTTTCTCATATTCATTTTGCTGCGACAAAAAAGGCTAAAGAAAGAATAATTAAACTTGGCGAAAAAAAGGAGAACGTTCACATTTCTGGTGCTCCATCTCTTGATTGTATCTTGAATGAGGTTTTGCCTGAAAAATCAAAATTATTCAAGAAATATAATTTTAATCAAGATAAATCATTGTTTATTCTAATCCAACATCCTGTTGCTTCAGAATTAGATGTTTTGGAGAATAATGTTAAAAAGATTGTTGAAGCCGTGGCATCTTTTAATTCTCAGACATTGGTAATTTATCCCAACTCTGATGCCGGCGGCCAAAAAATTATAAAAATATTAGAGAGTTATCGAGATACTTCTTTTTTTAATTTGATGAAGAATGTTCCGCACAAGGATTACCTCGGTTTTCTAAAGTCGTCAGATGTCCTCATTGGTAATTCTTCAAGTGGAATAATCGAAGCACCTTCTTTTGGTCTCCCTGTCGTAAATATCGGCTCGCGGCAGAACAATCGAGAACGTGCGTCTAATGTTGTAGATGTTGATTATGATGAAAAACAAATTATAAAAGCTATCAAAAAAGCTCTTGAGTATGGTACGATAGCAAAAAAGGAAAAGAATCCTAATCATAATCCCTACGGTGATGGCAAGGCTAGCCAGCGCATTGTTGCTGTTTTAGAAAAAACACCTTTGGGAAATGACTTATTATCAAAGCAAATTACCTATTAGGAGAGAAAATGAGATTTAGCAACTGGCAATATCCAAAAATTGAGGATGGTAAACCGACCAAGTACAATTGGGTGGTTCAAAATATTGATAGTTTTTTGTTAGGTAAAATGACCGATATTGGTGCTTTTACTTATATTAATGCTAAAAAAGGGGTTATCATTGAGGACGAGGTTCAGATCGGTTCTCATTGTTCAATCTATTCAGTCTCAACTATTGACGAAAAAAGCGGAAAGGTTCATCTTAAAAAAGGCGCTTGTTTGGGTAGTCATTCTGTCGTCATGCCAGGGGTTACTATTGGTGAAAATGCAGTAGTTGGCGCTTTTTCTTTTGTTAATAAAGATGTACCGGCAAACAGCGTTGCTTTCGGAGTTCCCATAAAGATTAAAAAAGAGGTTAAAAAATGAACATTCCACTTTCTGGTCCTGATATTACAAAGAAGGAAATAGAGGCTGTTGTCTCTGTGTTAAAGACAAGCTATTTAAGTCTTGGTCCAAAATTACCTGAGTTTGAAGAAAAATTTGCTAAATATATTGACACAAAGTATGCAGTTGCCCTAAATAGCGGTACCAGCGCTCTACATCTTTGCATTCGTGCCCTAGATATAAAAGACGGTGATGAAGTTATAACTACTCCTTTTAGTTTTGTTGCTTCAACTAACTGCTTTTTGTTTGAACGAGCCAAACCGGTTTTTGTTGATATAAATCTAGATACATTGAATATCGATGAAAATGAGATTGAATCTAAGATAACAAAGAAAACAAAAGCAATTATCCCTGTTCATGTGTTCGGTTATCCGGCCAACATGTTAAAAATTAGACAAATTGCAAAGAAGCATAACCTTTATGTTATTGAAGATGCCTGCGAGGGAATTGGAGCTGAGATTGACAAGAAAAAAGCAGGCACTTTTAGTGACTGTGCTGTTTTTGCATTTTACCCAAATAAACAAATGACAACTGGCGAAGGCGGAATGTTGGTAACGAATAATAAAAAAATTGCCGAGACAGCAAAAAGCCTCAGAAATCAGGGACGCGATACTATGGCATGGTTGTCTCACAATCGTCTTGGTTACAATTACAGATTAAGTGATATTAATTGTGCTCTAGGTTTAGCTCAACTGGATAGAATTTCTGATTTATTGGATAAGAGAAAAAAGATTGCACAAAAATATAATAAAGCTTTGGCGGGAACTAACGAGATAATTCTTCCTCCATCAGATTCTGATAAAATTAAAAGAAGCTGGTTCGTCTACGTTATTAGACTTAACTCCAGTTATTCAAGCAAACAAAGAGATCACCTTATTGAGTTGCTAAAAGCTGATGGTATTGGCTGTAATGTTTATTTTCCGGCCATTCATTTGCAGCCTTACCTTAAAGAATATGGTTTTAAGAAAGGCGACTTTCTTAAAACTGAAGCAGTTTCTGAGAGAACTATTGCTTTGCCGTTTTATAATAAACTAACTGATAAAGAGATTGATTATGTGGTAAAACGATTAAAATCTAATCTCTTAAAGGTAAAGAAATGATCGAAAAAGAGTTCACAAGGTTTTTTAAAGATAAAGTTGTTTTGGTCACGGGAGGAACTGGTTCAATTGGTAGTGAGATAGTTAGACGGTTGCTCAAGTATCCAGTTAAACAAGTTAGAGTTTTTTCTCGTGATGAACATAAACAATTCTTGCTCAAACGAGAGCTACAATATCTGCCACTTGGTAAAGTGACTTTCTTGATTGGAGATGTAAGAGATCGCGATCGAGTATTCTTAGCTATGGAGGGTGCCGACATTGTTTTTAATGCTGCCGCCATGAAACATGTCGGACTCTGTGAGTCAAATCCTTTCGAAGCTGTTAAAACCAATGTTTTAGGGGTTCAAAATCTGGTTGAAGCCGCACGTTCTGTTGACGTAGAAAAATTTGTGCATGTTAGTACGGATAAAGCAGCTATGCCTGTCAATGTGATGGGCGCTACGAAACTCTTGGCAGAGAAAATTACACTTTCGGCAGAATATTATAAAGGCGATCATAAAACTGTTTTCTCAGCTGTTCGATTTGGTAATGTTTTTGGTTCACGAGGTTCGGTAGCCCCAATTTTTCATGAGCAAATAAAAAAAGGGGGGCCTGTTACCCTAACGGATGGAAAAATGACTCGTTTTATGATGAGGATACCGGATGCAGCAGAACTAGTTTTAAAAGCGGCTCTAATGTCAAAGGGCGGTGAACTTTTTATTCTAAAAATGCCAGTGATTAAAATTAAAGATTTAGCTAAGGCGATGATTGAAGTTCTGGCACCTGATTTTGGTCATAAACCAGATAATATAAAAATTGATACGATAGGGAAGATCAACGGAGAAAAAATGTATGAGCTTTTGATGGTTGAAGAAGAGCTTGAATGCCTTTATGAAAATAATGAGATGTATTGCCTATCTAGGGGAAAACCGCATAGCGATTTTATTCCAACATCTAACAAATATTTCAGAAGCGATAAATGTGAAGTGATGGGGTATGAATTATTAATACAATTTGTTAAGGATCATTTTAGTAATGCAAAATATTAGAGTAATTGCCAGGTTGGATATTAAGGGGCCAAACTTAGTTAAAGGCATTCATCTTGAGGGCTTAAGGGTTTTAGGTAAACCGGAGCAGTTTGCTAAATATTATTATGAAAATGGCGCTGATGAACTGATGTATATGGACGTTGTCGCCTCTCTTTATGAAAGAAACAGTTTAAAGGATATAATCACTCGTACAGCGAAAGAGATCTTTATCCCTCTCACTGTTGGTGGTGGCATAAGAACGGTTGATGATATTAGAGAAGCTTTGAGGGCAGGCGCTGATAAAGTCTGTCTCAATACAGCTGCAATAAAAACCCCCGAGATTATCAAAGAGGCTTCAAGAATATTTGGTTCATCAACAATAGTTGTTGCGATTGAGGCAATTAAACAGGCCGATGGCACATATCTTGCTTATACGGACAATGCCAGAGAATATACTGGTGTTGAAGTTTTTGATTGGGCTAAAAAAGTCGAAGAATTAGGAGCCGGTGAAATAGTTCTTACCTCGGTTGATAATGAAGGAACGGGAAAGGGCTTTGACTTGGATCTTGTGAAAAAAGTAGCTAATTCAGTCTCAATTCCTGTTATCGCTCATGGCGGAACAGGAAATGCTACTGACATTGAAAAGGTTGTAAAAGATGGCGGTGCAAATGCTGTGGCTGTGGCCTCCGTTCTCCATTATGATTTTATTAGAAAAAACATAAAAGATGGCGATTATAGCACAGAGGGTAATATAGAATTCCTTAAAAGCGGTAAAGAATTTGGACACATAAAACCCTGTGATTTAAGCGAGATTAAGAGTCATTTGCATGCTCATGGTATTAATTGCCGATACAAGATTAAGGAATAGAAAATGACTAGTGATAAAAAAAAGAAAAAGATTGCAATTATTGATTATAAGGCCGGCAATTTATATAGCGTACAGCATGCCTGTTCTTTTATCGGCCTTGATTCAAAAATTACTTCTGATAAAGACGAAATCTTAAAAGCAGACGGTGCGATTCTGCCTGGAGTTGGTGCATTTGGTGAGGCGATGGAAAATATTAAAGCTATGGAGCTGATTGATCCTATTAGGGATTTTGTAAAGAGCGGTAAGCCTTTTATGGGTGTATGTTTGGGGTTACAGCTCTTATTCTCTGAGAGCGAAGAATTTGGATTACATAAAGGTCTAGATTTAGTGAAAGGGAGGGTAGTTAAATTTCCAACTCATAATGATCAAGGACAAGTTATTAAAGTACCACAAATTGGTTGGAATCAAATAGTCCCGCCTAATAATGACAAAAACTATTGGAGTAACTCGCCTTTATCTGACACAGCTCCCGGAGAATTCATGTATTTTGTTCATTCTTTTTTTGTAAAACCTTCCGATTCAGAGGACATATTATCCCTGACCGATTATGAAGGGATTAAATATTGTTCCAGTATTAAAAAAAATAATATTTTCGCTACCCAATTTCATCCTGAGAAAAGTGCTGGTGAAGGGATTAAGATATATCAAAATTGGGCAAAGACAATAAAGTAATTCAAGGAGAATAAAAATGAGTAAAGACAAGCCTAAGACGTACTACGGACTGCCGGAAAAAGTAGTTTTTTGTACTAAATGCGTGACTTCCAACCAGAGACCTGCTTCAACACCAGAGTTTAAACATACAAAATCAAGCAAAAAGACTACTTTAAATATGGATCAAGAAGGAGTTTGCGATGCTTGTCGTCAGGCTGAGGTTAAAGAGCAGATTGATTGGAAAAAACGTGAAGAGGAGTTAGTTAAACTTCTTGATAAACATCGTAAAAATGATGGTTCCTATGATTGCATTGTTCCAGGCAGCGGCGGAAAAGACAGCGCCTTTCAGGCTCATGTGCTTAAATATAAATATGGAATGCATCCATTAACCGTTACTTGGCCCCCAATTCTTTATACGGATTATGGTTATAAAAACTGGAAAAATTGGATTGAAATCGGTGGTTTTGACAATATTACTTTCAAGCAAAATGGTCGGGTGATGAAACTTCTAACTAAACTTTCGATTGAGAATTTGCTTCATCCATTCCAAACGTTCATTTTGGGGCAGAAAAATATTGGCCCCAAAATTGCTCTAAAGTATGATATTCCCCTTATTTTTTATGGAGAAAACGAGGCTGAGTATGGTAATCCTATAGCCGATAATGCCTCATCACTAAGAGATAAATCATACTTTAGCATGAAAAGCATTGACGATGTTTATTTGGGCGGAGTCTCTATTAAAGAGTTAAAAGAAAAATACAAGGTTGATACAGCGGATTTGATGGCTTTCTTGCCAGCTAACCATAATGAACTTGAAAAATCAAACATAGAGGTTCATTATTTAGGCTATTATCTTAAGTGGACTCCGCAGGAAGTCTATTATTATGCTGTCGAAAATACAGGATTTAAGGCTCGTCCGTTTCGAACACAAGGCACATACAGCAAATACAACAGCATTGACGATAAGATTGATGATTTGCACTATTATACTACTTTCATGAAGTTCGGCATTGGTCGTGCGACTTATGATGCTTCTCAAGAGATTAGAAACAAACATTTAACCCGCGAAGAAGGCCAAGCTCTGGTCAGGAAATTTGATGGCGAGTTCCCTGATCGATATTTTCAGGAAATTATGGACTATCTTGAAATGAAGCCAGAACGTTTTCTTGAACTTTGTGATAAAGCTCGCTCTCCCCATCTCTGGAAAAAAGTCGGTTCAGAATGGAAGCTTCGCCATACAGTGAATCTAGATGGGATTGACGACTAGACAAAAAAGAACTTTTATGTTATTATTCGCTTGGCAATAAGACAAGTCAATTGTTTTATTGACTAACGAACGGAGGGAATATTGTGGTGAAGATCTTATCGGCATGTTTTGATGCTGGTCCGGCAAACAATGTCGGTCCGGTTGTTCAAGTTCTACGTCAGCGAGGGGTCGAGGTGATTTCTTATGCTGTCGGTCCGGCAACCGATGCGCTGGCGAAGGCGGGAATCGAATTTCTGCCATATACGACAGCCGAAGAGGCCCTTGACTCCTGCGGAGAGATCGACCTGTTCTATGGTGCGATCGACTGCAACGACCGTTTGCCTTCACTCGAGGTGGTGCGGGAGATGAAGCGCAGGGGGATAACCTGCCCGGTCAACCTGCAGACCGACTTCTGGGGCTCCGGAATCTATAAGAAGGATGACTGGAGCACGATCGTGCCCACCGGCGTTTTCTGCAACGATAAGCTTGATGCTGAGCTGGCGCATATTACTTTCCCTAGAATGCCGATCTCGGATACTTTCATCGAGGGTTGGCCGTATTTGGACGGTTACAATTGTGAACTAACTGAGATTGACGCCCTGGGCAAGAGGACACGAGAAGGCCTCGCAATTGGCAGTGACGAGACCGTAGTGCTCTTTGCAGGGCAGCTTAACCGTACTGGAGAGGTCTTCGCGGAGCTGGTTGCCGGAATCATTGAGGCTAACCAGCCGGTTACCCTGATCGCTCGCCAGCATCCGGCAATGCTTCTAGAAAGAGACAAGGACGGGAAATGGGAGCATGAGCGGGAGGAGTGGAAAGTGGCGTGCGCTTCTTTTGCTCGCTGGGACAAGGGCAAGTATCTTGACTGCACCGGTCCTGCTTACAATGTGCGGGACCTCATCGCAGCGTCTGATCTTATTACCGGCGCGTTTACTACCACACTGATCGAAAGCGCAGCATGGAGAAAGCAGAACCTTGCTCTTCTCTTCCCGAAGACCGGCATGCAGGAATGGCTCGATGTGACCAAAGGTCTTATGGGAGGTTTTCCGCTTTGTGAACTAGGTGCCTGCGGCTACGCGGACAGTCTCGACGAACTTACTCGTCTGCTCAGCTTGGGCTACAGCGGAAAGCTGGGAGAGCAACTTATGCCGAACCAGATCGAGCATATCAAGGCCAACGGCGGTAATGCAGAGCGGATTGCTGACGAGATCATGCGCCAGTTCATGTAAACAATAACTACAAATGGAAGGGAGAACCGAAAAGCGAGTCTTAATTGGCCCGCTTTTCGCTTTTATGAAGGATTGATTTATCATGAGTAAAAATGTAATAATGAAGCTGCACAATAGAGGATTGTAAAATCATTATGAAGAATATTTATATAATTGGAGCAGGACAACTTGGAAGCAGACATCTTCAAGCCCTTAAAAATGTAAAAACTCCACTGAATATTACTGTGGTAGATCCTTTTCCAGCTTCGCTCGAAACTGCCAAGGAGAGGTATGATTTAATACCTGATGGCGACGTTAAACACTCAATAAAGTATCTGAATAAAATAAATAATGAGCTGGAAGAAATTGATATTGCTATTATTCCAACCAGTTCAAATGTTAGACGGCAAGTGGTAGAGGAACTTCTTAGGAATAAAACAGTCAAACACTTTATTCTGGAGAAACTTCTTTTTCAAAAATTTGAAGATTATGCTGTTGTTGGGAAATTACTCAAAAAAAAGAAAAGCATTGCATGGGTGAACTGTAGTATGAGAAGCATGCCCTTTTATTTTAATATTAAAAAAACTCTTTCTAACAGTTTAATTACATATTCTGTAACTGGCAGCCAATACGGTCTTATTACAAACGCCATACATTACATTGATCACATGGCTTTTCTTTCCGACTGCACTGACTACAAAATAGAAACATCAGGGTTAACAAAGAAGCCAATTGAGAGCAAACGAAAAGGATTCCTTGAGTTTAATGGCACTATAAATATAATTTTCAAAAACGGAAGCTCTGGCAGTTTCACTTGCTTTCCAGAAGGTGAATTACCTGTTGTTGTTGAGATAACATCGGATAAATGCCGTTGCGTTTCTAAGGAATCTGAACAAAAGGCATGGATATCAAGAGAAAAGGATGGTTGGCAATGGAAAGAAATTGAAGCGCCAATTCCATTTCAGAGCGAAAGAACAGCTCAAATAGTTGAAGATCTTTTAAAAAACGGCAAATGCATTCTGCCAAAATTTGATGAATCAGCCAAACTTCACCTTTTGTTGCTTGAGCCATTAAGAAACTTCTTGAATAAAAACTCAAAAGATAAGTTCGATTATTATCCATTTACATAACAATCATGAAAAATAACCAAAAAATTTTGCTCGTAGGAACCGGTCCAATGGCTTTAGAATATGCCAAAGTATTAAAAAGTTTGAAACAAAACATTGTTGTTATTGGGCGTGGCAATGAATCAGCTAATGCTTTTAAAAAAGCAACAAACCTTGAAGTTATTGTTGGCGGCATTACCAAATGGCTTAAGGAAAATAAAGATTACCCGAAAAAGGCGATTGTTGCTGTAAGCGAAAATGAGATCGGCAATGTTACAATTGAGCTTTTAAAAAGTGGCTTCAAGGACATATTGGTTGAGAAGCCGGGCGGTTTTGATTATCAGCAAATACAAAAAGTAGCCAATCTAGCTCAAAAAAAACAAGCGAAAGTTTATGTCGGATATAACCGCCGTTTTTATGCTTCTACAATTGCTGCTGAGAAAATAATTAAAAAAGATGGTGGCGTCACTTCGTTTAATTTTGAGTTTACTGAATGGAGCCATGTGATAGCAGATTTAAAAAAAGCTCCAGGCGTTAAAGAAGAGTGGTTTTTACATAATTCAACTCATGTAATCGATTTAGCCTTTTTCCTTGGTGGAGATCCTGAAAAAATTTCTGCTTATACAGCAGGCGGTCTAAACTGGCATCCTAGAGCATCTATTTTTGTTGGTTCGGGCAAAGCTAAAAACGGTGCACTTTTCTCTTATCAAGCGAATTGGGAGTCCCCTGGGCGCTGGAGCGTTGAAATATTAACCAAGAAACACCGTCTAATTTTTCGACCAATGGAAAAATTGCAGATTCAGAATATCGGTTCAGTTGCTATCGATGAAGTAGCGATGGATGAAAAACTGGACAATTTGTATAAACCAGGCCTTTACAGACAGGTAGACGCTTTTTTAAGTAATCAAACAAAAAAATTATGTTCAATAAAAGAGCAGGTCAAAAATATTGAATTCTATAAAATAATCGGAGGAATTGCGAAGTGATTTACGAAGAGATAAAAAACTGTAGAATTTGTGGTAATCATAAACTGGTTCCAGTATTAAATTTAGGAAATCAGGCCTTAACCGGTGTCTTTCCCAAGAAAGATCAAGAGGTTGAGAAGGGCCCGCTCGAGTTAGTTAAATGCGATGATCAAGCTAATCCAAATGCTTGTGGTCTGCTTCAGCTCAAACATAATTATAATTTGAGCCTGTTATACGGCGAAAATTATGGTTATCGTTCTAGCTTAAATAAGTCTATGGTTGATCATCTTGGATTAATTGTAGAAAGAATAGAGAAAACGATCAATCTTAAAGATAAAGATCTGGTAGTTGATATAGCTAGCAATGACTCGACTCTATTAAAAGCGTACAAAAATAAGAATTTACAGCTAGTAGGAATTGATCCTACTTCAGAAAAATTTAAAGAATATTATCCTCCTCATATTAAACATATCCCTGATTTCTTTTCTGCATCGAGATTGAAAGATTTTTCAGAAGATAAAGCCAAGGTGGTCACTTCAATCGCTATGTTTTATGATCTAGAAAATCCTACTCAGTTTATGCAGGAAATTTACGAAGTTCTTGATGACGAGGGCATTTGGATTTTAGAACAGAGCTATATGCCTAAAATGATTGAGAATGTGTCTTATGATACGGTTTGTCATGAACATCTCGAATATTATGCTTTAAAACAAATCAAGTGGATGGTAGATAAGGTTGGTTTTAAGATCGTCGATGTGGAATTCAATGAGATTAATGGAGCTAGCTTTTGTCTAACACTAGCTAAAAGAAACTCAAAATTTACTGAAAGTCCAAAAGTTAATCAGATCTTAGAAAAAGAAAAGAAAGAAGGATACTCAGAAATTGATGTTTTTAGAGGATTTGAAAAACAAGTCGAAAAACACAAAAAAGACCTTATAGATTTCTTAAATGATCTAAGATCCAAAGGGAAAAAGGTAATTGGGTACGGGGCTTCAACTAAAGGTAATGTTATTCTTCAATATTGTAACTTATCGGAAAAAGATGTTCCTTATATCGCTGAAGTTAATGAATACAAATTTGGTAGATTTACCCCAGGTTCTTTAATTCCTATTATTTCTGAAGAAGAGGCTAAAAAATTAAATCCTGATTACTTCATGGTTCTTCCCTGGCATTTCAAAGAAAACATACTACGGAGAGAACAAGATTATCTTTCATCTAATGGGCATTTTATCTTTCCTTTACCAAAAATTAACATAGTATAATGAAAAAACTTGCTATCATTATTGGTTCTGAGGGGCAAGATGGGAGAATTTTAACAGATTATCTGCTAAGTAAGAATTATTCTTTAATTGGTGTTGGTAAAAAGATTAAAACTTCAGATATTGATATTACAAAAAGCGATGAGGTTTTTAAACTGGTAAAAAAACATAAGCCAAACGAAATCTATTATCTGGCAGCATATCATCATTCTTCTGAGGAAAAAGACGAAAATCAACTAGAATTGATAAAACAGAGTTATGAAGTAAACGTATTTGGATTAGCCAACTTCTTGGAAGCCATAAGAGTTTGCTCAAAAAACACTAAAATATTTTATGCTTCTTCGTCCCTTGTTTTTGCTGGCACAGATACAAGCATGCAAGATGAAGCAACGCCGTACAGCCCCAAATGTATTTACGGAATAACAAAACAGGATGGAGCAGAGCTTTGCAAGTTATATCGAGACGAATATAACGTTTTTGCTTCAGTGGGAATCCTATATAACCACGAATCGAATTATAGGACAGATAACTTTTTATCAAAAAAAATAATCAAAAACGCGATTGCGATAAAAAAGGGCGAGAAACAGAGATTAGTAGTGGGAAACCTATCAGCAGAAACGGATTGGGGATATGCGCCTGATTATATAGATGCTTTTTACAAGATATTAAATTTAGACAGACCTGACGATTTTATTGTGGCTACGGGAGTGAAAAAGACCGTATTGGATTTCGTTAAAACGGCTTTTGATTGCCTAGGTATGGATTGGGAAAAGTATGTGGTTGAAGACAAAGACATTGTTAAAAGACAGAAAAGATCATTAGTCGGTAATTCTAAAAAGTTAACAACGAAAACCGGCTGGAGCCCTACAGTTGATTTTCCTCAAATGGTAAGGATACTATTAGAGATAGAGGAAAGAAATATTGATGCCTAAAGAAAAAGATACAACAGCATCTATTTTTCAAAAGTATTACACTGATACTCCTTTTTGTGATAGATTTACCAGTGATTCCAAAGATGCGGTTGATGTAATTATCCCAATTATTCACACTAACGAACTTTGGGAAGTAAATTTGAACTCACTTTATCGAGAAATACCGATTAACAGATTATTAATTGGAGATGGCGGGTGTATTGATGACTCAATAAAAATAGCGAAAAAATTCCCTAGAGTAAAAGTAATTGACCATAAAAAATATAAATCGTTGGGCTATAGTATCCGCAAATTAATAGAAGAAGTTGATACAGAATGGTTTATATATCCTCATTCCGATGTTTATCTGCCGCCAGGGTGGTTTAATAGAATGAAGTCTCATCAATCGGAATACGATTGGTTTGGTTGTCCGATGAGAATGACCGTTATGGCGGAGTATGACTTAGTGGATAAGATTAGACCATATGCAGGCAGCCAAATGGGTCGCAAAGCTGCTTTTGAAGAGGGCTTAGAGAAGATAGATGATGACTATGTATATAGACAGGAAGATTTTGTATTTGCCAGCTTGATTGAGAAAGGTGGATTTAAGCATGGTAAAATAGAAGATACCTTTCATTACCATCAAGTGATGCATAAAAAAAGTCCATTTGGTAGGAAAATAAATAGTGTTAGTTTGAATATGGACATAGAGGAGCACGAAAAAGTAAGATCTGCTGAAACACAAGCAAAGGGAGTGGTAAAATATCTTGAGCCAAACCAGTTTCAACAAGCCTGTGTAAACGATAACCTCCTTTACCTTATGGAAAATAAAAAAGTAGACCTTCATGAATTCAGAGAATGGGCTAAAAAAGTTAATCCTGATTGGTTAAAATATATAAAACCAGAAAAAATAATTCTAAAGGTTTTTTGGCGGAATACAAAACTTAAAATAAAGAAAACAATTATCAATATAACAAGAAGTCGGAGGTAATGTGAAAATTTTAGATGTGGGTTGTGGAGATGCTAAGGTTGAAGGTGCGATTGGTATAGACTGCGCTGCTTTGCCTGGAGTTGATATCGTACATGATCTGAATTCCTACCCGTGGCCCATTAAAAGCAATAGCTATGATTTAGTTTATCTCAATAATATTATTGAGCATCTTCCAGATTCTATTAAGGTTATGGAAGAGGTTTATAGAATATTGAAAAAAGGAGGAAAGGTTAAAATAGTAACTGTATATTGGAATCACTTCCATTCAATTACTGACCCACAGCATGTTTCTTTTTTTAATGAATACAGTTGGGATTTTTATACTGGGAAAAGAAAAGGTTATTATACAAAATGCCGCTTTAAAATTGAAAGTATTAAATTAACTTATGATGCATATGCAAAAAGAATATTTAGAAGTCAAAGATTATTAAAATTTGTATCAAGATTCCTTAGTAACATCATCGATGGGATACATGTAACAATGGTTAAATGATGATTGCAGTCTGATCTTAATTTTTATGTTCGATTTAGAGATAAAACAAAAATTTAAAGATTTTGATAAGTTGCTTTTTTCCCAGAAAAGCAACTCTTTCATATATGATTCCTTATTGTCTATCAGGACTCACTACTGCGTTTATATAACAAAAAGCCAGTTAGGACATTTAGATGCGATTAAAGGTATTGTTAGGTTAGTACCTAAATTTATCTCAATACTATTCGTTAGACCTGATATAAATAATCCGAACAAGGTTTTAGTTTTGGGAAATAGTAAACAAGATCAGCAATTAAGTTCGGAATTACATTGCGGTCTTGTGATGACGCAAAGATATAACAAGAAAATCAATTTCCCCTTGTTCCTTAAGGTGACGCTAGATTTTTTTAGGGTATGTAAATTTTTAGTTAGAAGCAACCTAAATAAGAAAGATGCTCTGTTATGCTGGAATAGCCTTTTTGACTTTTTAGTTTACTACAATTCTTCTTTATTTAATAAAACAAACAAGGTGCTAATTACAGAAAATGATATAGATCCAATAAACGTCGCAGTAATTCTGAAAGCTAAAGAGATGGGAATTAAAACAATAAAAATCGAATATTCATTTATAGATGGCATAAATCATAATAATGTTTTATGTGATTATTATTTTTACCCCAGCACATTTCATAGGAATGTAAGAAAGGCATTTTTGATCAATAAAAAGTTAAATTATGTAGAGGGTGGATTCCCTCATCTTGATGCAATCAAAAAGCTAAAATATAGGCCTCAAAAAGATCCTAAAATAATTACCTATTTCACTGCTCATGGGGGAATAGTTGATGACATTTTTTATATCAAAGAAATTCTTTCTGTTATTGAAGATGGCTATGTTTTATATGTTAAAGTCCATCCACGAGAAGATTTAAATAAATATAACATTTTTATAAATTCTAAGAAGTGCAAGATTGTTAAATATAACGAAGTTGATAATTATACATTAATAAAAAAATCTCATATCTGCATTTCTGTTATGTCTTTTATGTGTATTGAAGCAAAACATATCTGCGATAAAACATTCTTCATTAACTATAATATTAAAAAGGGGCAGCATAGTTTAATTCCTTATGATGATTTTTCTCCTTATATAGAAGTAATAAGCAGCAGAGATTACCTTAAAAGAGCGATAGCAAAAGATTCTTTTAGGTCAAAGGAATTTCATAGTTTTTTTAATTTTACTTATCCTAATACAGTAAAATCTTTAAAGATATTATCAAATAAATTAATGTTATGAAAAACAAAACTATTATATTCGTAATAAATACAATGACTTATTTTACTATTCTTCTTGAAGTAGTAAAATTGTTCAAACGATTTCACTATAATCCTATTTTATATTTCCCAATGCATTATCCGACAATCGATAGAGATTTACTTGTATGCAAAAAAGAAAGATTGCATTATGTGGTTGGGTACAGCCGGGCAGAGGGAAAAAAAACCAACAAATTTGTAAAAATAATTTGTTATATCTTTAGCAGACTATTTATCAGTAGATTTATCTCTGATATTTCTTACTATTTGAACGAAACAAAATCCATAAAGACCTTTATTTTAAAAGTTAAACCATCTGTTATTATACTTGCCGGTGATAATATAGGTTACAATACAGAGATATTTATCAAAGTCGGCCATTTACTTAGAATTCCTTCGGTAATAATCCCTTCTTGGATGGCCGGAGCCAAAGAGGCAGCGGAAGCTTATTATAAAAATCCTGATTTTGATCTTAAGCGTCCATTAAATAAACTGATTGGTTTGCTGGATAGTAAATGGGTTTATGAACATAAAAAAAAGAAATTGCTGAGATGGCCGGCGTCTAAGATCTTAGCAATAAAGTTATTCAAAATTGTTCCGCCTAAACCGTGGGCCTTAAACAGCGGTTATGCAGATATTATTCTAGCTGAAAGCAAGGCAATGCATCGTTATATGGTTAGAGAGGGATTGACTGAGGAGAAGATAAAAGTGGTCGGTTCATTATCGGATGATGTTTTGGCGAATAACATCGACAATTCAACCAAGAGGAAGAAAGAGGCTTATCTAAAATTTAATTTAGATCCACAAAAACCTATTATTTTATGCGCTATACCACCAGATATGTTGCATGGATCTAGAGTGAACGTTTGCGAATTTAAAAGTTATAAAAAGCTTGTAGAATTTTGGGTTGAAACGATTTCTAAATTTACAAATTACAATATTATTATATCTTTACACCCTTCTGCTGAATATAAAGATATTTGCTATATAGAAAAAAAATGGAAGGTTAAGATTATTCAAGAATCTATTATTAATTTAATTCCCTTATGTGATATTTTTGTAGCATGTATATCTGCTACTATCCAATGGGCAGTTACTTGCGGAAAACCTGTAATTAATTATGATGTCTACCATTATAATTATGATGATTATAAAAAAGTTGATGGGGTAGTGACTGTAGATTTAAAAGACGATTTCATTAAAGAAATGTCGAAAATTGCAAATGACCAGGGATACTTTGCGAAATTAGAAAAGATTCAGAAATCAATCGCTTCGGAATGGGGTATGCTTGATGGCAAGTCAGGAGAAAGGATAATAAAGGCAATTAATGAATTATCTATAGAGATGGACAAGAAGGGAAATGGATAAAATTATTCGCATTGTCAGAGGACCGATCAACTTACTGAAATCAGCGGTAGCAGTAATATTATTTTCAAGACTAGTCAGGCCTATTAGAACTAATAAAAAGAACACCAAAAAACAATGTGTAATTTTAGGGAATGGACCCTCGCTCAACCATGTGCTAACTAAAGGGAAAAAAATTTTAAGAAATAAGTATTTATTATGCGTAAATGATTTTGCTGGTTCACCTGACTTTAAGGTATTAAAACCAAGATACTATGTATTAGCGGATCCTGTTTTCTGGTCAAAGGATAATTCAGAAAAGCACAAAAAAAGACTTGAGCAGTGTTTGGATTCAATGAAAACGGCTGATTGGAAAATGACACTCATTCTGCCGGTGGCTGCCCGGAAATGGAATTATTTTTTGAACCTTCCAGAACTCAATCCTAGAATCAGTATCTTCTATATCAATACAACCGAAGTATATGGTTCTGAAAAACTAAGACATTTTTTCTATAATCTGGATTTGGCGATGCCATCAGCGCAGAATGTTTTAGTCATGTCTGTTTTTGTCACTCTGAAACTTGGTTTCAGAAAAATTTATCTTGCAGGAGCAGACCATTCTTGGCATGAAAACATAGAAATTAGCAAAGACAATACTCTTTATATGAAATATTCTCGATTTTATGAAAAGGACAAAATTGAACATCAACTTTTCTACGAAGATCCTGGTGAAACGAAACCTTATCAAATGTACAATCTTTTTAGGGACCTCTCTAGGATGTTTAAATCATACATTGAATTAGAGAAGTACTCGAAAGAGTTAAATACAAAGGTATATAATATTAGCCCAAAATCATTTATAGATGCTTTTGAAAGGCTGGATATCAATGAATAAGTTAATTACAAATCCATTTAGTGTTTATGTTAAGCGCTCACTAAACGCTTTACTGCTAGAGTTCAAGTATAGACGACAAAATTTAAGAATAGGCTATTTGGCCTGTGCTTATAATTGTAAATTTGGGAAGAATAATACGTTATATGATTATTCCCTGTTATCAAAAGTGGAGTTGGGAGATTTCACTTATGTATCAAGTAATACAAATATGGCTAATACTAAAGTAGGAAAATTTTGTTCAATAGCTCAAAACGTTCAATGTGGACTAGGAATGCATCCGGCCAGTGTTTATGTCTCTACTCATCCAATTTTTTATTCTACAAAAAAACAGTGTGGTTTGTCCTTCGCCGAAAATGATCACTTTGAAGAGAGTAAATTAATAATAATTGGAAATGATGTTTGGATTGGTGCAAATTCAATAGTTCTGGATGGCGTTACAATAGGCGATGGAGCGATTATCGGAGCTGGGGCAGTAGTAACGAAGGATGTGCCCCCTTACGCAATTATGGGCGGTGTTCCAGCTAAATTGATACGCTATCGATTTAGCAACAAAGACATAGAATTCTTACTAAAGAACAAATGGTGGAATAAAGACATCACATGGCTTAAGGAGAACTACTCGTCTACATATGATATTAAGAATTTCAAACGCTCATTAAGGAAAAAATAAGCTCAGTTGGTGGTTTCAGCAATATTTTCCTTTAAAATTCTTCTTAGTAAAAAAACTAAAGAACTCATTATATTATATTAAGTTTTTTAATCGAAGAACTGGCTTTTCAAGTAGATTCCAAGAAATTATTGATTTATGTTATCTCCCAAAAGAGCGACTTGCGTACCCGACGGGCCTAATATCAAACTGATGCTGTTAGGATCAGTGTTCGCATTTTTTAGCTTTTTTATCCAAAGCGCATTTATATCACTAGCAATTACATTAGCGTTAATCCATCTGTAAGTTTTCTCAAGTCCTGCTCGAAGTGGTTCAGAAGGAGCCCAATTTATTTTTTTATTTATTAGATTGTTATCCGAATTTCTTCCTCTGACTCCGAGCGGTCCCGAAATGTGTTTGAATTTCAATTTTTTCCCAGCAATACTCATAGCCATTTCAGCTAATTGGTTTATAGTAACCATTTCTTCAGATCCAATATTAACTGGACCAATAAAGTCGGAATCCATGAGCCGTCTAATCCCTTTAAGACATTCATCAATATAAAGAAAGGAACGTGTTTGTTTGCCATCGCCCCAAATTTCTATTTCTCCTCCATCTTTAGCTTCTGCCACTTTGCGGCAGATTGCTGCAGGAGCTTTTTCTTTTCCGTTATTCCATGAACCCTCTGGGCCGAAGATATTATGGAATCTAGCGATACGTATATTCAGATTATAGTTACGGTGATAAGAAAGATACATTCTCTCGCTAAAAAGCTTTTCCCAGCCATATTCGCTATCTGGTGCAGCCGGATAGGCAGATTCCTCAGAGCATTTCGGATTGTTTGGGTCTGTTTGATTGTAAGCAGGATAAATACAGGCTGAGGATGAGTAAAATATCTTCTTAACTTTCATTTTCTGGCTTAGATCTACTATGTTCAAATTGATTTGAGCAGAGTTGTGCATTACATCAGCGTCGTGTTCTCCGGAGAAAATGTATCCAGCACCGCCCATATCTGCAGCTAGTTGATATACTTCATCGAAAGGCATATCTAGTATCTTTCTACAAACCATTTGATCTCTAAGGTCGCCGATGATAAATTCATCGGCTGCGCTATCACTAAATTCTGGTTTTTTTATATCTACTCCTCTAACCCAAAATCCTTCATTTTTTAAAAATTTAACTAAATGGCTGCCGATGAATCCACCTGCTCCACAGACGAGTGCGCTCTTTTTCATATTTTTTCTCCCATTTTTAATAAAAACATATTATCTTAACCGGAAACTAGTAGTCAAGCATTATTTTTTTGAGCTCTTTTCAATCCTTTTTGTTATATCTAAACCAAACTTTGTTACTAACCAGCCTCTCATAAAATAATAACTTTGAGATAATCGGCGCCAGCTGTAAGGAGTGGAATGTTGTTTTGCTAAAGCATATACAGTTTTTAAGCTGGCCATTGATTGACTGCCAGTTTTCCCGCTGGATTGATGGCGCATGTTTGCTACAACAAAATCCATTATTCCAGCAGGATATTTTTCTGCAAATCGTAGCCAAAGATCATAATCCATTCCTAAGTGTAAGTCCTCTCGCATCATACCACATTGCTTCAATGTCTTTTTTCTAAAAAAACAGGCTGGTTGAGGAATATTACAGTAATTTAATAGTTGGTTTTTTGAATATTTTTTTGGTTTTGATGTGGAATAAACATGGCCATTCTCGCTAACTAAATTGCAACCGCCATAAGCCCAGTTAATTTCTGGATTGGCCTGAAAATATCTAATAACCCGTGCTAAAGCATTTGGCTCATAATAATCATCGGAATTAATATAGGTAATAATATCGCCGGTTGCTACTTTCCAACCCTTATTAATTGCATCAGATTGCCCTTTATCTTTTTCCGAAATAAATCTAAAGTCGATGTCTTTTTTCTTAAATTTCTGGGAGTACTTAGAAACTATTTCTTTAGTATCGTCTGTTGAGACAGCATCAAATATAAGGTACTCTAATTCAAAATCTAATTCCTGCCTCAAAATACTTTGAAGTGTATCGGAAATAAATTGTCCTTGATTATAGCTCGGTGTTACAATTGTTAGTTTCATTTTTTTTACTCTTTCTTTAGTTGATAAACTTCTATATTATCGTTTTCCCAGTAGATCGCATAATTGGAAAATTCAAGGGAGGATTTTATTTCTGAATTAGTGTTTTCTTGTATTTTTTGTTGGAGTTTTTGTTGCGAACTAAATTGTTTATATCCCTTATCAATTGATAATGCTTGTTGAGAGAGAACGGGATCTTTTTGAAAGAATTTCTTATCTAACACAACAAATGCTTTCTCTTTTGAACTTATTTGATTAAGCGAGGTTTTTTGTAAGTTTAGCACAGAAACATTGTCTGACAATAAGGTTAAATTTTTCTGATTTGTGATGAATACTAATTTGTCTTGAGGGTTTTCTTTTATTGCGTTGTATGCGACAAGAAACGGTTCTGTGAAATAGGCACGATAAAAAACAGGTGGAGATGTGAAGGCGAGAAGGTATAATAGAATAGAAAAAAAGCATACTGGTTTTGAAATTTTCTTCAGCGGTAATTCATCTATTATAGATGATATGCCTAATATCGACAGAAAGAGAAGATACCAGCCGCTACGACCGCGATAATAGCTCATTTCTAAAATTCCAGTTTGGGTTGATATTCCGTAAACCAAGCTAAAAACAGCAAAAACGACTTTCTTCTGGTCTCGTCTCTTTATTCCATAAAAAAGCATAAGCAACGAAACAACAATCCATAAATAGGCTCCCACAGATAGTAAACCTGCTGGCTCACGAATATTTTTGATATTTAATACATCTTTCCCTGTCTGGCAAACAGGAAAAAGATATTTTTTTGCAAAAAGTCCTTTTGATAAGAAGGCGCAAACATTAAAGCTGTTTTTTGCTACTAGTCCTAATTTATTATCTGTCTTAGCATCATCTATATCGGTATTTATACTGCTAACAATTTTTCCTCCTTGATTTTTGGCAATTGCAATTTCGGGGAAACCTCCTTTATGAAGTTTCGTCTGCAGATAAACATGACCTAAAGAAAGAAATAGTCCGAAACAAGATATTATAAAAAAGACAATGAATAGAAACTTTTTGTATTTAGGATCGCGAAATGAGGCAAAAATCGAAATAATAACTAAAGCTAAAATTGCTACGATATATTCAATAAAAAAATAAGGCACAGAAAATGATATCCCAATAGAAATGATTAAGTAGAGCAGTAGTTTCAATTTTGTAGAAAGTTCTTTAGGAGAAAGGAGAAGATAAATTGAACCGAGTAAAAATGTGAATGTTAGAGCTGAAGGAAAAAAATAGATCATTTGAAGAATTAATTGATTGAAAACCGGAAGGCATAATAATAACACAGCAACAACTAAGACAATCTTATTTTTAAGGATTAATCTCATAATCAGCCAAAAAGATAAAACGATTATTACTCCTATCGCGGGGCCTGCAAATCGATAAATGTCAGCATAGTCTACAAATCTTGTGAGGGGATACATGATCAGGTGAAAACCTGGAGCATAAAAAGTATCACCCAAGTAACCGATTTCATCTAGTTGCTTTAGCAGAGCGATGTGAGCAAACGTATCGATACCGCCTGGAGCAACATTTTTAATGGCATCATAAAAACGCGTGAATAGTACTGGTATTGCCAACATGGCCATCAAGAAAAAGTTCTTATAGTTAAGGTTTATAACCTTTTCTTTAATCACAATTCTTTTTTGCCTAATTAGAATGGTAAAAACTATGTTAAGAACAATGATTAAAAGTAAGTAGTATATAGGAAACTGTTTGATGGTTCCAAGAGTATAAAAAATATAACCAATAATTATTTCAAATGACAAGGATATGGGTATTGATAGACCAGCAGATATCTTTCTATTTTTAGTTAGAAAAACGAGCGGGTAGTAAAACGCAAAACAACTCAAAAATAGTATTAAAAATATTTTGCAAATTGCGAATATGTCTTGAAGATTAATGAACATTAAGATACTCCCTAACTATTTTTTTTGATATATTTCCCCAATTATATTGATCGCGGGTCACATTAATCACCAAAGCTTCTTGCGGCTTAAAACTCTCTAAATTAGAAGCAACTTCATTGATTTTATTTTCAATTGCCTTTGGAGTAATTTCGGTTAGTAGATTATAATAACCTGCAGGAAAAGATTGTGCGATCTCTTTTGTAGCTGGCCAAGAAGCGGTGATTATAGGTTTTCCCCTAGAGAGAGATTCAATATTGACTATTGAAAACGATTCAGCAATTGTCGAAGGCGAAACTAAAATATCTATAGAATCATAAAAATCAACTAGTTTTTCGCTCTCCAGTGCACCAAGAAAATGGCATTTAGCATTGACTCCAAGACCATAAGAAACTTTTTTGTAGTGAGACAAGAGATTGCCGTCACCGCAAATTAATAATTTTGCATCAATATCCTTAATAGCCTCCATTAATATCTCTAAGCCTTTATAATAATGTGCGTTATCAATAACAGAGCAAAATCCGAGAGTTAAACATGCTTTGTTTTTGTTGATTTGTTGCTTGAATCTTTGCTTGGTGAAAAAAATGTCAGCAACACCATTCGGAATAAAAACTTTTTTGGCCTTATTTGCGAGATTGGCTATAGAAGAGCTATTTAAATGGGACTTAGTAACCCCAATTACTTTAGTAGCATCACTAATAATCTTTTTTTGGTAAATAAAATTATAAATCTTTAAAATTGTTGTCAGAACGATGCTTTGGAAAACAGTATCAGTGTGAAAAGTGATTATATAGGGAATATCAAATTTTGAAGAGGCTTTTTGAACATATTCTGCTCCACCGAAAAAAGGATAATGCAAATGAATAATGTCAAAACCTTTAAGCTGATTGGTTAATCGGGGAATAAGGGCACTGTTGCCGAATGAGAAATGAGGTTCGATGTAGTTTATCTTTACTTCTTTTTCAATTTCAGAACTTTGTTTTTGAGATGCGGGCAAAAAAACCTCAACTTCTAAGTCAGGCATTTTATTCAATTTTGAGACCAACTGATAGCATGCTTGGCCGGTTCCGCCTCCATTTCTTACAAAAACAGCTGAAACATGGGCGATTCTAGTTTTCTTTTCTTTGCTCATCTTGCTCTAAATTAATTTCTTAACGGTTGACCAATAATAGGTATTAAACAGATTATATAGTTTTAAGGCGGGAATCTTAACTTCTGAAAAAGAAATTTCTGAATCAATTAGTAATTTTAAATCATGGTAAGAAACTTTGTGTTTCGTAATCATTCTTTCTTTTACGACGTGCGGGAAAAGAGAAATGAGGCTAAAGTATGATCTAAGTTTGTAACCAAACCAACCTTCTTTAATCGAGAATAAAATCATCAATATATCACTAATAATTAGTGCAGGTAAAACCACCAATATCATTTTAATGCTGAAGTTTTTAAACAAAAAAAGCAAACGATTTCTTTCTGAATAAAAGAATTTCTTTTTATTTCGAGAGAATTCATATTTATGCCACATTTTTGCTGAAGGAAGGAGCATTATCTTATAACCGGCAAGCCTAGCTCTCCAGAAAAGATCAACATCTTCATGATACATAAAAAAAAGTTCATCAAACCCCCCGATTTCTTTAAAAACCTTATTGGGTATAAATACACCAGCACCGCTTGCTACAATAATTTCTTGAGTGGATTGAAAATTACTTGAAGGATTCTTATAACCTCCACAATAGCTGAAACCCAGAAAGTTTAAATAGCCTCCTGCAGTATTTACTATATTGGTTTTTTTACCATTCTTGAACAATAAAATCAATGGTTGCAAAATAGTTCGGTCGTTTGCATTTTTTATGAGACTTGAAAGGCAATCCTCATCGATGACTGTGTCAGGATTTAGTAGAAAAATATAATCCGATTTTAGTTCTAACGCCTTCTTGATTCCCAGATTATTTCCACTAGCGAATCCCAGGTTTTTTTCGCTTTCAATTACCACCACTTCTTTAAATACCTTCTTTACATATTCAGATGAATTATCCGATGAGTGATTGTCAACGAAGATCACTCGAAATTTATTATATTTGGATTTAAAAATACTAAACAAACAGTCTGGTAGATATTTTTTGCTATTATAGCCAACGATTACTATTGAGATCATTTCTTTCTCCGATTGATGGAGCTAGTTTTCTTTATTGCGACCTGTCTCACAACTTCTGCAAGATCTCTTTCAATGCGGTCAGCTTTTATGTAAATTCGGTAAATTACAAAGAATAAAAATATTATTGCAATACCGAAGAATGTTCCAGTTCCGATTCTTTGACCTTGTGATAAGCTGATAATTTCATCAACTATTTCTGGAAAGAGAGAAACAAATATAATTCCTATCCATGCTATTGTCCAGAAAAGGAACATGGTTATACTTTCTCTGCTTTTTCTAAAATCATGGTAGGTTTTAGATATAACCATTAATCCTAAAATTATTGAAAGTAATTTTACTATAATTATCATTATTTTCTCCCAGTGACTTTAAAAAATAGTATTCGAGTAAATATGTTCACTGCATTGAAAACATTCTGACCTTTTGTTTTTGAGTACTTGGAATATATAGTTTCAATCGGTATTTCAACTAGTTTTAGCCTTTTTTCTTTGGCGTCACCGATTATTTCAGAACAAATTTCATAACCCTTTGAGTGTAGCCTCATGTTTTTTAGGGCTCTAGCAGATAATGCTTTCATGCCTGATTGTGAATCTGTGACCCATCTACGAAAAATAATTAAAGTGATAAAATTCATCATCCAGTTGCCAAAGATTTTTAAATGTGGCATTCCTTGTACATTAAACATTCTGCTTCCAATCACTATATCAGCTTCACCGTCGATTATTGGTTTAATCAGTTTTGGCAAATCCATGGCATTGTGCTGTCCGTCAGCATCCATTGTAACGACAATATCGTTTCCTAGTTTTTTTGCCATTTCAATTCCCGTGATAGTCGCTGCTCCCACTCCAAGGTTTATCACATGTTTTAGAGTATATGTGGCATGAATTTTTGCTATCTCGTAAGTTTTGTCGGTAGACCCATCATCGATTACAATGGTGACTACTTCTTTGATCCCTAAAATATTCCAAGGAATGGAATCTAAGACTTTCTGCAGGGTTTTTTCTTCGTTATAGGCTGGTATAACAATGGCTAGTTTCATGAATATGTGCAATTAAATTTCTAATTTAAAGGTACAGTAAAAAAAATGATTAGACAAGATCAGACAAGTTGACTCAGAAGCTCAATGTCTGTTACCATAACATTAACAACTGAATATATTTATCAAGAGTGACGGTAGGGAATTGGCCCTGTGACCGTCCAGCAACCCGTCCTTCGACGATGCTCAGGATTATCCTGAACAAGTCAGGACAAGGTGCTAAGTCCAAGCCTTAAGGCAAGATAATTAATTTCACGCCGATGGCGTGTTTTTTTGAAAGGAAAGCATATGGAAAAGAGACTTTTTACTTCTGAATCGGTAACAGAAGGACATCCTGACAAAATGGCTGATCAAATCTCCGATGCTATTTTGGATGCGTTGTTGGAAAAGGACGAAAAATCTAGAGTGGCAGTTGAAACATTACTTACTAATGGGGTTTGTATCATTGCCGGTGAGGTTACAACAAATGCCTATGTTGATATGGCAAAAATCGCCAGAGGGGTAATTAAAGATATCGGTTACGATGGTTGTGGTTTTCATCATCAGACTTCTGGCGTTATGACCGCCATTAAAGAACAGTCTTCTGACATAGCTCAAGGTGTTGATAGCTTTAAAAAATTAGAAAGCGGTAAAATTGTAAAAGAAGATTTGGAGCATCTGGGTGCTGGCGATCAAGGTCTCATGTTTGGCTATGCTTGCAATGAAACTCCGGAGCTTATGCCCCTTCCTATTATTTTAGCTCAAAGAATAGCCCAGAGACTAGCTGAAGTTCGCAAAAAAAACATAGTTAAAGGTCTCCGGCCAGATGGCAAGACTCAGGTGACGGTTGAATACATAGACGGCAAACCTGCAAGAATTGATACTGTGCTTGTTGCCACTCAGCATGATGAATATAAGGAGCAGAAGAAATTAAAAGAGGAGATAACTCATAAAGTTATTGAACCTGTTCTTCGTGATTATGGCTACAAAATTGACTCAAAAACTAAGATATACGTTAATACAACCGGTAAATTTGTAATCGGCGGTCCGGAAGGGGACACTGGCTTGACTGGTCGAAAGATAATTGTCGATACATACGGCGGCTATGCCCGTCATGGCGGCGGTGCTTTTTCTGGTAAGGATCCCTCAAAAGTTGACCGTTCTGGAGCATATTCAGCCAGATGGGTGGCAAAAAGTATTGTTGCCTCCGGTTTGGCTGATAAATGTGAAGTGCAGCTTGCTTATGCAATTGGAAAGCCAGAACCACTTTCTGTCTATGTGAATAGCTTTGAAACTGGTAAGATTTCAGATGAAGAAATTGCAAAGAAAATCGAAAATAATTTTGATTTACGGCCAGGTATGATTATTAAGAACCTAAGACTCAGAAGGCCCATCTACCGTCAATGCGCTGCATATGGCCATTTCGGTCGACCGGAACTCGACCTGCCATGGGAACAAGTTAAAAAGATTAAATAATAAAAAAATGAATTTAGTTATTATCGGAACAATTGGTTTAGACGATGTTGAGACACCTTTTGGAAAGGTTGTATCGGCCCTTGGCGGGAGCGGCGTTTACTCTAGCATTGCCGCATCATTTTTCACAAATCCGGGTTTAATTTCTGTAATGGGAGACGATATCCCAAAAGAGTATATAAATCTTCTTGGAAAAAGAAAGATAGATATTACAGGGGTCAAAAAAACAGGCAAGACTTTTCATTGGTCTGGTTTTTATGAATTTGACATGAATGAAGCAAAAACGCTCAAAACAGAATTAAATTCGCTTGCTGATTTTAAGCCAAGTATCCCCGATAACTATAAAGAAGCCAAGTTTTTATTTCTTGCAAATATTGATCCAGATCTTCAACTCGAAGTATTATCACAGATGAATAATAAGCCATTTGTTGTAACTGATACGATGAACTACTGGATTGAGAGTAAAAAAAACTCACTTCTGGAAGTAATAAAGAAAACTGATTTATTCGTTTTAAATGAAGGAGAAGCAAGACAGCTTTTTAATACTCCAAATTTGATAAAAGCAGGAAGACAAGCCTTAAAAATGGGTGCAAAATATATCGTGATTAAAAAAGGTGAACATGGGGCGCTGCTTTTTTCGGATGATAAGTATTTTTCTGCGCCTGGTTATCCTTTGGAAGAAGTTAAGGATCCAACTGGGGCAGGTGATAGCTTTGCTGGAGGGCTAGTCGGGTATTTATCGCAAACAGGTGATATCTCGGAAACAAATATTAGAAAAGCAATAATCTATGGCAGCACAATAGCTTCATTCTGTGCTGAAGATTTTAGCTTAAATTATTTAAAAAATATTAGTAACAAAGAAATAGAGGAACGCTATGGCATCTTCGAACAAATTAGAAAATTTTAAAGTAAAAGATATTTCTCTCGCAGAATGGGGTCGAAAAGAAATCATCTTGGCTGAAAAAGAGATGCCGGGACTGATGGCATTACGAGAACGGTATGGTGATAAGAAGCCATTGAAGGGCGCCAGAATTGCCGGCTGTCTTCATATGACAATTCAGACAGCCGTCTTAATTGAGACTTTGATTGAACTTGGTGCAGAAGTCAGGTGGTCGAGTTGTAATATTTTTTCAACCCAAGATCACGCGGCAGCTGCAATCGCTAAAGCCGGTATTCCTGTTTTTGCTTGGAAAGGCGAGACTGAGGAAGAATATTGGTGGTGCGTAGAAGAATCACTCAAATTTGAAAAAAATAGTAAAGGCCCCAATCTTCTTCTTGATGATGGCGGCGATCTAACTTTACTAGTTAATGATAAACATCCAGAATTAGTAAAAGATATTATTGGCGTCTCAGAAGAAACAACAACAGGTGTTCATCGACTTTATCAAATGATGGAAAAGGGCACATTAAAATTTCCTGCCATCAATGTGAATGACTCAGTTACTAAATCAAAGTTTGATAATAAATATGGTTGCCGCGAAAGTTTGGCTGACGGAATAAAACGAGCAACAGATATTATGATTGCTGGCAAGGTAGTTGTTATTGCTGGATATGGCGATGTTGGTAAGGGTTGTGCTCAAAGCATGGACGGTTTTGGGGCAAGAGTGCTAGTTACTGAAATCGACCCCATAAATGCTTTGCAGGCCGCCATGGAAGGTTACGAAGTGGTTACAATGGAGGAGGCAGCAAAAGTTGGTGACATTTTCGTTACGACGACCGGATGCTGCGATGTAATAAGAGGCGAGCACATGGAAGCAATGAAGGATGCAGCAATTGTTTGTAACATTGGTCACTTTGATAGTGAAATAGATGTTAAGTGGTTGGAAGAAAACAAAAATATTAAAGAAGAAAACATTCAGCCTCAGGTTGATAAATTTATCTGGAATAATAGCAAATGTTTAATCCTCCTTTCCCGTGGCCGATTAGTTAACCTTGGCAATGCCCACGGTCATCCAAGTTTTGTTATGAGCTCATCTTTTACCAATCAATGTTTGGCTCAAATAAGCTTGTTCACTGAAAAAGAAAAATACGAGAAGGGCAAAGTTTATACACTTCCTAAAAAACTGGACGAGGAAGTAGCCAGACTTCATTTGGACAAACTTGGAGTTCATTTATCAAAACTAACTTCGAAGCAGTCAGAATATCTCGGCATTCCCGTTGATGGCCCATACAAGCCAGAGCACTATAGATACTAATTATTTAATTACTTCGTAGACATTAATATTATTAGTTGGAGTACTGTATTGACCCAGTATTTTTAGTTCTCCATTAGAAATATTTTTTGTAAATTTATAGTTAATGGGCGTTGAAGACCATCCCATTTGATTATCAATTTGATATACAAAATCATAGCTTATTAAGTCTATATCTCTAATATAATCTTGAGTATAATTAATATTATAATCAGATAAATAATAATTGAGCCAAGGATGTGATACATTGGTTAGGATTCTTTTATTTTTTCCAGGAGTATTTTTTATTGTCTTGATTGCATCGATATCAGCATCAGTGATTCTTACCATTGGTTCAAATGATCTTGCTGAAATAAATCTCTGGAAGACACTTCCCCAGAGCCAAAAATAAGCGCATACGAATAATATGGCGACAGCAAATACTTTATCTTTGAATCGGTTTAAAATATCAGATAAAAATATTGCACTAAAAATTACTAGCGGTATTGTCAGGTCTCTCATGGCTCTTCCTGGATCTGATAAAAAAGACATTCTAGAGACAATAAAAAGCATTATTGCCCAAGTTGTAAGTAATAATAACGGAAAATAAAGTTTCTTATGATTTTCTTTGAAACAATAAAAAGCATATGGTATGCCCATTAAGCCAATAATAAATATTATTTTTACTAGATTATCATCATAAAGATACAGAGGCAGAACAGATGATTCTTCTCTTGGAATCACTCTGAGAAATGGGTAATTATTTAATAATTGAACCATCATATTTGACAGGTTTCTTTCAGAAGCAAACATCTCGCTGTATTGATACATATAAAATGTCAAGCATAATATGCCAGCATAAAGCAAAAAATAAACTAATCCTTTCACATAACTCCATCTGTTCGATATCCATAAATAAATTATCAAAACAGGGAAAGAAGTTAAGAAAAGGCCAAGCAGATATATAGCAGAGAGGTGATGGGTTACAAAGATTCCTGCTGCTAATATGAGGCTTAATATTAAAAAAAGTAATTTGTGTAATAATCCGTCTTTTTTGAAAAAATAAATCACAGATAATATTAATAGTGGCAGAAAGATTCCTGCTGCTATTAAATTTGGATAGCCACCATCATTTTGAAGCTGCAAGTGAGCATTTTGAGTAAAACCATAAAGCAAGAATGCTATTAGAGCAACTTTTCGACCAAAAATTAGATAGGAGAAAATAAACACAACCAGCGAAATTAATAAAAAAATTAATGGATAAATTAGAACCATAATTCTTAAGGGATCTGTATGGGTAGACTCAGCAATCTTAGCAATAATAAAATGAAACCCAGGTGGATACGCTCCCAACTTCAATGCGTCTATAAAGTTGCTCTGACCATCTAAAATTGGCTTTAAGAATAAGTAGTGGCTATATGGATCATCACCGGGCGGTACTACATAGCGACCCCTTATCGGGGCATAATATTGAATAAAAAATAATATTAAAAAAATGAAGACCATAAAGATCCAATAAATATAAGGCCTATTTCTAAAAAAGGTGAATAGCTTGTTCATTTAAGTGGGTTTTATTTTAATAGTTTTTTTGTTTTATACTAATATATTTTATCAGAGAAATTGTTTTCTGGAAATATGGCTGTGTTCTTATTGCTGTTTATTTAGTGCGTATGAACTTGTATGGCCAACGAATAACTCTCATTATAATGGTTGGTAGCAATCCATTGTGCTTTTGCCAATAGAGATTTTGGCTTTGATAATAAATCTTTTTGCGCTCGGCATTTTTTGAAATGCTTTTGCCTTCGAGGTGAATAATCTTTGCAGTATTCAAAACTGCATTTTTATATCCAGCATCAACCAGTCGTTTGCAAAGGTCGTCGTCTTCTAAATACATGAAAAATCTCTCATCAAATCTGCCGACTTTTTCAAAAATTTCTTTTTTAATCATTAGGGCTGCGCCGGTAACTATATCGGTATAAAAAAATTCCCTGGAAAGGTCAACTTTTTGATAATTATAATGTCGAAACGTGACGGAAAGAAGAGATTGAAATCTACCAAAGAAATTCTTCTGTAGAGTTTTTTTATCCGGTCCCAATAGACACGTCAATGCCCCAATTTCATCGTGTTTTTTAATAAAGGAAAGCATTTTCTCAATCGAATTATCAAATACTATAGTGTCGGGATTCAGGAGCAATAAATATTCTCCGTTTGCCTTGCTCGCGCCCAGATTATTGCCAGCGCCAAAGCCTTTGTTGGCAGAAGGTAGAAGGCAGAAGGTAGAAGGCCCTAGTATTTTGCTGATATCTGTATTCTGTATTCTGTATTCTGTGTTTTCGCTGTTATCAACAACGATTACTTCATGAGAAATTCCAAATATCTGTTCCCTGATGCTTTTAATGCAATCAAGAGTAATATTTTTTGATTTATGATGAACTATAATGATGGAGAGGTCTTTTTTGTCCATTTGCTTTTCAGAGATATTAGATAATTATTTACTACAGATTTTGGTATAGCATCCAAGAAGTATGATAGCGCTACATATGTAATGACCGTAAATAACATATTTATTAGGAAATAAATATCAAATCTTTTCAAAAAATATCCAAATAAAACTGAAAACAGTCCGATTGATACTAGTTTGGTGATCCTGGCCCAGTCAAGAGAAATCTCAGTTGCTTTTTTCGCCACGTTCCAGCTAATAGCAAGAAGGACAACTTCGGAAATTAAAGTAGCATATGCAGCACCAATAAAACCATAACGCGGTATCAGATACATATTTAAGGCCACGTTGAACAGCAAGATAAAACCAGAAATTTTAAGCATTGTTCTTCTCATGTCCTTGGCGATCATTATTTCTCCGAACATGCCGCCCAGGTAAATAAAAATTGTGGCAAATCCTAGGATTATTGTCACATTGGCGCCTTTTATAAATTCTTCATTACTAAGAAACAGTATAATTTCTTTAGGAAAAGTAATGCAAATAATTGAAATAGTGAGCGCCATAAAAAACAAAAAATTAGTTCCTTGTTTTAAGGCTCTAGTCGTCTTTTCTTTGTCATTTTCAACTGAAACAGAAAGAAGCGGTTTCAGAGAGCTGGTCAAATAGGACCCAGCGAAAAGAGTCGTCTCTAGTACTCGATAGGCAACAGCATAAATACCGACATCAGCAGCTCCTTTGTAATAAAAAAGCATTAGAGAGTCAACCTTGAAATAAATATTATTAACGATAAAAACTATTCCAAGCGGCACTGACATTTTAATAAAATGTGGAAGAATTGACTTGTCATAACGAAAATTTAGGGGTAGTTGTTTTTTTGAAATCAACATCTTAATTAGAAAATTGCTCACAGCAGCTAGTGATACGGTGGTAATAATAATATAAATTCCCAGATTAAAGGCAACTGCTATTATCACGCCAGCTAGAGCGATTATTTTAGATATTATTTCTGCAATGGCGACTTTCTTCATTTCTAGTTTAACCTGCAAGAACATATCATAGACACTTCCAGTAAGGTTAAATATTGGAAACAAAGAAGCAATTAAGACGCCATTTTTAATCTCAGTTGGATACTTTGTAAAAAATATAATAATTACTGCTATGATTGTTGCAATCAATGCACTTATAAGTCGAATATAAAAAATATTTCCAAGAATCTTTTTATAATTAGAATAGTCTTTTGATACTTCTCTAACTGCAACAGAAAATAAGCCAAAATCAGCGATTACAATTATAAAATTGAAATAGGTTACTATGGTGGTGTAAAAACCCGTTCCTTCTGGTCCAAGGTAGTTGGTAATTAGTTTTGTCGAAATTAAAGCCATTACCATTACAAGCATTCGCCCAATAATTTGAACAAGCGTATTTGACGCGATTTTGTTACTTTCTTTGCTCATTAATTCTTCTCATTAATTTTTTTTTCGAGCCGCTGAGGTAAAAATTGAAAGATAGCCACACAAATTTTAGCCAATTAATCTTATGAATATTAAATAGGTTATTGCTTATAACTGAAATTGTGCTTGATGCAGCGTTATCCCAAGAAAGGCCAGTGTTGATTTTTTCAATATTTTTTTTGATTCTTTGAACTTCTATTTTTTCATCTGCTAATTGTAAAATTGCCTCTTCTATCTCATTAACGCTTTCGTATCCAACGACTTTTCCGAGATTTTTGTCATTAATGAACTCAGAGAGAACATCTCCTTTTGTGACGATCATTGGTATGGATGCCCACAAATAATCTAAGATTCTGGTTCTGAATGAAAACCGAGTTTCCAAATTTTTAAAATGAGTTGAAATGGCAATATCGGCTCTTGATAAATATTTAACTCTCTCTTCATAAGGAGTCCAGCCGAAATTGAAAAAAACAACTTTATCTAGGAGGTCTTTCTCTTTACAGAAGTCAACCGTTCTTTGAACCATTTCCATTGTTTTGATTTTTGGGTTAGGATGGGCTGTTCCTAGAAATAACAGCTTAATATCCTTTCTTTTCTTGGAAATATTTTCAATCGCCTTAACGACAGTAATTGGATCAAACCAGTTCCAAATTCCTCCTCCCCAATAAATCAATGTGTCAGTTCTTTTAATCTGAGGAAATTTATTTTCCAACGAATCAGCATTTATTTTTTCGAATTTTTTACAAGGGGTGCCGAATGGCAGGATCGAAATTAAGTTTTTTAAATCTGGAGATTCTGAATATTCGTTAGGGGTGACTCTTTTCTCGCGGGATAAAAGTCCGATGTATAAGTCCTTCTGTTTCTCGGAAGAGCATAAAATATGGTCAGCAGTGTTTAACTGGAGCAACAATGTATGATAGTTAAAGTCGTAAATATTCTTTCGGATTCTTTCAGGATCAAGCTTGGTATATTCAAGCATTTCAATAATCAACGGGTCGTATAAATCGGCAATGAACTTAATTTTTTTATTATTAATGACCCGCAAAAGTGGAGGACGTAGGCTTTGAGCCAAGATAACATCTATGCCTAGAAGTGAGTTTGCGATAGAGGAGCTTTGTTTCTTTGAATTATAGACTATTATTTTAAAATCAGCCGAAGAAATATCACAGTTATCAGGTACAAAAAGCGTAACTTTAAAAAATTTGGAAAAAGTTTTGGCTAGCTCGAAGTACCTAATTCCCGGACCAGCCATCATTTTACCGATTTTATCGTTCGAAACTAAGGCAACACTGATTTTTTTTTGATTCATTTGTTTACTGGATTGTTAAGATTAAAACAAGCACTTACTTGCATTAATATAGCAAAGCATAGTTAAAATATAAAGAAAACGAATAATGCTTGGACAAATCAAAATGCAGTTTGGGATTGCTATTCATTATCTGATTTTCTCTAGATCAATTCTGCAGTTTTTTTTATTAGCAATAAAGTAAATGTTATTAATAATAAAAATGAGGAAATAATTCTCAATATTTTTATCGGAGTTATTATCGGAAATTTAGTACCAATGCTTCCAACCTTAGGCCTTGTCCAGCTGTTCCAATAGCATTGCCGTCATAATATTGGTTCATCCAACCAATATTTTGTACATGTCCATCATAAAATACATGGATAGTTTGAGGTCCTTCTACTCTGATTTCAATTGCCTCAATTCTCAAGGATTGGCCTTCTGTTCCTGCTGTTTGACCATCTCTCGCCCAATCCATCCAGCCTATATTCTGTACATGGACTCTGTATAAAATAGATGTACCCGCTGGAGCGTTAGCCAATGATAATTGAATAGCTTCCAGTCTTAAACCTCTTCCAGACGTTCCGAGTAACTTATTTTGGCCAACCAAGCTGGTCCACCCAACATTTTGTACATGGGCTCTAGCATTGAGTTCTAATGCAAGGGGATTAACGGTGTATCTTCTATTAACCTCCATTTTTATTGCCTCAATTCTTAGGTTTTGTCCAGTTGTTCCTGCCATGTTGGCATCGTGTGTTGCCTCCATCCAGCCATGTTCTTCAACATGGGTTTGATAGTAAACATTATAATCGTTAGAATTAGTAATTCTAGCTTCTATTGCCTCAATTCGTAAATCCAAACCAGTTGTGCCAATAATGCCGCTATTACTCATCCATTCAGACCACCCTCTATTTTGTATATGTGCGCGAAACTCGAAGCCAAGACTTGGATTTCCAACCAGTGCCATCTGAATAGCTTCAACCCTTAGTCCCAGACCAGTAGTTCCCGAAGTCTCCCCGTTTCCTTTCCAGTCCGTCCAACCGATATTTTGCACATGAGTTCTATAAAAGATCTGTGTTCCATTGCCATCGTACGGCGGAGGGGTATCGTTTGGTAGCGTAGCTGCTGTAAACAAGCGGTAGAAAATTTTCCAGAAATTATAAGCACTGTCGAATACATGAGGTGTATAACTGTAAAGTGCGGCAGTTGCGTTGTTTAGCATTATTACATCATAAGCTCCTGTGTAATCGCTTAGTGTTGTGCCCTCGTTTTTAACATAGTGGATGGTGAAGCCTGGATTTTTAATACCGCGAGCAGCATATTCATAGTTATATCTCAATTGCCAGGCGGCCCAACCGACTTGCATGGCAAAACCAGCATAGGCTGGATCACAGCCGCCACCATCGGGACATTGATATCCCATGGCTCTGTTTAAAGCTGTATCATTTTGCGCCTGCATCGATACCAAACTTTGTTCTTTCTGAAGCATAACAAGAAGAACTTTGGGGCTGATTGTACCGGTGGAAGTGTTGATTGTAATGCCATTGATGCTACCGGCCGCGGCATCGTAGCTTGCATGTGACGCATCATAAATTATTTGAGCTGCGCTTCTTCCTGCACCTGTAGCTGAGTTATCATGATAGTCTTTAAGAAAAGAGTTATTATCCACTAGAACTCTTTGTATATCAGACACACCAAGAGAATTGATGTCTACAAAATCATAGTCAGGAATAACGCTGTTATAGTATTGACCAGCCATAAATTCACTGACTGTCCGATCAGACGCATTTGCCTTATTTGTTAACGAGTTAGGCAAAAAAGATGCAAACAGTCCGACCATTAATAAAATTGAAATTGTTTTTTTTATCATCATTTTACCGTTGCATTAATTATATCCAATTTATTCAAAAGTAATTGATCGTCCGGTAATGCTTTTAGTCCTGTTTGAACTGTTGCTATGGCTCCGTTTTTATCTCCAGCTAAGACTTGTGCTTCAGCTTTTTTGCTGTAGTAGTTTTCCTGTTTGGGGTCGAGTTCGATCGCTTTGGAAAAATTAAATATTGCTTCGCTATAATCTTTATTTGCAATATCCTTTAGTCCTTCATTGTAATAATTTTCCGCACTATTTGATGAAGCGGGCTTGCTAATATTTTGGTTAGGATCATTTACTTCACTTTTAGCATCAAATTGAGTACTTGAATTAGAGTTTGATTGAGATTCCAGTGTGCTATCGCCTGAACTGATTGGAGCCTTCACCTTATTTTTCATTGGAAAATAAATAACTAAGACTGAAATAACTGCAATAGCTAACAAAATAAGAAAAATAACAAAAACTATTTTTTTATCTTTTATGTTCATTGTTTAAATAATAGCACAAAAAATTAAATAAATGCCAGATGGTCGTTTGTTCTGGAAAGAAAATATTAGTTATGGTAAGTTATTTTTATAAACTTAAACTGTGTAAAAAATTAAGCAAAATGAAAAAAATTCTATCATTTCTAACGCCCCTTCTCTTATTCGTTTCAGTAGCTGCTGGTCAGGCAGTAAGATTTAATGTCTCAGAAAGCCCAAGAGTAACCTTACTAGCGGTTGATTGTTTGTTGATTATCTTTTCAATTATATTTTTTAGTTACTTATTGTCAACAAAGAATTTAATAGATTATTTAAAAAAAATATGGAAATGTCTCCCTTGGAGAATATTGATTATATTTTTAGTTTGGGCTGTGATTTCTTTGGCTATCAATAGTGCTGCTTATTCCTCTGGACAGATATTAAATGCTTTTTCTTATTGGGCAAGGCTTTCTATATTAGTATTTAATGTCACGGTAATGTTTTATCTCTTAAAAGAGAGGATAATTGAAACAGCGAAGTTTTTAGAAAACTTTTTAATCTGGTCAGCAGTAATACTAGTTTTTGGGTATCTTCAACTCATTTTTGTTCCTGATTTTAGTTTTATGGCTCTTTTTGGCTGGGATCCCCATCAAGGTAGAATGCTTTCCACTTTTTTTGATCCCAACTATTTAGGTGCCTTTCTTGTGCTTTTATTATCAGTGTTATTGGGAGTTGGATTGGGGAGTTCTAACCGGAAGTTAAAAAATATTCTAATTGCGTTTTTCATTTTAAGCTGGATTGCATTGTATTTTACATACTCAAGAAGTGCTTGGGCGCAAGGGGCAATTGCCCTTCCTTTAGTCGCTTATAGAAAAAACTGGAAGTTGGCATTGGGTGTGTTAGCAATTTTTATTATTATGGTATTCGTACCAACAAGATTAGGAAGCAGAATTGCTCAGAGTGGAAGTATATTTCAATCTTCCTCCACTTCAACAACACAGGATAGTGATTTTGATCCCAGCGCCGCAGCTAGAGGGGAGTCTTTAAAAAGAGGACTAAAGCTAGCAACTAATCATTGGTTATATGGGGTTGGATATAATGCGTACGGAACAGCTTTGACAAATTCTGGATTGTCGAAAGACAAATCTTTAACTGGTATGTCTAGTCAGGGTTCAGACAGTTCTCTTTTAAATATTTTTGCCACTACAGGAATTGTCGGTTTAGTTTTATTCTTATCATTCTTTACCAGTCTTGGTTTCAAGCTTTTCCTTAAGTTTAAGGAAAAGAAAGATTGGTTAGCATGGTCGCTTCTATCATTCCTTGTAGCTTGGATTGCCGGTTCTTTCTTTAATAATACATTGCTATATATTTTAATCTTGCTCCCTTTTCTGGTCCTAATATCAACTGCTTTAGCTGATAATAAGCCAAATCAATCCAATGACTATCCAAAAGATAAATAAATATTTAATAGCAGCATCTGTTTTCTTGATTCCCTTTTATTTTTTTCGTTTTTCAGTTTTGGGGATTAAGACCAATGTTTTTGAAATTGCCATTTTGCTCTCATTTTTATCATTTATAGTACTTCTAATAAAAGAAAAGAAGAAAGTAATCTATGGTTCGGTTTGGCCTTCTCTTCTTTTGATTATCGCTTTAATCTCAGTTTATTTTTCTCCCGACAAAACGACTGCCTTGGGAATATTTAAAGGTTGGTTTTTTGCGCCGGTAGTTTTTTATTGGCTTATTATTAATAACTTTAAAAGAAATGAACTTCTGAGACTTTGTGTTCCACTTTTTGCATCGTTAATAATAGTTTCATTCTGGGCTATACTTCAACGTTTTGATATTATTGGTACTTTGTTCTATCAGTCGGGTGACGCTACTTTTCTGCCATACATGAACGATAAACGTGTATTTGGACCTTTTGAATCACCAAATTTCTTGGCTATGTTCATTGTGCCTGTGTTTTTTCTGTCATTATCAATCTGGGGCACTCTCAAGAAAAAGTATGAAAAAGTATTATTTCTTTTGCTTTCACTGTTTCCGATAGTCGCCCTTTGTTTTTCAAAATCAAAAGGTGGCTTATGGGCCTTTATAATCGGAATGTTGGTTTATTTAAATTATACATACATTAACAAGCAAAAAAGTAGGGACCGACGTCCCGTCTTTGCTACTTTAATTGCTGCCTGTTTGTTTGTCGGAAATTATCTCTATTTTTATATAGTTTCTCATTTGGTTGATTTATCGGGAAGCAACGAATCAAGAAAAGAAATTTACAAATATTCTGTTCAACTATTGAAAAACCATCTGGTTAATGGAGTTGGTTTGGGTGGTTTTCAGAGTGCGATAGCTCAAATTTCGGTAAATGACTCTTACTTTAAGTATTTTATTTTGCCTTATGCATTGCATCCTCACAATTTGCTCTTGGCGATTTGGCTCAATCTGGGGATTTTGGGACTACTACTGTTTGTTGTGATTTTAATAGATTTTTTAAAAAATGCTTTTTCTTCTGATTTAAAAATCAAAGCAACAATTTTGGCTGCCATGACGGCGATAATGGTTCATGGACTTTTTGATACAACTTATTTTAAAAATGATCTCTCGGCTATCTTTTGGTTGATTTTCGCTTTTTCAATTATTATTAGTGGTAAAAATGAAACTAAAGAAATCAACAACTAGCTTGGCCACATTTGTACTCATAGCGCTATTCTTTTTTCTTCCATTTAGCTCCTGGTTGGTGAGCATTACGGGCAAGCCATCCCTAAGCTTAGTTAGGGATGTGCTTGTGATATTTTTATTCCTTTTAGGTCTCGCAGCGATTTTATTTACAAGGGAAAAAATTAATAACAAGAATTTAATTTTTATTTCCTCGCTTTTCATATTATGGGGACTCCTGACATTTTTTTGGAAAGAAGCAAGTGCATTACAATGGCTCAGAGGTTTCAGATTTACGTTTGTTCCGGTTTTACTCTTAATTTCTTTGCAACTATTTGATTTTTCGAAAAATCAACGCAAAAATATTTACTGGTCTGTATTTCTAAGTTCATTAATAGTGCTTACATTAACTATTTTGGAATTTTTTAAATTTAAAATACCTCTAATCTCTGAAATATCAAGCGAAGGATCGCTTAATACAATTCATGCTGTCGGAGGAGAATTTACTAGACTCCAATCAGTCTTAGCTGGTCCGAATGCCCTTGGATTGTATCTCCTTTCGATTGTCTCTTTTTTGGTATTCGCTAGCGCTTATTTAAATAAAAATTTTTTATGGTTCTGCCCGTTATTTATTGCAGCTTTGGTTTTAACTTTTTCCAGAAGTTCATGGATTGGGTTATTGGCATTATTCTTATTACTAATATTCTATTACTTAAAAAAGCGATTTGGATCTTTTGCCGCATCGAGTTGGTTTGCCTCTTTCGTGTTTTTAATATCCTTGGTTTTCTGGTTCGGATATCAATCAGTTTCTTTTAATTCGCTAATAACTCACGGCGCTTCTTCGACCGAAAGGGTTGAACAATATCGAAGAGTATGGGATCAACGGTATGAAATCGGTATTTTGGGACGTGGAATGGGCACGGCTGGGCCATCTTCTCAAAATAGAATTGATGGGGGGCCAAACCACTGGACTGAAAATATTTATTTCGATATGTTCGAAGAGACTGGCCTGATCGGGCTATCTTTGTTTCTAATTTTTTTAGTTATTTTGGGCTATATTATATATAATAAGAAAAATATTAAAGAGGACAGAGCAGAGTTTTCTTTGCTGATGAGTTTTTTGCTTGCTGGATTATTTATAAATATTTATACTGGTCAGGCGGGATTATATTTACTGATATTAATGAGTGGATTAGCAATAGGAGAAAAAAATGGCAAAAATCTTAATTGATGGACGGTTTGTCGGAGTTGGCGAATCAGTATCAAGGTACACGCTTGAGATATTGAGCCGCATTATTAAATCGGACCAGGAAAATGAATACACACTACTAATTCGTCCTTGCGGGGCTGATGTTTTTGCGGAATTTTTTAAAATTCCAGCTTATGAACCGGAGATTATGGATTTTAAGGCCCAGAAAAATCAGGAGAAATTAAAGCTGCAAAAACTCATTGAGAATTGCAAATCTAAATATAAAAACTTAGATTTAGAAATTATTGATATTAAGCATTATAGTCTTAAAGAGCAGACCAAGCTGTATAAATATTTGAAAGAAAAGAAGTTTGATTTAATTCATTTTGCCCAATTTAATCACCCTGTTTTGTATAAAGGAAAATTTATTGTTACTGTTCATGATTTAACATTGTTTGGGCATTTACATCGCCAAAATCAAATCAAAGTAATTGCTTTTAATAAAGTGATGGCGGCAGCTGCAAAAAATTCAGCCAAGATTCTAACTGTCTCGGAAACATCAAAAAAAGAAATAATTGAGTATTATGGTACTCCCAAAGATAAAATCATAGTCACTTATTTAGGAACAGATAGTAAATATGATCTTCAGGTTAGGAATAAGAACTCAAAAATTGAAAGCTTTAAAAGAAAATACAAAATTTTAGACCAATACATCCTCTACACTGGAATGTGGAAGAGACACAAAAATTTACTCAGAATGCTTGAGGCATTTGAGAAAGCGGCAACGAAAGGGGAAATCAAAGATAGAAAAGTTCAGTTGGTTATGGCTGGAAAGATTGATAAGGATGAGCCAGAAGTATTGAGGAGAATTGAGGATCTTAACAAATCATTGAGAAGAAAGGCCGTGGTTACTACTGGATTTGTGCTAGAGGAAGAATTGCCATTGGCCTATGCCGGAGCATCGGCATATATCATACCCTCGCTCTCCGAGGGATTTGGTCTTCCGCCTCTTGAGGCTATGGCTTGCGGAACGCCCGTTATCTCTTCAAAAGAATCTTGTATGCCGGAAATTTTAGGTGACGTACCGTTATATTTCGATCCTTATGATACAGACGACATGGCCAAAGCAATGGAAAAAATCATTACAGATGAAGGCCTGCGAAAAGAAATGATTCCTGCCGGATTAGAACAAGTGAGAAAATATTCTTGGGATGACACGGCAAAAAAGACACTGGGAGTTTATAAAGAGGTTCTTGGTCAATAGGTTGAATTGCAAGCTTGGTTATGATAAATTAACATTAAATTTTCAATTAAAAACGGAGTTTTCTATGTTTACCACTTCGATCATCATTGCTCTTGGAGCTTCACTGCTCGCTGTTATCTATGGTTTCATCCTGATTTCAAATGTCATGAAGAAGCCTCAGGGTAACAAAAAAATGGTTGATATTGCTAAGGCAATTCAAGACGGGGCGAAAGCTTTTCTAAATAGACAGTACTCAACTGTTGCAGTCGTTGCAGCCGTTTTGTTTGTTGTGCTTCTTTATGCTATTGGCTGGAAAGTTGCACTCGGGTTTTTAATTGGCGCGGCTTTTTCTGCTCTTGCCGGCTACATTGGCATGAATGTGTCAGTTAGGGGCAACGTTCGTACTGCGGAAGCCTCCAGAAAAGGTTTACCTGCCGGAATGGACGTGGCTTTTAAGTCTGGCGCTATTACAGGGTTATTTGTAGTAGGTCTTGGTCTTCTGTCTGTTGCTGGTTTTTATGCTATTTTCAGGGATACTGAAAGTTTAATCGGACTTGCCTTTGGTGGTTCTTTGATCTCAATTTTTGCCCGTCTTGGCGGTGGTATTTTTACAAAAGGTGCTGACGTTGGTGCTGATTTGGTCGGAAAAGTCGAAGCTGGAATTCCAGAAGATGATCCTAGAAATCCAGCTGTAATTGCTGATAACGTTGGCGATAACGTTGGCGATTGTGCTGGTATGGCTGCTGATCTTTTTGAAACTTATTCTGTTACAGCAGTTGCTGCTATGCTTTTAGGCCACTTATTCTTTGCTAATTTTGAAAATGCGGTTCTATTTCCATTAGTTCTAGGTGCTGCATCAATTGTTACTTCGATCATCGGCACTTGGTTTGTTCGTCTTGGAAAGAATTCAAAAAATATCATGGGAACGCTTTATCGCGGTTTAATTGTAGCCGGTGTTTTGGCTGCTGGAGCTTTCTATTTCATTACTCGTTGGATGATGGAAGGAAACGGAACATATGAAGTTAATGACGTATATTTTGCTTCTCTAATCGGTTTAGCTGTAACTGCTCTTTTGGTTGTTATTACTGAATACTTTACTTCACAAAAATATGCTCCGGTTAAATCAATTGCCCAGAGCTCTATGACTGGACATGGTACAAATGTTATTACTGGTTTGGCTGTTTCAATGAGATCAACCGCAATGCCTGTTTTGGTAATTGCTGCCGGTATTTTGGCTGCATACAGCTTAGCTGGTCTTTATGGTGTGGCAATCGCTGCTATGAGTATGCTTTCAATGGCAGGAATTATTGTTGCCATTGATGCTTTCGGTCCAGTTGTAGATAATGCCGGTGGTATTGCAGAAATGTCGGAAATGCCAGCCGACGTTCGAGTCCACACTGATGCTCTTGATTCAGTCGGAAACACTACAAAAGCTGTTACCAAGGGTTATGCTATTGGTTCTGCTGGTTTGGCAGCAATGGTTTTATTTGCAGATTACACAGAAAAGCTATCACATGCTACTGGTAATATCTTTGCCTTCGATCTAAAAGATCCTTATGTGCTTGTAGGTTTGCTTCTTGGTGGACTTTTGCCTTACTATTTTGGATCACTTGCCATGGAAGCTGTTGGTAAAGCTGGTGGTGCCGTTGTAGAGGAAGTTAGAAGACAGTTCAGAGAGATCAAAGGTATAATGGAAGGCAAGGCTACTCCTGACTACAAAAAAGCGGTTGATATTGTCACAAAAGCTGCAATTCACGAAATGATCCTTCCTGCAAGCGTGACAGTATTGGCTCCTTTATTGGTTGGCTTTATCTTGGGTCCGGTTGCTCTTGGCGGCTTTTTGATTGGTACAATTGTTACCGGATTATTCGTTGCGATTTCAATGACTTCTGGCGGCGGTGCTTGGGATAATTCTAAGAAATACATCGAAGAAGGTAATTTTGGCGGCAAAGGTTCACTTGCTCACCAAGCAGCTGTTACTGGTGACACAGTTGGTGATCCGTACAAAGATACTGCCGGTCCAGCTATCAACCCAATTATTAAAGTTGTAAACATCATCGCTTTATTGATTGCTCCAATTATCATCAAAGTAAATCTTGATTCTATTTGGAAAGCTGTCATCATTGCTGTTCTTATTATTGCCGTTGCTGCTATTATGATTTTTGGTAAAAAGTCTACCGTGGTTTTGGAAAATAAAAAACTTAAAGAAAAAGTTGCACAGTAGATAATGAGTAAGAAACAAGAAAAAGATATTATTTCAACGGAAATGACTTTGGATCGCTTTGAAGGTGACAACGCAGTTTTAATTTCAGATGAAAAAAAATGTGTGGTGCCAGTAAGCTTATTGCCGAGGGACACCAAAGAGGGTGAGGTTGTAGTTGTTACATTTGCTACTGACTCTGCTGAAAGAAATAGAAAAGAGTCAAAAGCAAAAGATATTTTAAACGAAATACTCCATATTTAGAACTGAGAACTTTGATCTTAGATATTTGACACTGAATTAAAAAAATCCCTGAAAGGGGATTTTTTTAAATATAACCGCTTACTCGCAATTGTCATTTCGACTCCTCAGCCTTGTCTGAGGACGGACCTGCCTGCCGGCAGGCAGGGAAATCTTAAAAATAAATTCTGATTACTATCAGAAGATCCCTCCACTCTGGTCGGGATGACACAAGGGGTAGGTAAGTAACTACTTTTAATTTACAGATAAAAAAACGAACGCCTTAATAAATATTTAATCTTTCCTTAATCATTTTTTAATATTATTTTTGTTATTTTGAATCAAACGTCGATATGGCGTAATGCTGGTTTTGAGGGGGAATATAGGGTAATGCGTAAGTTTACAATGGCAGCTGTAATATTATTTGCCATAACGCTTGCGGGCGTCATTGAAACGATGGCGTTGGCTAGCGAGACCGACTTTGGCTTGGGTATCTGGGTTAGTGAAGAAGGATCTGATCAGTGGGAGTCTGTCACCATGGGCTTTTCATGGGAACCCAGAACCGCTGAGTGGAACAATAACTATAACGCTGATTCCAATGTTCACATTGTGTTGGGAAATGGTCTAGCCTGTGATATTCGGGATTTTACCGGAAACTGGGTCTTTTATGGCTCAATCCTGTGCGATAATCCTTGCGATTATGATGTGTTGTTCGGTTACATCGATTGTAGTACTGGCGGACCATGGGATCCTCCAATGGTTGAACCAAAGATCACTTTTTTTCAGAACGGTTTTAGCAATAGTTTCTATCTCCCGCTAGAGTGGGATTCAACAAACCTCTATATGGGCGGTAATTTCGACTTCACAGTTGACTTTAATTCATCAGTCGTTCCGGAACCGAGTTCTTTACTTGCCATAGGACTCGGCCTGAGCGGTCTGGGGGGACTCCTCCTCCACAGACGAGCCGCTTAGCGGCTCATAACAGGGCGTCCCGATTAATCGGGACGCTTTCTACAATAGTTGTTGATTTGGGATTTAACTAGTATACTGTTGGTGTTGGAATGTATCTAAGAGTTACGAATGAAAAAAGTAAAAATATTTAAAAGCCCAAAAGCTAAAAAATACGCCAAGATATGCCTGCTTGGTTTTTCTGGGTTGGTTATCGTTTTTCTTATTGCTTTTGGAATATATTCTTTGGCTTTCTCAAAAAAAGTTTATGCTCATCAATATATAGGTGAAATAAATTTTAGTGGCAAAACCAAAGAAGAAATTCAAAGAATAATAGAGGATAAGTCAAAAGAAGTTGGGGGCGCTAAGATTGAATTAAAATATCAGAATGATAACTCTGATGAGAAAATTTATGTCATTGATCCTTCTGAAATAGGACTTCAATATGACGTTAAAGCTACAGTTGATGAAGTTTGGGGACAAGGAAGAAGCAAGGGGACTTTTAAATCTTTTCTTGAGCAATTAAAATCAGTGTTTGCTGGTACTGATCATGAGGCTATTTACTCTCTAAATTTAGAGGGACTGACGTTAAAAGTTAAAAATATTGCTATCGAGCTTGATGATCCAGAAAAAGACTATTTATTGGTTTACGGCGACGGTAAATTTAAATTATCAGAAGATCGAAAAGAGGGTCACAGAATTGATCAGGCGGAAATAATTAATGATATTGAATCTCAGATTGGTGATTTTAAAATTGCGAAAACATCATTTAAAACTGAAAATTTTAAACCTCAGGTTGATAAAGATAAAGCTATGGCAGCTCTTGCCAAGGCTAATAAAATTATCGAACAAGGCGATTTGATTTTGAAATATGATAATCAGGAATTTAAAGCTGATGATGATACGATCGGTGGCTTTGTGAAATCAAAATCAAACGGTGATGACTTAGAAATTGTACTAAATGACGATCGTATAAAATCTTTTATCGACTCCATTGGAAAGAGTATTGATGTTGAAGCTAAAAATGCGAAATTAACCATATCTGATGGTATGGCAACGGTTGTTGAGACATCGATAACCGGTAGAACACTGGACAGAGCACAGACAAAAATTGATATTGAAAATAATATAAAATTACGTATGGATTCAAAAGAAGTCAATCCTGATTTTGCAGCAATAACTTTAAAGGTGGCATTAAAAGAACCGGAAGTTTCGGAACAGAAAATCAGTGATTTGGGAATTGTTGAGCTGGTGGGAACAGCAACAACTAACTTTGTTGGTTCGTCCTCGAATAGGGTTCATAATATTCAGATTGGCGCAGCGGCAATTAACGGTGTTCTTCTAAAACCTGATGAGACTTTTTCAACTCTCAAGCAACTTGGAACTATTGATGCTTCAAGCGGATACTTGGAAGAGCTGGTGATTAAGGAAAATAAAACCATTCCCGAGTTTGGCGGTGGACTGTGTCAGGTTTCATCGACTTTATTCAGAGCTGCCCTCAATGCAGGCATGAAAATAACCGAGAGACAAAACCATAAATATAGGGTAAGTTATTACGAACCTCCAGTTGGTATGGATGCAACCATCTATGATCCTGCGCCTGATTTTAAATTTGTTAATAATTACGGAAAATATGTTTTAATTCAATCAAAAGTTGTCGGAACGAAAATTACCTTTGATATCTATGGCACTAAAGATGGAAGAACTTCCGAGGTATCTGAACCAGTAGTAACGAACGTTACTCAACCTGATCCACCTCTTTATACAGAAACTGATACTTTGGCGCCAGGTGAGAAAAAGAAGATTGACAGTGCTCATCCAGGAGCGACAGCAACATTTCATTATAAGGTAACTCGCGGAAGCGATATTCTCCAAGAAAAAGATTTTGTATCTAAATATGTACCGTGGCAGGAAAAGTGGTTAGTGGGTAAAGCCGCGCCAGCGCCAGCGCCAGCACCAGCGCCAACGCCAGAAGCTACTCCTGCGCCAGTAGTGCCAGTAGTGCCAGCGACTTAATTGAAGAAACAAGATACAAGTTACAAGATACAAACAAATTCCAAATATCCAACTTAGAAAGCATTCAAATATTTGAGGTATTGGTAATTGTTTATTGAATATTGTTTGGTCATTGTTTCTTGTCTCTTGTTTTCTTATTATTCTGTGCACTGTCTACTGTTATCTGCTATACTATAAAATATGGAGGAGCGGGCATTTTTTTATCATCAATGGACTAACGATGATCTTAAGCGTCATTTCGACGTTGATTTTAAAGATGGACTAACGCAGAAAAGGGCTCGTTTTAGGTTGCTGGAAGATGGTAACAATTCTCTGGAAAATTTGAAAGATATTAGTGTCTTTACTATTTTTTTAAGGCAGTTTTACAACATCTTTATCTTATTGCTTTTTGTTGCTGCAATCATTTCATATTTTGTTGATGGACTATTTCAGGCTGCAATCTTAATTTCTATAATTTTATTAAATGTTTTTTTGGGATTTTTTCAGGAATTTAAAGCACAAAAAGCATTGGAAGCTCTAAAAGAAACCTTTAAGTCTGAAAGCAAGGTTTTGAGAGACGGAAAAATCAGAACTATTCCAAGTGAGGAGCTGGTTGTAGGCGACATGGTAGTTCTCGATACTGGTGACAGAGTGCCTGCTGACCTTAGAGTAGTTGAAAGTGAGTCATTAAGTGTTAATGAATCAGCTTTGACTGGTGAATCTCTTCCTGTGGGTAAATTCGCTGGAGTTTTAGAGTTAAATACAGCTTTGGCTGATCGAACGAATATGCTTTTTGGATCAACAGTAGTAGTACAGGGACGCGCAAAGGGTGTTGTTGTGGGAATTGGGCAAAAAACAGAATTCGGTAAAGTGGCCGATTTAGTACAAGGAGCAACTCTTGAGAAAACTCCTTTAGAAAAACAGATTTTGTACCTAGGAAAAGTTCTTAGTATTATTTCAATAATTATTGCTGCTATAATATTTGCTCTTGGATATATGAGGGGATTTGAAGTCTGGTCTCTCTTAACTTTAACAATAGCTCTCTTGGTGGCTGCTGTGCCGGAAAGTTTGCCGACTGTAATAACTTTATCTATGGCAATCGGTGTTTCCAGAATGGCGAAGAGAAAAGCTATTGTCAGGAAGCTGGCCGTTGTGGAAACGCTTGGTACGGTGAATATTATAGCGACAGATAAAACCGGTACCCTAACAAATAACGAGTTAGTGGTGGATAGGGCAGTAGTTATGAAAAATAGCTCTGAATTACTTGAGCTGGATATGAACGAAACCAATCCAAACAAGGAAACCTTGGAATTATTTATTAAAGGAGTAGTTTGTTCAAATGTGAGCCTTAAAGATGAAAATGGAGACATTCTAGGTGATCCACTTGAAGTTGCGATCGTATCTGCCGCTAAAAATTTTAGAAAAGGTCTAATCGCAAAAAGCAAATTATATAAACGTGAATTAGAAATACCCTTTGATTCTGAGCACAAGTTTATGTCTGTTACAGTGAACCAAAACGGCAAAAAAGAAATAATTGCTAAAGGATCGGCTGAGAAAATTATTTCTTTTTGTAACATTCCTGCAAAAGCAAAGAGAACTATTCTGAGCAAAGCTTCGGAAATGAGTAAAGAGGGTCTCAAGGTGATAGCTTTGTCATGTAAACAAATTAACAATAACGGTTCAAACACTTTGAACGGAATGGACTTTGTTGGTTTGTTTGCTTTGGTGGATGAACCTGCCGAGGGCATCTCGGAAGCTATAAAAGAGGCAATTAGTGCTGGAATTCGCCCGATCATGATTACGGGTGATCATCCTGAAACTGCCCGATTTATTGCAGAGAAAATCGGCCTTTCTGTCTCTGATGAGGAAATAATGACAGGGAAAGAACTAGAAACTTTATCCGAAGCATCTTTAAAGAAACATCTTCAAAAAGTAAAAGTTTTTGCTCGAATTACTCCTGAGGATAAAATCAATATAGTTAAACTACTACAAAAAATAGGTTATTCTGTTGCTGTGACGGGGGATGGCATAAATGATGCTCCCGCCTTAAAAGAAGCTCATGTCGGTATCGCTATGGGAATAAAGGGTACGGATGTAGCAAAGGATTCAGCAGATATAATTCTTTCTGATGATAAGTTTGGTACAATCATTTCGGCCGTAGAATATGGGCGTGCAATCTACGATAACATTAGAAACGCGATAATATTTCTTCTTTCCGGCAACATAGACGAGCTTTTCCTGATCGGTTTTGCTTTCCTTTTTGATTTACCTATTCCGCTTCTGACAATACAAATACTTTGGATCAATATGATCACGGACTCTTTGCCGGCGATTGCTTTGGCTTTTGAAAAACCTTCCCCAACTGTTTTAAAAGAAAGGCCTAGATCTATAAAAACAAATTCTATGGCCAGACCGATACTTTATTCTCTTTACCTCGCTTTATTATTATTTATAATAGGACTTATTCTTTATATGTGGGAGCTTCAGTTCTCGGTAGAGAAGGCTCGAACTATTGTTTTCACATTCTCTGTTTATTCTGAGTTGGCTTTCTGTTTTTCTATAAGATCTCCGGAGAGGATCTGGCAGAATTTAAGAGGATTTTTTACCAATCGTTTCTTGATTGTCGCCTTAATTATTCCTGCTGTGTTGCAGTTGGTCATCTTTATTAAGCCATTGGCAAATGCATTTAGTATCGTCTCGCTAAATATAAAAGAAATTATTGTGTTAGTATTTGCTACAATTTTAGCTTTTCTCTTTGCTGAGGTCACAAGATATTATTTCGATAAAAAAACAGCCAAGCTTGAAAAGTCAGAGGCTTAACTGTTACTTTACTTATTCTAAGAAGTATTTTTTTATTTCTTTCTGGCTGCTCTAATGAACTCTAAAAACAGTGGATGTGGTCGTCCTGGTCGTGACTGGAATTCCGGATGGAATTGTACTCCGACAAAGAACGGGTGATTTGGGATTTCAATTATTTCAACCAATTTTCTCTCCGGATTAAGACCTGCTATTTTCAGGCCTTTTTTAGTAATTAGGTCTTTATACTCATTGTTAAATTCATAACGATGTCGATGGCGCTCAGAAATTAAAGGCGGCTCTCCTGATATAGATTTTTTTAAATTGGAATAAGCCCTATATGACAGGGTGTTTTTAACTAGCTTACAATCATAAGATCCCAATCTCATTGATCCACCAAAATCTTTTTCTTCCAATTTCTTCTTCTGATCGGACATTATATGAATAACAGGATGAGGAGTTTTGGGGTCAAGTTCTTGAGAATTGGCTTTTTTTAAACCGCAGACATTTCTGGCAAAATCAATAGTGGCAATTTGCATGCCGTAACATAGACCGAAATACGGGATCATGTTTTCTCGACAAAAACCTGCGACAGCGATTTTCCCTTCAATTCCACGAGAACCAAATCCCCCTGGAATTATGATACCGTCATACTGTTTTAATTCTTCTAAATTTTTCTTACTTTTCCCCCGCATTCCTACGGAAGCAGGGGTGCCTGCTCCGCTTTTAGCGGATGCGGCATCATATTTGTCAGAAGAAAGCCAAACTAGTTCTGGTTTCAAACCTTCTTTCCAACTAGCATGTTTTACGGCTTCAATAACTGAAATATATGAATCAGCGAGAACAAAATCGCCTGTGTCAAAATATTTACCGACAATACCTATTTTTACGCTTCCTTTTGCTTCTTTAGCCTCTTTCACCATTTTGCGCCAGCCAACCAGATCGGTTTGTTTGGGTTCTAACCTTAATTGTTTTAGTATCTTTTCGCCCAGATTTTCATTCTCAAAATTTACAGGGATGTCGTAGATTGAATCTTCGTCTGGAGCAGAAATGGCATTTTCCGGTTTAATTCCGCAGAATGTTGCCAGCTTTTCTCTTCGTTTTTGGTCAATCGGGCGCTCGGAACGACAGAAGATAAAATCTGTCTGAATTCCGCAAGAATTTAATTCGCGTGAAGCCATTTGGGTTGGTTTTGTTTTCATCTCCCCGACTTTTGAGGGGATTGGTAGATATGAAACTAGAATGAATATTACATCTTCAGGATTTTCCTGTTTCATCATTCTGGCTGCCTCAAGGAAAAGGAGATTTTGATATTCACCGATTGTCCCGCCAATTTCAATAATAGTGATATCAGCTTTGGCATTCTTGCTCGCTGTTTTAATCCGATTAATTATTTCTTCCGGAATGTGAGGCACAACTTCAACGCATTTGCCTTTATAATCAAGATTTCTTTCTTTGTTAATAACAGACTGGTAGATTCGGCCGGTTGTCATGTAATTTATCTTGGTCAGGCTTTCGTCTAGAAATCTTTCATAATTTCCCATGTCCTGATCGCATTCATCGCCGTCTTTTGTTACAAAAACTTCTCCGTGTTCAGTCGGGTTCATGGTGCCGGCATCAACATTTATATAAGGATCGGCTTTAATTGCTGTAACTTTATAGCCCTTACTTTTTAAGATCGTTCCAATTGATGCAGAAGCGATTCCTTTACCGACAGAAGACATTACACCGCCAACAACAAAGATGTATTTTGAACTCATTTTTCCTCCGAAATAGAACTTATGATTATAATTAGAACAATTTAAAAAACTCCTAGGTTTTTTATTCAGTTGGAGTTTTTTTTAACGATATTTTATTTTAACTATATGATAGCACACCCATATTTTCTGTTACAATTAAAAAAGTTGGGGACAACTTATCAAATGACAAAATCCAAATTACAAATAACGAATAAAAGTCTAAATTATTTGAAATTAAAAATTAGAGCTTAGAAATTTGAGGCGATGAAGAAAGAATTACTGAACAAAAGATTATCCCAAGCAAAAATTATTGGCCGAACAATCGCCCGACTGCCTTTTGTGCGTTGCGTGATATTAAATGGTTCGTTGGCACAAGGCAAATCCAAGAAGAGCTCTGATATTGATATCTTGATTATTGCCAAAGACGGTCGTATTTTTACGGCTAGATTTTTTATAAATATTTTCGCATTATTATTTGGCATAAAAAGATCAAAGGATGAGTCAAAAGGCCATGCCGGTAAATTTTGTTTCAATTATTTCTTAACGGAGAGTTATCTAAAAATTCCAACTGGTCGGGGAGAAAAAATTGATAAATACTGTGCGGAGAATTATAGTGCCAGCAAGTTTATTGCAGGAGACGGGGGATTATTCGAGGAGTTTTTAAGAGCCAACGAAGAACTGTTTGAAAAATATAATTGTAAACAAAAATTGTCATCTCGACACTTTGCGAGTCCACCGGCGAGGTGGGTTAAGCAAAGCGAGAGATCCTATCGCAAGCAGAACAGGAGATTTCTCACTCTGTTCGAAATGACATCAATTATTAGTAATCGGCTTGAAAAACTATTAAAATCATATCAGATCAAAAAAATAGAAAGCGATCCGAGGACTAAAAAATACCCAGATCTGATTGTTTACAACGATCGAGAACTTCGTTTCCATCCACCAAAATCATCTTGACTTTTGAGCTTAAGTTGCGCTATATTGAGGTTGGTGGTAGTGTGCCCCCCTTGCACTACCGCCACCTTTTTAACTACGCTGATCTATTACACTGATAACTACTGATGATCACGGGAACATATTAAATTTAGGGGGAGCGTTGAGAGGGAAATCCTCTTTTTTTTGTTTTATCCCTTGTTATCGGTAGTGACCCCACTTCGCTTCTCCATTCTCATGGTCTACGTCCATGCATCATGGTGTCGCTTTGTCGGGGGTCTGCGAGCCGATGTAGTATCGACTCTTGACAAAAAAGTAAAGTATACTTTACAATCGCTTATATATCAGTAAAATTGAGTTTAAAAATTATATAAAATTATCTGTGCAGATCAGCCTGCCTGCCGGCAGGCAGGTGTACGAGATCTGTGTATGTAGAAAGGAAGGCATTATGTTTCAACCACTAGGAGATAGAGTCTTGGTCCAGCCGGTCCAAAAAGAAGAAACAACTAAATCCGGAATTATTATCCCAGCGTCAGCTCAGGAAGAGAGAGCTGAAGGAGAAATTATCGCATTGGGCAGTGGTATAAAAGAGGGTAAAAAATACGAGTTTTCAGTTAAAAAAGGCGACAAAGTTCTATTTGGCAAATATTCAGGCGAAGAGTTAAAGATTGAAGGCGTCGAATATAAAGTGATGAGAGAAGAAGAGATACTTGGAATTTTGTAATCAGGACGAATGACTAATGCAGCGAATAAAACCAATTCATTGTATTAGCTTAATTAGTTAAATTAGCTATTAGTACTGGAGAAATAATATGAGCAAATTAATCAAATTCGGAGATGAGGGAAGACTGGGTTTGCAAAAAGGGGTAAATAAACTTGCGGATACAGTGAAAGTAACTCTTGGTCCCAAGGGACGTAATGTAGTTTTAGATAAAAGTTTTGGCGGTCCAACCATTACAAATGATGGCGTGACAATTGCCAAGGAAATTGAACTAGAAGATAAATTTGAAGATATGGGTGCTCAGCTTATTAAAGAAGTAGCTTCAAAAACAAACGACGTTGCCGGTGATGGTACAACTACAGCTACAATTTTAGCTCAGGCAATGATTAACGAAGGTCTTAGAAATGTTGCGGCCGGCGCTAATCCAATGGAAATCCGTCATGGTATTGAAAAAGCTGCTGCTAAAGTAGTTGAAACAATAAAGAAAAATTCAAAAGAAATAGCTGGCAAAAACGAAATTTCTCAGGTTGCAACTGTATCGGCAGGCGACAAAGAAATTGGCGAGATGATCTCCGAAGTTATGGATTTGATCGGCAAGGACGGCGTAATTACTGTTGAAGAATCAAATACTATGGGTCTCGAAAAAGAGGTTGTAGAGGGTATGGAATTTGATAATGGTTACATTAGCCATTATATGATGACAGACACAGCTTCAATGAAAGCAACTTTGGAAAACCCTTATATTCTTCTGACTGACAAGAAAATTTCATCAATCTCAGAAATTCTTCCTTTACTTGAGCAAATTACAGGAAGTGGTAAAAAAGACATTGTTATTATCGCTGAAGATATCGACGGTGAAGCATTGACCACTCTTGTCCTTAATAAATTAAGAGGAACAATCAATGTTTTGGCTGTAAAAGCCCCTGGTTTTGGCGATAGAAGAAAAGAAATGCTTGAAGATATTGCGGTCTTAACAGGCGGTCAGGTTATTTCTTCTGATCTTGGTCACAAGTTAGAAGATGCAAAGATGGAAATGCTTGGAAGCGCCAGAAAAGTTGAATCTACTAAAGACAACACTATACTAGTTGAAGGTAAAGGCGAAAAAGAAGCAATTAAAAATAGAATTTCTCAAATCAAAAAACAGGTTGAAAAATCAACTTCTGATTATGATAAAGAAAAGTTAAACGAACGTCTGGCTAAGCTTTCAGGCGGCGTTGGCGTTATCAAAGTCGGGGCTGCGACAGAAACTGAACTTAAGGAAAGAAAATATCGGGTTGAAGATGCAGTTGAGGCTACAAAGGCAGCAATTGAAGAGGGAATAGTTTCTGGCGGTGGCGTAGCCCTTGTTGATTGTATCCCTGAGCTTAAATCTATTCAGGCCGAAGGGGATGAATCGATCGGCATTGAAATTGTAAGAAAAGCGCTTGAAGCTCCAATGAGACAAATTGCTGAAAATGCTGGTATTGAAGGCTCAATCGTGATTGAAAATGTAAAGAAAATGAACCCAGGAGAAGGCTACAACGCTCTAACTGGTGAATATGGTAACATGGTTTCATTTGGTGTTATTGATCCTGCCAAAGTGGCCAGAAGCGCTATTCAGAACGCTGCTTCAATAGCTGCTTTAATGCTTACAACCGAAGCAGTTGTAGCTGAAAAGCCAAAAGAAAAAGAGGACATGGCAATGCCTATGGGCGGTGGCAACCCTTATGGTGGAATGGGAATGTAGTAAAATAGCTAACAGTTGACAGCAATACAGATAACAGAAATTTGATAGTAAAAAATCCCGCATAGTGGCGGGATTTTTTACATATTGTTTTCATATAACTGTTATCTGATATCTGTATTCTGCTATCTATACAACGCTGGCGCTAATCTCGGGTACGGAAACTCTGACTGTTTCAAAATTATTTTTAACTATTATCTTTTTGCCCTTAATTTCAACAATTGCTGATGAAGGGATAACTCTTTCTGAGAAGATATTTTTTATGAAGATTTTGGAGATCATTAAAGTTTCAGTAGAGACAAATAAATCATTTACTCTGCCTAAAGATTTGCCATCTTTGGTCACAACTTTTTGACCAATTCCATATAAGCCATCTTTTATTGCTTCCGCTAGTCTAACGTTTTCTTTTGGGCTGGAAATCGAGTCGCTATCGTTTATCACAACTCCTTCCGGAGAGATATCAACAATATCGGTGCTATTTACAATCTTGATGCCACGATCTAAAAACGAATTTTCCAAGATTATTCCGGAGATTTTAAAGTCTTTTTTTTGAATTATGATTTCTTTGACAGCGCCAACTCCTCTTTGATTTTTTAGATCAAAAACCTCGAGTTTAACTATTTTTGTGTAGGGAAAAATCATAAATTGTATTGAAATTATCTCACTGATTTTTTCACTGATCATCACAGATTTTAGTGGTAGAGCTATCAGCGTCTATCTGTGTTTAAAATCAGAGTGGTTATGCACGTTCAACGTAAGAGCCGCTTCTTGTGTCTACTACTATTTTATCATTTTCTTTGATAAAAAGTGGAGCATCCACTTGAGTTCCGGTTTCGATAGTTACTTTTTTGGTTACTGAGCCGGCAGAATTTCCCTTAACTGCAGGAGGAGCACTAACTACTTTGAAAGTCATTTTAATCGGTAGCTCTATGTTTATAGGTTCATTGTTGAAGTAGAGGAGATCAACACTGGAGTTTTCAACTAAATACTTTTTATCATCGCCGACTTTTTCCAGAGAGATTTCAAACTGATCATAACTTTCTGTGTCCATGAAGTATGAACTATTTTCATCAGAATAAAGATAAGTTGCGTTTCTTTTAGTTAAATTTGCCTCCTCAACTTTATCTGCTCCCTGAAAAGTTTTATCTATTACTCCGCCGGTTTTCAAATTTTTCAATTTTGTTTTAACCACGGCTCCGCCTCGTCCCATTTTGGAATGGTAATAAGACAAAACCACATAAGGTTCTCCGGTGAGAGTGATCTTTGTGCCGTTTTTTAGGTTGGTGATTGATAACATAGTAATAAATTCCTAATTTCTAATGACTAATTTCTAATCAAATCCCAAATATTAAATTAAAAAATTCAAAACTTTGACATTAGACATTTGAAATTTTGTTTGTAATTTGGAATTAGGATTTTGTAATTATTTATTACCGTACTGTAAAAGGAAGCAAAGCTAAGTGTCTTGCCCTTTTTACTGCTCTGGTTAGCTCTCGCTGGTGTTTAGTGCAATTGCCAGATCTAGCACCTGAGTCTATTTTATTCCAACGATTTAAATACTTGGATAAAGTATTAACATCTTTGTAGTCTATAGCTTCTAATTTTGTTTTGCAGAATAGACATTTTTTGCTTGTTCTAATTGTTTGATAAGCCATGGGCTCCTTTCAGTCGCAATAACCAAGTTCCAAGTAACAAAATACAAGTATATTTGAAATTTGATTATTGAATATTGTGATTTATTTGTTTATTGTTTCTTGTATCTTGAATATTCTTTTTAAAATTATTAATAATTTTAAAAAGGTATTTCTTCTATGTCGATCTCATCTTCAGCGGGTGGGGTATTGGTTTTTTTGTCTGTGCTAGTTGATGAGTTTGAAATGTCGTCAACAGGATTACTTTGTGATCGGGCCATGAAGTTACTATTGTCACCACTTCTGCTGCTCAACACAATTATGTTGTCGGCGATAATTTCAGTCTTGTATCTTTTTACTCCGTCCTGACCTTCCCAGTTTCTTGTTTGAAGTCTTCCTTCAACGAAAGCCGGAGAGCCTTTTTTTAACATTGGGGTAATTGCTTCAGCCTGTTTGCCCCAAACTACGATGTCGTGATATTGAGTGTCTTCGCCATCCGGAGCTCCGTCCCGTCCCTTCCATTTCCTGTTTGTTGCAACGGTAAAACTAGAAACTGCCTGACCATTTGGTGTATATCTCATCTCGGGATCACGTGTTAGGTTGCCCAAGATTTGTGCTCTGTTTAAATTTAACATTTTGCTCCTTTTGATTAGAATTATGAATTAAGAATATTATAGCACTTTAATCAATCCCATGATTCTTGATTCTATATTCATGATTCTGGTTTTACAGGTCATCGCCAAGAATATCGTCCAGTTCTTTGTCTAGTTTAGACAGTCTGTCTGCTTCATCTTCTGGCTTTTTCTCTGCTTTTTTAGCTGTCTTGGCTGGTTTTTTAGGAGTTTCAGCTTTCTTCGTTGTTTTTGCAGCTTTTTTAGGTTCTCCCCGCATTCCACTTTCAGTGGAAGCAGGGGCGCCTGCTCCACCTTCGGTGGATGCGGCGTCTTCAACTTCCTCTTCAAGTTCTGTTTTTTCTGGAGTTTTTTCTTTCTTGGTTTCTTTTTTAGGTTCTTCTGTCTCTACTTCGTCCCCGCGAACTGCCATTAAATCTTTGCTTTCCTCTGTTTCTCCGATAACGGCCTCAAATGATTTTTCACCGCCAATTACTTTGGTAATTTCTTCTGTTTCAGCAACATCCTCTTTGGTCAAAGTTAACTCTTCTGATCCGTAATCTTGAACAATCATTAGGTGACGAATTATTTTTGAAGACATAAAAATGTTGTGTTCAAATTCGTTTGCTTTTTCAGCAGGCAAGCTGAAATTCAAAGTTACGTAAGTAGCAAAATCCTGTTTTTTAATAGGATAAGCTAGTTTTCTTCTACCCCAGATTTCTTCTTTTAAAATTTTTCCGTTAAGACTAGTAACATAGCCACCGACTTTACCGGTAACCTTATTTAAATCTGATTCAGGCACATTATCAGAAATTAAATACGTAAGTTCGTATTCTCTCATTGATTTCCTTTCTTGGCGCTGGTGTTTAGTGTCCAAATTAGTTCGGACTCCAGCTCCCCGATGTTCATCGGGGAAAAAGTTAAATATTAATTTTGTTAGATAATATCAGAAAATTGTGATTGAGTCAACATAAACGATCGCAACTGCTCACTTACCCTGTGTCATCCCGACCAACGTGGAGGGATCTTCTAATAGAAATAATAATCTATTTTAAGATTTCCCTGCCTGCCGGCAGGCAGGTCCACCCTCAGACAAGGCTGAGGAGTCGAAATGACATCGTGGGTAAGTAATTATGAATGATCGGATTATCTAACTACCACTTTATTAAAACATTTTTCAAAAATGTCTTTTGCTTTTTTAATTAGTTTCTCATCTGGAACTGGAGTTTTGAGGAGCGAGTAGGGGATATTCAATTCTTTGTACTTGCTGATTCCAAGCGTATGATATGGTAATATTTCCACACGTTCAAGGTTTTTATAATCTTTAAAATGTTCACTGAATTGTATTAAAAATTCATCTTGATCTGAGAGATTGGGGACTAAAACATATCTGATCCAGAATTTAATGTTGTTTTTTTCCAAATATTCTGCAAACTTCAGAACTAATTCATTTGAATGACCACTAATCTTTTTATGCCATTCGTTATCAATATGTTTTATGTCTAATAACACCAGCCCAGTAATTTTTAGTAGCTTCTCAACATCGTCAGTTAAAATTGAACCGTTGGTATCTAACGCGGTATGAATTCCTGCTTTTTTTAATTCAGAAAAAAGCCTAATTATTTTTTTCGCTTGTAAGATTGGCTCACCGCCGGAAATTGTAACTCCGCCTTCCTTGCCGAAATAGGGTTTACACTTTTTAATCTTTTCAACCAGTTCAGCTACCGAATATTCTTCTGATTTAGAGTTAATACACTGTGTTTCGGGGTTGTGGCAGTAGAGGCATTTAAAATTACAACCTTGGGTAAAAATAACAAAGCGAATACCAGGTCCTTCATGTGTCCCTAGTGTTTCAATTGAGCTGATTTTTATAGAATTATTCATAGTTATTGTTCGAAGCCAACGGCTGAGAACTTCTCACTTCGTTCGAAGAATAATAAAATGTATTTAAAGTTTCTCAAAAAATGTTCTAGCCAACACTTCTTCCTGCTGCTTTTTGCTAAGTTTAATAAAATTAACAGCATAGCCGGAAATTCTAATTGTTAATTGAGGATAATTCTCGGGATGATTCATGGCATCAAGAAGAGTTTCTTTATCTAGAACATTCACATTTAAATGATGCGCTTTTTGTTTGAAGTAACCATCAAGCAGCGAAACAAGATTGTCGATTCTTTCATTCCCGTCAGCGCCCAATGTGGCAGGTATAATTGAGAAAGTATTTGAAATGCCGTCTCTTGAGTTAGCATATTGAAGTTTAGCAACAGAGTTTAGAGAGGCAATAGCACCGGAAGTGTCTCTTCCATGCATTGGGTTAGCGCCAGGAGCAAATGGCTCATGCGCTTTTCTCCCATCTGGAGTCGCGCCGGTTTTTTTACCGTAAACAATATTTGATGTAATGGTTAAAATTGAAAGAGTCGCTTTTGCATTTCTATAAGTTTGATATTTGCCTAATTCTTTATTAAAATCAGCAGCAAGTTTTTTGGCGATAGAGTCAACTTTATCATTATCATTTCCGTATTTTGGAAAATTGCCCTCAATTTTGAAATCAATGGCAATACCGTCTTCATTCCGAACCGGAGTTACTTTCGCGTATTTTATCGCTGATAATGAATCAGTAACGACGGAAAGTCCGGCAGCGCCAAATGCAATAACTCGTTCAGGCTGTGAGTCAAGCAAGGACATTTGAGCTCGTTCATAATAATATTTATCATGCATATAATGTATGATATTCATCACATTGACATAATCCTCTGCGATTTTAGCTGACACTTTATTGTAATTTTTTATTACTTCATCATACTTTAAGGTTTTGCCTTTTAGTTCAGGAATATCGTCAACGACTTTTGTGCCGGTCATTTCATCCCTGCCGCCGTTAATTGCCATAAGAAGTATTTTTGCTAAGTTACAGCGTGCGCCAAAATACTGCATCATTTTGCCGGTTTTTAACAAAGAGACACAGCAGCTAATTCCATAGTCATCGTAGCAAGCGGTTTCTCGCATCAGATCATCATTTTCATATTGCAGTGAGGAAGTATCTATTGAAACTTTGGCGCAGAATTTTTTGAAATTTTCCGGTAATTTTTCCGACCAAAGTACGGTTAAGTTAGGCTCTGGAGAAGGACCAAGATTATAAAGAGTTTGCAAAAATCGATAGGTTGTTTTTGTTACTTTGTGCTTGCCGTTTAGCCAGACTCCACCAAGGGATTCCGTTAACCAAGCTGGATCACCGGCAAACAAGTCGTTGTATTCCGGAGCTCTCAAATGTCTGACCATTCTTAATTTGATAATGAACTGATCAACCAATTCTTGTGCCTTTTTTTCTGTAATTTTTCCTTCAGACAAATCTTTTTCCAGATAAACATCAAAAAACCCGCTTACGTTGCCAAGGCTCATCGCGGCACCATCGTGCTCTTTGAGTGCAGCAAGGTAAGCAAAATATGTCCATTGGATTGCTTCCTGAGCGTTTTTTGCTGGTTTTGCAATATCAAAACCGTATGAAGCAGCCATTTCCTTTATCATATGAAGTGCTTTAATTTGTTCGCTAATTTCTTCGCGAAGACGAATTAGTTCATCGGTCATTAGTCCGACCAGATTTTCTCTGTCGATTTCTTTAATTTCGATTAACTGGTCTATTCCATAGAGAGCGACTCTTCTGTAGTCGCCGATAATTCTGCCTCTGGCATAGTTGTCCGGCAGACCGGTTAAAATACCAAGAGATCGAAGGGTTCTCATTTCCTTTGTATAAACATCGAAAACACCGTCATTGTGAGTTTTGCGATATTTTTTGCACATTTCAGAGACCTCCGGATTAACGGTTCGATCGTATTCCGCGCAAGCCTTTTCAACCACTCTAATTCCGCCAAAAGGTTTAATTGCTCTTTTAAGCGGTTTGTTTGTCTGGAGGCCGACTATTAATTCATCTTCTTTTTTAATATATCCGGCTTTATGACTTATGATTGTTGAAATTGTATCTGTGTCAATATCGAGAACTCCGCCTTTGGAATTAAATTCTTTTTTCATCAAGCGCTGACATTCTTTCCAGAGTTTTTTTGTTTTATCGCTTGGTTTTTCTAAAAAAGACTCATCTCCATCATAACCAGTGTAGTTATTGAAGATAAAGTCTCTAACATTAATTTCTTTGTCCCAATTTCCCTTTTTAAAATTCATAGTTCTCTTTCTGGGTATTCGCTTATCTCTTTTACATTGTTAAATTATCATTTTCAGACTCTTTTTTAAAGTCCTTATAAAAAAGATTGCCCGATGCATAATTATGCATCGGGCTAAAATAACAAATTAATTACATAGCCGACGATATACTTCTATCGCTTTTTCACCAAGTCGGTATGTGCTGTTGTTCTCCTGCGACCCAGGGTTCCTCAGGAAGATTTTTTTTCGTCTAAAGTAGAAACTTGCTGATATAGCGAATCTTTGAATTCGTTCAGGGCTAACTTTGCATTCAGGAGGTAACTTTGCAAGAAGAGCCTGCCTGGAAAGTTCACGAAGAGATGCTGGAAATAAATCATTTTCACATGATATTCGATCTCTAAGCTGCAGAATCATCTCATCCAGAATCTCCCAGTAAGAAACAAATAGTCCTCCTGCTTTTGCATTTTCTTTTTGGGATGGGTTAATGTCTGGCCTGTCCTGATCAAGCACGAAGAACGTATCTGTATTATCAATTGTGCGATCGTACTCAATCCATCTCGCTAATATTAACCAACGGTGAGCGTGATAGAGGTTCCTTAAAGCCTTTTTATGTGTGACTTCCGGAAAAACTATCGGAGCTATGTCTTTAAGATTACCGGTGATTCTGCCCTCATTATCAGCCAGAGCAATCAATTTCTGGTATGTCTGCCGGATGAGTTTAGCCTCTATTCTAGGGCTAATAATTGTTGTTTCTTTCTTGAGTTTGAGTGGTTTGAATGGCTTAAGTTCGTACTTAAGGCTAGCGAACTTAAGGCAATTAGCTAGTCTAGCTTCCTCTCTGTCAGAAAAATCTGTTTTGCCATCAAGCCAGTATGCTCCAAGTATGATCCTTTCATCAAGAACAAGGTGTTTAAGAAGGAACATGGCCTCTTTGCATTCTTCGGGCGTCCAACCAAGCGTCGCCATTCTCCACCAGGTCTTACTTAATTTAGCTGCTCTATTAACTGCGCCTTCTATCATTTTATCGGTACAGCCAATTATAGTAGCAGCTTCGGAGTATGTTTTTGCTTCATAGGTAGCTCTTATTTTGCCAGATGTTTCTGTTGAAAAACTCTCGAGTATGGCCTCGGCGTGAGCTATTTCCTCTATTGTTTCAACTTTTTGACCAGAGCGGTTGCTAAGCCAAACTGATGGACTGATTATCTTTTCAATGAAAAAACCTTCATCGGTCAGGCTGTAGCTGCTCATTACCTTTTTGATTGCTTTCTTAAGCAACCTTTTTGTTTCGTATTCAGTTTTTTCTATCTGTTTTGCAATATTTCGGATATCAACTCCAAGCAAATAGTGGAACCAAAACGTTGTTCTTTCTGATCCTTTAAGCAAATCGATGATCTTGCTAATAATAGGTAGCTGATCTATTGGCCAGTCGTGACGATATAAGATGTACCATCTTTTAGCAATTCTTAATGCCTCTGTTAAACGGACCAGTTCTTCTCGAAAGCTTACCAAGTTGTTAGCAACTCCTGCATAATACACTTTGACCACATATTGCAAATCTTCTCCAAGATAGTCGAAGAGAGCTTGAGCGAACTCTTTGTTCCGCTGGGACCGCTTCCTCAATATATTTTGGTTTGCTTCTATACGACTTCTAGTGCTAAATGAACACTGAACCAGCCATCTCGCACAAAGATCTTCTGGCAGCCGGTAAAGTTCTCTTGCTACTTTCTTTCCCATTTCTTTATCAAGCACTTCTTCTAAGACTGCCATTTTTCCCGTCTCCATGTTGTGTACTCCCTTTCGGGGCAGCTCGAATATAACATAAAAGAACTCAAACGTCAATCAATTTGAGTTGATATTAGTAGTAGGACAAGCTATTTTTTCACATTAAATTTAAACAAGCATACGTCGCCATCTTTAACGACATATTCCTTGCCTTCAGTTCGAACAAGGCCTTTGGCACGAGCTCCGGTCCAGCCTCCCTGAGCGTACAAATCTTGCCATGGGATCACATCCGCGGCAATGAAGCCTTTTTCAAAATCGGTGTGAATTACTCCGGCAGCTTGGGGGGCTTTGAAGCCTTTTTTAATAGTCCAAGCTCTGGTTTCCTGCTCTCCTGAGGTGAGGTAGGTGATTAATCCTAGCGTTTCATATGCTTTTTTGATCAAGTTGTTAAGTCCGGTATCATTAACACCTAGAGCTTCAAGGTATTCTTTCTTTTCCAGCTCATTTAGTTCATTCAATTCACTCTCAATTCGTGCCGAGATGGGTAATAATTCAATATTTTTAAATCCTGGTCTTTCTTTTATCTCGTCAAAATGGGCGAGTTCGTCTTCTGAAACATTGGCAATATATAAAATTGGCTTTTGTGTCATTAACTGCAAGCCTTTAAGGGCTTCTGTTTCTAACTCATCAAGCTTGGCTGTTCGGGCATTTTTACCGTCATATAGAACATCTTTGATTTTCTGAAGGCCTGAATGAGCGAATTTTGACTCTTTCGAGCCCGATCTCAATTCTTTTTCGACTGAAAACTGTCTTTTCTCAACAGTGGCAATGTCGGCAAGCTGAAGCTCGGTTTCAATTGTTTCAATATCAGAAAGCGGATCAATTTTGCCATCGACATGAGCGATATTTCCGTCTTCAAAGAAGCGGACAACCATAGCGATAGCGTCGCATTCGCGAATGTGAGCAAGAAACTGGTTGCCCAATCCCTCTCCCTTCGATGCACCTCTTACCAAACCGGCGATATCAACAAACTCAATTACGGTCGGAACGACCTTTTTTGACTTGGAAACTTCAACTAAAGGAGCCAATCTCTCATCAGGAACCTCTACAATGCCAACATTAGGCTCAATGGTGCAGAACGGATAATTAGCCGCTTCTGCCTTTGAACCTTTGACCAATGCGTTAAATAATGTTGACTTGCCGACGTTAGGGAGGCCGACGATCCCGACTGATAGGTTCATATTCCAACTTTAGGGGCATTAAGGGTATATGACCCAATACCTCTACCTTTCTATCTTCTTTTATCGTTACTTTATCAATTAAATCTCTGACTATCTGTATTTTGTTGCTTATATCTAGTAATTCTAGCACTTTTCGAGCTTCTTGGCAAAGCTGGTTTAGCTTTGACGGATTTATTTTTGACTCTTCTTTTTTACTCTGAATCTCTTTGAGCTGCTTTGTATAAGATTGCGTCCTTTTCTTGCACTCTTTCATCAGGTCTTTGAAGCTTTCAAAGTCAATCGCTTCCGTGCCGTATGCTTTGGCGTAGCGTTTTTCTTCCTCTTGAATTTTGGCAACGTAAGCTGCAATCTGCTTTTCTTCACGTTCCGAATTACACCCCTTTTCGGTTTCAAACTTGAGATATTCTTCAGCAGCTTGCTGCAGCGGCACTGGATTGCTCATAAACTTTAGCAGATTATCCCAGAGCGTTTTATCTAGTACCTCTGCGTTTACGCCTGGAAGCTTGCACTTGTGCTCTTTTGGGAACTTATAGATGCGTTCAGCACAACGATAATAATGATGACCACCAGCATTGCTTCCATCACCTGCACGAGGGCTACCACACGTACAATATACTTTGCTGGTCAAAAGGTACTCGTACTTTCGATTTTTGGTGGCGTATTTCTGATTGGAGCTAAGGATTTCCTGGACTTTTTCAAATAGGCCATTATCTTCAAGTATGGTTGGAACGTCGAAAGCATACCATTCTTCACGTGGCCGAACTTTACGACTGCTTCTTTTGATTTTTCTGTATTTGGTATCCTTCAGTGGCTTTTTCGGAACTACTGCCTCCGATTTATTATAGTAGATTTTGCCCTTAGAGTACGCCTCGCACTGTAAAAGGCGAACAATAGGGCCTTTGGTCCAAAACTCGCTCTTGTGCTTTCTGGGCGGTATTCCAAGGTCATACAAACGTCTTATAACTTCTCGTAAGGATATTTGTTCGACTCCAACCCATTCAAATATCATTCGGACTATTCTGGTTTCTTCCTCGTTGATTTCGTAATGAGCTGGGACTTCTTCGGTTTTCTTAATGTAGTTGTAGCCATAAAGCGAATGACCGTTTATCAGAATCTTGCTTTTCGCCTTATAAAGTTTACCTCGTCGAAATCTTTCATAAATCTTGATACGTTCATACTCCGCAAAAACTCCCTGCATCGCTTGTAGGACTTTTTCTTCAGGTGTATTGCCTGGCGAGTCGTGCAATGTGATGAATTGTATTTCAGCGTTGATTAACTCTTCTAAAACAATCTCTTGATAGGCGAACTTTCGAGCAATTCTTCCTCGGTCATAGACATATAACACCTGAAACGTTTTTGCTCTGATGGCATCTCTGAGCTTATCAAGCTCTGGACGAATGAAAATCTCGCCGCTCCAGCCATCGTCAACAAATACGTTCTCGCTTGGCAAGATGTTTCCGTCTTCTTCTATTTTTGATTTAATTTCATCGAGTTGTGATTCGATGGTTTCCTCTTGCTCCTGTCGTCCTGTCGAAACACGAGCGTACATTCCTGCAATGAGGGGTTGAGAACTTTCGCTCTCTTTTGTATTATGAATTGGGGACATTGACTCCTCCTTAGCCAGAGTGCTTCTAATTCGTCGTTAGGACTCTGGCTTTGTTTTATTTATTGCTTAATTTTTCTTCCAGTTCGTTCTTTTTAATTCTCCACACTTTGCCAAACTTGATGGCTGGGATTTCTCCTTTTCTAACCATTCGGTAGATTGTAGCAACAGCGACTCGATATTTTTCAGCTACTTCTTCAACGGTTAGGAACTCATTTTCTTGTTTTTCCATAATCAGCTCTCCTTTGTTTATGTACTCTTATTGTACTTTACTGTACATTACTGTCAATACCTCCTTTCTTTTTTGCTTGCCTTTTTGCCATTTCTTGCTTCATAAGATTCTGATTAGCAATGGTAAAGATGCGATTATATGCCAACTGAACACGACTCTTTGTTTCGTCGTTTTCCAGTAGTTTGAACTCGGTTTTAATTGGCATTACTCGCTTCATTGCTAAACTCTTAATTCCTTAAATGACCTCAAGCCATTTATTGATTTGATTGATAAAGTTTTCTCTTAACTCATTACCTTGAACCATTTCTCGAACTTCCAAAGCTCTCGCTTGCTGAATAAAAACTTGTGGATTTTCGATGTCGGTTAGCCCCTTAAACAATTCTGCTTGTATTCGTATCTTTTCTGGATTCATTTCAGGAGTAAAAGCGATAGGATAATTCAGGCGGTGCAGGGATTGCTGCAATGATTCCGTCTCTTCGATTAGTTCAAGCATTTGATTGTTTAATTTATCCAGCTCCGCCCCAGAATCTTTTATTTGACTAACGATTTCCAAAAGTTCATCATCGGTTTTTCTGAATGGTTGGTCCTCGACGAGCTTGAGGTGCAGTTTCAAAATATCCTGCATAACGTCTTTTCTGAGTAAGGACAACAGCAATAACTCCTTGAGGTTTTGAGCAAACTTTTTGCTATCGTCTAAAATCTGCCAAAATTGTTGCTCTTCCTCCGTTGATAACCTGGACCGCAAAGTCCTGGTATTCACAACGCTTTTTTCGGACATCATCACCTTGTACTTTTCGTAAATGTCCAGCTTGTCAAAAAGCTCAAAGCTCTTTTTCTCGTAATTTGATTGCATTTTCTATCTCCTTTAATCTTCGTTCGATGTCCGTTTGTTTAAGGGCATCAATTGCGATGTTAATTAAATAACCGATTGCATTTGCCGATTTTGAAGTTAAATCCCCACGCCTGACCTCGTTGATGAGCTTGTTAAGAAAGGGTAGAATATCCTCAATCTTCTCAAGCGTTATTGCCTCCGTTGATACTCTCGGCTTTCTGGTTTGCTTGCCTCCGTCAACGATGGCTTTTTGTCTTTCTGTTTCGCACTCTGGATTATGAACAAAACAAAGCTTTGAATCGTGCATTGCATTAGCTCTGCACTTGTTACCGTCTTTTTTGATAAAGCTGCACTTACTCATCTGAACCCTCTTCGCTTGCTTCGCAAGTGGGGGTAGGGGGTACAAAGTCCAGCTTCTCCTCCAGGACGGTTTTGATTGATTTACCAGCTTCTGCCGCTTCGACTTTCAAAAGCTTGTGCAGCTCTGTGCTGATTCTGATTTGCTTTGTCTTTTTGACGATTTGTTGACTCATTTATTACCTCCAGATTCCTACTATTAGACCCTCCCTCCGCCTTCCAGCCGTTTCCTTTTCTAGGCAGTAGGTATTTAAGTTATTAAGATTAAATACTTACTACTGACTGCCTGAGAATGAGGTATCCGTGTGGTTTTGCGTATGGGGCCAGTTCTCCTGCAAACTTATTTTGAGTCGCAATGCAATCCAGCTGACAGGACCTCCGCGACTTGAAGTGTTTTCAATTAAAAAAACGCTACGCTAAGCGTAACAAAATAGACCTATTTACCAGGTTACGTTTATTTCGGAGGTTTTAAGTGTTCAATTTCCTTCTTAAACGAGCGTTTTTCGCTTTGAGTTGGTTTTTTCTTTTATTGACCAGAACTTTACTTTCGCTGCTATCAATTAAGTTAATTTCTTCAGGCAACGAGCTATAAGCAATCCCTTTCCACTTCCTTTTTGTTTTAGAGTTTCTCTTAGAGGTAATCAATTTATAATCGCTCGCATCTTTTAATGGTCGTAAGCTGCCTGTGTAATCAGCCAGGAACTTTTGCAAAGGTCGAATGTCTTTTTTCCAGGAGATGTCTTCAGCTCGACATATTCCTGACAATTTCAAATAGAGATTCCACTGACCATCTTCATAAGACAAAAAAGCTTTATAATTTTTGGTCTTGTCTGGGGTTACTTCAATTTTATTGAAAATCAAGAAGCTTAATATGCTCTGACTGGCAGCACTTGGCAATTTATATTTTTTTAGTACTTTGGAAACAATTGCATCAAGTTTTCGCTTATCAATTTTTTTGTCTTCCGCCTCGCTTAAACTGCGAATGAGTTTTTGTGATGTTTCATCAATTATAGTCCCTGGGCTTTTTACTATTTTTTGCAGGGCATCAGCGGAATAAGTTTCATTCCAGGAATTAAAATCCTCGTCTTTTTTGAAGCCATCTTCTGAAATACCTACTTGTTTTCTCAAATCAAAAATAATCTTTTTGAACGAGTTATCATTAAGTAAAAAAGAAAGGTGTTCTTCTAGTTTCATATCTTAATTCTAGTTTGCAAAGGTATTGTTGACAAGTCGACAGATAGTAGCCGACAGTGCTATAATTTATGTAGATACTAATCGTATAATTATCGATTGGAAGTTTTGTATGAAAGAAAAGAAAAAATATCTTGATGGCACTAAAAAGGTCCTTGATGAAAGCCAAAAAGAAACTTCGCCTTACTGGGTAGAGATATTAGGCAAAAAGTTTATAGTTTATCCAAATGTTTTCAGCCCAAAGTATTTTTTTGACACAGAGTTTTTTGCTAAAGAGATTTTTGTGGAACAGGGCGAAGAGTTTTTGGAAATTGGGCCAGGAAGTGGTGTCGTTAGCGTTTGGATGGCATTGAAGGGCGCTATAGTGGCCGCTGTTGATATAAATCCTGATGCAGTTAAAAACACACAGGAGAACGCTAAAATACACAAGATGGAAAAACAAGTTAGCGTTTACGAAGGGAATCTTTACTCTCCAATCGGTGATAAAAAATTCGATACGGTTTTTTGGAATACTCCTTTTGGATATACTGAAAATGAAGATGTCACAACCCTAGAAAAAGCAGTTTTTGACCCTGGATACAAATCAACAAGAACTTTTATCGAAGAGGCAAAAAATCACTTAAAAGAAGGTGGCCGATTGCTAATCGGTTTTTCTTCAACGCTAGGGCATATTGAAAAGTTAAAGGAGCTTATAAAAAATAATGGGTTTACATTTCGTACGATTGCAAGTGTTGAATCCGTAGAAACCCACCCAGTGAAGTTTGAGTTATTTGAATCAAAAGCCATAATTAAATAGAAAGGGAGTAAGTATGGAAGACGAAATCTCACCTGACAATTCAAAAAGAAAATGGTTAATTGCTTTTCTCGGTGTCATTTTAGTAGGACTTATTGCTGGTGGAGTTTACTTTTTGTATCACAAAAACAATAAGGGTTCGGAGGGACTGGACCAGTTTAATTTAAGCGTGAATACTTGGGTTGGCTACGGCCCATTATACCTTGCCCAAGAAAAAGGGTTTTTCAAAGATGAAGGTGTTAATGTTAATATCACGACTCTCGAAGATACAGCCCAGAGAAAAGCTGCAATGATGAATGGGACTGTTGACGGTTTGGGTGACACAGTCGATTTATTGGTTCTCTCGAGGGATGAAGGCGTGCCATCTGTAACTGTTTTACAAGTAGATGAATCCAACGGTGCTGATGGAATTGTAACGAAAAATGACATCAAAACCGTCCAAGGTTTGAAAGGCAAAAAAATTGCTGTCCAGAAAAACTTTGTCGGTGAAAGTTTCCTAATGTATGTTCTAAAGAAAAATGGTATGTCTTTATCTGACGTTGATGAAGTAGACACTGAATCTGGTGCGGCTGGAGCTGCCTTTGCTTCTGGACAAGTCGATGCAGCGGTTACATTTGAACCCTGGCTTTCAAAGGCGAAAGAAAGAAAAGATGGTAAAGTGTTGGTTAGCAGTGCGGATGAACCAGGAGTAATTGTTGATACCTTGTCAATAAACGCAAGTTATCTAAAAAATCACCCAGATACAGTTAAAAAGGTTGTGAGAGGTTGGTTTAAGGCGCTCGATTATTGGAAAGCTAATCCTCAAGAATCAAACGAGATAATGGCCAAACATTATAACGTGTCAACTTCTGAGTTTGCTGACCTAATTACAGGTGTTAAGTGGCCGATGCTTGATGAAAATAAGACGTATTTTGGAGTCGGAAATCAGAAGGGAAAGTTCTTTGACGTTGCTGATACTTTCAGCAATGCTTTTCTCGAAATTGGTTCGATAAAATCTAAACCAAATATCGACGATGCGGTTGATAAGAGCATCATAAATAACCTTTGAAAGTTGAGGCATAAATGAGCATAGAAAGCAGTGGTGGTTTCCATCAAGAAGAAACAGATATAGAACAGCCAGAATCAATTCAACAAATTGAAAGTAAGGAAAAATTGCCCCCAGAACAATCTGACATTCTTATTTTCGATGCTCCTTTTCATTCTGACCCTGAACTGTCTGGACAAGCGCTTGATGATTCAGGAATGAGCAAAGAAATCCCAAGAGGCGCATTAAGTGTTGCAACATTACTAGGCAGGAAGGGATTTGAGGCGAATGTTGTCCCTATGGATGCTTTTATAAACCAGGATTTTATCGGAGGTAGGGACGAGATAAATCAGATAATTGGAGATAATTTTGCTCCTACTGAACAAGAATCAACTCAACAGCTTCAAAGGGGAGTCGCCAACGAAGTTTTTTTCGTTACCAAGATGCGTGAAACTGTACATAAATTGATTGAAGAAAGAAATCCGAAAGTAATTGCATTTAGCTATATGTTTTCGCCTACAGAGCGCTCTGTTTTAGCAATGGCCAGGTATATTAAACAAAACTTTCCTGACACGTTAGTTGTTATTGGTGGAAATGCTGCGTCATTCGATGAAAACTCAAGAAAACAGATGCTTTCGCCAGAGGGAGTTGGAGCTGATGCCATTATCGATTATGAGGGCGAATGGACAATGCTGGATTTAATGGAAGAGATGAAAAAACAGGGCGAGGATGCGCCAGTTGATTTATCGTCAATCAAGGGATTGAGCTATTGGGGTGGAGAAGAAGTTAAACGAACTGGTCGGAGGGAACGAGGCAATCCAGTAGAAATCGGACCTTTGAACTATGACAAAGTAATTCTTCCAGAAGGGACTGATATTGGCGACTTCAACCATTATGTTTTATTTGCTAGAGGTTGCCTTGGGCGCTGTGCTTTCTGTACGAGTAGCGAAATGTATCGTCATTTTATAACAAACATAGGGCTTGAGTCCTTCAGAGAAGAATTGGGTTACGTTGCTGAAGCGGTAAATAAAAGAGAAGGCAGAGAGAAAAATGTTGGTATATTGGATGATGACTTACTGCTTGAGCTATGGTTTGACGCTGATGGAAAAGTCACTGACAAAGAATCGGAAGCAGTAGAGAAAAAGACAGTGTTTGAAGTTATCGAACCCATACTCAAAGAAATCCATCAACAATATCCTGACATCAACTTTATTGCTCAAGCAAGAGTCGGTCATCTTCGAGGAAGGGAAAATGAAGCTGTTGAAAAAAGAAGAAATCCAAGGGCCAATACTCTAATTGGTGAGCCAGAAAGAGTTTTAGGTGATATGAGAGAGAGTGGGGTGAACTTTGTCCTGTTGGGAATTGAGAGCGGTTCTCAAGAGATATTGGACGCTAGTTTGAAGGATACAGAGGTTGAATGGGTAGAACCAGCTTGCAGACGCTTGAAAGAAGCAGGAATCGGTGTTGGTGCTTTTTGGATTATCGGATTGCCAGGAGCTACCAAAGAAAGGGAAGAACAATCGTTGGCTTTCTTGAAAAAACTCGTTGATGAAGGGCTAATCAGTGAACTTGAAGCACACGTCTTTGTTCCGCTTCCAGGGACTTCTGCCAGAAAATCTAAGGTTATAGGCAGAGACCTAAAGTTCGACGCAGACCTTGAAGAGACCAGTAAGAAGGCATTATTTAGTGACCAGGCAACGTATGAACACGTTGATTCTGAAGGAAACGTTGTTTTGTCGAAAGAGGAAATCCAAGACATATTCGAAAGGACCAAGGAACTCGCAGCGATACTTAAAAAGAAAAATGGAGAAGAAGGAAAAGATAACGTGGTGAAACCGTGACAAACAGAAGAAAAAATATAATTATTATATTGTTGCCCTTCATAGCAATTATTTTAATTTGGTATCTAGTTACCAGAAACGGATTAGTGCAGTCCTACTTTCTACCAAGTCCAATCAGCGTTGCTAAAGCTGGGTATCTTTTGTTTGTTAATAATAATTTTTCTAATGACATATTATATAGCTTGGCAAGGATATTTCTGGGTTTTACTGCTGGGGTAATTTTAGCCATACCGCTAGGGCTATTGATTGGCTCGAATAAGAGCATAGAACTTTTTCTCGAACCTGTTATCGATTTTGTGCGATATACTCCTATTCCTGCGTTTGTTCCTCTTCTTATCCTCTGGCTGGGTATTGGTGAAACTGAAAAAATCGTGATAATTTCTGCTAGTGTTTTCTTTCAACTTGTTCTGATGATAGCCAATTCTGTCTCTCAAGTCCCTGGCGATATGATTCAATTTGGAAGAACGTTAGGTCTAAACAGATTAAATGTTGTTAGCAGGGTCGTCTTGCCTTATAGTTGGCCTCGAATTGTTGATGATATGCGAGTTTCTCTTGGCTGGGCGTGGTCTAGTTTGCTAATCGCTGAAATCGTTGGCTCAACTTCAGGAATTGGTTTCGTAATTATCCAATCTCAAAGATTATTAAAAACTGAAAATGTTATTTTCGCAATTATCATTGTTGGATTGCTCGGAATATCATTTGACCAGCTTTTTAAGGTGTCACGAAAACTGCTTTTCCCTTGGTTTAGAAAGTCGGTGATATGAGCATATTAAATATAAAAAATCTATTCGTTGCATTTGATAAGAACCAAGTGCTAAAAGACATTTCTGTCTCAGCGGAGGATAAGAAGTTTATTGCAATTGTTGGTCCTTCTGGGTGCGGTAAGACAACACTATTAAAAACGATTGCTGGAATGATAAAACCAGATTCAGGCGATGTTTTTTATGGCAGTAAAAAAATCGAGTTTCCCAATGAAAAGATTGGTTTTGTTTTCCAAAATTACGTTGCTTTTCCCTGGCTAAGTGTTCGAGATAACATTGCTTTTGGGCTAGACAGTAAGATGGACAGGAAGAAGAAAAATGAGATAACCAGGTATTTTATCAATGCCGTAGGGTTGAAGGGGGTTGAAAATGCCTATATTAGTGAACTATCTGGTGGAATGAGACAGAGGGTGGCTATTGCCACAGTTTTGGCTCGAAACCCTGATGTTTTGTTAATGGATGAGCCATTTTCTAGCTTGGATACACAAACAAAAAGTTTGATGCAAGAACTTATTTCCTCTATTTGGGAAGAGAGTAAAAAAACGGTTTTGTTTGTAACTCACGATATTGAGGAAGCTATATTTTTGGCTGATAGTGTTTATGTTATGAGCGCTCGTCCTGGAACTATCAAAGAGGTGGTCCCAATTGGTTTGCCTCGTCCAAGAATATCGAGCATCAAGCTTTCTCAAGAGTTCTTTGAAGTAAAGAAGCATTTGACCTATTTGGTAAGAGGTGAGGCACTAAAATCTGCAGGGCTATCGTACAAAGAAATCAACCCCAATTCGCTTAAAATTGGTCTTCACGCTTGGCCTGGGAATAGTCCGTTTTACATTGCGAGAGAACTTGGTTTGTTTGATAAAAATAAACTCGATGTTGAATTGATTGACCTTGAGAAACAAGAAAACCGAGTCGAGCCATTGATTGAAAGGAATGTGGATTTATTTGTTTCAACGCTGGATACTGCAATACTCGCCAAAGAGAAAATAAAAGACCTGAAGATAATAATGGCTCTCAATCAATCTGTGGGTGGGGATGGGCTAATCGTAAATAAGGATATTTCTAATTTCAATGACCTAAAAGGTAAAAAAATTGCTGTTGAGGAAAACTGGGTAAGTCATTTTTTCTTGTTATATTTGCTTAAACAAAATAACCTTTCCTCGGAGGATGTAAAGCTGGTCCACTTGAAGGGGAGCGATATTGGCGCTGCCCTAATCTCTGACAAGGTGGATGCTGCAGTTACATTCGAACCTTGGCTGACCCAGGCCAAGAACTTATCTGGCGGAAAATTACTGGCCTCAACTTTGGAATACCCTGCCATATTCGATGTATTGGTTGCCAAGGAAGAAACAATTCAGGCAAGAAAAAGTGAGGTTAAAAAGATTGTTTCCGTTTGGGAGAGGACAGTAGATTATTATAATAAGAATCTTGAAGAATCAAGCGGTATCATAGCTCACTCGCTGATGATTTCTAAAGTTGAATTGAAGAATCAAATGGAAAAGCTAAAACTGTTTGATAAAGAAGAGAACGAAAAGTTCTTTGAGAAAAATAAGCAAGTTATTGAAAAGTATTTTAGTGATACAAGCGAGATTTGGAAAAAAGAATCTCAAATGTCATCAACCATCGCCTTGGATGATATGTTAATTGACTTAGATTAGATGGCCGAACAAATAACTGCCAAGCAACATTTTGCCCCCAAGTTCTATTTTAAGCGTTTTGCAGCAAGCGATAATCTGCTGCAGGTCTTAGATATAAAAAATGCGAAGATTGTTAAATCTAAGCCCTATTCTGGCGTTTGCTACGCTGATTTTTATTATGCTCAAGAAACAGGCGTTCCTGATGAAGTAAGTCAAGAAATCGAGACGTTTCTCAAGCAAACAGAGGACATAATTGCTCCTGATTACGACAGGATTGCGGAGGATATTCTTAATTACAAGCCAATAAGCGAAGAGGACCAATATAGATTGGCTTGGTTTATGGCTGCTCTTTGGATGCGAAATCCAATGATGCGAGAAAATATAAACAAAATGAACGAAGATATGAGGAAGCAGATATTCAAGAAATATGCTCATTTTCCAGGTTTTGATGAATCTGTACACAAAATAATGAAACAACGAGGCGAAGCTGAAAATGATGAATTAGTTAAGCAAGCCAAAGAACTTTTTCAATCAGGTGATTATGAATTAAAAATTGATAACACCTCTCACCTCAATTTAATGACGGATATGAAAGGGTTTGTGAATCTTGTTTTAGGCAAGAAATGGCGAATCTATATTTCGCTTGATGAACGATTTATCACCTCCGATACGCCAGTCATTGAGATTTTCCCAGAAAGAAAAGGACCATATGGACCGACTTTTCTTGAAAGGAAACACGTTTTTGTGATGACTCCTAAAATAGTAATAGAAATGATTGACCCTAACTTGCCAGGCAAAAAGATAAAACGAAAGCAAATCAATCTTATCGAAGCTGAAAAAATAAATCTCGATAGAGTAAAATGGTCTTATAAATACGGCTACTCAAAAGAAGCTGATAGCTTACAAAAAATGCTTGGCTTTTACCAAGGCAATAAAATTATATCTTATTTAGTTCGAGATTTTCTAAGCAAAAATCAATTGCAATAGTACTATTTGTATTCAAACTCTCATTTTTGGTGGCTTTGAGTGAACAATTCTGCCTAAACGGTCTCGTTGAACGATGATTCGTTCTTTTCTGGGTGCTGGGAGTACGTACATAAACTTGAATTGTAAAGTTGGAGTAGCGAGCTGCGAGTTCCGATCTTTAGTGACATAATGAGCTTATTCTAGCAGACTTGAGCCAGTTTGTGAATGAACTGTTTTTGGCTTGAAAAAATACTCTTTTCGTGGTATAGTTGGCGCGGCCTCAAGAGAGGAGCACATTCTATGTGGAAAGGTGGTGGCAATATTGAGAACTACTAAAAAAAGCACTGAGGAGATCGCTTATCTAATTGCAAGAGCGTTCTTGCACCAACGGTATCCGCTATCGGAATTAGGCATGGAGTTAAAAAAAGAAGCACAGTCTTTTCTTGCCGCTGGTAGTATACCAGCGAAGTATGTCGACATTCTCCCTACGGTTGAGAATCCAAGACTTGAACTCTTCGCTGATTTTGATCTTACTCCAGAGCAGGAGGTGGAAGTATTCGGTTGGGGATTGAGTTGCGTTCAGTCCCATAAAGGTTGTACTCACCAGTGTAAACAGTGCTACAGAGACGCTGCTTGTCGACTGGAGATGACGCCTTTCGCGGCTATTGCGAAAATTGCGGAAAAGAAGTGGAAGTACGAAAAACTTGGTTGCCAAGAGTGGAAGGATTGGGAAGAACATCTTAGGAAAGCGAAAATTGTTGATTTTAAGAAATTTCGAGTGCGGAAATTTGTCAACACAGCCCGTAAAAATGAGCTGATAGGCTTTTTTAATCTTCTTTTAGCCGAGTGGGAGAAATTCCCCCGCAAGGTTTTAAAACTGAGAGTCCCGTTTGAGGAGTCTTTGCCTCTGAACGCCTTAAGGGGGCGCTATCTTCATTTCGTCCCAATTAACTTAGGGTCAATTATCAATTGTGTCTCCAACTATGAGGATAATGATCCGCTTGAATATCGTGATTTTCGTTTTCTACATCAGGATGGAACTCCGGCAGACTATGGTGATGTTTTTCGTTTGATGTCCACGTGCATTCGGCCAGTTACAGTGACAACAGCAGGATGGTTTTCTGAAGATAAAATCGCTTGTCGGGCGATGAAGAAAGTCGTCGAAATTTGTGCCGAAAATCATCTGGTTGATAGTAAACGACACCGAATTTCGGTTTCAACGGGAGAGCGGCATTTTAGGAAAGATTCCCGCCTTTATGTTTCTGAGATCGAGAGAATGATTAGTGAGGCAGCTTCTCTTAATCCGCTTGTAAATCTGTATTACGATAAAGGAGATGATGAAGACCGCCGGATTGTGGAAATGATGGCCATATTGTTTAGTGGTCTAATGGAGAAGAAATTGGGGATCAAAAGTAATATCTTACTCACCCCAATTTCCTTTCGAACTGGGCGAGCGGTTGAATTGCGGAAAGGAGACGATTACGAAAATTGGGATCCGGATGCAAATATAGACGGTATACATATCCGGGTTAACGGAGAAGTGAAAAAGAAACCGGATTTCGAATGGGGAAGCAGAAGGAATAAAGAAGGAAAATTATATTATTTCCCAAGGACTCCGGAAGACAGTGTACCAGAGCCGACAGGAATGCGGCTTTACCATCTTGCAGACTAAGTGAGGGAATGCTTACAGCAGGACTTGCCATGATGGCAGGCCCTGTTTTTTTATTCCAATTAAAACAATCTACAATATTTTAAGATACAGTTATTTCATTAAAGAGAAATAAGAGAGGGCTTTACAGAATTCAAATAAACCCTCTGTTTTTGTATGAAATTGTGTGATGAAATTACGATCATGAATCATATTGCTTAAATCGTCTTTAACTGTATTAATTTCTGTCTGGATGTTCGTTTTCTCATCATCAGCCATAATATGAGCTGCCTTTAAAGATTTTTCAATAATTTCCAAAAGTTCTTCATTTTCTATTGGTTGTTCTAGCCAGTTTAATAACTCCTCTAAACTTTGAGTTGAGTAGTTTTCTTTCTGCGACAATCTGAGACCTTCAATTTCTAAAGCAGCATTTTTATTTATCTCTGCAATTTTGGCAAAGTCAGTTCGCTCCTTTGTTTCTTTGGTTTCTTCTTGTGACATTTCGGTCATTAATTCTCCCATATTTCTCCTTTGTTAAATATAATTGCTCAAATATATGTTAACAAATTTTTTGCACTGGTTGCGAATTTTTGTTTGCCTTTTAAGTGTTTTTATTGTATAAAATATCGGAAGGAGGCTGAAATGCCTCCTATCTTTTTGGAGGAGGTTTCCATTAGTGCAGAGCTTTGTAACTCGTTATTTAAAAGCAGTATTGGTCAAGAAGTCTGTTCTCTGTGTTGGATTGGATCCAACCTTCCAGCATGTGCCTAAAACATTTGGGCATAAGGGTCTTCCAGCATTGGAAAGATACCTTGAGGCAGTTATTGATCTTGCAGCTGAGAAAGTTGCAGTAGTCAAACCGCAGTATGCCTATTATGGAGCTTTTGGTCCAAGCGGCATCCAAATGATGATCCGCATTATAGCCTACGCTAAGAGCAAGGGGCTCTTAGTTATTCTCGATGCTAAGCGCGGAGATATAGGCGAGACAATGGCTCAGTATGCAGATGAGGTATTCGGAAGATATGGCGTAGATGCATGTACCTTTATTCCTTATCTTGGTCCGACATTCATGGCGAACAAGGGCACATTGTCTTGGATGAACGACTTGGCAAGCGGTTGCATGGTTATTTCCATGATTCGCACAAGTAATCCCGAAGCAGCATGGCTCCAAGACCAGAAGCTCGATTCGGGATTACTTGTTTACGAGTTTTTGGCCGAGGGAGTCAAAGCGTGGAACGAGCAGGTCATGGCTGCTACAAACAATCTCGGCCGAGTCGGCGGAGTAGTGGGTGCGACTTGGCCCGAGCAGGCAACAAGCTGTCGCCAGCATGCTGGGGATGAAGTTTTCCTCCTGATTCCAGGATATGGAGCGCAAGGTGGAGGAGCTGCTGGAGCAGTAGAAGGTCTTGTCAACACTCGCAAGGAGCTGATGGGTACTGTCAACAGCTCGCGAGGCATCACACTTGATAGCTGGTTTGACCGTAAATCTGGGAAACCTCGAGAGGGTGACCCGCTTACCTTGGTTGCAGCAGCTATCGATGACGCAAACAGGGATCTAAACCAGGCCTTGGAGACAAAGATCGGATATCCTGTCTACATTCACAGGGGATGAGTCCTCAAGTTTCATCACTCACGTGAGAGAAAGGAGGTGAAACTATGAAAGAATTGTATGGAAATATCTTTGACGCTGGATGCATTAAATTTGGAGAGTTCATTCTTAAAAATGGGAGTACGTCTCCAGTTTATTGCGACTTTCGCGGATTGGTTTCCAAACCGGAGCTTCTTTCGGAAATCGGTTGTGCATTGTCTAATAAGGCAAAAGAAATCGGATGCGATCTGATCGCTGGAATTCCTTATGCTGGCATTCCACTTGGAGTATCTGCTTCTCTCGAAGGAAATATTCCAATGATTTACTCACGCAAGGAAGTCAAGGAATATGGTACCAAGAAGCTGATCGAAGGCGAGTACGAGGAGGGTGATAGAGTCTTGGTGATCGATGACATTATCACTGACGGCGCCAGCAAGATCGAAGCCATTGCTCCACTCAAGGAAGCAGGCCTGGTAGTGGAAGATGTTTTAGTTATCCTTGACCGTGAACAAGGCGGCGACAAGATTCTTGCCAAAGCTGGATACAAGCTTCATTCGCTCGGAAAACTTTCTGAGGTGTTGGAAGTTCTTGTATCTGCAGGCAAGGTCGAACCGGAAATGCAACAGAAGGTTGCGAAATACATTGCCGCAAATCAGCTCGCTTAGAGCACATATTGGGCTCGCCTAACGGCGGGCTCTTCTTTTTTGCCATTTAACGCTCTTTAGTATGGGCGCATAAAGATCGTCTTCAATATCAATTTTGAGCTCATCGAGCTCTTTTTTTGTTGGATTGTTTTTTTTAAACTTAACAAAGGGAATATTTGAGATTACAGCCATTGGTGTCTGTTCGGATCCTTCACCCATTATTAAAACTGCCGACACAGCCAAGGCATCTATAATATTAGCTTTAGTCACCTGCATTTTAGCCCCGAAAATATCCGGTTTGCCGATGTAGTCATTGAGCGCTTTAAAGCCGCTGTGCGCGATGCAGACTCCGGTTGTACCCCAACGAAGAGGCATGGTTTTGCTATCGGTGATTATTACTCCGACTTTTTTTAATCCAAACCTCTTTATCAAATATTCCCTTATCTTATTTGCACTCTTTTGCGGATCTTTGGGCCAGAGAATGTGATAACCGTTGCCATTTGATTCGTCGACTCCGCTGGCCGGCAGCAAAATATTATTTTTAATCGTTAAGGAATATTTATACTTATTACTAGTCGGAGGCAGATAAAAATCGGCTTCATTTTTGATGAGTTCTTCTTTTCCTTCCTCTCCAACTTTAACAACATTGCTTTCGCAAATTGAAACTACTTTTGAAGTAATTGCCAGAATGGAACCATCTTCCAGATCCGGCAAATATTTATCAAGCACAGAAAAAATATCCGATTGTGCGGGAACTATCTTATTTGTTTTTATGGAGGTTATTTTCACAATTTAAACTTACAACTTATTCACTTACAACTGACAACCGTTCTTTTTTCAGCCAGCCGACACCCAAATAAACAAACGGTGTTTCGATTATGGACATGAAACATTTTAAGAGCCAGTAGGGCAATATTAGACCAAATAAAAAGCTAAAATTGTCGCCAAACGGTTTATTTAAAGCATAAAAGGCGATAAATATGAAGATTGAAGTGTCCATGAACTGTGCTATGAAGTTGGAAGCGTTGGTTCTGAGCCAAAGATTCTTTTTGCCGAGTTTTTGTCTTATTGTCGAGAAAATATAAACATCTAAAAGCTCTGCAAATCCAAAGGCAATTAGGCTTGCGACAGACATACGTATTGAAATCAGAAAAATCTGATCGTATGCACTTTCGGATGGTGCAAATCGGGTTGAAGGCGCAAGATGTGTCGCCAAAAGAGAGAAGAGAGAAAGGAGAACAATCACAACCAGACTTGAGCGAATAACACTTCTAGCTCTTTCCTTGCCGAATACTTCAGTGATAATGTCGTCAACAGCAAAAAGAACCGGAATAACAAAGATTGCTACACTGGCATTTAAATGAAAAGAGCCAATGGTTGCCAACGGGAAAGTTTTTGCTCCCATCAGTTCTGAGACAATGGTGCAAAAAATAAATATTGAGACTAACAAATCGAACTTTTGAATTTTTCCAAACATAATAATCCTTCCGTGTCATCCTGAACTTGATTCAGGATCCAGTTACTATTTATATAGATTCCAGATCAAGTCTGGAATGACAATATGAGAATAGCTATTTTAGTTCGGGTAAAGTTGAAAAGTCTTTTTTAGAGAGTTTTGTAATCATCTGGCCGCCTTTTTTTTGATAGTGCTTTAAAATATAGCAGTCAAAGAAAATAAGTCAAACGATTTAGCTTGTTTTTTTATATTAAATTATGATACAGATACACTAGTATCAAATGTGTTAAGGGGGCTGATAATGATATCTGTAATAACTACGGTACTTCCCATAGCAGTGGCATTATTTTTCCTATTAGATATAGGCAAAACAATCATTACTGCTATCTCTTTATCGATTTTGGCAGGGAGTAGTGCCAATACATTATTTTTTCTCGTATTACTTGTTATGGTTTTTTGTGGTTTCATGCTAATTCTTGAAAAGGTGCACGAGATGATTAAGTCGAGCGTGTCTCTTAGAGAGAGCATTGAACAGGGTATATTGAGAAAAATGTATGATGCGCAGCGATCATCTGAGGGGGAAACAAAGGAGTCTTCGGTTTAGACCGAAGACTCCTAAATAATATTTGTTGATATTTGAAATACTATGTTATAAATAAATTAGAACTAATTTCTGTACTAGGTGGGGAAAATGGTTAATTTAGATATGCTGAGAGACATTGTCCGACAAGTTGGCGATCAACTTGACTGTGAGAACTTGATGCCTATTGAAACCGAGGAACGCGGCAAGATCATCGCCGGTAGAGATGAAAATAAAGAGTGGATTAGGTGCTCTGTTCCAGACGATCTATGGAACAATCCTACTTTTCTAGGAATTGAGCAATTAATTGCCAATTATCTTAACTCAGAACCGTCTTTGGCAGCGGCGTAACGTTTCATCGGGGTGGCGACTTTTCTGGGCGTACAGCACTTTCATGTGCGCCCAGATCTTTTTTTTTAAAAATTACAGAGGAATGATTATGGCTCTGGATAAAAAAACTCGCAAAAAACTGGCCTTTCCTCTTCTCTTGTTGGTCCTTTTGATCTCTTTCATTGCAGTTTTCAAAATATTTCATATTCCTTCTAATGAAGAATTGATTGGTGTGATGAAAGTATATTTTGAGAAATATGGCTATCCAGTTCTCTTTTTCTCAACCCTTATTGAATCCATTCCGGTTATTTGCCTATATTTCCCTGGTTCATCGATTGTTTTATTAGCTGCAGCTTTTAGCAGACAGGGAACTCTCAACATTTTCTCAGTCGTTTTGGTAACCGGTGCCGCAATGCTGATTGGATTTATAATAAATTATTTCATTGGCAAGCATGGCTGGTTTAAAATATTTGTTAAATTCGGCCTTGGCGACGCTTTGGACAATAGTAAAGCAAAAATAGAAAAACATGGTGACAGATGGATCTGGCTTTCATACTTTCATCCAAATATTGGAGCTTTTACTTCTACGGCCTACGGCATTTTGAAAATGCCATTTAGAAAATTTTTGATAACTTCCATATTTGCCATACTGGCATGGTGCACATTCTGGGGAGCATTTTGCTTTTTTGGTTCGGGAATTATCGAAGGCATTATCAAAGCCCGTTGGCTCGTGGTCACCTTTGCTTTTTGTTGGATAATTTTGCAAGTCATAAAAGCATTTAGAAAGAGTGGTAAGTAGTCAGTAAATCAGTTGTAAGTAAATTATCTCTTTCATTCGAGCAGTATTTGCGATAAGATTTAGCTATGAAAAAGCTTGTCTTAATTGATTCTAACGCGGTGATACATCGTGCCTATCATGCGTTACCCAAAAGCATGTCCACCCGAAAGGGTGAGCAGACCAATGCTGTATATGGCTTTACAACCACTTTAATTAAAACGCTGGAAGACCTGCATCCGGATTATGTAGCAGCTTCTTTTGACGTCTCAAAAGCAACTTTTCGGACCGAGCAATATGCGGCTTATAAGGCAACAAGAGTAAAAGCCGATCAGGAATTATATGACCAAATGCCAAGGGTAAAGGAATTGCTATCTGCTTTTGAAATTCCAATATACGAAAAAGAAGGTTATGAGGCTGATGATTGTATTGGCACAATAGTTAAAAACTGCCATGAACATAATTCAAAATGCCAGCATATTCCGAATGAAGGCTTGGAAGTTTATATTGTTTCGGGTGATAAAGATATTTATCAGTTGATAGATGGCAATATTTTTGTTTACAGTCTTCGAAAAGGACTGTCTCAAATGGCGGTGGTAGATCGAAAAGTTATTAAAGATGAATATGGTCTTGATCCGGAAGATTTTATTGACCTAAAAGCACTGGCTGGTGATCCATCAGACAACATTCCAGGGGTGCCGAATATCGGAAATGTTACTGCCACTAAATTGCTCCAGCAATTTGACACGCTTAAAAATTTGTATGAAAAAATTGAAAAAAATATTGTCATTTCGACTCCTCAGCCTTGTCTGAGGGCGGAGAAATCTTCCAATAAAAGATCCCTCGACTACGCTCGGGATGACAACAGTGAAATGGAAAATGATAAATTGGTTGAGGCTGCCAAAAAATTAAACATAAAACCACGTATCTTGCAGCTTTTGATACAATATAAGGAACAGGCATTTTTGTCGCAAAGTCTGGCTACAATTTACAAGGAAGTTCCGATTGATTTCGATCTCAATGACGCCAAATGGGGAGAATACGATAAAGAGAAAGTGAAAGAGTTATTTTTAGAACTTGGGTTTCATTCGCTTTTGAAAAGATTTGGAATTGAAAAATCCGAGCCGCCAAAAACTAAGGAAGCATCCGAGCAGAAGCAGAAAGACGAACAGCTGAAGCTTTTATAGAATCATGAATCTAGAATCAAGAATCATGGCTAATAGGTAGAGCTGCTATTTCATAATTCATAATTCAAAATTCTTAATTCAAACTTACTATGTGGTCCCATTTAAAAGAACAAGGCATTGAATTGCCAAAAATAACATCAAAGGAAATTAATGAACAGATTGGTCCGGTTTTGCGTCGGATGGAAAAAATCGGTGTTGAGATTGATGTGAAATCATTAAATTCACTAGCTAAAGATACTGAAGGAAAATTAAGGAAAATTGAGAAACAGATCTGGAAGCTGGCCGGTGAAGAATTTAACATCAATTCCCCGATGCAGATGGCAGAAATTCTTTATAAAAAGTTTAAACTGTTAAATGGTGAAATTAAAAAGACTAAAAACGGTTATTCTACGGCCGCCAATGAACTTAAAAAACTCGAAGGAAAACATAAGATCATCAAGCCAATTTTGGAGTACAGAGAACTTTCAAAATTGCTATCAACATATTTGAAACCACTGCCCTTGTTGGTTGATGAAAAATCCAGGCTTCATACCTCTTATGGGCAGGATACAACTACCGGCAGATTAACTTCAAATGAACCAAACTTACAAAACATTCCCATAAAAGGAGAGCTGGGTCAGAAAATTAGAAAAGCTTTTGTCGCTTCAAAAGGAATGAAGTTAATTTCTGCCGATTATTCTCAAATCGAACTAAGAGTTGTGGCCTGTCTGGCCAATGACAAGGTAATGAAAGAAGCTTTTATTCAACATCAGGACATTCATGCAAAAACTGCTGCTGAAATATTTGATACAAAAACAAATAAGGTAACCAGTGACCAGAGACGGGTGGCTAAGACCGTTAATTTTGGAGTTTTGTATGGCATGAGCCCTTATGGTTTGTCGCAGTCTTTAAGTATAGAACAAGAAAAAGCGGCGGACTTCATAAGTCGATATTTCACAGCTCATTCTGGAATTAAGGATTACTGCAATCGGATGATCGGAAAAGCGCATGATGAAGGGTACGTCGAAACAATATTTGGTTTCAAAAGAATGCTGCCGAATATTGATTCTCATTATCGCAATATTGCCAATGCGGAAGAAAGAATGGCGATAAATACTCCAGTGCAAGGGTCGGCGGCCGAAATTTTGAAATTAGCTATGATTGATCTCGAAAAAAAGCTGGACGATTTAAATAAAAATAAATTTAAAGCTCAAATGCTCTTAACCATTCATGATGAACTTATAATCGAAGTTGTGGATTCTGCTGTTTCGGAGGTTGCAAAAATTGTCAAAGAGACAATGGAACAAGTGATTAAGCTTTGCGTTCCGATTGTTGCCGAGGTTAAAGTCGGGAATAACTGGGGGGAGATGAAAGTTCTAAAGATTTAAAGTTTGTCACAATTTAATACTGTGGTATAATTTAGACATATAAGGAGGAAAATGTTTTTTGGTCTTTTGTTAATTATTATCGGGATTGTTTTTCTCTTAGAGAACTTGGGTATTGTTACCGGAGATATTTGGGATGTTATCTGGCCTCTGATTATAATACTGTTTGGCGTCTCTGTAATCACAAAGCCTTTACTTGGTTCTAAGGGAAAAAAGAGCAAAAAAGAATAAAGGTTTTTTCAAGGAGGGGATTTGAGGGAGATTAGATCTGTAAAAAAATTGATAAATGTATTTGCGTGGATAAATTGGTTTTTATCAGCAATATGCCTGGTTATTTTTGTTGCAGTTTTAATATTTTCCTTTTTCAAGGTTGACGCTGATTGGGAAAATAAAATTTATGCACTTCTTATTATCTTGATTGTGATGTTGTTTCCAGCGATATTTTTCTTTTTGAACGGGGTAATTCTTAAATCAAAAAATAACTGTGACGATGACGAAAATAAAAAGATAGGTGATTTTTAATCATATGGACTCTTTCATTCAATTAATTGATGTAACCAAGACTTTTAGAGTCGGAAAAAAAGACTTTTGTGTAATTAATAAAGCCAATTTAAGTATAAATAAAGGTGATTTTGTTGTGGTTTTGGGAGCGTCCGGAGCCGGCAAAACCACACTATTAAACATGCTGGCCGCGCTTGATAAACCAACCGAGGGACAAATTTTAGTTGATGGCGATGACATTGCAAAATTGTCATTAAGTAAATTATCCAGATGGAGAGGTGACAATATCGGCATAGTCTTTCAATCATATAATCTTATGCCTTACATGTCAGCAGCGGATAATGTTGTTTTGCCCATGGTTTTTAAGGGGGTTGGCAAAAAGGAGAGAAAAGCCAGAGCTCTTTCTTTGCTTCGAAGCGTCGGTTTAAAAGAACGTCTTTATCATAATTCAAATTTGCTTTCTGGTGGAGAGCAACAAAGAGTCGCAATTGCAAGAGCACTGGCGAATAATCCGAAGATTTTAATCGCCGATGAACTTACTGGAGGATTGGACATCGCCAATGCGACAGAAATAATGGAAACGATTTACTCTCTTTATAAGGAGAGAAGCACGACCATTATTTTATCGACACATAATCCAAATTATACAAAATTTGCCGACAAGATTATCTATATTCAAAAGGGAGAAGTGAGCGTGCAAAGGAGTTTAAAAAATGCGACTTGACGATTCTATAAAACTTGCATTGCAGAATTTATGGAGAACGAAATTCCGGTCATTTTTAACAATACTTGGAGTCGTTATCGGCATTTCGGCAATAGTTGCTTTTGTGTCTTTAGGTGTTGGTTTACAAAAAATTACAGCTGATCAGGTTGCTGGAATGGGTGCCCTAACAACATTAACAATTTCCCAGACTCCTGCAACATCAACCATGGAAGAAGGCCCAAAGCTGGATGCAGAACTGGTAAATAAAATTAAAAAAATGGATAGCGTGAAAGATGTTACACCTAGCGTAAATGTTCCGGCAAATGTAGTTAGTACCGGTACTAGTGCCGGAGCAATTGTATATGGTATAGATGTTTCAAATATTAATCTTGAAATTTCCGGATTAGATCACGGTGTATTAATCAAAGACAAGTCATCAAATGAGGCGGTGATATCATCTGCTTTGGCTTCTGCTTTTAATAGTGATCACGACAGTGTTTTGGGCAAAGAAATCACCATTAAAATTTTGAGTGATTCCGGTGCCGGATATGATTTTCAATCGAAGGAAATTAATTTGAAAATAGTCGGAATTGACGCTAGCGAAACTACAAATTTAGTTTATGTTCCGATTGATAAAATTTATAACATAACAAAATTTGATAAATATTCGACCTTAAAAGTCAAAGTTGAATCGAGACAGGATGTGGATACGGTTAGCGCTCAGATAAAAAGGATGGGTTATCAAGTTACTACAATCAAAGATTTGATTGATCAGATAGACAAAATCTTTTTATTGGTCCAGATCATATTAGGTTTAATCGCCGGCATAGGGTTGTTGGTCTCTTCCTTGGGGATCATTAATACAATGACTATATCGTTGCTTGAAAGAACTCATGAGATTGGGATAATGAAAGCAATTGGCGCGTCAAATCACAACATTAGAATGCTTTTCCTGCTTGAGTCATCTTTAATCGGTCTAATCGGCGGGTTGGCGGGAGTTGGGCTGGCTGTTGCTTTCGGATCAATTTTTAATTATGTCTTAAACATGTTTATTCGCTCTAGCGAACAACATCTTGATGTTTTTGTAACACCGATTAATTTTGCCATGGCAATGGTTTTAGTGGCAGTGTTAATCTCTGTGTTTGCCGGCATATATCCGACTACCAGAGCTCAAAGACTGGCTCCAATTGATGCTTTAAGACAATAGTTTTATCTATCCAATTTTTATAGTACTATTACCTTATCTCATTAAAGGAATTTTTGTGATGCCTTACATGTTTTATGGTGATAATACATTTTTGATAAATAAAAAAGTCAATGAGTGGACTGAAAAATTTTCAAAGAGTCAATTTGGGGACCTGAATATTACCTGTCTTGAGGGTGGCATTTTAACATACGGCGATTTTTCCAAAGCCATTTCTTCTTTGCCATTTTTTGGTACAAAAAGATTAATAATTATCAAAAACCTGCTTTTATTAGGAAAAGATGATTCTTTAAGAAAAAAAATATTGAATAGTCTAAATAATATTCCGGAAACATCAATTATTCTATTCGTTGAATATGGATTACCTGATATGAGAACAGCTTTGTTTAAATCATTGAACAAGCCAAAGTTTTCTCAGAAGTTAACGGCTTTATCTAACGACAAATTAAGTTATTGGATACAGGACGAAACTAAAAAATCGGGTATGGAGATTGATCGTGAAGCGAAAACTAAATTACAGGTTTTTGTTGGCGTTGATTTATGGCGAATGGAAAATGAAATAAAAAAATTGGCCTTATTCGCTAAATCACAGAATAGAAATGTTATTTTAGCAGGGGATATTGAAGAACTGGTAAAAGCCAATAATAATTCCAATGTATTTCAGTTTATTGATGCTATTGCGCAGAAAAATTCAAAAAAAGCATTACTTTCTCTTAAAAATCTGGTTGATGCGGGAGAGGACGAGTTTTACATTTTTTCAATGATTGTTTACCAATTCAGGAATTTATTTTCTATTTTTGAATTAAATGCTAAAGGATTAACTCCAGGTAGTATTGCCAAAGAAGCGAAATTACATCCTTTTATTGTTTCAAAAAGTAGAGAATTGCTTCGCCATTACGATAGAGCCAAGTTTAAAAAAATCTATTTGAATTTGTTTCATATAGACAAGCAAATGAAAGCAGGCCTTCTTGGCCCTAGTCTGGCACTTCTTTTGCTGACGGTTAATATCTGCAAAGACAATATTTGAATAGCTCTGTATTTACTAATTCACCATTGTCATTCCGACTCCCTGCGCTTTGTCGCAGGGGCGGAGGAATCTTAAGAATTAATCTGAACTTCCGTTAAAAGATCCCTCGACTAAGCTCGGGATGACAACAAGGGACGGTGAGCGAATATTTATTTTGCGGTTAACGGTAAATAGTGTTAAAATTTAATAGACGAAAGTACGATTGACACTCTTGAACTCGGAGGGAAATTGGTCAAGAATTTTGGAAAGCCCCAAAAAGGAATAATTAGTTTCTATAAAAGAAAGTCACTGTTCTTTCTTGTTATTTTTATATTTGCATTTATTGGAATTAAGATAGTGCAGGATAACCGTTATTCAGCTGATACGAATACCGGAGAGATCGTGAGTAATTCTAGTGATCGTGTAATTGATGTATCTGTATTAAATGATGGCAGCGTTACGGTTGATAGTGAGAAAATTGATCAAAGAATAGATTTGCTGAACGACTCTGATGAGTTACGTTTGCCGATTTTGGATAGTTCGGGTCAATATTATGACAAAATAACGGTAAATCTGGCCCTGCCAAAAAGTGTGGCAGAAAACACAAAACATGAGTTTTTAGGTATTCACGGCGTGGGAGCTACCAGTTCAAAAGTTTCCGGTACAAATAAAATCACTTATCTTGCAACAGATGTTTCGTCTCAGGCGACATTAACCGTCGTAGCAAAAATGCCCAAAGGCACGGTCGATCCTCCTTTGATGAGGAAGGTTCTAAAGGTAATTGAGCAGGTCAAGGGGAGCTATTGGTTTGTGATTGCTGTTCTGCTACCCATTCTTACTTTTATTATTATGCTAGCTTTGTTGTCGTCCGAGCTAAAACAGCAAAAAATAGATATGCCAAGTCAGGAGATTTCTTCTCCTCCGATGGCTATTCCTCCTGCAATTGTAGGTGCTCTTTATGGTCAGAAGGTCGGGCCAAGAGAAATTGCCGCCACTCTTATTGATCTGGCAATGAGAGGGGATATTGTGATTGTGGATCGGGAGAGAGGGTTTGAATTTGGTAAGAGTAAATTTGATCAAAGACTTTTAGGATTCGAAAAAGTTCTTTTATCAAAGATTTTCCGAAAAAATCTATATTCTGATCGCTCTGATATAGAGGAGAGGATAAATAATCATTTTTATAGTAAAAAAATCTCGATTGTATCTTCCGGAATTTATACCTTAGCAACTCGTCTTGGTTATTTTAAAGTTAATCCTCAAGCGCTTCACGCCAAGTATCGTTTTATTGGCATAATTGCATTTTTTGTTGCATTAGGTGGTTTTGTTGCGAGTCTGCTTTGGTTTACTGATCCTGCTTACGTTGTATTTTTCTGGGTTGGAATGATGGTGACGGCTCTTATTATCTCAATTATTGCCAGCAGAATGCCGGTCCGGACCATTATTGGTCAGGAAGTTCTGAGCAACTGGCTAGCATTTAAAAAATATTTATCTAATCCGGAACAAATTCCTTTTTCAGAAAATAATCAGGAAATTTTTCAGAAATATCTTCCTTATGCCTTGGTCTTGGAGTGTGAGGCGGCTTGGGCCAGAAGATTTTCGGAACACAATTTTGTTGTTCCTGACTGGTTTTTAACTGAAAAAGTTGGCTTAGGAATTGAAGATTTTTGTCTTTCTCTCTTCCCGATAGTGTCATATGTTGGTCGTAGTCTGGCTGCTCTGAAAGAACCAGGGTTCGAATAGTCCCTCCCCTTAGGAAGGGGAGGTTAGGTGGGGTCATTAATTAATAAGAGAGGTTTTGATGTCGATAACCAAAAATAAATTCTTTAACCGTTTTCTATATGGTGGCGGAATTCTATTTGATCTGTGTAAATGGGTAATTTTAGCTGCTGTGCTATTGGTTTTGATACATAAATTTTGGTTCACAATCTTTATCGTCGATGGTCTTTCAATGGAGCCCACAATTCATGACAAAGAACTGGTTTTGCTAAAGAGATACACTAGCTCGACAAGTCCGGAAAGAGGTCAAGTCGTGGCGGTTAAATACCCCGGAGATCCTGATAATAAAAAATATATTAAACGCGTGATTGGATTGCCGGGAGACAAAGTATCAATTGATAGCGGCAAGGTCTATATAAACGATGTTATTTATTCTGAGAACTATATTTCTTTTGGCGTTGAGACTGATCCAAATGGATCATGGCAGCTTGCTTCCAATGAATATTTCTTAATGGGCGATAATCGTCCTGGTTCAAATGATTCACGCTACTTTGGTCCTGTTGAAAAGCGCTTTTTTCTAGGTAAAGCCGAAACCATTATTTATCCAAGGTTAAAGCAGCTTAATTCGCTGTAAAATTGGACTGCAAAAAAATAACCACTCATTGTCATTCCAGACTTGATCTGGAATCTAGAAGTTGTGATGCTAATTGTTCTGCTGGATCCCAGATCTCAAGCTTACAGTCTGGGATGACACATAGGTGAGTGAGCACTAAAAAATCCCCAAATTATTCAGGGATTTTTTTTATTTAGAACTTACAACTTATTTACTTGCTACTATTTAGCTGCTTTTTTAACTTTTTTAGGTTTAACTTCTGCTACAGTAGTTTCCGCTTTGCTGGCTGATTTTGCAATTCTTGATTTGAGTCTGGCTGCTTTGTTTCTGTGAATTACGTTCTTTTTTGCGGCTAGATCTAATTCGTGGTAAAGAGATTGGATTTTTTCTGCAACATCACTTTCTTTTTTGGCGATGCTGATTTTTGCACCTTTTAGGGCACCTTTAATCTTTGATCTTACTAGATCATTTTCCAATTTTCTTCTAATGTCGGTTTTAAGTGCCTTTTTGGCTGATTTCGTTACTGGCATGTTAATTTCCTATAAAAAATCTTATTAATACAAAGATAATCCTACCATAAAACCTTCCTTATGTAAAGCGATCAAACTGTAATTGCTCGCTCACGATGTCATTTCGACTCCTCAGCCTTGTCTGAGGGTGGAGAAATCTTAAAATAGATTATTATTTCTATTAGGAGATCCCTCCACGTTGGTCGGGATGACACAGGGACGAGTGAGTATTTGCATTGAACTAGTACTGTTTAACCGACAGTTTAGAGACGCCGGAGCTTAGTTTAATACTTAGTTTCTTTGTTTTACTGTCGTAATCTCTTGAAGAGTATGAATTTTTATTCTGTTCTAAATCTAAATCAGTAAGATCTTTGCCCAACAAGACTGAATTGGATTCAATTTTAATTCCAAAATCTTTCGGAATCATAATGCTAATGTCGGAAGCACCGCAGTTAATTTCAGATTCCAAATTGTCCGATTTATTTCCTAACTTAACTTTTATGGCGCTTGCGCCAGAATTAACGGTAAGTTTTCTAAGATCAATGTTAGAGAAATCCAAATCAAGCTTACTTGCGCCGGAATTAATAGTAAATTCAGTTGGTATCCGGTCGGAAATTTCCAAATCCATAAAACGTTTTTTGTTTGGATTAACAATTGTGCTCAGACTTTGATCGGTAGTTTTTTCCTTGATATGCAAATCAGCCGTATGATTTTCATTTGTTCTATTCTCTTCAAGGCCGAGTATTCCTTCGCCGTAATTACCTTTTATCAAGGTATCTGAATTTGAGTCGTCAAAATTATTTACATTGATAATGGCTGCTCCAAGATCAAGTGTGAATTTGAAATTCTCAATCGTTTTATCATAAACAGCTACAATATTAGGATGTATGATCTCTTTTCTTTCTGTACCTTCCTTTTTTTGCCAGTCATATGGATCAGCCAAAGCCAAGAAAGCAATTAGTAAAATAGACAGGATAGCGGTGACAGAGTAGAGCCAGTTGCTTGTGAACATCATTGCTAGACCGAAAAGAACAAGCAGCGCCGGCCAGAACAAAACAAAATTGCTTAAATCATCAGCGTTTATTGATCCCAAATTGATTAGTAAGAATATGATGCCTATGGCGATGATAACTAGACCAAAAAATGTTCTCGTTGGCTTCATTTATCCTCCCCTTTGGTTCCTTTCCATATAATTACGAAACCAATAATAACCAATGCAACTGGCCAGAAGTTTTCCCATACGTTTATGCCGGTGATATTGCGTATCAAAAGCAGGGCACCAATTACAACAATGATTGATCCAACGATTGCTTTTCCGTCGCCATGTTTAGCATCTTTGAAATTTTCTTTCGCTTGTTTAGCAAAATCATTGGCGGCCTCTTTAATTTCTTCCTCTGGCTTTTTTTCGGTGACGCATTTTGGATCATTTGGGATGATGAGCCAAGAGGCGAGATATACAATTACACCGATACCCCCTGGAATTAAAGAAAGGAGAAAAATCAATCTTATCAAAGAGGGATCAATGTCAAAATATTCTCCTAATCCGCCGGCAACTCCGCCTAAAACACGATTTTTGCAAGAACGATAAAGCACCTTTTCTTTCATGGCACTCCTTTACCCCGTGAAATGTGATGAAATCACTTATTTTGCTGGGGTTATTAATATTTATTGTCTATTTAATAAATACCACAGTTACGAAAGTATTTAAATATAAGAAAGACACAAAGGCCAAAAAGTGGAAATTTATCTTGACATTATGGGTACCGTTGGTTATACTTTGGAGTTTAATATCTAAGTAATTGCTTAATGGCTGAATTAACTCCCAAACAACAAGTTGTTGACATACTAAGAAATCAGAAAAGATTTCTCATATTGACGCACAAAAATGCCGATGGTGATGCAATCGGCAGCATGTTGGCTTTGTATTTATCTCTTAAAAGATTAGGGAAAGAGGTTGTTGCGTATTCAGGAGATGCTATTCCTGGTGTTTTTAGCTATTTACCTGAACTAAAATCAATCGATAATACTTTTAATGGTTCCAGATCTTTTGTTATTTCAGTTGATACAAAAAATACAAAAGCCGACAAAATAATGTATAAGGTCCAAGATAACAAGTTGGACATTATTATCACTCCGAAAGAAGGCCTGTTCGAGGAAAAAATGGTTTCTTTTTCCAAAGGTCAATTCAATTTTGACGCCATAATCGTTCTTGACTCAACTGATCTCGAAAGATTGGGTCCGATATATGATAATCATCCGGAAATATTTTATGAAGTGCCGGTTGTAAATATCGATCACCATGCCGGTAACGATCATTTCGGAAAAATTAACTTAGTTGACTTAACTGCAACTTCCACTTCGGAAATTTTAGTTTCTGCTATTGAAGCCTTGACGGGCGATCCTAAGTTTTTTGACGAAAAAATTGCTACTGCACTTTTGACCGGCATAATTACCGACACAAATTCTTTTCAAAATACAAACACAACTCCTAAATCTTTAACAGTAGCGGCTCAGCTGGTTGCAGCCGGAGCGCAGCAACAGGAGATTATAAAAAATATTTATAAAACTAAACCGCTTTCTACTTTGCGATTGTGGGGACGGGCGCTTTCTAATTTGCACGATGAGTGTGATTACAAATTTGTCTGGTCCCAAATTTACAAAAAAGATTATCTTGAAGTCGGAGCCTCAGAAGAGCAATCCAGTGGTCTTATTGATGAATTATTGAAAACGGCCGCAGGCGTTGATTTTGCTTTACTTTTATCTGAAAAAAATGGCGATGTTCACGGATCACTTCGCTCAACCAACAGAGCTAAAGACGTTTCAGAGATCGCAAAACTTTTTGATGGCGGCGGTCATTCTATGGCAGCAGCTTTCCAGATCAAAGGAACTAGCTTGCTGGAAAGTTCTGGCATGATTATTGAAAAAATTAAATCTTTTCAAAAGGAAAGAATTAATTCTACTATCGCTGTCTAAACTTCTATTTCTAGTTGTCATCCCGACCGATCTGCCTGCTGGCAGGAGTGGAGGGATCTTTAAATTATCTAATCATAAGATTTCCCTGCCTGCCGGCAGGCAGGTCCACCGTTCGACAAAGCTCACGGGGTCGAAATGACAAAGCAGCGAGTATTGGCGCATAACTATTGTTATTTGGGCTAAAATATTGTATACTAAATAAGAAATAATTAATTAGGGAGACCAGCGCAAGGCTAATTACTTTGCTTACTGGCCGATGAAAAATGACAGAAGAAAAGAAAACAGTGAAAAAAACTCCAGCAACAAAAAAACCTGCTGATGGAAAAGTTGATCTTATTAAAAAGTATCAATCCCACAAGGACGATACTGGTTCGACCGAGGTTCAAATTGCAATTTTGACCAAAAAAGTGTCAGATTTGACCAAACATTTACAGGCTCACAAAAAGGATTTTGATTCCCGAAGAGGCCTTCTGATGATGGTTGGTAAAAGAAGAAGACTTTTAAATTATCTTAAGAAAATTGAAGAAGAAAAGTATACTAAATTGATCTCAGATTTAGGACTTCGAAAATAGGTTATGAATTTGTAGGCCATAAAGTGGCCTACAATTTGTAAATTATTAACAATTTATAGAAGCGGTGGAGACTGATTTTGCAAGAGGTGAGAAGAGCATTCAAATCTCCAAGAAACAAAAAACAAATCACAAACAAGCTCCAATATCCAAATTAAAAATTTCAAATATTTGATTATTGGATAATTGGTTATTAAAAAATTGTTTGGTTATTGTCACTTGTATCTTGGCTATTGAAAACTCTTTCCGCTTCTTAACCCTCACCAGCCCTGATATATCGGGGTCAGAAGAGTCTTTCTCCAGAAAGGTTTTTTTATGATTAAGAAATTGGACTTCCAAACCCATTCTTATGAGGTGGATTTCGCGGGGAAGAAACTGGTTCTAGAATCTGGCAAACTTGCCGGTTTCGCGGACGGGTCTATTACTGCAACATGTAATGAAACAGTAATTTTGGCTACTGCCGTTGTTGGCGCTGAGCCTCGTGAAGGCGTGGATTTTTTTCCTCTTCTAGTTGATTATGAAGAGAGATTTTATGCTGCAGGTAAGATTTCCGGTAGCCGTTTTATTAAAAGAGAAGGACGTCCGTCCGATACTGCTGTTTTAGCAGCCCGAAAAATTGATCGCCCTCTAAGACCTCTTTTTCCAAAAACATACAGAAACGATGTTCAGGTTGTGATTACAGTATTATCTTACGATGGTTCTGTAGATCCGGATGTTATGGCAACAGTCGCAGCTTCTGCTGCTTTAATGCAAACCAATGCTCCATTCAAAGAGCCGATTGCAGCTATGAGAGTTGGCAGAATTGAAGATAATTTTGTCCTAAACCCAACCGAAGAAGAAATTGAAAAGTCTGACTTAAATCTAACTATTGCTGCGACAAAAGACAAAGTAATGATGCTTGAGACTGAGGCAAATGAAGTCTCGGAAGATATCGCTTATGATGCAATTGAATTGGCCATGAAAGCAATGCAACCGTTGATTGCTATTCAACATCAGATTGCTGAAGATCATCAGCGCGAAGTTATTCAGGCTGAAACTGCTGAAATAGGCGTTCATGCTGAGGTTCACAATCTGGTCGCTCATAAGTTGAAAGAAGCTGTTTTGGAAATGGACAAAGAGGCTAGAGAAGCCAAATTGAAAATTTATGAAAATGAAGTGCTTCAGACACTTGAAGGAAACTACAAACAGGTTGAGATTAAAGGTGCATTCGCGAAACTAGTTGAAAAAGAAATCAGAAAAGCAATTTTGGAAGACGGTGTTAGACCGGACGGCAGAGGAATGGAAGAAATTCGTCCTCTAAATATTGCTGTCGGTGTTTTGCCAAGACCTCACGGTTCAGCCCTTTTTACAAGAGGACAAACTCAGGCTTTGACAGTAGCCACTCTTGCTTCTCCTGGAATGGAACAGCTTATTGATACAATGGAAGGTGAGTCCACAAAGCGATTTATGCATCACTACAACTTCCCACCTTACTCAACTGGTGAAGTAAGACCAATGAGAGGTGCCGGTCGACGTGAAATCGGTCATGGTTATCTGGCTGAAAAAGCTTTGAAACCAATGATTCCTGATTCTGACGCTTTCCCTTACACAATCCGACTTGTTTCAGAAATTTTATCTTCAAATGGTTCCTCGTCAATGGCAGCTACCTGTGGCTCAACGCTTGCCTTGATGGATGCCGGTGTTCCAATTAAGAAACCTGTTTCAGGCATTGCTATGGGTCTTGTAACAAACGAAGACTCCTCAGTATATAAAATTCTCTCTGACCTTCAAGGTTTGGAAGATTTTGCCGGTGACATGGACTTCAAAGTAGCCGGAACGGCCGATGGCATTACTGCAATTCAAATGGATACAAAAATTTCCGGTTTGACCATGGAAATTGTCAAAGCGACTTTGGCACAGGCTAAAAAAGGAAGAGCAGAAATTCTTGAAGCAATGTTGGAGATAATTCCAGCTCCGAAAGAAAGTCTTTCTAAATATGCGCCAAAGATTGAAGCGATTAAGATCAATCCTGATAAAATCGGCGATATTATTGGACCGGGCGGAAAAAATATCAAAAAAATGATTGAAGAGTGCGGTGGTAAAGAAATGACCTCTATTGATATTGAAGATGACGGCACGGTTATGATTGCCTCAATTGATCCGGCTATGGGTGAAAAGGCCATCTCGATGGTTAAAGCAATGACAAGAGAAATTGTTCCCGGTGAAATTTTAACTGGTGCAATTATCGACATTAAAAAAGATAGAATGTCAGGAAAAGAAATTGGCGCTATTATGGCCATTACTCCAAAGCAGGATGGCATGATCCACATTTCTCAAATCAGCGATAAGAGAATTGAAAAAGTATCAGACGTTCTAAAAGTCGGCGATATCGTCACTGTGAAAGTGGTTGAAGTCGATGCGATGAAAGGCAGAATTTCGCTCTCAATGAAAGACATGGTTCAGAAATAATTATTTAAGTCTACAGAATACAGTTGGACAGATCTTTTGCTTAGAAGAAGCGCCGCCGAATATTCGGCGGCGCTTAAGTATTGTTATCTAGGCGCTCAAAAGAAGTTTTTCAAGGTTTGGCAGTTTATCTCCTTTGAATAAACTAGACCCTAGAATCTTGTTGGGATCAAGGCAGTTAGATTGCTGCATCGAGAATGTTGAGAACAACTTTGCTACTTCCTCAATTTCCATTTTCTGGTTAACTCTTTTAAGGCTTATTGGTTCGCTTTCTCCATTGCCTATAATAGATATATTAACCTGTTTTTCTGGATCATGAGATAAATAGACACCAAGACTGGCATCTTTCATATTGAGTCGACGTATGTCATAATGTGCTCTTAGTACAATCTGCCCGAAAAAATATTTACCAAAATCTCCAGACAGATGAGCTTTCTTCTCAAATAGAATAAACCCCTCATTTCCTTTGAATCGAGGTCCGGTATCAGACCTAATACCAGCGCGTATATGGTTGATGGCATTTTTGGTGGTTTGCCATATGCTGGTCAATCTCCAGAATTGAGGCGGTAGTCGATCTGGTGAAAAGACACAAGAGACTATATCAATTATTTCCGAGTCATTTTCGGTGGAACCGTTTAGTTTCCATGTATCTTTTTCATAACTAATCTGATCAGCAAAGTTAAATGCTCCTGTTTTGTACAGAAGATCTGCCCAGTTAGTCATTTCGATGTCATTACCTAAACGATTTTGTGCAAACGTAGAGACTCCAGATGAAGTATCTTTGAGTTCTAGCAATAAGAGTGGAAGTGGCACAGAGAACTTTTCCTTACCCATTTTCCGAGCAGATTGGATTTCGACTCCGCTAATCGGACCAGTGCAACCGAACTCGATGAAATCTTCCTCATTTCTGTTCTTCGGTTCCTTCCAGAATGCATTCCAAGCATCAGGAGGTAGCTGTTCGCGCAGGTAAATGACACGGCGAGCCATCTTGCCAATTTCGTTACTCCATCCTAGATCTTGAGTTAAATATCGGTCAGCTTCCGAACCGGTCTTGGCCCACTCAATTATTTTGCGAGTAAAAGGGTGGTTAATGACATTGCGGCATTGATCCGATATCTCTAATGGCGACATTCCTTCTAATTCTCTCACTAGTTCATCTTGTTCTTTAGCCATTTTGATCACTCTTCCTTGCCTCTTCAAGAGACATTTTGAATGTACTCGATTTCGTTCAACGAAATCGGCGCCCTCAGTATAAGAAACAATCTTTTATTAGTCAAGAAGCGGGTGGATGAGCCGTTGAAGATCGTCTTTCTCTGCTATGCTATCTAAAACGTACCGATTAAGAAGCTATAGCTTACTAATTGGGATGCTTTTGATTGTGGCATTATTAAAATTTAAGAAAAAAATATCTAGGCACTTGACCTGTTTGGTTTATGTTCGGTATTATGGTAGTAACTAGTTAAAAAGCACTATTAGAAACATAAAAATCAATTAAGGAGGGGCGGATGAAAGATGCTGATGGGAAAAATCAGATTATTATTTACAAAACAGAAGACGGCTTAACTCAGGTTGAAGTCAAAATGACTGGCGAGACCGTTTGGCTATCCCAGAAGCAGATGGCCGAGGTTTTCAGCGTTGATGTTAGAACGGTAAATGAGCATTTAAAAAATATTTTCAATACGGGCGAACTTGGCAAGGATCCAACTATCCGGAAATTCCGGATAGTTCAAAAAGAAGGTCAGAGAGAGGTAATTCGGGAAATCGAGCAATACAATCTCGATGCAATTATTTCTGTCGGTTATCGAGTAAACTCAATACAGGCTACGCAGTTTCGTATTTGGGCGACGAAGACCTTGCGGGAATATATCGCCAAGGGGTTTGTAATGGATGACGAGCGGCTGGAGAATGGAGGCTACAAGCACGGATATTTTGGCGAGATGTTAGAACGCGTTCGAAAAATTCGTTCTTCGGAGAGAAATTTATATGAAAAGGTTAAGGATATATTTTCCACCAGTGCGGATTATGATACAAAAGCTGATTATACAAAAGAGTTTTATGCTGCAATGCAGAACAAATTTCACTTTGCCATAACCGGACAAACCGCCGCCGAGCTAGTTGCCAGCCGAATTGACAGCAGAAAAGAAAACATCGGCATGACCAATCAACAAAAATCCATCGTAACAAGAAAGGAAGCGGAGGTTGCCAAGAATTACATGCTTGAAACGGAGCTTCGCCAACTTTACTTGCTTGTTGAACAGTTTCTTTCTTATGCCGAGTTTCAAATTGAACGCAAGAATGTAATGTATATGAAAGATTGGGTTTCCTATCTTGATAACATGCTTAAGGCAAATAAACTGGAGATATTACCAAGCAAGGGTAGAGTATCTCACAAAGAAATGGAAAAAATTGTGCAGAAAGAAATCGCAAAGTTTAATTCTAAAAAACATCTAAAATAAGCCCTTTGTAGTTTTCCCTACTTGACATTTTATTTCTCTGTGATAATATAATAAGGTATTTTGTGCATAAAGTTCTAACGTTTCTGTTCTCTTGGGGATAGAGTTTAATGTTTTTTGTTCTAAAGGTGTTTTTCTATGGATTTGGATGAGAGTAGAATTTCTACTGATGAAAAAAATGATAAAACTATAACAGAACTTGGTAAAGTCAGGGAAGAAGTTTTAGTATGTACAAAATGTCCTCTTTCAAAAAGCAGGATAACTGCAGTTCCTGGTGAAGGAAGCTCTTCTGCTGAAATTATGTTTATCGGCGAGGCACCTGGCGCAACGGAAGATCAAAAAGGAATTCCTTTTTGCGGACAAGCAGGAAAATTCTTAGATGAAATGCTGGGAGTAATTGGCCTGAGCCGTGGCGACATATTCATTACAAATACAGTAAAATGCCGTCCACCTGGAAACAGAGATCCGGAAGATGCGGAAAAGTCAGCCTGCAGACCATATTTAGAAAGACAATTTAAAGCGCTAAATCCAAAGTTAATAGTTTGTTTGGGCCGCCATTCAACTGCTACTTACTTACCTGGAGCGGGAGGGATCAGTAAATTGCATGGAAAAGCGTTAAAAAGACCGGACGGAAGAGTTTACTTGCCACTTTATCATCCAGCAGCAGCACTTCACAATGGAGCCCTTCGGGAAACATTAATAACCGATTTTAAAAAGATACCAATAATAATTAAGAAAATTAAAGAAAAAGACGCCTCGGATTCTAATAAAAGGGAATTTGAGCAACAGAAACTAATATAGAGAAAGAATCCTGATTAGATAACTGCTTTGCAGCATCAAACAGGATAAATAAAATTTCTCAACAAAAATTAATTTGACAGCATAGTCTGTCATCCTGTACTTGATACGGGATCCAGTTACTATTTATATAGATTCCAGATCAAGTCTGGAATGACAAACAAGGAAAAAAATGCAAAATGAAATAAAGTCCGCCTCTGGCGGAGAAGAAAAAAATAATTTAGAAAAAAAAGAAATAAATACACAGAATCGAAAATCACCAACTAAGACTAGTCTTGTCGGGAATAAGTTTTTAGATTCAGTGTCTAAAGATAAAGGCGAAAAGAAAACCTCGAATTATAACAAATATCGAAGTCAGCCTTTTAAACAGCAGCCAACGAGGCATGAAGAGCCTCGCTATACTGCGCAACAAATTGATACAAATAATACATCGAAGATGTTTCATGAGCCAAAGCTTCGCATCATCCCTTTGGGCGGTGTTGAAGAAACTGGTGGAAAAAACTGTACAGTCATTGAATATAAAGATGACATCATTGTAATAGATATGGGCTTTATGTTTCCGGACGAAAGTATGCCAGGGGTGGATTATGTAATCCCTGACGTTTCATATCTGGAACAAAATAAAAGAAAAATTAAAGGTCTTTTAATTACACATGGTCACCTTGATCACATTGGTGCCATACCTTACGTTTTTGAGAAAATCGGTTCTCCGATCATATACTCATCGCCTCTATCATTGGGGTTAATTAAAGGTAAACTTGAGGAGTTTGGCTTGGACAGAGGTGCTCGGTTGGAAGTAATAAACCCCGGCGAGACCACTCTTCAATTGGGTTGCTTTAAAGTTACCTCTTTTCGTCTGACTCACAGTATTCCTCAAACAATGGGTTTTGCCATCGAAACACCAGAAGGATTATTAGTTGCAACAGGGGACTGGAAGTTCGATCATACACCAGCCGATGGAAGACCAGCTGATTTTTCGGCATTAGCAATGCTGGGATCAAGAAAGCCATTGCTTCTGCTTTCCGATTCTACAAATATCGAACGACCGGGAAACTCAATCTCAGAAAAAGAAATCGAAGACTCTCTTTTCAAAATTATGGAAAGAGCAAACAACAGATTAATCATCTCAACTTTCTCAACTTTGATTTCCAGAATTCAGCAGGTTCTAAATACGGCAGAAAAACTACATCGAAAAGTTGCTTTTGTTGGAAGAAGCATGCTTTCAACGGTTGATATTTCTATCTCCCTTGAAGCATTGATTGTGCCAAAAGATACAATTATCGATGTTAAAGATATTGGTAAATATCCCGACAACAAAGTGGTCATAGTATGTACTGGATCACAGGGGGAGGATAATGCTGCTTTAACAAGAATTGCTCTTGGAGAACATCGTCAGATCAAAATTAAGAGAGGCGATCTAGTTATTCTTTCATCTTCGCCAATTCCAGGTAACGAGAGAAGTGTCTCGAGCTTAATGGACAACCTATTTAGAGCTGGAGCAAAAGTTGTTTATCAAAAATTGATGGATGTTCATACTTCCGGTCACGCTAATCAGGAAGACATTAAGTTGATGCTTGCTTTGATTAAACCTCAGTATTTGATGCCGGTCCACGGTGAAAGACACAGATTGATGCTGCATTGCCAGATTGCTCAGGATATGGGAATAGTTGATGAAGACCATTGTCTTGTTGCCGATGATGGTCAGGTAATTGAATTCGGTAAAGGAAGAGGAGAAGTAACAAATAAAAGAGTTCCTGCCTCATATGTTATGGTTGATGGTCTTGGCGTTGGCGATGTTGGAAACATCGTTCTGCGTGATCGAAAAGCAATGGCTCAGGACGGTATATTTGTCATTATCGTTACGGTTGATCATGAAACAGGGGAAGTTGCTACTTCTCCGGATATTATTTCGCGCGGCTTCATTTACATGCGCGAAAATGAGCAGCTCGTTCATAAGTCCAGAGCTGAAATAAAGAAAATCTTCGCAAAGCACGGCGCTGATCGAAGGGGTCCAAAGACTGACTGGAGCTTGGCAAAACAAAAGCTTCGCGATGACATGGGCGAATTCCTTTTTCGTGAAACCGAGCGCAGACCAATGGTAATACCAGTAATTATTGAAGTGTAATCTCAAATATTATCTGAAGTGCTTACTACTTCTTATTGAGTCTCGTCCCGCATAAACGCCATTGTGACGCGAGGCTGTAAACCTCGGGAACGAAAAGTTTTACGTGGGATGGTTATTCCTGTGATTATTGAAGTCTAAATTAGTATTAAGTATAAAGTATTATGCAAATCGCTCCGATGTAACATCGGAGCGATTTTGTTGCAGAGAGGTTTTAGTAATAGTATAATGAAAGTAACTTTCAAAAAGGAATTTTTGTGGCGTTGATAAAAGAATAGGGATAAAATGGCACTCGATAGAGAAGATTTAAAAGAAATTAAAAAGATTGTAGATGGATCAATTAATTTTGCTGTTGAAAGATCCGAGACAAAGATGTCTGCACGGATTGATTCTGCGATCGAAAAATCTGAAACGAAAATGTCGGATAAGATTGAGTTTTTGATCGAAAAATCTGAAATAAGAATGAAGAAAGAGATCGTTGGCGCTGTTAGGGAATCAGAGGAGAAAATAGTTGGAAAATTGAGTGATAAGATAGACCGAGAAGTTTCAGATTTGGCGGAAATGAATGTTGGTCATTTGGACAGATTTGACAATCACGAACATCGAATTGTTAAAATCGAAAAAAGGTTGAGTGTAGGAGTATAAAACGGAGGGATATGGGGCGAAAAAGAAAATTTCCAAAGCACAGACAAAAAAAGCCAAATTGGTATCAAAGGGAAAACCAGTGGGGCGACTTTGTATTTGACTGGACTTTTGGGCTCTCTGGAGAGACACGCAGAATCATATCTGGTGTTCTTATTCTGCTTTTATCAATCATTATTATTTTGGGTTTTTTTAGTTCAGCCGGAGTATTGGGAGAAGTTACTACTGACTTGGCTAAGAAATTATTCGGCTCTCTTGGATCATCTATCTTTTCTGTTAGCATTTTATATCTCAGCATACTTCTAATACTTCCTCCTAAATCTAAAAAAGGAGAAGCGTCTAGTTATAGGATCTCTAAATTTATCGGGTTATTTCTGTTTGTGATTGCGGTTCCTGCTCTGGCACATTTATTTATTGCTCAGGAAAACGCTCAGGAATTTGCCAATTATGGAAAAGGCGGCGGACTAGTTGGCTATCATCTTTCAAATCTGCTTAGAAATGGCATAGGGCTTTTTCCTTCATTCCTATTTTCAATATTCTTGATTGTCATAGCGCTACTTATGATATTTGATTTTTCTTTGCTTCAATATCTTGGTTTTGTTCATTCAGATGAAGACGAAGACAGTAAGGAAAAGGTTAATATTAACGGAGCAAGAGTATCTGTTTTTGAGTCATTAAAGAGAAAAATGAACGGGTTAAAACATAAGGATAGAGAAAACGAAACCAAAGCAGAGGTAATTGAAGTTGATACAAATAGTTTTGCCAATGTAAGAAGGGATACGACATGGGAATATCCTTCTCTTGATATTTTAAAAGATTCAGACGAAGCACCCAATCCTGGCAATATCAGTAAGAATGTTGAAATAATCCAGAAATGTTTAAAGACTTTTGGTGTCGAAATCTCAATGAGTGATGTAAATGTCGGTCCAACGGTCAGTCAATATACTTTCAAACCGGAGGAAGGCGTAAAACTAAACCAGATAATTGCAAGACAAACTGATTTAGCTTTGGCTCTATCAGCTAAAAGTTTGAGACTAGAAGCTCCAATTCCGGGAAAGAGTTCGGTCGGTGTGGAAATACCAAACAAAATACCAGCCAAAGTAACTCTTAAGGAAATATTGAAGGAAAAAGAATTTAAAGCATTAAAAAGTAAACTAGCTGTTGCGTTAGGAAGAGATGTTTCCGGCGACCCGATGTCCATTGATTTAGAAAAGATGCCCCACTTATTAATTGCTGGTTCTACCGGATCTGGTAAATCGGTATGCATAAATTCACTAATCTGCTCCTTACTATTTAGCGACTCACCAAACGACTTAAAAATACTTTTAGTCGATCCAAAACGGGTGGAATTAACAAACTATAACGGAATACCACATCTTTTAACTCCGGTTATAACTGAAGTCGACAAAACAGTTTCAGCCTTAAAATGGGCGGTTTGGGAGATGGAACGCAGGTATAGGATGTTCTCTGAACAGGGAAAAAGAAATATCGTTGCTTATAATTCAAGCCCAGGAGAAGAAGGCAAGTTGCCTTACATTGTAATTATCATCGATGAGTTAGCTGATTTAATGGCAACATCGGCCAAAGAAGTTGAAGGTTCAATTGTAAGACTTGCTCAGATGGCTCGTGCAACTGGTATGCATCTTGTGATCGCCACCCAAAGACCATCTGTGGACGTATTAACAGGATTGATCAAAGCAAATATTACTTCAAGAATTGCATTTGCGACTGCTTCTCAGGTGGACTCCAGAACAATTTTGGATTTATCCGGAGCAGAAAAACTTCTTGGAAACGGTGATATGCTGTTTATCGGAAACGGGGTGAACAAGCCCAAGCGTATTCAGGGTTGTTTTGTTTCTGACGGAGAAATAGAAGAGCTAAATAAATTTCTTCGCGAGAAAGGTGAGGTGGAGTATGATGATGCAATCTTGTCATTCAGGTCTCCTCAATCCGGTGGAACACTTAGCGGCGATGGTTCTGGCGAGGATGATTTATATAATGATGCCGTTGAAACAGTTATTAATGCCGGCAAGGCTTCAGCTTCCTTGTTGCAACGAAGGCTTCGAGTAGGCTATGCTAGAGCTGCTCGTCTCTTGGATATTCTAGAGCAGCAAGGTGTCATCGGGCCGGCAGATGGAGCAAAACCAAGGGATGTTCTGATAAGCGATACTGGCTCACAAGCTTTTCAGAACAACGGTAATGATTTTAGTGATTATCCTGAGAATAATAATAACGACAGATACTAAAGAAATTTAAAAATCTAAATGTTTAAACATTAAAAAATTATTAAATTATAAATTATCATGATTTCCGGTTTTTCTACAAAAAAAATAAAATCTCACAAAACCGTAGGGGAACGGTTGAAGAATATTCGTCTCCGAAAAAAGATTTCTTTAAGTGAGGCGGAAGTTGGTACAAAAGTCAGAGCGAAATATCTGGCTGCTATTGAAGAAGGAAAATGGAGCGAACTACCTCAGAATGTTTACACTCGGGGATTTGTTTTGGCTTACTCTAAATTTCTTGGTTTAAATTCAGACTTATTGGTGCAGGATTATGAACAGGAAACTTTATTCCGTTCCAAAAAAGAAAATCATAAAATTTCATATAACCAGTCGATTAAAGATAAAAAGGTCTTGATTACTCCCAAACTGATTGCATATACTGCTCTGGCTATTTCAATATTAGGAATGTTTTCATACATTGTTTTTCAGTTGTTAAATTTTGCCGGCAATCCAAATTTAAAAATAGTTTCACCTGACAACAATATTGTTTTGGATAATGATTCAATGGACTTATCCGGCATAACAGATGTTGATGCGTTCATTTCCGTCAATGGTGAAAATGTTCCTGTTAGCGGAGACGGACGGTTTATTTTGAAATTAAAGCTCCATCAGGGAGTCAACATGATTAAAGTCATGGCAGTTAATAAAGCGAAGAAGGAAAGTTCACAAATTTATACCGTTGAATATAAACCAAAGACAGCAGCAATCGAAAATAATTTAAATCAATAAGGGAACATAATGGCGAAAAAAACATCTGATATGGAGGGGAAGAACAATAAAGAAAATGAAGGAAAAAGCCAAGCGCTTGAGGCAGCACTTAGCTCTATAGAAAAACAGTTCGGCAAGGGTGCAATAATGAGTTTGGGCGACGGTGCCAAATTAAAAGTTGAGACAATATCAACCGGTTCTTTGTCGCTTGATTTGGCATTGGGAGTTGGCGGATTGCCTCGTGGTAGAGTGATTGAAATCTATGGTCCGGAATCATCCGGCAAAACTACATTGGCATTAACCACTATCGCGGAGGCGCAAAAAAGTGGTGGATCATGTGCTTTTATTGATGCTGAACATGCACTGGATCCTGAATATGCACAAAAATTAGGGGTGAAACTTGACGATTTATTAATTTCACAGCCGGATAATGGAGAACAAGCACTGGAAATCACTGAAACTTTAGTTCGTTCAAATGCTTTGGATGTTATAGTAGTTGACTCGGTGGCTGCGCTTGTGCCAAGAGCTGAAATCGAAGGAGAAATGGGCGATTCAATGATGGGTGTTCAGGCCAGATTGATGAGCCAGGCCCTACGAAAATTAACCGGAGTTGTATCTAAGTCTAAAACGATATTAATATTCATTAACCAGATCCGTATGAAAATTGGTGTAATGTTCGGCAATCCCGAAACAACTACCGGTGGAAATGCTCTGAAATTTTATTCGTCTGTCAGGCTTGATATAAGACGAAAAGCAGCATTAAAACAGGGAGAGGATAATGTCGGTAATCATGTGGCGGTTAAAGTGGTGAAAAACAAAGTTGCTCCTCCTTTTAAAGTTGCAGAATTCGATATTATGTTTGGCACAGGTATTGATTACGAAGGGGAAATAATTGATCTAGGTGTTAAATATGGGGTTGTTGATAAGGCAGGATCATGGTTGTCTTACAATGACGAAAAGCTTGGTCAGGGCAAAGAGGGAGGAAGGGCTTTTCTGAAAGCTAATCCGGAAATCACAAAGAAAATAAAAACTGAAATCTACGAAAAAGTAGAAAACGCTGAGTAATTTATGAAATTGAAACCGCTTGAATATGCCCTGTATCTACTAAAAATAAGAGACCGCAGCGTCGGTGAGATAAAAAACAAAATGTTAGTCAGAAAGTGTTCCAAAGAGGAAATTGACGAGGTAATACTTTTTCTTAACGATAAAAAATTCCTGGATGACGAAAAATTTGCTGCTAATTTTGTCAGAAATCAACTTAGTATAAAACCGCAAGGGAAATACAAACTTGAGCAAAGACTAAAACAACTTTATGTTGATGAAAAAATCATAAAAGATGTTTTGGGAAAAATTGACATTAATGAAGAGCGGAACAGCGCTAAAGAGTTGGCGAAAAGATGGCTAAGAAAGCATACAGATAACAGTATACAGATAACAGAAGATAAAAAGGCTAGAGAAAAATTATTAAGACATTTAATGGGCAGAGGGTTTAGCTACGATATCATAAAAGAGGTTCTAACTAAAATAGAACACTAAAATATGTCCAGTTAGATAGCCCCTGTTAGATAATTGCTTTGCAATATCAAACAGGGCATCAAACGGGGCAAGGAGGGAAAAAATGGGAAGCAAAAAGGCGCCGGCAATTCTTTGGTTTTCTGAAATAGGAAAAGGAGATATAGCACTTGTAGGAGGAAAAGGGGCAAATCTTGGCGAGCTAACTAAAGCCGGCATTCCTGTGCCGAATGGTTTTTGTGTTACAGCTCAAGCTTATTATTACTTTTTTGAAAAATCCGGCCTTAAAAAGAAATTTCAAAAACTTCTTAAAAATCTTGATCCCGAGGATACAAAAAAGTTAAATGCGGTATCAAAAGAAATTAAGAAATCAATTATTGCTGCCAAAATGCCGGATGATTTGGCGACGCAAATAAGAGAATCTTATGTGAAACTTGGCGGGTTGCCGGTTGCTGTCAGATCTTCAGCGACAGCAGAAGACCTGCCGGAAGCTTCTTTTGCTGGTCAGCAAGCAACATTTTTAAACATTCAGGGTCCGGAAAATGTAGTCATTGCTGTGCAAAAATGTTATGCCTCCTTGTTTGAGGCAAGGGCAATCTATTATAGAATTGTTCAAAAATATGATCACATGAAAGTCGGTCTTTCTGTTCCAGTTCAAAATCTTGTTGATTCCGAAAAGGCAGGAATTCTGTTTACGGTTGATCCTGTTAGTGAAAATCAGGAGCAGATGGTAATTGAAGCTGGTTATGGTTTGGGTGAAACTGTGGTTTTGGGAGCCATTACACCTGATAAATATGTCGTAGATAAAAAGTCCATGCAAATTGTCAGTAAGGAAGTAAATGAACAGAAATGGGCAATTGTTAAAAAACTGCACGGAGGAGACAAACATATTGATATCTCAAAAGACAAACAAAAATTGCAAAAAATAACAGACGAAGAAATTCTTGATCTGGCAAAAATCGGGGCTAAGATTGAAGAACATTACGGCAAACCCCAAGATACAGAGTGGGCTATTGAAAACGGTAAGGTATATTTTGTTCAATCGAGGCCAATAACAACACTGGGTAAAAAAGAAGCTGCTGCCACAAAAACAGAAGCTGAAGGCGGAGAAGTTGATGAAAGCAAGGCGGAAGTAATCCTAAAGGGTGCGGCTGCTTCTCTTGGAGTTTCTTTCGGTGCTGTTAAAATAATTCATAAACCGTCAGAAATAGACAAAATAGTTAAAGGCGATGTTTTGGTTACGGAGATGACTACTCCGGATTTTGTACCTGCGATGAAGAGGGCATCCGCCATTATTACTGATGTGGGCGGACGAACCTGTCATGCTGCCATCGTTTCCAGAGAGCTCGGTATTCCTTGTGTCGTCGGAACAGGAACTGCTACAAGCATGCTAAAAACAGGACAAATTGTTACGGTTGATGGATCAAAGGGTTTGGTTTTTAAAGGCAAAGTTGAATCAAAGGCAACTCCGGAAGAAATTCATCCTGCTGGTAATGGCATTTCAGGTTCACAAATTTCTCAGGAAGTTCCTATCACTGGAACTAAAGTTTATGTAAATTTGGGAGAACCGCATTTGGCCGAAGAAGTTGCTAAATTACCGGTTGATGGTGTCGGACTTTTACGCGCGGAGTTTATGATTGCTGAAATGGGAGAGCATCCAAAAGCAATGGTCGAGGATGGAAGAGGAAAAGATTACGTTAAAGCTTTGACCGAAGGAATGAGAACCATCGCAAGTGCATTTTCTCCACGTCCGGTTGTTTATAGAGCATCTGATTTTAAGACGAATGAATATAAAGGGTTAAAAGGCGGTGAAAAATTTGAACCTGAAGAAGACAACCCAATGATCGGTTACAGAGGTGCTTCGCGCTATATTGCTGAACCGGAAATGTTCGCTCTTGAATTGGAAGCCATAAAAACTGTCAGAGAAACATATGACTTAAAAAATCTTTGGATAATGATACCTTTTGTTCGAACTGTTAGCGAAATGCAGGCAGTTATGAAATTAGTTGAACAAAGTGGCTTAAAACAGGGACCGGACTTTAAGATCTGGATGATGTGTGAAGTTCCATCCAATGTGATCTTGCTGGAAAGATTTCTTGAACTTGGCATAGACGGTATCTCAATCGGTTCAAACGACTTAACCCAACTTACTTTGGGTGTCGACAGGGACAACCAGACTTTGGCGCAGACATTTGACGAGAGAGACGAAGCTGTCGTGCTTTCAATTCAATATGTGATTAAAACCTGTCGGAAACATAATGTGACGGTTTCAATTTGTGGTCAGGCCCCAAGTGTTTATCCCGAAATTACTGAGATGATGGTCAAGACCGGCACGACTTCTGTTTCGGTTACACCGGATATGATTTTGCCGACCAGAAAAGTAATCGCATCAGTAGAAAAAAGATTGATGCTTGCTAATATCATTGATAGATAAATCGATAATATTTTATTGTGTCATCCTCGTGAAGACGGAGATCTACTAAAAAATAGGAGTTAGCTCATTTGGAAGCTACTCCTATTTTTTTTAGTTGACTGACATAGTATACACGGAATCATTAGGTGTGCTATCAAATTTTAAGAGTAGATTATCTTTGTCTTCCATTTCTGCCGAGACTATACAGCTGCTTCCCGACGAAGTTATTTTGTATGACTTTTTTGTAAGAGGGTCGACGGGTATGGAATCAATGTATGATGTTTTCAGCTCGTCAGGAGTACTTGGACAACGACCGTTTTTTTGTTTAAAAGCTAAAGTATAACCGGCAATTTTCCCGACATCCTGTGCTCTTTGTGTATCTCTTGTCTTTGCTTCTTCTGAAACTGTCTTTGTTTTAAATTGATTTATTAAAATCGTTATCACTGCAATTATTATGATCAAAATTATTATAATAATCGGCAGAATATTTTTTCTTTTTCTTCCATAATCCTGACCCATGGAGTATTGCTCGGATCTTGGAATGGTTGCATCAACCGTTAATTCGGAATTATTTTGCGAAAATTGATTATTATTCATTGGTTTTTTATTAATAGTGGGGCAATTTATAGAACGTTTAGCAAGTATTATATCTGGAAATCCATTCTAAATTCTAATCCGTGATTTTCAAATCCCAAGCGTTCGTATAGCTCATGTACTTTTTCTCTGGAATGTCGACTTGTCGCAATCAACTTATAACACTTTTGTTCTTTAGCCTCTTCAATTATTTTTTTTACTAGTTCAGTACCAATGCCTTGGCCTCGAAGTTCTTCATCTACCATTACATCTTCCATTAGTCCAAATGGCTCTTCATGCAAGTCATTGCTCATTACATATAAAGTAGCTCTGGCAATTTCCTTACCGTCTTTTTTTAGAGAAAATTTAATACCTTTGCATTCTTTAGTATCCTTTTCAAATTCCATAAAACTCCTTATAATATTTTATTATCATTATTTTAATAATACTAAAAAATAACCACAAGGGCTATTTTTTAATGGCGGGACATTCCGGTCTAGATCTTAATTGATGTTTTCAAAGCGCCCATCTTGGTAAGGTGGATAGCAAATTTCAGCAGCTATCAAATCAGAATCGGGAGCTGCTTCCCACTGCATCATTTCGCCAATATTTACTATTCTTGAGACATGATTTGATCCATCGGCAAGAAATACATCTTGTGTCCCGTCTTGCCTGGTAATCGTTAATTTACCTTTTCCAGAAATATACTGTTCTATCGTCTTTTCGCCTTGAAGCACTCTTTGTAAGGGAGTTTTCTTGCCTGGTTCTACCCTGATAATTCCAAGATCCTTTCTTTCATCTTCAGTAAAACTATAAATATCGCATTCGACTCCATCGATAACTTGCATGGTTTCAACAAAAGAAACCGGCTCTTCGACACCGTCGAAATTAAACATACTTATTGGTTGAGATTTTTTTTCTGAACTAAAAGTTTCTGCTTGTCCAGAATTATTTTCAATGCTCATATTTATGTCTCATCTTGTTGTTTATATTAATGGCGGAGAGGAAGGGATTCGAACCCTTGATACCTTGCGGTATACACGCTTTCCAAGCGTGCGCACTAGACCAACTATGCGACCTCTCCAAACTGGTTGAATTGTATCATCTTTGAGCGTATTATTCAATCTGAGCAAAAAATATTTAAGAGAATTAACCTGCTAAGTGTTGGGTCAGAATGTTCCTTTGAATAAGGAGTAATTTATGAAAATTGTTTCAAAAGACAAAGCACTTCATGCTCATAAGCTCGAAGGATTAGAGGTTTGGCATTATCTTTTTGATGAGTATGAAATTCACTATGATGAGCAAGCCCCAAACACAAAACAAGTTTGGCATTTGCATAACAAAGTACACGAAACATTATTCTTGATCGAAGGTGAATTAGAGGCTTCTTGGAAGGAAGGACCAGAAATAAAAAGCCATATCTTAAAAGCTGGCGATATTGCCGAAACAGAAAATTCTGATCATGTTTTTGAAAACAAAACTAATAAAGTGGTAAAATTCCTCATTATAAAGCAAGTTCTTGTAGGTGTTAATAAATCTGAAGTTCTCAAAAATGACAAAGTAATAACTGAAAATAAGTAAAAAAAGATAGAGTTTTGAGCTGGAACGCCCCGTCAAATTATAAGGTTGTAAAATGAAAAGATTAACAAGAAAAACATACCTTAAAACTATAAAAAACAGTGTGGATTGTAATGTGTTTAAAAATTTCTTTATCGAAGAAGATGATAAAGAAATTGATGCGATGCAAAATGGTAAATTATCATGTGCCTTTTTTGTGTCAGGCATATTAACCATGTTTGGCTTAATTGAATCGATTCACGGAACTATTAAAGGTACTATTTTAGATTTAGAGAAATCTGGATGGATAAGAGTTGATGAGCCAAGTCCTGGTGATATTTTAATTTGGGAAGCAAAAGATTGTGGTACCAATGCTGGTCATCGTCACATCGGTTTCTATATTGGCGATAACCTAGCTATCAGCAATGACTACGAAAAAGGCACACCAATAAAACACAACTGGACTTATGGTGACTATGGTAAAATTGAAACGATATATACTCAAGCGGTAAGTTAAATAAAATCTCAAATGAACAAAAACATTAGTCTTAGAACTTGGGTTGAGGTTGATAAGAAAGCATTGAAAAATAATTACGATGCTTTTCGTGGTTTGATTTCGAAAAAATGTCGGTTGATGGCGGTTGTCAAATCAAACGCCTACGGTCATGGGTTTGCTGGTTATCCATTACTAATGCAAAAGTTTGGCGTTGATTTTTTTGGCGTTGATTCTATTACAGAAGCGCTGACACTTAGAAAAAACGGAATAAAAAAGCCAATACTGGTTTTGGGCTATACAATGGCTGAGAATTTTGATGAAGCAAGAAAAAACGGCATTAGTATTACAATTTCAAGTTTCGAGCAATTGGAAAAGATTTCTCGACTCTTCGCCTCTGGTGATATCGCTCGAAATGACAAAAAGGGGAAAGGCAACGAACTAAATATTCATATAAAGATCGATACAGGTATGCATCGGCAGGGATTCCAGTTAGATGAAGTTAAGAAAGTTGCTTTATTTATCAAAAAGAATTTGCCCCAAATTAAATTCGAAGGAATATATACCCATTTTGCAGCTGCAAAAAATCCATCATTTCCAGCAGATACAAACAAGCAGATTGAGCAGTTTGAAAAAGCAGTAGAGACTATAAAGTCTTTTGGTTCTAAACCAATTAAGCATGCTGCTGCAACGTCCGGAACAATTGTTTTTCCAAAAGCGCATTTCGATATGGTTAGAATTGGAATCGGAATGATGGGGCTTTGGCCATCATACGAAACGAAAGCCTGTTATGAAGAAAAAATCAAACTAAAAACCGCATTATGTTGGAAAACGATTGTTTCCGAGATAAAATACATCAAAAAAGGTGAAAGTATTGGTTACGATTTCACGGAAAATCTAGATAGAGACTCTAAGGTTGCCATTTTACCTATTGGATACTGGCATGGCTATAAAAGAGACTTATCAAGCATTGGTCATGTGCTAATTAAAGGCAAAAGAGCGAAAATACTGGGACGGATTTCAATGGACATGATTGTTATTGACGTTACTGACGTTAAAAATATAAAGATCTGTGATGAAGTTGTACTATTGGGCAAGGATGGAAAAGAAGAAGTAACCGCGTATGAATTAGCTTTGCTGGCAGATACTTCTTGGTATGAAATAATCACACAAATAAATCCATTAATCAAACGAATACATAGTTAATGAATGATGAAGTTGAACAAATTAAAGACCGGTTGGATATTGTTGATGTTGTTTCGAACTATCTAACCCTAAAAAAAGCAGGCACCAATTTAAAGGCGAACTGTCCTTTTCATAATGAAAAATCTCCTTCTTTCATGGTGTCGCCTGAACGCCAGACTTTTCGCTGTTTTGGCTGTAATGAAGGCGGAGACATTTTCACATTCATTGAAAAAATGGAAGGTGTTGATTTTTATAATGCTTTGAAGATTTTGGCTGAAAGAGCGGGCGTGGCCTTAAAATCAGGATCTGTAAAATATGGCGAACGTGAATTTAAATCAGATAAAAAAACCAGAATTTATGAAATAAATGACTGGACAAAAAAACTTTACCATAAAATTTTAGTCGAACATCCTAAGGCGGAAAAGGCCAGAAAATACATAAAAAATCGTAGTTTAAAAGAAGAGACAGTCAAAGAATTCGAAATCGGCTATGCGCCTGATTCCTGGGACTTATTGGTTAAATTTCTAAAGGGAAAGGGTTACGAAGAAAGTGAAATAGTCCATGCTGGAGTGGCTATTAAAAGTGAAAAGGGCAAAGTTTATGATCGATTTAGAGGCAGAATAATTTTTCCGATAAATAATGTGATGGGTTTAACTGTAGCTTTCACCTCGAGAATATTAGAAAACAATTCAGAACAAGCCAAATATATCAATTCTTCAGAATCGCCCGTTTATACCAAAGGAAAGACAATTTACGGTTTAGATAAGGCAAAAATGTCCATAAAAGAAAACGATCTAGCTGTTTTTGTTGAAGGAAATATGGATGTGATTGCTTGTCATCAGGCAGGATTTAAAAATGTCGTAGCTACTTCCGGTACTGCAATTACGCCGGAACAGTTAACAATATTAAACCGTTATGCCAATGTGATCGCTCTTTCCTTTGACCATGACGGAGCAGGGGAAACTGCGATGAAGAGGGCGATCAAAATTGCTCTCCAAAATGACATTAATACAAAAATTATTTCTATCGAGGGTCCATATAAGGATCCCGATGAAGCAATTAAAGCTGATCCCAAAAATTGGGATAGGGCAATTCTGCATTCGAAGCCGTCGCTTGAATATTGGATCGATCTTTTGATTAGAAAAACCCCCGATTTGTCAGTTCTGACAAAAAAAAGCATCGCGAAAGAGATTTTACCAGTCATTAAAACAATATTCTCCGATATAGAGAAAGAATATTATATAAAATACTTAGCTAACAAGCTATCGGTTGCTGAAAAAACAATAATAGGTGCATTGGAAAAAACTAAGAAGATTGAAGATCAAAATTTCATAAAAGATCATACAAAGCCTGCTCCAAAACTGGGTATAGTAGAGAAAATTTTGGGAATTATTTGGAATGATCCAGAGTTGATTTTCAAGTGTAAAAATGTTCCTGATATTAAGTTGGATAATCACGATGTTAAAGATTTTATTTCAATGGTTAACGATGGTAAGATTGATAAAGAAAAAATCAACTCAGAAATGGCATCCATTTTAAGCCAATACTCCATGGTTGCCTTGAAAGAAATTGATACTAAAGATACGGACATGATCCAGAGCGAACTAGAATATTTATTATCAAGGTTGCATTCAGAAGAAAAAGAAGACTTGAAATCTGATTTTGCCAAAAAAATTCAGGAAGCAGAACAGAGCGGCGACAAAGAAAAAGTTAGGAAACTTTTAACCGAGTTCTCTAACTTGATAAAATGAGTAAAAAGTGGTACTTTTTACAAGTAACAAGATACAAGAAACAAAATTCAAATATTTGGTTATTGTTTGATTGACTTTTGAGATTTATTTGGAATTTGTCACTTGTTTTTTGATAATTGCGACTGAAAGGAGCCTAGTGGCTAAAAAAGTTTTTGTTCCAAAAAAAGAAGAACCATTAAATTTTTCTTCTGAAATAAACAATGTTCTTTTAAAAGGTCGTGCTCATGGATTTATTTCAATGAGCGAGCTTTTGCAATCAGTACCGGAGCCGGAAGAAAATGTCTCAGAGGTTGACGAAATTTTTGATTACATGCTTAGAAATGGTATTGAATTCAAGAGTGAAGACGATAAACCAAAAGGAATTTTGGCTCAGACATTGGGAATGGGCAAGAAAAAAGAAGAGCAGGATCTATCTGAAATCGCCGATGATTCAGTCCGAATGTATTTAAGAGAAATTGGAAAAATCCCTCTTTTAAAGACTGAAGACGAAATAAAGCTAGCAAAAAGAATTGAAAAGGGCGACATTTTAGCTAAAAAACAGTTAGCCGAGGCAAACCTAAGACTTGTTGTCTCTATTACTAAAAAATATATTGGCCGCGGCCTTTCTCTTCTCGATTTAATTCAAGAGGGAAATACCGGCCTAATGCGGGCGGTAGAAAAATTTGACTACAAAAAAGGTTTCAAATTTTCAACCTATGCTACATGGTGGATTCGTCAAGCAATAACTCGCGCTATAGCAGATCAAGCCAGAACAATCCGAATTCCAGTTCACATGATTGAAACTATTAACAAATTAATCCGTGTTGAAAGACAGCTGGTGCAGGATTTGGGACGAGAACCTACGCCTGAAGAAATTGCTCAGGAATTGGGATTGGATGTTGAAAAAGTTGAACATATCATCAAAATTTCACAGGAAACAGTTTCACTTGAAGCTCCAGTCGGCGAAGAAGAAGACTCAAAATTGGGAGATTTTATTGAGGATACCAAACATGTTTCCCCAGAGGAATCAACAGCACAACAATTGCTCCGCGATAAAATCAAAGAATTTTTAGGAGAGCTTGCTCCCCGTGAACAAAAAATATTAAAGATGCGTTTTGGCTTGGAAGATGGTAGAACTCATACTTTAGAGGAAGTCGGTCAGGAATTTGGCGTAACCCGTGAACGAATTAGACAAATTGAGGCCAAAGCTCTTTCTAAATTGAAAAAAGGCGAGAAATCAAAGGACTTGGAAGAATATTTATACGAATAGAACAACACAGATCTTTCACATAGATATGGCACGGATGACTACAGGAACATCGTAACTACACAGATCTTTCACACCTGCCTGCCGGCAGGCAGGCTGACAAACACAGATTAATAATAAACACTGAACTTAATTTAAAAAACGGCTACGGCCGTTTTTTTTGTACGCCAATGCATGAGTCCTTGGCCCATGCATTGGTTGCACTAAATTGATCTGTATTAAAATTACCTATATTCCGCCGTTGTACAAGTTGTCAACTGCGATTAAACCTGCAAGGTTTTGCGCGCCGTTATTCCAGCCCCAGCCACCACCAGTGCCAAACAATCCGCCAAGAACAAGTAGATCGTTAAGGTTGGATGTTCCGCTAGAAAAAGAACCGCCACTAGTAACTGCATCAGTTGCAATCAAGCCTGCTAAATCTACAGCATTATAACCTGTAAATAGCCCGTTGGATACAATAAGACTTCCTAGGTTATTCGTATTAGAAAATCCCTGAGCTTTTGCAGGGTCAGCTTTTGCGACAGCCATTATACCAGCAAGCATTGGAATGATAAGAGCCATTACTAAACCTAATTTTAAAGTTTTCATTTTATTTCACCTCCTTGCGAGAGATTAATTTTAAATCCACATTCAAAATACCATCTCTTTCGTTGAAATCATTGTGGTCTATCTAAATGATTTTCTCTAAAATGGACAAGTTTTTTGTTATAAACAAACAAAACTACGAGTGACAAGGCAGAGTTTTATGGAGGAGTTACTAAATTAAGACTGTTTTATACATACGAATTTATCGTATAAGGACTACATAAAAAATACTTTTTTATTGTAAATAATAAGCTAATTTAATATTTTATTCATAATACTCTTTAAGGGGGTAGGATAGTTCTCTCAAGCGTTTGCGGCCAATAGAGAATTGATAAGGGATATCCAATTTTCCTTTATTATAAATAAGAATTTTAAAATTTACCTATATTGACATATTCAGACGACATAGGTATGATATGTAGGAAATGTAGGAATAAAAAAGGGAGAAAAATGTTTCATCAAAAAAGCATAAATTTTTACGGAGCCAGTACTATCGGCGAAAAAGGCCAGATTGTAATTCCGGCTAAGGCCAGGGAAAAATTAGATATAAAACCGGGTGATGATTTTATATTCTTCGGCGATGGTCCGATTATACATATTATTAAGGCAAATGAAATTAATAGTGTGCTAGACAAAATAACAAAAAAATTTACAGAAGACATTTCCGGAATGAAAGAAAAAATTAAAAAATCTTCAGATAATCTTAAATAGTTTAATTATTAATAAACAAAGAAGGAATTTGTGATAAAAATTTTAAAATACTTAAAGCCGTATATATCTCAACTGGTTGCATTGGTAGTCTTAATTTTTATTTCAGTCGAGACTACTCTGCAATTACCTGACTATATGTCCAAAATTATTAACGATGGCATAGTCGCTGGAGATAACGGGGTCGTTCTTCATACGGGGATGTTGATGCTTCTGGTCGCTTTGCTTGGTGCTGTTGCTACTGTTGGCATTGGTTTTCTGTCTTCTCGGATTGGTACTGGATTTTCTAAAAATATTAGAGAGGAAGTTTTTTCCAAGGTAGAAAGTTTTTCTCTGGCTGAGTTTAATAAATTTTCCACCGCTTCTTTAATAACTCGTTCAACAAACGATATTCAACAAATTCAAATGGTGCTCATTTTGATTTTAAGAATGGTATTGCAGGCTCCGATTATGGGCATTGGCGCGATTTTCAAGGCTTATCATACTGCCCCTTCGATGAGCTGGATCATTGTTTTGGCTGTAGCTGTGATGATGGGTATTATTATTATTATTTTCTCGATCGCATTGCCAAAGTTCCAGCTTCTTCAAAAACTGGTTGATAAATTAAATTTGGTTACAAGACAGAACTTAACTGGTCTTCGTGTAATTCGGGCGTTTAACAATGAAAAGATCGAAGAGGAAAAGTTTGAAAAAGCCAATATTGATTTGACCAATGCCAACCTTTTCGTCAATCGTCTAATGGTTATTATGCAGCCGATAATTATGTTGATTTTTAACTTCACAGCACTTGGCATAATCTGGGTTGGCGCCCATTTAATTGGTACTGGTGATCTTCAGGTTGGCAGCATGATCGCTTTTATGCAATACGCAATGCAGGTGATAATGGCGTTCTTAATGGTTTCGATCGTCTTCATTATGGTTCCCCGTGCTGCCGTTTCAGCTAATCGTGTGATGGAAGTGATTAAAACGGATCCAATTATTAAAAATCCAAAGAAACCGGAAAAGGCTGGGGAGTCAATCGGATTAGTTGAATTTAAAGATGTGACTTTTTCATACCCTAAGGCTGATGTGCCTGTATTGAATAAAATTTCTTTTCAAGCCAAACCAGGGGAAACAACTGCTTTTATTGGTTCGACCGGCAGCGGTAAAAGCACTTTGATCAATTTGATTCCTCGTTTTTATGATGTAACTGAAGGGCAGGTTTTGATTGATGGAATTGATGTTCGTAATTATGGTCTGGAAGACTTATATTCAAAAATTGGCTATGTGCCGCAAAAAGGTATGCTTTTTTCTGGAACAGTTGATAGTAATATAAAATATGGCGCACCGAAAGCTTCTTTGAAAGATGTTGAAAAAGCGGCAAAAACTTCTCAGTCTGAAGAATTCATTAAAGGACTCGAAAACACCTACAAACATCCGATTGCTCAGGGCGGTACCAACGTTTCCGGTGGACAGAAGCAGAGACTTTCGATTGCCAGAGCGATTGTTAGAAAACCAGAGATTTACATCTTCGATGATAGTTTTTCTGCTCTTGATTTTAGAACTGATGCAGCACTTCGTCTAGCATTGAGCAAAGAAATTAATCAAAAAACGGTTTTGATTGTAGCTCAGAGAATTAGCACTATCCTTTCTGCTGACAAGATTATTGTTCTTGATGAAGGCAAAATTGTTGGCCAAGGTACGCATAAAGAATTGATGAAAAAGTGTGATGTTTATAAAGAAATCGCTTATTCTCAACTTTCTGAAGATGAACTAAAAAGTTATCAAACTAGTGTTGATGGGAAAGAGGTTATACCAGCAAAGACTTTTGTGGGAGGTGCAGTATGAGTAAAAATAATGAACAAAATATTCAAAAACCAGTAACACGATCAAAACCTATGGGTGGTGGTCAAGGACCGATGGGGGGAATGATAGGTGCTGTTGAAAAACCCAAGAATTTTAAGCGCACAATGATGACTTTGATTAAATATCTTCGTCCGTTCTGGATATCCATCGCTATAGTTTTTGTGTTTGCTATTGCCAGTACAGTTTTCGCTATCATGAGCCCGAAAATTCTTGGTAATGCCACCAATCAGGTTGTTTCCGATTATATTAATATCAAAGCGTATGATCAAATCACATCAAATTTGCCAAAAGGAACTGTTATTCCGGCTGGCACAACCGGCGAGGATCTTATCAAAAAAATGCCTGCGGAAATGGTTTCAAAAATTCCTTCGGGTAATTTAGATAAAATTAAAGCCCTCGATCTATCTAGCCGTCCCAGCATAAATTATCATAAGGTCGAACAAATTGCCTTTCTTCTAGTCGGCTTATATTTATTGAGTGCTCTTTTTTCCTACATTCAGGGGTGGGTTATGACCAATATCTCACAAAAAATCACTTACCAATTCCGTCGGAATATTTCAGAAAAAATTAACCGAATGCCGCTTAAATATTTTGATGGCAGGACTTATGGTGAAGTTTTAAGCAGAGTTACCAATGACGTCGATACTGTCGGCCAGACTTTAAACCAGAGTCTTTCTCAAATTGTAACTTCAATTACAATGGTCGTTGGTATTCTGGCTATGATGTTTTCGATCAGCTGGCTCTTAACACTTGTTTCGATAGTTCTTCTTCCGGTTTCAATCATTTTAATCTCATTTATTGTTAAAAAATCCCAGCACTTTTTCAAAGAGCAGCAGGATTCTTTGGGCAAGATAAATGGTCACATAGAAGAAATGTACGCTGGTCACAATGTGATGCGCGTATTTAATGGCGAAAAGCGTTCTGTTGCCAAGTTTCAGAAGATTAATAATGAAATGTACACCAGTGCATGGAAGTCTCAATTCCTATCTGGTCTCTTGATGCCGATCACGACTTTTGTTGGAAATCTCGGTTTTGTTGGAGTTTCTGTTTTGGGCGGCTGGCTTGCTATAAACGGTAAATTGCAAATTGGCGACATTCAGGCTTTTATTCAATATGTTAATCAGTTTAATCAGCCGATTGCCCAGACTGCCCAGATTGCTAATGTGATGCAGTCAACTGCGGCTGCGGCTGAAAGAGTTTTTGAGTTTTTGGACGAAAAAGAGGAAATCGCTGAAACGGCTGATCCTGTTAAAATCGATCAAGTGAAAGGTGTTGTTGAGTTTGATAATGTTATCTTCGGCTACGATCCCGATAAAACCATTATAAAAGGTTTTAACGCCAAGATTAAACCAGGCCAAAAGATTGCCATCGTCGGTCCTACTGGAGCTGGCAAAACAACCATGGTTAATCTTTTGATGCGCTTTTACGATGTCAATAAAGGCGCAATTAAAGTTGATGGTGTTGATGTTAGGGATATGAGACGGGCCGATTTACGTAAAATGTTCGGAATGGTTTTACAGGATACGTGGCTATTTAATGGAACGATCAAAGAAAATATTAGCTATGCTAATCCAAAAGCGACTATGGCGGAAATTGAAGTTGCAGCTGAAGCGGCTCATGCCAATCATTTTATTCATGCTTTGCCAAACGGCTACAATATGGAATTGAATGAAGAGGCTGACAACATTTCTCAGGGCGAAAAGCAGCTTTTAACTATTGCGAGAGCCATGCTTGCCAAAACACCGATATTAATTTTGGACGAGGCTACCAGCTCGGTTGATACCAGAACTGAAATTTTAATTCAAAAGGCAATGGAGAACTTGATGAAAGGGAAGACCAGTTTTGTTATTGCTCACCGGCTTTCCACTATTCGTGAGGCTGATTTGATCCTGGTTATGAAAGATGGAAATATCGTCGAGCAGGGTAATCATAAAGAGTTGCTTTCTAAAAAAGGTTTTTACTGCTCTCTATACAACAGCCAGTTTCTGGTTCCAGAGATCTCGTAATAAGTAGAAAGATGGACTGCCAATAAAAAAGAACACTTAAGTGTTCTTTTTTATTGAATATCATGCCTTATTCGTTGATTAACGATCTTATCTTTAAAGACAGTCCCATGTAAATTGCTCCAACAATAAGAGCATAAAGTCCAAGAACCCAGAAAAGTGCAGTTCCGTTAATAATAGGCTTGTTCAAGAGTAATACTCCGACAATAATTCCTAAAATTCCGCTAATTACCGAGATGGCTTTAAACGGCGAATATGCGACAATATCGTATACGCCTCTAATAATAAACCATATTCCGACTAATATTATACTGGTTGCGAGATATAGCCCAGGATATTCGAAAATTAATATGCCAAGTAATATTGCTAAAATGCCGATAATGAAGAGGGCCAAGCTTTCCCACGATTTTCCAATTAGGCGGACGCCTTTTATTATGTTAATAACTCCCACGACGAAAGCATAGACGCCAACAAGAGTGACAATTATCTGCAATGTTGCCATCGGCCATGCAAGTACGAGCACGCCCAACAGGGCGAGAAAGAAACCTTCAAGGAATAGTAACCACCATTTTTGAAATATTGAATTTTCCATAGCTAAACTATAAACGGATTAAAATCCAATTTCATTGTAAAAACATGAAAATGATATTTGTAGTTCACACTTATTGTGGGGGCATCAAAAGATAATAAAACGTGTTTCCAAACTCCATAAAGGTTGATTTAAATAAAGCGTTTTAGCTTAGATCAAAAATGGAATAATATCCGATTTTATTAAAAAGATGTCTAAAAAAGTCCCCCAAGCTTTTGGGCTTGAGGGCGATTAGTGAGGGAGTGACTATAAAGAGTGATTGTTATACAAGTACTAACTCATATTGAAATCCGTCTATAAGACTCCTTATTTTTTTATCGATAATACTGCCATGGCAAGTTATTATCTTTACCTCTTTCTCATACACAAAAGCTCTCCGGAGATAGTCAAAAATAACTTCAAAAAGGGTTGCTTCTATGGTTTCTGCTTTGGTTACGTCAATTTTTATCTCTGGCTCGGCGATAGCAAGGTCAAGATGCGTTTTATGAATTACTGACCGTAAATATCCATGATTGATTACCCCTGTGATGATGATGGTTCCCCCTTCTAGTTTTGTTTCGCATTTTTTATTTTTTTCTTTGGTAATGCTCTGATTCACTGGTATTCCTCCATAGGCTTCTGATGTGTTCATCCTGTATTAAATTATGAAAAAAATCTTTGTGAATAGTTACAATCTTAAAATTATCGCTGATAGGTAACGTTAAATTAATTTTGTTTCATGTTATTTCTAAGCCTTTTCTCAGAAAGAGCCAGTACAGTAAACGTAAATAAGGAAAAATAAGTTTATAGAACAAATTAAATTGGAGTCACGATGAAATTACCAAAATTTTTATTAAAGCCTTGGGTTTTGATAACATTGGTGCTTGTATTAGTTGGGGGTGGATATGGAACGTACAGAATAGTCAAGGCCAAAAAAGTAACGACTACATATAAAACTGCTACAGTAACCAAAGGAACTTTGACCGCTTCAGTTTCGGGAACTGGAAATGTTATTGTTACCAAGAGTTCCAATGTAAATCCTAGCATAAGTGGCGATGTTAAGAATCTCTCAGTAAAAGTGGGTGACAAGGTTACGAAAGGCCAAACATTATTTAAGATCACTAACGATGATTTAGATATTAGTGTTTCAAAAGCATATGCAAGTTTATTGCAGGCAAATCAATCTTTAACTGATAGTGAAAACCAATTAACTACGGCTCAGAATAACCAAACGACAATTAATAATGATTCTAACTCAACTGATACTCAAAAGACTGAAGCTGCACAAAAAGTATTATCATCTACAACGGCAGTTGAAGTTGCAAAAATTAATGTTCAATCAGCGCAGTCATCGTATAATTCTGCTAAGAAAACGGCCAGTGAAAGAACGGTGACTGCTTCAATTGATGGCACTGTTACAGAAGTCAATATTGCTGATGGCGATACACTTGGTAGTAGTTCTTCGCAATCAAGCAGCGCTAGCAGTGCATCGACAAATACATCATCAAGCAGCTCGTCTTCAACTCCAATTGTAATTAATGATATGAGCAGTCTCAACGCTTCTATTTCTCTAAATGAGGTTGATGCTTCAAGCGTCGAAGTTGGACAGACTGTTAGTATGACTTTTGACGCAATTGATGATTTAACATTGACCGGCAAAGTGCTTACAGCTGGTACAACCGGAACTGAATCTTCTGGAGTTGTGACTTATCCTATTACTATTTCGTTTGATTCGCTTGATGATAGAATCAAATCTCAAATGAGTGTAACAGCAACAATTACAACTGAAGTAAAACAAGATGTTTTAATGGTGGTAAATTCAGCCATAAAAACTAGTGGTACTGAAAGTTATGTTCTTCTTATGAAAGACGGTTCGCCAATAAAGCAAACAATTGTGGTGGGTATCGCCAATGATTCTTATACTGAAGTTACCTCCGGTTTGAACGAAAATGATACTATTGTAACTCAAACCATTACCAGTGGGGGAACTAGTAGCAGCAACTCAAGTTCCAGCAGCCAAAAATCATCTCAATCCAGCTTCAATGGATTAACAGGTAGCAGTGGTGGCGGTACACCACCTTCCGGCGGACCTGGCGGAATGGGAATGTAGGATTTATGAAAATAATAGAATGTAAAAATCTAAATAAGACTTATGTGAATGGTGGTAATAGCACGACTGTCTTAAAGGGAGTATCGTTTTCAATCAATAAGGGTGAGTTTGTGGCCATTACAGGACCATCTGGTTCGGGAAAATCGACAATGATGAATATTATCGGTGCCCTTGATACGCCTACTTCCGGTCAGTTTTTCCTTGACGGCCAGGATGTCTCAAAGTTATCCGAAGATGCATTGGCTGACATTCGAAGTAAAAAAATAGGCTTTGTTTTTCAGGCATTTAATCTTCTTTCCAGGGCAACAGTTTGGCGCAATGTTAATCTTCCCTTAATCTATACTGATGTTTTGGCTAGCAATCGTAATCGTTTAGTTGTTAATGCTTTAACAAATGCGCAGATAGAAAAATCAAAATTTTATAATCTTTCAAATCAACTTTCTGGCGGACAGATGCAAAGAGTGGCTATCGCCCGAGCTTTGGTTAATGATCCTGAAATTATTTTGGCTGATGAGCCAACGGGAAATTTGGATCAAAAAACGGGTAAAGCGGTGCTGGACACTTTTCAAGAACTTAGCGATAAAGGCAAAACCATAATTTTAATCACACATGATCAATACGTTGCAAACCATGCTGCCAGAGTTATCAAAATTATTGACGGCGAAATAACCAGCGACGATAAATTAAATAATAAAATAAAATGAAATTCAAAGACATTTTAATAGAAACATACTCAGCTCTTTCTGCTAACAAGGTCAGATCTGGACTTACTATGCTAGGTGTCGTTATCGGTATTAGCTCAGTTATTGTTTTAGTTGGTATTGGGCAAGGGGCTACTGCTTCGGTAACATCCAGTATTTCTGACTTAGGTTCAAATTTAATCATGATTTCTCCTGGCTCTACCAGTACTAGCGGTGTTCGATCAGCTATGGGAAATGCTACTACATTAACACAAGATGACGCTGATGCGATTGCTAATGAAGTTTCTTCTGTTTCGGAAATTGCATCAATGGTGGAATCACGAAAACAGATTACCTACAAAAGCAATAATACCAATGCTCAAATTATTGGTACTGAATCTAGTTATGCTGATATCAGAAATATTGTTGTCAGTTCCGGTGATTTTATTACAGCTCAGGATGAAAAATCAGTTTCAAAAGTTGCTGTAATTGGTCCAAGTACAAGCGAAACTTTGTTTGGTGAAGACGTTGATCCGGTAGGAAAAACCATAAAAATTAATAAGATTCAGTTTAAAGTTGTAGGCATAACGGAAGCCAAAGGTGGATCAACCACCGACAGCAGCGATTATGCTGTCTATGTTCCAATTTCGACTGCACAGCGTTATTTAACTGGCAAAAGTTCCTCTTCAATCAGCAGTATTAACGTAAAAGCTGCTGATGAAAATAGTGTAGAATTGACTCAAACAGAGATTACTAACCTGCTATTATCTCGTCACAACATTGCCGACTCTTCCAGCGCTGATTTTACAGTATCAACTCAAGCCGATCTAATGTCTAGTTTGTCTTCAGTCTCTCAAACCCTCACTATTCTTCTAGGAGCAATTGCCGGTATTTCATTGCTGGTTGGCGGAATTGGCATCATGAATATGATGTTAACTACTGTAACAGAACGAACCAGAGAAATTGGCTTAAGAAAGGCGATCGGAGCAAAAAGAAAAGACATTAGCATTCAGTTTTTATCTGAGTCTGTTACTTTGACTTTTCTCAGCGGCATAATTGGCACGACTCTTGGTCTGGGAATTGCGATAACCCTGACTGCCCTTGGGGTAATTACCTCGGTTGTTACTTGGCAGTCAGTAGCTTTGTCATTCGGTATTTGTGCTTTCATTGGAATAACCTTTGGTATGTATCCTGCCAATAAAGCAGCTAAATTAAAACCGATTGATGCATTGAAATATGAATAATAATCTTAAAAAGAAAGGAATAAGATGAAATCAAAAAAATTATTAACTGTGATCATTGGAGGAGCGATTGTTTTTGGTCTTGGCTTTGGAAGTGGTGTGTTTTATCAAAAAAAGCATGCTGCTACATCGACAACTGCAAATGGTATGCCTCCAACAATGTCTGGTGATGGTCAAAGTGCTACAGGCAGACAAGGTGGTACACCTCCTTCTGGCACAAAGGGTAGCGGTAATGGCGGGCCCGGTGGTGGAGTTTCCGGAGAAATCATATCGAAGACAGATACAAGTTTAACGATAAAGACATCGGACGGAAGCACAAAAACGGTCTACTTCAGTGACTCAACCACAATTTCCAAGAATACAACTGGAGCTAGCTCGGACTTATCAGTTGGTACGGACATTATGGTTAGCGGCACAACAAATTCAGATAATAGCGTGACCGGCAAAACTATAATGATTCAACCCGCCGAAGTAAGTCAATAATCAATAAAAATTGCTCTTGTTTAAATAACGAAAAGCGCCCTGATGATCAGGGCGCTTTTCGTGCTTCCAACAAAGTCGACCACATTACTAACCAAATATTAATCATTGACGATAGCTGTGTAAAGTTCTATTTTGAATACCGTTTTAGTTATAATGCGAAATTTTATTTTTAATAAAAGAAAAAGACCAACTGAAGTCGATCATTTTTTTATGGCTCCCCGAGAATTCAAATTTTATAAAATTACTTACAAATTATGACTACTGGCAAAGAATAAGTGTTAAAATTGCTGCCTTGAGTACTTGTAGCTAAATAGCCAACCTATTTTGTCCCGACCACAAACCATCGCCCTATTTTATCAATACTAAGGCTAACGTCTCTAAAACCTAAGAATAACGATTCAATTTCCTTTTTAGAAAAGAAACTATGCGGCAAACCCTTTTCTGGTCCAGAAAGAGGCGAATATGTTCCCGGAGCAATTTCTTTATCGTCTTTGAAAGTATTCCATTTTTTATTGCACTCAATGTCTGGCAAAGTTATGAAGATTTTCCCGTCAATAGACAGATTATCACATATCTGGCTGATCAAGCCTTGAATTTGTTCCTTCGTCCCGTGATGAAGAGTGGAAACGGATAAGATTAGGTCATATTTATTCTTTGGTATTTTGAAGTCGTACATATCAGCAAGAACAATATCAGCAGAATCTCCAAGGCTTTTCTTTGACATTTCAACTGCAGTTTCGCTGCTATCAATGCCGGCTACTTGAAAGTCCCTAGATTGCAAATATCTTAAATACTTACCTGTACCGCAACCAATATCAAAAGCACTTCTCAATTTGAGTTCTGCTTTGTCGACGAGGTCAATAAATCTTGGGTCAATCCCTTCTGATAAAGTTGCCCAAGCATCGCCACCCTTTTGATGGTTTTTATAAATTTGATCCCAGATAGTCATATTTTACTCATTTATAATTAGTTAAGTTTGTCTTATTATATCAAATATCAATAATTCAATCCCTTATTTAATCAGCCAGTATTTTGATATCTAAACTTGCACACATTATGTAGCAAATTCTATCCAACTCTTCATAAGTCGCGGCCTCAATCTCTTTTAAGATAAATTCTTTCAGTCCAAAAAGCACGTCCCTCTTAAAGAAATCAAAAAGACAAAAATACCAGCCATCTTTTTCGACAAACGATTTATCATTTCTAGCATTAAAAAATTCATTGATGAGTGCAGGAGTTACTTTTACTGTTGTAATCTTGTGCATTTCGGCATCACAAGCCACGGCTGAAGATTGACCTTTTTGACAAGCATAATGAGCTAAGCCATTTCTGTATTTATCCCAAACATTCTGAAGATCTTTATGCTCGATACCCAAGTCAATATCGGAATCGGTAATGAGCTCACGAAAAGCGACCGATTCATTGATATTGATATTCTTTGGCATCATTATATATTGCTTGATTTTTGGATTTTGTTTTTTTAACGTCTTTATCTCTTCTCTGATTATAGCTATCTCCTTGGGAGACAAAATTGATTTCGTGTGCATTTTGGCATAGTGAATTTTAGCGATTAAATTCACTACCGCAAAAAGTCCGTTAAGACTTAGAATATTTCCGCCTCCGAGTTCAGGAATTTTTGATAGCTGACCTGATTCTCTTACAAATTGAAAAGTGGAAATGTCATTCCCTAACATTTTGCATTGTTGGTCAACAATCTCAATTATTCTTTTTCTCGATTTTTCATATTCAGGATTCATAGATTCCATCATTATGCTGATTATGGGTTTTGTTCTGCTTGTCCCTTTTTCTTTTGTAGACCTTATAAAGAAATCTGGCCCATTTTTCGTTTTCTTTTTTAATGATCTCTCCATCAATTGCCTCTTTCATTCTTTACTCCTTAATTAGATCATATCAAAAAATCTGGAAAAGGAGTTATGCCTAGCGTTTTGTCTTGTTTAGCTGATCTGGAAGTGCTAAAACAAGAGTAATGATTATCATAAATACAATCAGATTTTTCTATCGCAAAGCTAGAAAATCTAAAGATAGGGTCCTTCCGAACTTTGGGGAAGAACGAAGGAATTTTTTGGCTAGGACTTTTGATCTGGTTGCCGGTTTTCTTTATTATTTTTACAAAAAAGAAGAAGAGCACTGGCGAGTCTGGAAATTCAATAGACTAGAAGAATTGAAAAGTATATTGATTGATTATGAGATTCTAAAGAATTCATCCAAACTTATCATCTACTTTCTTATTATTTCTTGTTTTCTCTTCCTATTAGATTTGGCATTTATAAGTCACGGAGGTTTTTTTAGACACAATTTTATTGCAGACACTTTTGATCTTGCTGATTTTAGCAATATTGCAAAATTAACATTGGAGATAATTGTCGGTGCCACAGGAGCATTACTTGGTTTAATATTTGCGTTATATGCTGTTGGATTTCAACTTTCAACGGAAAAATATTCTGACAAGATAACTGAGTATGTAAATAAAGAAAAAGTTGGCAATCATTTTATGCGACTTTTGGTTGTGACTATCCTTTTTTCATTATTTTCACTTCTTTTCTTGGGAATTACGAAGAGCCTTCCTGTAATATCATTCGGAATATCAATTTTCTTATTTACAATGTCATTGTGCGGGGTCATAATCTTCAAAGACCATTATGTGATTTCTCTTAAACCTTTGAGTCTGTTCAGAAGAATGTACCAGGAGGCTTACCAAAGCATACGAATTGTAAATGCATCCGACAATCCTTTTGTATCCAGTTTTCGCCTATATAAAGACAAAAGGGTTAAAAGTTTTCGTTTGTATTCAAACTTTTTTACCAGTTGGACAATCGTGTTAGCTTCACAAAAAAGCATTTCTCGCTTGCTGAGTTTGGGAAGTGCTCTATTTTATGATTTAACACGGAATAAAAACTATGAGGATGCTTCCTCTGGTCCGATTTTCTTTTCTAGCGTGTTACAGAAGTACTTGAGAGCAAAAAGGTACATTGATAGAAATCGCCCCTGGGCATTTCCACAAAGATTTGAACCCGTAAGCGCCTCGAATAGATTGATGTATCCTATTAAGTCCTCATATGAATCTAAAAACACTGGGCCACTACTAACTACAGCGCCAGATTTTAATTGGCTAGAGGACACGGCTTGTTATTTTTTTACAGAGCTCCAAAATGACACAGAGACTAATTCTAACAAGGAGATTCTATCAGGGCTATTAAGCGCCTATGAAAAGATTTTATGCGGTGAGTATGCCAAAAATAAACTAGGGTTCAACGAAAAGGTTGAGCCGAGCGCCTTTGAGCATCAAGAATATTACATTAACGATAAAATATGGCAGTTATTTTGTGATTTGTATAATCTGGTTAAATCCGATGAAAAACTTTCTGCTGTGTATATGAATATTCTTTTTGCTTACGGTCAAGTAGTGCTTGATGGGTATCCCGTCGACGTGATTCAGAAAACGACAAGGCTTCTAGTCAAAAAAAATAAAGCCATCTCTATGAAGGAGTTATCAGCTTTTGACTTGCCAGTAACGGCTAGAGATATTCTTTTGGATTACAGGGAGCGAATTGAGACGGAGCAACTAGTCGAGGGCAAGGTAATTACGCCCTTAGAATGGCTTGTTGATGAGGTAATAAAAGAATACCTCAAAAAAACAAACCCCGTCGTAGAGAAAAAAATTGAAGAAATATTGCAGCAATCCAACAAAATGCTGAGAGCTGATGTCGGGTCGCAAAATTGGAGAAATGTCGCTGATATACTAAAAATACAATATACCTGGCTCGGCAGATTGATCTATCTAGAGAAGTGGGATTTGGCGGACCATTTTATTGACTCCATCAATCTGTCCTTAAAAATAATTTTATTAGTACCACAATCCCTAGTCAAAGAAGTGGAGTTGCGAGAGGTTTTAGAGAAGGGACTGCTGACAGCCTTAGTTCATCGTGACAAAAAACTTTTCAGATTTTTAATTAAGTCTTATTTATATACACTAATTGTTTTGCGAGACAAGATTACTGATCAACAAGAGATCCTGCATCTATTCAGGCTTCCGCTCATTATTGGAGCATTCACGTGGTTAGTTTCAGAACTTGATAATGACCGGTTTTACATTAAGGAATTCTTAGAAAATATTGATGGTAAATTTTATCAAGAAGGCTTTATGTATCAAGCACTAGCATCTGCAAATAAAGTCAAAAGCGCTCTAGGGTTTAATAGTACTTTTGGGTTGATAGAAGACGAAATGCAAAGATTTAATAGGCATTATCAAAACATTACTCAGGAAATTAGCAGATTACCTAAAGTTTGGGATGGGAATGGCGGAGGCTATTACACGGAAACTGTAGAACACCCAAGCAGTCTAGTCAAAAAAATTGGATCTGACGAGATGTTCTACTATGATCTCGAATTTGTACTTGACGATTTTGTTGAGTGGTTGGAAAAGCGAGAACAAGTTGCGAAAATCATCAAGATTCTGAAAGGAGTCAATGAGAAACGGAAATAAAGATCAATTAAGGCGAGGCCAACGAGACGAATTTCTTCGTTTCGTAAAAGGTTTTGATGCAAGAGAAAAAGCAACTAGGGATGGAACTCAATTATTCATAGAAACAAACCGATTTAAGGACGAGCTTTATCCTCCGCTCACAAAACCCGCTGGCCGTCCTGGATATGTAACATATAATTCAGACTATTTTGATTTAGAAAACAAGAATGCCGTACTTAGAAGCAATTTGATGGAATATTTTTTAGAAAATGAATCCCGGATTTATTCAGGCGCGAATGATCTTGCTCAATTTTTTGAATTTTCTTTTTTTGGGATTCTGGTTGATCACTTCTCGGCATATTTTATTGAATGGAAACAACAGAAGGTGAATAATTCGTTTTATATTTTGCCTACCTTCCACCACCTCGACGGAGCAACGATCAAGATCAGAAAAAAAGCAGACAGATTGCGATCTGTGAAGCATTCTTATAGCCTTTGGACCTACTTGGCGAACAAAGAAGCCCGACCAAAGACGACGATCGTAGGTAGCGAAGATATTTTTCTTGTGGAATACCCTTTTTCCAAAGAGTCGCCTACGCAACAATCTTCAAGAGAGCTTTCTGTCGCTACTGAATTTTTACAGTTTAGTGTGAATCAGTCATTAGGCTGGGCAGAGCCGGACAATCATTCACTGGGAGTCGAGAGAGCTCGTCACATAACTTTTCAAGAAGTAAAAAGAAGACAAGACATATCAAGAGGCAGAATACGAAAGAAATTTAACCATTTGTATCAAGAAGGAAGCGTTACTAACTATTATGATATTTATATTTGTAATCGTTATTCAAAATTCTTAAATGATATTAGAAATTATTTAATAGAGCAGTTCAATACCCAAATTCTTGAAGAAATAAGAAAAAGGAATGGATTCAAATCACCGATACGATTGGGGTTGAAAGAGGATATCTTTATTAAAAACGAAGATTTGGAAAGCGCTTGGACTGGATTTCAAGCCAAAAAAATATCAGTGGATGAGTATGTTAAAAGAGCAATTAAGAAATATTGATTGTATCGTTAGTAACTTTTTATGGATTGCCAGTCACCATTCACATTTTTAGAAAATGTTTTGAGACCACTTGATAGATTGTATTTCATATTTGCGACGTAATGAGTGAACATAGCGTCTTTTTCTGATTCACTAACAATATCATCAAGTTGTTTATCAAAATAAGTTTTAGCAATCTCTTTGTCGTCAAAGTAATCAAAATAAATATTTGAGTGATTTGCTTTGTATTTGTTTAGAAGCTCATCATTTATTGCAATCAGCTTTTGATCATCTTTTTCTGGGGTGTAAACCACTAGTTTTGCTAGTGCATTTTGGCTACCATCGGTTACTATCTCGTAAGCTGGTTTTACCTGAGACTGTTGCGGAGCGGTAGTCGTGGTTGTATTTGCTGTCGTGTTACTCGTGCTGTTGCTGTTTGATGCTTGTTGGGGTGAATTATTGCCAGAAGATGCAATGATAATAAACAAAACTGCAACAACTGCAGTTAAGCTCCATTTTGTCACACTGTTCCATCCACTTTTTGCCCAGATATACCAAATAGCAAAAAACGGCAAAAACAAAATAGCCACAACTAATCCTAGACCGTGTTTATACCATTCACTTGTGCTGGTTTCTGTTTTTTTAGTTTCCGATTCTCCAAATTGGACCATAATTTTCCTTTCTTTTAATAACTACCGCTTGCTTATTTTTTGTATGCCCTTAAACCATAGTTCAGCAATTTTTGAATCTTCTCCTGATAAATGAAAATATTCTCCCTTTAACATTTCGGGATATCTAACGTGAAGATCGGTACCAAAAATCTTTTGCTCAAATTTCATATCAACCACTTTGTCGTAAGGGATATTTGCCATAATATCGCGCCCTATAAATACAAAGCGTTTATTTGTGAAAGTTATAGTACCGTTGTCAATTTTTTCTTCAACTTCAAATGTTTTTTCGGTTGTCTTACTTCCGGCGGTTACAGCACCTCCCAAGGCCCCCAATGGTCCCAGCAACAGACCTCCGACTACTGCTCTGCCTGCAACACCTTTCTTTTGCGTTTTACTGGCAGTTTTAGCCACCAGCGCCATCCTGTTGGCAGAGAACGCTGCATAGGCGATTTCTCTATCTTCAAGATTCAGATCAGTTTTAATGGGCTCAATCTCTCCCTGTGAAATAGATTTCTGTCTTGCTTCCTCCTCAGCTTTTTCCTTTGCTTTTTTGTCCTGATAATCCCCATAAGATTTTTTGATATTTGCAAGCATTCCCATTCTTAGTCCTTGGTTAATATTTAATAAAATACAAAAATGGCCTAGCGAACCACGACAGCCCCTTTCGGGACTATCCTGCGCCCTTTCGAGCACAGACCTCGGTTAAAAAGTGCGGTCGCTAGACCGTCATTGTTTTTAACCGAGGATTTGGCACCATACCTTATCATTGCTGGTAAGGGTTAGGTGCAACTAGATTGTGTTTATCAGATCGCTCTGACAATTTGAATTATGCCTCAAAATTATCAAAAACACAATGGACAATTGAGTAATCAGTTCTAATTTGTTACGTTGGTTTAAGTAAGTATAAGTATAAAGATAAAGATGAATATTGAAGATTTTGACATAAAAGATAAACTTGCATTTCTACAGGCAGTAGAATATAAATTCGCTATTAGGCATTTCCGTTTTTATATCTCACTTATTTACCAGATCTTAGAGAGTGTTTGTGGCGAAATGGTCTATTATCCTGACGGAGCATTAAATTATGCATATGCCAATCTAAAGCTAGGGTTGGATAATTTTCTCTCAAGAGAAGACTTTAAGGAATTGGCCAAGGATTGCCCGCAATTACCAGAGTCGCTGTTTGGCGATGTTCTAGAATATGAATGCTATTGGGAAACGGAGCAAACAAATTTATTATCATTTCTTGGACTAGTAGATAAAGAATTTATTATCAATGGATACACAGTAGGAATTTTACCTGAAGAACAAGAAATTGCCGATTCAATCCAAGAACTTTGTTACGAGCATTCAAAGATTTGCAAACAAGGTTTTGCAAAGATGGAAGAAAACGTTGATAAGACTATACAAGAACGAGAAAAACGTATGAAACCTAAGAAAATATCACTTTCTAATTTTCAAATTGATTATAACGACGATTCGGCAGAAGTAATTATTGGCGAAACCAAATGTGCAATGCCGCTTCACAAAAACAACCACTATCTCTGTCGTATGATGTTTAATCAGCCAGCAGGAAAAGCTATTTGTTGGGATGAAATCTACACGGAAATGTCTGGTAATTCCGAGCCCGAAAAGAACCAGTGGCGCAAAGTGTATGATTCAATGAATGATATAAATAATCAAATTAAAAAGAAATTAAATACTAACGACGAACTATTTAGTTGGAGAAGCAAATCAGTAATTCGTAACTTTTAGTCAACTTTTTCAAAATTGACTCAACAATCCTTTCTATAAAATCGAGGTATAGTAATTAACCTCGTTTTTTATTTATTGAAAGGATTAAGATGAACATTTCTGAAAGCGACTTTTATCAAACTTGTGACTTTGCGAATGCCTCCGCTCTAATGGCTCTCGGCTATAATCTCTTATCTCTTGACCGAACTTCTGGCGATGGTCGGGTAGCGTTTGTTTTTCAGAGAAAAAACGGAATTGAGACAGCTGCAGAGGCTCATTTTTCTGGACGATTAAAACTTATAACGACTCAATATTATTCCGCTCAGCGAACTTTGAAATCAAGGCTGCATAACAGCTAGCCACAAAAATATGAATATTAAGATTAAGGCGAAAGATGAAAGCAAGACAAATACAAGCAAGGGTCTGGGATGATGACTTCGTTCAAAATGCAACTTGGCAATCAAGATATGTCTTTATCTATCTTATGACCTGTCTGCCGATGAATATGACAGGTGTTTTTCAGCTAACTGACAAGAAAATCATTTTTGAAACTGGGCTATCAGATGGGGACTTTGAAATTGCAAAAGAAGAACTCTCGCAAAACAAAAAAGTGCTGTTTTGCCGAGGATGGGTTTTTGTCGTAAACGCTTTCAAAAACTGTAAAGTCTGGAAGAGTGAGTCTAATTGGAAAGCCTGGGAAGAAGAATGGTCCAAGGTTGGCGATGGCATTAGAAGCTATTTTAACACCGGTGTAGGGACCGATGTATACACTAGCCAGAAACAGGAAATAGAAAAGATAAAACAAGAAAACAAAACTCTGAAAACAAAGAAGAAGCAAGGAATGGATAAACACGAAGCGGAAGAAATGAGCAAGTGGGCTAATAAGAATGTTAAGTAAATAATAATGAAATCAAAAAATCAACAAATTAAAAATCTTACTGCAGAGCAAATTGAAGATTTGTTTGCTGCTCGACTAGCAAAGATTTTTGTTGATCAAATTTTTGAGAATATAAATTTATCTAATAAAAATTGTGAGGATAAAAATGAAAAATAAAAAACCATCAGAATTAACCGAGGGCCAAAAGGCAGAGCGCAGAGATATAGTGGTGCAGTTTTTAACGGAGGGCGTTAGCTCTCACAATGATTCTCGACAAAAAGAATTCTTCTCACTATTAGAAAAACCCAAAAGGACCTCAGCAGAAGAAAAAAGAATGAGTGACTTAGGAGTGCAGATCATTAAGCTTAATGGTCTACAAAATGGACATTGGGTTGGACACATAGATTTTGAAGAATACGATGATTCGTTAAAGAAAATGAGAAATGATCTAGCCAAAGAATTTGATTGTAAAACCGGGATAGAGCTAATGTTAGTTGATAGAATAGTGGCTAATTATTGGCAGACGATGAGGTGTGATATGGTATACAACCGATGTCTTGTAAAAAAAGACGGTTCCTTTACGATGGACCAATTAAAGATAAATTATATGAAAGAATTAAGCAAAAACAAAGAAAAAGCAGAGAGGCAGCTTAACGCAAGTATTATTTTACTAAAAGAGCTCAAGCAACCAAAACTAAATGTAAAGATATCTACTAAAAATGCTTTTCTGGCGAACAACCAGCAAGTAATAAATAATTACGATGGCAACGATAACCAAAGTGAAAATAATTAAGGCCAAATGATTTCGGAGAATTTTTTATGAAATTTTTAACAGAACAATGTCAAAAAATAAACATTAACGAACTATGCCGGGAATCAAAAAGAGAGCTTATTGCACTCAGACTAAAATCAAAGATTGAAGCGATGGGACTCAAGATATCTTTGACATCATCAGCTTGTAATTTTGGAGGCGAGCGACTTTGGTTCATTTGTCCTTCTTGCGGAAGGAGGGTCGGAACCTTGTATTTGCCTCCGGTAGCAAACAAGTTATCGTGTAGAAAGTGTAACAATCTAACGTACCTGAAATCTCGTTATCACAAAATGATATGAAATTTGTCTTTTTCAGCCAAAAAAATTATAATAAAGTTACGACACAAGATAGCGATATGGGAGTTTTTTATAATGGTGAGGTAACAGCCGTTTCTTGTGTCGTAACTAGAAACTTCTATGCTGTTACCTCACTTTTAAGTAAAGGATAAATATGAATTGTGTAATTTATGGACGTGTAAGCACTGACGAACAGGCCAAAAAGGATTGCTCTATCCCAACGCAAATGAGCAAAGGAAAGATAGCTATTGCCGAAGACGGAGGCAACTTGCTTGAAGTTTTTCAAGATGAAGGTTTATCTGGAAGCAATCCGAACCGCCCAGGACTGCAAGAAATGATTGCTTATTGTAAGAATAACTCTGTTGATTACGTTTACGTTATTGATACTGACCGATTGGCTAGAGATGAGTCTCTACATTTCGCGGTTAAATCAATGCTACTAAAATCTGGAACGAAGATCAGATCAATAAATCAGCCTATGTTAGATGACTCACCCGAGGGTAGATTTATGGATTCAATTTTGGCTGCAGTTAATGCACTAACCCCAAAGATAACAGGCAGAAAAACTAGTATTTCAATGATGGAGAAGATTCAAGCAGGTTGGTGGGCTGGTCCTGCACGAATAGGTTATAAGAATGTGGTTAATGAAACAGTAACGAGTGGTTTTGAGAGAAATATTATAGCACTAGATAAGGTAGTCGCACCATTACTTGAAAAAGCATTTAAGCTATTTGCTACCGGATCATATTCTGTTGAAAATCTGTGCGACATTATGTTTGAGGAAGGCTTAAGATCACGAACTGGCAACAAAATTGGGAAGCAAGCGATGATCAACATTCTTAAAGAAGTTTTTTATACTGGAAAAATTGAATTCAAAGGTGAAATTTATCCAGGAAAGCACGAGCCAATCATAAATCAAACAACTTTTGAAACTTGCAATGAAATTTTAGAGCAACACAACAAATATGTCGACAGAAAAAGAAAACATCAATTTCTTTTAAGCGGTTATATAAAATGTGGGAAATGTGGTCGGCATTACACCGCTGAGCATCACGGCGCTAAAGAAAAAGCGTATTATCATTGTCCCGCAAGTAGCTCTGTTCACTCAAATAAATTACAGAACATAAGCACTAAGGACTTGGAGAAAATGGTAGAAGAGTTATTCAAAAATCTTCAATTACCCAAACGGCTGATTGGAAAAATAGTCTTTCAGGCAAAAAAATATCTATCGCAAAATCATAATCATATTGATATTGCTAGAAACAACTTGTTGTCCGAGCAAAACAAGCTAGAAAAGCAGAGATCTAACTATGAAGAAGACCTTGGCAACAGAGTAATTGGTAGTGAAACTTATATCCGACAAACCACAAGAATAAAGAACGAGCTGAAAGTTGTAGAAAAGAAACTAGGCAAGCTTCAAGTAAATAGAGCTGATAACACACGGGTGTTTGAAGAGCTAATGTTTTTAGCAGAGGATGTATTCAAGGCATATTTGACGGCAAGTCCAAAAAGAAAAAGAGCGTATATTGACCTATTTTGGAACGAGATAATAGTCGAAAATAGGAAAATCAAAAAAGCAGTGCCAACTGAATTGTTTGAAACACTGCTTTCTTTACCACAAGTTGAGACTCAACAAGGTGAATCACAAGCTCATTTTATAAAATCGCAACTATGGCTCCCCTTGGTGTATAAGTTCAGAACTGAATACTATGATTCAATTCTGCAATTAAATAACGAAATTAAAGTTCTGTCCGAGTATGCTTTTCTCAAGAGAATACCCGAATTAACTTTAACTCGTTAGAATTTTATGCTTATCTCAATTTTGAGAGACAGCACAATTTGAACCAATATTAGTGCAATAATCGCAATATATAAAAAGCAATTGGGATAAGAGAACATTGTGGCAAATGAGTTTTGGATTTTGTCTTGATATCTTGAAACATCCATATCAAAGATTGGCTCTATTTTTCCTTTTACCACATCGGCATACAATCTTCTAAACAATCGCTCTTGTCTAAGATAATAAGAATCCAAAAACCAAAAAAGAATTGCTGTTGCCAATAGAATTGGTAGAATGGTGGTCTTCTTTTGAGTCAGATAAAAGCTCAGTCCAGCTAAAGTAATTGTTATTAGCCATCCCTTAATCAAGAAGGAGTTATTGGCCAAACGGTTGATGACGCCTTGAATGAACTCTAGATGCTTTATTTTTTCATCGTTCTTCATAAATTCCTATGCATCTTAGGAAGAGAATTGTCTAGTAGCTTTTTGTTTTTACTATTTAACAATGCCACTTCAATTGCCATATTTATATTGTCTGCACTTCCAGCACAATTATCCCACAGCTCCCAGTGGGCATAGCCAGAATTTGCGTTCACAGCCAATCTGTCTGGAACAATGTGCTGGTTTTGAACATTCTTTGTAGCTGTCGGTAGAACAATTCCGAGCAATGCGTGTTCGTGTAGTAATGTTGAGTTTATCTCCCAATCAACATATTTTCTTTTGTGGGTCTCTTCACCGCACAGAACAATTGTAATTGAAGACCCTTTTATAAAACGCTCTCGTATTGCTCGGTCAATATTTTCGGCTATTTGGCTATTGATTAGCTGGTTGTTTAACGAATGGTCCTCGAACACCTCGTATTTATCAGAAAATAATCTCTTCAATATATTGTAAGCTTGTTGGTCATTGGCGTGATGAAAGCTAATAAAAACTTTCCGCTTTGGCGGTTTTATCGGTAAGAACCTAGGCGGTTGCGGTCCAAAAACATTGTTTGAGAAATTCATCATAATCTTGGTATACCAAAAAAAGCTTAGTAAAGCCAAATTTTGAAGACTGTTAGAGGGTAAAGAGCTCGTTCAAGTTTATTTTTAGAGCAATGGCTATTTTGGCGATGTTTTTAAGTGACGGATTTCTTTCGCCTCTTTCAATACCTGAAATATAAGTTCTATCCAAACCAGTCCTAAAACCAAGCTCCTCTTGGGATATCCCTTGCTTCGTACGCTCATCTCTAATTCGTTGGCCGAATTTCTTTGTGATAGATTTTAGCTCTTGCTCTTTTATCATACTACCATTTTGTGGTAGATTATGACTATAGGTCTACGGATTATAAGTCACACTATCAGAAATAGTAATCATAGAAAGAGGTTCGTTATGGGTTTTGACCTGATTTCTAAAATCAAAAAAGGTTATGAAAATTATCAAGATGAGCAAAGTAGGAAAAAAGCTGAGGAAGAGCATAGAAAAAACGAGATATTGGAAGGTCATATCCAACCGATAAAAACTGATTTTAACCTTGAACCAGATGAGAATGCATATGCTACTTTCTCATCTCAAAGAATGGCAATTGTAAGTCATACAATCAGCACCGAAAAGAAAAAAGGTGTTGCTGGCAGAGCGGTTGTCGGAGGATTATTGCTCGGTCCACTCGGTGCTTTAGGCGGAGCTGTAACAGCGGGAAGTAAAACCTCTGAAAAATCAGTAGAAGCGGTTGAGAGGATAGATGCAGGTCAAATGATTATGACCAACAAACGATTTATATTTGTCGGGCAAAATTCAATGATAAGTGTTTTATATGAGAAAGCGATTGATATTTTATTTAATAATGGAATGCTAAAAAACTCATTAACTATAAAATATCCCGAAATGGCTAAAGATGAACATTTTATTATATCTGGTCCAAGCTCAAAGGATGCTGAACTTTATTTTAAGGGCATAAAAAATATTAACAAGAAAGGGTAAAAATGAAAGAAGAGAAACAAGTATGGTACAAAAAATGGTGGGGAGTAATACTGGCAATATGTATCTGGCCGTTCTTTCTTACTTGGTATGTTTGGGCAAAAACAGATTGGAACAAAAGAAATAAATGGATTGCCACAGGAGCAGTAATTATTGTGTTCTTTGTTCTTGCAGGTTCTTCTTCAAGTTCAGATAAAAGTTCAACAAACGAGAAGAAAGAACAACCTGCGCAATCCGCCCAACAAACAACAGAAACACCAAAAGCTAACCCAACGCCAACAATTTCCTACAGTGAAGTCACTAGCTATCAAAAATCTGGGAAGACTTGGAAACTAATTGTTTTCTCGCAAAAACCTACCGATGAAGAGCTGAAAAAAGCGGCCGTTGAGTTACATTCCAAAGACAAGAAATCTTATTACAGTCTTTTTGATGATAAAGAAAAAATTGAGGATTTTAAGAACTGGGATATCAATTATGGGAAAGTAAGAGATAAAGACGGTCAAGCAAAATTAGCTACTGATTGTATTGATATTTCTTATTGTGTTGACTTGGTCAGCAAGAATCAAGATGCTTATCCCTTTCCAAAAGAATGGGCAGACCAGCACGAGCTAGGTATGATAAACGAAATGTTCTCAAATGGCAGTATGAAATGGCAATTAAGCACTTCGCTTGGTGAAAAGTTACTGGACCTTTAATCCCCTAGATTAAACACACTTTTCCTTGATTTATTGCCCATATAGAACTATATTTTGCTTATGGGTAATCCTAAGCGACAACATTATATTTCTCAATGCTATCTTAAGCAATTTTCAGACCCAAGTCAGTCGGGCAACGACCCGCGGATATGGATATTTAGCAAAGACGGCAAGACAAAAGAACTCAAGAAAGTTGAGAAAGCTTTTGTTAGCAAACATATTTACTCGTTAAAATCCCCTAAAGCTTCTTGTGCCAATAACGTTTATGATTACTCAATTGAAATTTCTCTTTCTGAGCTGGAAGATAAGTATGCCCTCATTTTTCAGGATAAGATTGCAAAAAGAAAACCCTTGTCTAATGAAGAACATATTATATTGTGCGCTTTTGTTGCCGCAATGATGCTAAGAACTAAAGGTCAAAAGGAAAACATTGAACAGAACTTAGACCAGATTATTGAAATGACAGAGCGGATGGAAGCTGCTCATAATATACCTCCGAAGAAATCCAATGAACTCAGAAGCTATAAGACAGACGCTCATAAGTTAACTTTGTCAAATCTGTTGCCAGATATAACAGAAATGCTCGTTCATATGAACTTATCTTTCTTATGCTCAGCAAAAAAAGGTAAAGCTAAGTTCATAACTTCTGATGAACCTTGCCATTTGTTTAATCCTGATTTGCAGTGGCAAAGATTTTATGGGTATGGCTTGGGTCAAAAGAATATCCAGCTGACAATACCGCTATCTACTGATATTGTGGCTTGTTTCTGCTGGAACGATTTAAGAGGATACATTGAAATTTCAGATAAACGTGTTCAGGAAGATAACAGAATGATTAGAGGGTCGTGCCGTAACTACTTTGTGTCCAGCTCCTCTGCCTTAAAAAGAATTTGGTTTAGCAAATACCCTCTGGATATCAAATTTTTTCTAAAAAAGGTAATCCCCAATAAACTTAGAATATTTTTATTAAGTATAAGATACAAATATGTCCGAAGAAGATAAATTTAGCCAAGCCGAAGCAATGATCGTAGTTGGGCATAAAGAGGAAGCAGCAAAGATGTTTCTTGATATTTTTAATTCTTCTTCTAATGTGGTTATGCGATTAAATTGTGGTCTGGAGCTTAATCGTTCTTTGGACCCTGTGAGAGATACAGAACAGCTTTTGGTCATAACCAACGAAACAATACGCTTGTCCAACAGATTGGTAGACAAGGATATAAAAGCTATCGCTTTGTGTTATAAAGGATTGCTCTCACTTCACAAGAAACTAAGAAGTATAGACAGAATGAAAAGAATAAAACTCTCGCCTGAATGGTTTGAGTTTTCGCTTGAAAGAGAACAAGTTGAATATGAAACGCTTGAGCAAGAGCTAAGTGACCTAGAAGAAAATGCAACACAAAGTCTCAAGGAAGCAGAGGGCATAGCAGATAAGACAAAAGATTCTGCTCTTATGTCAACTGTTTATTCAATGATTGGCCAAGCATACGGCTATCGCTCAATGGAATTACGATACAATAAAATTGGAAAGAATGGGTTACAACATTGGTTGATTGAGAAAAGATTAGAGCATCTCTTGTATAATAGAAAAGACAAAAAAGGATTGAAATTACTACACAAAGAAGCTGATAAGTTTTTTCTCAAAGCGATTAGTATCTCAGAAGAAAATAACGATTTGCCAGAAAAAGCACTAGCTCTTTATAATTATGCCAATCAGCTGAGGACAATGTACCGATACCGAGAAGCTAGGAAATACCTTAATTTATCAAAAGAGATAGCAATAAAAATTCCTGATAAGCAACTACTAGAAAATATAGATACTATGGATGATAGAATTAAAACTAAAAAAGTGCCTGAAATGAAGTTCTAAAAAACGAACCTAAAGCAGTAATAATATGAGCGAAAATAGTAAAAAATTTGATTTAGACCTAGATAATCTTCCCGAATCCTCGGATAATTTTTCAGGTCTTGGCGAATTAGTAAAAGCAAACAGCATAATCCCAAAAGATATTATTTCTGGAACTATGTTGTCTGCCGTAAAAGATGCGGCAGCCTCAGCTGCAGAAAACTTGAAACGCCTTGGAAAAATAGAGATGCCCCAATTTAATTTCCCTGAGCCAGTAACTTATACGGCTATTGCCCCTGATTTTACAAAACAGAGAGAGGAAGCGGAAATACGAAGACTAACCCTTGAACAATTAAGAAAAGGCAAAACTAAGAAAGAACAGATTGCCGAGCCAGAAACTACAAACTGGTATAGTCCTAGTTCTGGGATTGGTTATATCAAGGACAATCCGTTCAAATTTCAAACAGATAAAAATCTTTACAAGATATTCAATAAGATAGTTCTTAATAACGGTTACCTTTCAAGGCAGGAGCTATTGAGCGAACTCGGTTTAAGCGAATCTGACGCAAATGATAAAACACTAAATAATATTATTATAAACGACAGGATTAAGAAGATAAGGACTAGAACAAAATTAAAACCTGTCGAATTAGTCAATAACTGCGGTAATTTGAGCTTAATGGTAAGAGTCAATAATAAAGACAAAGACCATTTGAGACCATAAGAGACCATTCAGTAGCATAGTAGCGACCATAATCTAAGAAGTATCCTCTATTCGAGGATATTTTTTATGCAAGAAACCAAAAAACAATCTACACCCCTTGAACAACTTTACGGCCACGCTCTTTCTGTTGATGAGATTGCAGATATGAAAAGCAATTTAGTCGGCTTCTTTGAATTACTTATGAAAATAGACCTCCGAATAAGACAGAAAGAAAAAGAAGGAGTAAACGATGGAAATATCTGAAGTACAAATTATCCCCATTAAGGCAAAAGATGGTCTAATTGCGTTTGCGAGCTTGGTAGTTAATCAGAGCATCTACTTAAGTTCTATTGGGATACACGTAAAAGCTGATGGTTCTGGCTATCGGATAACCTACCCCACAAAGCAAATTGGGATTAGGCAAATAAATTTATTCCATCCCATCAATAAAGAAACTTCCAAGAGTATTGAAGAAGCAATAATTAACAAAGCCAAAGAAGTAATTGAAAAAAGTAATGATAGATACAATAGCCATAACTTTGAAGCCGAATGAATTTTGGATAACAGATAACACTAAGTTCATCCCAATTTCCTCTAACAATGGCTTTGACAAACTCGCCTATAACGGAAGCAGAAAAAGCGATGTTTATTTGCCAAGATTGACCCCATATAAGCGGGGCGGTTCAAAGTTGTTCTTAAAGATTGAATTTTCAGCACCAAAAATGCTGTTCGGTAACAACTTTGATGAACTTAATGAAACTGATTTCGACAGTCTCGTCAAAATTCTTGCCGAAAGATTAAAGATTATGGGCATTGGGGTTTTTCCTTCTTTTTTGAGAACGGCTGATGTGTCAAAAATAGATTTTTCTAAAAATATAGCTCTAAGCAATTACTGGAAAAGTACAATGATTCTGAATGAACTTAAGAAGATTGACCTAACTAAACGCCTTGATATTCAACAAAATAGCTTTAGAAATTTTGGTTATATTTTGCATTTTCACTGTAATTCATTTGAAATTGCAATTTACGACAAGATTAAGGATATGGAGCAATCCAAGATAAGCGAAAAAAGAGCTTTTGAGAAAGAGAGTGCAATTCAGCTTAATTTATTTGACGAAATTAAGAAGAAACAGAGACCGATGGAAGTGTTGAGATTTGAAATTAGATTAGTGAAAAGGGCAAAGATTAAACAATTATTCAAAACTCTCAACATTACTAATGATTTGACCTTAGAAAATATGTTCTCAAAAAAGCTATCTCAACAGGTGCTAAATCATTATTGGGAAGAGATAACTTCAAATATGCAATTAGCACTTATAAAGGACAGCGATGATTTTACTGTTCTTGAAAAAATTTTAGAGAGCCGTAAATTTAGACCGATTACAGCACTGGCGTTAGCGATGTCTGTTAGGGTTATCAAAGAGGAGGGTGCGGATAGATTCAAAAGACTACTAGAGAAAGCATCATCTGGTAAAACTTTTACTAAGCTTAAAAAGGACATACTCTCTCTAAATCTGCCTAAAAACGTTAAAGCTCAAGGATTTGAACAAGTATCAAACCAGTTGAGTAGCTTTGAAATGCTTAAAATAAGCGAATATTTAGACGGGACATAACTTTATTGTTGACTATAAGTAACGTATAATTATAAATAAGAAAGGTTATTATGCGAAAAGCTATAATTCTGGCAAGAGTTTCGACAAAAGAGCAGGAAGAAATGGGGCATTCGCTCCCTGCACAGATAAGAAGACTAAAAGAATATGCCCTCAAAAATAATTTTAAGATTGATAAAGAATTTTCTTTCTCTGAAAGTGCTGGACACAAAATAAGAAGAAAATTTGAAGAAGTACTCGACTATCTGAAGAAAAATAAGGATGTTAGGGTTTTGCTTTGCCAAAATGTAGACAGAGCAACGAGAAATTTCCGAGACGCTGTTGATATTGACGAATTAAGAAGAAATGATGGCTTGGAAATACACTTTGTTCAAGAGGGTTTCTATATAAATGCAGAAGCTACTGGTAACCAAATGTTTATGTGGGAAGCAAAGGTCTTTCTTGCTAAGCAATATTTGAACAGATTATCTGATGATGTAAAAAGGTCAATTGAGCAAAAAATAAGAAATGGCGAATGGCCAGAGAAAGCACCTATCGGCTACCTTAATGCTGATATCAATGAAAGGAAAGAAGTAGTTATTGATAAAAATAGGGGTTATTTGGTTAAAAAAGCATTTGAACTCTACTCAACTGGAAACTATGGCCTCAAGCAGATAGTTCAAATTTTGAAAGACGAGGGTTTAAGAAATAGCACTAAAGCAGGAAAGCCAGTAATAAAAAGCCAACTGGACCAAATATTAAAGAACCCTTTTTATTATGGGGTTATGCTTTATAACGGCAAACTTCATCCTCATAGGTATGAACCACTTATTGAAAAATGGCTATTTGAAAAATGCAAAGCTGTAAGAGAGGGAAAATCTCATACTGTAATTAAGTATGCAAGCAAGCCGTTTGCATTTAGAGGACTAGTTAAATGCGACCATTGTGATTGTATGGTTGGTAAAGACCCAACTAAAGGTATCAATTATTGCATCTGCAACCAATATAAGGGCAAATGCGGTGCTGAAAGGGTTACAGAGGAAGAACTATTGTCTCAAGTCAGAAAAGCGTTTGTTGGCTTAGTAATGCCTGATGATGTTGTGGAAGAACTAAAAACTGAAATGGAAAAAACCTTTTATTCTGAACGAGATGTATACAAGTCATCAATACGCCAATTCAGAAAGGAATTTGACGAAATTGATGGTATGGTCCAAAAAGCTTATTTGGATAACTTGAAGGGTCGTATTACTGACGGCCAATATGACAAAATATTCCTAGAATTGAAGGACAGACAAGAGTTCTTGAATGGCAAAATGAGCAATCATACTACTGCTGATAAAGAGTTCCTAATAACGAGTTTTTATATTATAGAACTAGCAAAGAGAGCCGTAGAGCTATTTGATAGTTGTGAACTAGATGAAAAGAGACAGCTTATCAATTTCGTACTTTCAAACCTTAGGTTGAGAGGTAAAAAACTACTCTGGAATTACAAAAAGCCATTTGATGCAATGGCTCTTTGTAGTAAAAATGTGAATTGGCTCCCCGAACTGGACTCGAACCAGTAACATCTTCGTTAACAGCGAAGCGCTCTGCCAATTGAGCTATCGGGGAATAATTTAAAAAACATCTTTTGAATTAAGACAGTCAAATTCTATCAAAAAACTCTCAATATGTAAATAATGCAAGTATTTTTCTGGATCCCCGCCTTCGCGGGGATGACAGAGGAGAGAAGCGAGGATGATGGGGGAAATAAAATTTGTATTGTGATTGATTTTTACTTATTATGAAAGCAGTAAAAAGTAAGGATATTAATTAAATGAAAAATCAATTTGATCTAACAAAATTTGCCACATCTCCTTTCTGCGAAAAGATAAATAAGCCTTGGGGCTATGAAATTATCTTTACGCCGGAAGATGCTCCGGTTGTCGGAAAAATTATTCATGTTAATGCCGGAAAAAGATTAAGCCTTCAATATCATGATGAAAAAATAGAAGCATTATGTTTAATCAAAGGTGAAGCAAAAATAACTTTGGGTGACAAGAATTGCAAAACAATTGAGATTTCGATGGAGTTGAATAAAGGTTATTTTATGCAGCCAGGCCAAATTCATCGTGTTTCAGCAGTAACCGACATTATTTTTGTTGAATCCTCAACTCCCGAAATCGGCAATACTATTCGTTTAGAAGATGACAATAATCGTTCAGATGAAACAGGGGAGATGCGCACAGAGGAAAATCGTGGTTGGAAATAGCAAGTTTACATTCCATCATATAGTAATATATAACAATTCCAAAAGGAGTATCATGTTGGAACAAAACAAGGAAGAACTAGGAAAATTAATGAGTCTGTATCAGAACGATCAGGCTGGATTAGTGACAAAAAAAGAAGAAGAAAAAAAAGCCCAAGCCAAATTTGTTGAAGAGTTTGAGAAGTTAAAACATGAAATAATCTGGCCGGTGCTTGTAGAAGTTGGTAATGAGTTGACTAAATATGGTCAGGACTATCATGTCAGTGAAGAAAAAGAATTTGTTGATGCCACTGCCTGTTTTCATCCAGCTCATATGACTTTTAGCATTTATCCTTCAAGCATGGCACCCGAATTTCGCAAACCAGAATCAGCACCATATGTTTCATTCGTATCAAATAATTATGCTAAAAAAGTCAATGTAATGGTTTCTACCATGGTTCCGGGAGAAGGAGGAAGTATTGGATCTTATGGAGAGTACGATGCTTTGCAGATTACACCTGAATTTATTGAGAGCGAGCTAATCAATGTCCTAAAAGACACCTTGATTTTTCACGTATCAGAAAAATAGATCAGAGTATTAATTTTCTACTTCCACGAATTTTCTTATGTAAAAGTAGAGCAAAATCGAAAGAAAAATTATGCCGAATAAATATCCGGCGATAACGTCTGTAAGCCAATGAGCACCCAGATATATTCTGGAAACTGAGACTAGAATAATTAAAATTGAAGATATAGCAATAATTAATACTCTGAGTGATCGGGGTATTTTTTTTGTAAAAAACATGGTTGTGATTAAGTATCCAAAGAAAACAGTGAAAAATACAACATGTCCGCTCGGATAGCTTGGACTTAACTGATTGTCCAATACATAGACAAGGCTCTGGTCGGGGCGAGGCCTGTTCATTAAAATTTTAAATGCAGAACTTAGAATTACGGCAAAAGGAGTGATAAGGCAATAAATCGCTTCGCGATAATATTTTAATGCAAAAAAGAGAGTGGCAAACCCTAAAACAATCCATCCGGCGACAGTAGTTCTCCCTATAAAACTGATGAAAGAAAGTACGTGTGAGAGCAAAGTTTTGTTTAAAGTCGAATCGCCCTCGGCTTGCAATTCGTGGGAAAGAGTAACGTCGAATTTCATTACAGGATGAAAATAAACCAAGACAGAAAGGCCGATGATTAAAACTAAAGCGGACAACAGGGCAATGAGCGTAATTTCTTTTAATAAAAGCTTTTTCATATTAAATTAATTCTACTATATTTAACTGATTTATAGAATGTAATTTTATAAATTGATAACCATTCTAAAAGAGCTAATATTAAATTAATTAATTCATTTAAAATTATGCGTAACAGAGATGCCAAAAAACAACCGAAGCGAGCGGAAAAGCAGAAGGAAATTGCCGGAAAATTTCCCTTCCATCGTGTTTCCAAATTTAAACATATGATAAATAAGTTTTTATTTTGGCGTAAAAAAACCTAAATTGTCTTAAAAATTTGTTTATTTAGGTTAATTTTATTGTTATACTAAAAACAATGAAGATGGACCTAAAAAATAAGTCGATAATAGCAATATCGGGTGTTGGTGGCGCTGGTAAGAATTCTGTCATGGAGATTTTTAAAAAATATCCGGACAGATTTTCTTTTTTTGTTTCATACACCGATCGATTACAAAGAGAAGACGATATTCCCGGAGAAACTTATCATTTCATTAGTCGGGAAGAATTCTCCAAGGCAATAGAAAATGATGAGTTTATGGAATGGGAAATGGTCCGTGATGAATGTCGCTATGGCAGAAAAAAATCTGATTTAGAAAAAATCGTAGAAGCTGGAAAAATTCCAGTGATGAATATCGACGTTAAAGGCTTGGTAAAATTTAAAGAAGATTATAATATCCTATCTTTTTTTATTGTGCCTCCAAGTAGGAAAGAAGCGATAGCGAGAATGAAAAAAAGAGGAACCGATTCGGAGGATGCGATACAAGACAGAGCAAATCGATATGATTTAGAAATGAGCTATAAGGGTCAGTATAATTACGTGATAATAAATGATGATTTGCAAAAAGCGCAACAGGAATTACTGAGAATTGTTGAATCAGTAATTTGATATGCCCCAGTTAGATAGCCGCTTTGCGCTATCAAACGGGGCGAGGAGGGAATGTTGAGGGCCGATCGATTCGATAAAAAAATTGCCATATTTTTAATAGCCTTTGTATTTATTGTAACGGCTGTTTCGGCGACTTTTTACTTTGATCGCAGTCTTTGGAATTCTGTAAAAGCTGCTTTTGGACGACAACCAGCAAAAATTGAGGAAACGGTAGTCACAGACACAACCCAAATGCCAACGGAATTAGGAGCTACGATTAGTGCTCCTGTAACAACCAGCACTATAGCTCAAGAGCCTCCTAAGCATTCAGCTTCAAGCAAAATTACAGGAAACACAACAACCAATTCTGACGGGAGTAAAACCACATTAGTTTCTGATGGTGGTGGAAATTCATCGGAGTTAAGCAGCATCGCAAGTCTTGGTCCTACCGGAGCTTCGCCCTATAGTATTAGATATTCCGATGAAACGGGCAGCTATCCAGCACTTGAAAAAACATTAAAAGATTATTTAAATTCTCAGCTTAAGTGGAGTAGTGAAGTAAGCTACATGTACCAGATCACTATCAGGAATGCCGGTGATACTGGTTGGGAGGGTCAATATCAAGCTTCTTATTCAACTAATTCCAGCGGAGATATTGTTTCGGCGTTTGGCTACATAGTTTTAAACGTTTACTATCATAAGGATTCTCCGCAATTTTATGATTACATGAAGCTGGTTCTTTCCCACGAATATGGTCATCATTATACTCTTTACCACAAATGGGTTGATTTGAACTTGCCGGCCGGCGTCAGATTTCCTGACAGTTATTACTCTACTCGTCATCTTTCCAAAGCAGCCACTGCTACGGATTATTCTCTCGGATGGGGCAATTGCGAAGTTGAAATTATCGCTGAAGATTATTCTTATTTTTACTCCGGCTACGGATATCATGCGATGAGCGAAGTCCATGGTTATCCGTCGGTTACAACTAAAACTTGGTTAAGCAATCTTGCTACATCTGCTTCAGGAGGAAGTGTCGCTGAGCCAATTTCAGATACCACTCCGCCTGTTGTATCTATTACGCAGCCATCGATTGGATCTTCACTTACGGGATCAGTTACCCTAAAAGCTTCGGCTTCGGATAATGTCGGGGTTGTAAAGGTTGGTTTTTATGTTAATAATGATCTGATTGCTGAGGATGCAGCTGCCCCATATGAAACAACAGTTAATACGGGGGCGTATAGTGATGGCAATTATGCATTGAGAGCAGTCGCTTATGATAGCAGCCAAAGTGCTGAAAGTTCTGTCTCTGTGACTTTTAGTAATAACGAAATTGATACCGAGAATCCAGTTGTTACAATTTTTAACCCAACAGATAATCCTCATCCTTGGACGGGTGGAGAATTGATTCTTGAAGCACGCGCAACTGATAATAGGAACGTGGTTAAGATGGAATTTTATGCAGGAACTCAACTTCTGGCGACTCAGAATAGCGGTTACATCGGGATAAAGATTGCATGGTTCGTTGGACATTCGGGGGATTACATTTTTAAGGCCAAAGCCTATGATGCAGCAGGAAACGTAAGCGAAGCTACAATTACTGTCAGTAAACAGTAAAAATATTGCCTTATTAACTTATTGACTCGTCTTCGGCGAGTTTTTAATTTTTCTAAAAACTAATTACTAACCTGCTAATAACTAGTTTATACCTTGAGGGTTTTAATATTTTTTTACAAAGCCTTTAATAATATTATTTTAAATAATTAAAATATTTAGTCTGGAATTAGTTAATTTTACTTGTTGATAAGATTATCAACAATAGTACTACATATAGTGTTTTTAGGTGTGTGATCTGTACTACATATAGTGTTTAATCCATTTTGTAAATTTGACCGAACATAAGGCGAAAGCTATAATTGAAACTACCGAACAAGAATTAAGCAAGTAAGGATTAAGTAAATAAGCTATAAACCAGCTATTTAAATAATTACTTACAACTTATTACTTACAACTTATTACTTACAACTTATTACTTACAACTTATTACTTACAACTTATTACTTACAACTTATTACTTACAACTTATTACTTACAACTTACTACTTAATTCAGGAGGGTGTTATGTACACAAAAATCAGAAAACGAGACGGAAAGCTTGTCAATTTTGATTTTGAAAAATTAGTTACTGCTATTGGTAAGGCCGGTAAAGCAACCGACGAATTTGATGATAAAGTTGCTCGCAAGCTTGCCGAAAAAGTTTTGGAAAAGGCGCCGGAAAAAATCAGAAGAAGAATCCCTACTGTTGAAGAAATACAGGATGTTGTTGAGGAAATTTTGCTTGCTTCAAAATACAGAAGCACTGCAAAAAGTTACATCATTTATCGACAGAAACATGCTGAACTTCGTGATCTAGCTGAAGCCCAAAAAGTCGACTTGATGGATCAATACCTTGAAAATATTGACTGGCAGGTCAAAGAAAATTCCAACATGGCCTATTCGCTTCAAGGACTAAATAATTACATTGCTTCTGAAGTTTCTAAGAGCTATTGGCTTCACAAAATTTATAGTGAAGAAATCAGCAGGGCAAACTCTGAGGGCGACATGCATATTCATGATTTGAATATTCTTTCCACTTATTGTGTTGGTTGGGATTTGCAGGATTTACTTCAGGAAGGTTTCACCGGAGCGGCCGGTAAAATTGAATGCAAGCCAGCCAAGCATTTTGGCACAGCTCTTGGCCAGCTTGTTAATTTTTTCTATACCCTTCAGGGAGAATCTGCCGGCGCACAGGCAATTTCCAGTTTTGACACCTTGATGGCTCCGTTTATTCGTTATGACAAACTAACTCGTGATGAAGTAAAGCAGGAACTTCAGACTTTCATGTTTGGCATGAACGTTCCAACTCGTGTTGGTTTTCAGACTCCGTTTACCAATGTAACTTTAGATTTGCTTTGCCCTTCGACATTGGCTGACCAGCCTGTTGTCATTGGCGGAAAACCACAAAAAGAAACTTACAAAGATTTTCAAAAAGAAATGAATTTGTTTAACGAAGTCTTTGCTGAAGTAATTGCCGAAGGCGACGCCAAAGGCCGTGTTTTTACTTTCCCGATTCCAACCTACAATATTACCAAGGATTTTGACTGGGACAATAAAGATTTGGAACCAGTCTGGAGAATGACGGCAAAGTACGGAATTCCATATTTTTCAAACTTTGTTAATTCCGATATGAACCCAGAGGATGCAAGAAGTATGTGTTGTCGACTAAGATTGGACAACCGTGAACTTCGCAAGCGCGGCGGCGGACTCTTTGGCGCTAATCCATTGACTGGTTCTATTGGGGTTGTGACCATTAATTTACCACGTCTTGGTTACAGATCACGCGACAGAAGAGAATTTTTCTACAATCTTGGTTATTTGATGGATTTAGCAAAAGAGAGTTTGGAAATGAAGAGAAAAGTTCTTGAAAATATGACCGATGCCGGACTTTATCCTTACACCAAATTTTATTTGAGAAATATTAAAAAGCGCGACAAGCAGTATTGGTCCAATCACTTTTCAACTATCGGCCTTCTTGGCATGAATGAAGCGGTATTAAATCTTTTGGGTCGCGATATTACCACTGCTGAAGGCCAACAGTTTGCCAGAGAGGTTTTGGACTTCATGCGCGAAAGAATGGCTGGATATCAAACCGAAACAGGTAATAATTACAACCTTGAAGCGACTCCGGCTGAAGGAACATCTTTCCGATTGGCAAAATTGGACAAAGAACTTTATCCCGACATTATGGTCGCTAACGAAGATAATTATCAGGAAACAAAGACTGCTCCTTACTACACCAATTCCTCACATCTTCCTGTTGATTATACTGATGATGTCTTTGAAGTACTTGATTTGCAGGACAATCTTCAAGTCAAATACACAGGGGGCACAGTAGTTCACTTATTCATTGGCGAAGAGATTAATGATGTCGAATCTATTAAATCTCTCATAAGAACCATTTGCGAAAAATATCACCTTCCTTACTTCACAATTACTCCTACTTTCTCGGTTTGTCCAAATCATGGTTACATGGCTGGTAGGGTTGATACATGCAAGAAATGTGGATCTGCTACCGAAGTATATTCTCGAATTGTTGGTTATATTCGACCGGTTCAGCAATGGAACCAAGGCAAGCGCGCTGAATTTGAGGACAGAAAAACTTATAAGATGATAAATGGAAAAATGGTTAAGGTTGATAAAGCGGCTGAGTGTTCAACTCCGGAAGAAATGGTTGCGCCAATAGTCGGAGTGGAGCAGGCAGTACTGGTTTAACTAAGCATTTGAAAACAAAATATATGCAGATCGCTGGAATACAAAAGACAACTCTGGTAGATTACCCTGGAAAAGTGGCAGCCACGATATTCACTCGTGGCTGTTCTTTTCGTTGTGGCTTTTGTCATAATCCGGAATTGGTAATACCAGAGAAATTTAGCGGGATATTGTTTGACGAAGGAGAGCTCTTTTCGTTTTTAGAAAGCCGTATTGGCAAACTGGAAGCAGTTTGTATCACCGGCGGAGAGCCAATGATCCAGTCTGACATCGCCGAATTTATTCATAAAGTTAAGGAAATGGGTTTTTTGGTCAAGCTTGATACAAATGGTTCGAGACCGACCGGACTCGCACCTCTGATTTCGAGCGGCGATGTTGACTACATCGCAATGGATATTAAAACAACACTAAGTAAATATTCAAAAACTACTGGTTTGTCATTTCGACCCCGTGAGCTTTGTCGAACGATTGGAGAAATCTTGCCAAAAGATCCCTCCGCTTCGGTCGGGATGACAGATGATAAAGATACCTTAATCCAGAACATCAAAAAATCAATCAGCTTAATCATGAACTCCGGCATCGATTATGAATTCCGTACAACTGTCTGTCATCCTTTGCATGAAGTTGGAGATTTTGAAGAAATCGGAAAATTAATCCAAGGCGCAAAACGCTACTATATTCAAAATTTTGTCGAAACTAAACAAATCGATGAAAAGATAAAATATGATCCATTCGAGGACGAGGAATTAGAAGAGGCAAGAGAAACTATGAGGAAATATGTTAAAGAAGCAGGAATCAGATAAAAATATCAAAAAACAATTCTTTTATAAAGAGAAGCCGCTCAAGCATTTTGCTTGAGCGGCTGTTTTTGAGCTCTGCATGTTAGCGGCAGACTTTGGCCTTGGCTATTTTCATAGCCAAATGCGGTACAGGACTGTTTAAAAATATTAAGGTTTCTATTCTGGTCAGTCCCATTCCCACGTAATGGTCCAAATCCTTAATCAGGGTCCTTCGCCCTTTATTCGGGCGATTAAGTAGGGGCTGGATCTTGTTTGATATCTCAAGAGTCACTTTAGCAGTTCCCTCTACGTTGTCGGTTCTAATGTCAAAGCCGGCAATTTCAGAGAGGTAGTTATAGGGACCCTCTGTGATAATCAACCCCTTAAAACCGTTTTTTCTTAATTGGAAGATTGCTTTGACTTCATATCTCAAATGCAAGATGATTATGTCGGGAATATCTCTTTTAGCGGCTTTCATCGCTTCATCCATGAAATATACCCGCCTAAATGTGACTCCTTCCAGTAATCTAGAGACTTGATCCGCATATTCCTCGGAATTTCCGAAAACCAAGACCTTTGTTTTCATGGTTTCTTCCCTCCGTGCAGTACTCTTGGAATATTAACATTATATAATATAATTAAGCTTTTGGCAATATGGTGAGCTTTTATAGCTTTAGTAAATGAAATTTGAGCTCCACCGGATAGCGGCGGAGCTCAGGAAGGCCTCTTTCATGGACGGTGGTCACACGTCCATGACTAATTCAAGTTATCATTTTGAGATTAAAATAGAACTGTAAAATATGATAGTAATTATAAAAAAACTGGTCCACCCAACATGTAGCGGGTGAACCTAAAGTCTGTGACGACAGTGAGTCATCAAGGTATCAGCGGTGCCAATTTTTTTGCAATTTCTTCTATTGAGAGGTCGGGATAATCTTTCTTTTCGGGAATTTCCCAAACAGATGAATTCCCTAGGCTATTTGCAATACAAATATTGCTATGAGGATTATTGGCGCAAGCCTCGATTATACCTGCGTAGCCACTTTTGCGCAGCTGTTTTATTGCTGAGTCGATATTGGCAGGGTTTTTGCTTTCATATAGCCAAAACAGATCAACAAACACGACCCCGACCTTTTCGAGGTCAATTTTTGCTAGCTCTGATTCAGTCTGTGCGAAGCTTGCTTCGCGATCTTGCAAATGAAATGCTTCTGCCAACCTTTTCAAGTAATCCAACCTGTTTCCTATCATTAAAATCATAACAATCTTAATCCTCCTGTTCGGACATGAGCTCGAGGTTATGTTATACTATTTTTATAAATTAGGCAATGAGTATGGAAGTGATTCACTTAAAACCACCAGAAAATTTTAATCCATTAGAAGTAGTCGGTTGCTCTGTTGAATGCAACAGAGAGATTTTATTGCTTTTGCGTCAGGATCATAAATCAGCAGGAAATCAGTGGGGTGAAGCGGCAGGAAAAGTCGAAAAAGGTGAGGATAAATTCGACGCTATGAGAAGAGAGTTGTTTGAAGAAACTGGGATATCAAAGAATAAGGACGACTTAACTTTCAGAGAAACATTTTATTTTAGAAATATGAATGGTGATATAATTTATCATAGTTTTGGATTAAGGTTAGAAGAAAAACCAGAAATTATTATAGATAGGTCTTGCCATAAGGAATATATTTGGACAACAAAAGAAAAAGCCTTAAATTTAGATCTCATTCACGATCTCGACTTCTTGATTGATAGATATTTTTAGCAATATAAAAAAGGCGGCCGCTGGTTTGAAAACCTAATCATTTATCCGCTTGTAAACTTAGCACTCATTTTAGTAATTTATATGTATGTAAATACGGGAAACCAATGATTGAAAAAGCTAAAAAACTTTTCTTTAAAACGATAAAAGCGGACATTGATATTTATGGTTTGCTTGAGCATGTACCTGAAGCAGAAAAATGGGCAAAAAAAATGTGCGGCACATATCCGGATGCAGATCGGGAAGTGGTTTTGCTTTCAGTCTGGCTTCATGATATCGCTTATTATCCGGTGGACGAAATTGATCATGCTGTTAAATCAGAAAAGATGGCAAGAGAGTTTTTGAAAAAAGAAAATTATCCAAAAGATAAAATGGGAAAGGTGCTACATTGCGTGAGGTCTCATCGCGATAGGGATATTAAACCGGAAACACTGGAAGCAAAAATTATGGCTTGTGTTGATTCTGCCAGCCACATGACTGACTCAATGTATGCAAACATCATTCGCGATGGACACGCCGATTATGTTTTTGGGAAACTAGAACGTGACTATCGCGACATCAGCAAATTTCCAGAAGTCCAGAAAGAATTGCAGGATGTCTACGAGAAATGGAAAGCCTTGTTAAACGCTTTAGCTAAAATCGATCAATAATATTAATTTGTTAAAAAAGCATTGCTTATGGCTTTTTTTTGAGCAATATGCTATAATTTATCTAAGTTAGGTCGAAACTTTATAAAAATTTAAGTTTATGATTTTAGTTAGAGAGTTCTGGTTGACGTAACAGTAAGAGTTAAGATAAAGAGCATTGGAGTTCGGCTTTCCGAAAAAAATGTCTCTAATATAAAATCTAAGAAGGTATGATGGATCAAAGAGATAATAGAGACAGAGTTTTCACTCCTGCAGAGCCAAATCCAAGACTTTTTATTGGTGGTTTAGCTTGGGCAGCAACAGATGAAGATCTCAAAGATGCTTTTGCTCCTTTCGGTGAAGTTGCTAGCGCTTCTGTAGTCCGATTCCCAGACACTGGTAGATCAAAGGGATTCGGTTTCGTTGAATATTCTTCAACAGAAGAAGCTCAAAAAGCAAAAGACGAAATGGATGGAAAAGAACTTCAAGGTAGAGCAATCAAGATTGATTTTGCACGACCAAGAAGAGAAAACAACGACAGAGCTTAATTAAGTTCTCAAGAAGTTTTTAAAAAAAGTACCACTGTTTTCAGAGGTACTTTTTTTGTGCTTAACATTTCATTTTATCCACAAAAAAGCCGGTTATCCCCAGTTGATATATACCAGTGGGGGGTATATTGTGGAAAGGCAGGGGTATAACTGTGGAAAACAAAAGTTTTCCACAGAATTTAAAATTTAAAATTTTTAATTTAAAAATATATTCCTAACAGCTAACCAACCATCTACTATCCACTGTCCACTAAAAATCCGAAGGATTTTTTATGAAACATCAAAATGTCTACAACAGATTGCGAAGAATTGAGGGTCAAATTCGAGGTATAGAGGAAATGGTGGCCAAAGATCGTTCCGATCAGGATATTCTTATTCAGCTTGAAGCGGCAAAATCCTCTTTGTCTTCGACTATTGCCGCATTGATCGAATCAATGATGGAGAAAGATCCTAAAGGCAGCGTTGTTTTGGACGAAGAAAAAATAAAAACAATTCTAAGATTTATTAGACAATAAACTGTCAAGTAATATACTATATATGATATTGATTGTCATCCCAGACTTAATCTGGGATCCAGAAACTATTCATATGGATTCCCGACCCGGTCGGGAATGACGAGCGAATAACAAAAACCCCTCGCATTCACAAGGGTTTTTGTTATTAGTCCGCCGGTTGGCGGAAAGGTCAATTTAAAATAATTTATCGCCGTAGATTGTACCAATTGTTAGCGCTAAGATAGCGACTAAACTCATTGATATGGCTTCATAAGCCTTAAGGTTACCGTGGTCAACATGAGCTGAACCAATTCTTGCAACTTCTTTGTTTAATTTTTCTTTCATTTTACTTTATCCCGTTTGCTCTGCGAAGCAGTAGCTAATGGGATCCTTTCGTTTTTTTAATTTTTTTAAATTTAATTAATTAATCATTTTCAAATTATATCAGTATAACATATTAAAACATGCTTTGTCAAGTATTAAATCATTTTAATCGTCTTTTTGAGATCAAAATTCTTATTTTTCAATTTTAATTTCACATATCTTTATTCATGATGTATAATTAGATTGCATCAAAATGCGAATGATTTTAGTAATTAAGAAAGGGAACTATGACTAAGAAAATTGAAATCGATGACGAACTTTGTATTGGTTGCGGCGCTTGCACAAGTACTGCTCCTGATCATTTTGAGTTGGGTGATGACGGTAAGGCTCATGTTAAAAAACAATATGAAGAAAATGATGATAATATTATTGTAGAAGCTAAAGACGGATGTCCTGCCGGTGCAATTAAGATTAAAGAAGACTAAGCAAGGGGGGACATGGGGACGGTTCTCCTAGGAGAACCGTCCCCGACAAACCGTCCCCGACAATACATGGAGGGAAGCACTAACATTGGATTGCTATTTTTCAGCTGGTGGTATAAAGAAGCATACGGCCGCCTGCTTTCTTTTTTGAAACATTTTTTTGCTTACTTATTTGATTTGTTTTCAGTAAGACTGTGTTTTAAGACCTTTTTCGCTCCATGGAAACGGGACAAGATCAGTTCTGAGGGTTTAAGTCTTCAGCAGCAATTTCAAGTTTGGACTCTGAATCTTTCTTCACGTTTTATCGGCTCATTTATAAAGCTGTTTACCGTAATAACCTTTTTGTTGGCAGCTTCGGTTTTTGCATTGCTATCTTTCATTATGATTATTGTCTGGTTTGTTTATCCAGTTTGCCTGATCGCTCTATTAATCATTGGATTTAAATATTTATTTGGAGTTTAATTGGAAAAAAAGACTTCCACAACTTTATTAATTGAAATAAAGCCTGAAAAAACGCTGGTGGCTAAAGTTGCCGGATTGGACGGACTATTTTCTGGTTTCATAATGAAGGCAATATTCCTTCTTATCTGGATTGCTGGAATTGTAGGAGTTGTGATTGTTGCATCTTTTTATCTTGAGCTTGCTGAATGGACAACAATTCAATTGGGCTTTTCCTTTATTCTAATTGCAGCAATGTTGAAGTACTGGGCAATTCGTTCATTCTATATATATGGGCTTAAGAATGTTGAAACCGGCACGTTAAGCGTCGCCAAAGAAAAGATAACTAAAGGACAACCCTGCAATCTTTTTGGTCTTTTTTCTCTTTCCCTGGCGAAGGCAACAAAAAATACTTTTTCGCAGGATTTAAATAAGATTTCAACAAAAGAACTTGCCCTATCTGTTATGAATTCCACTGATATAAACTTTATTCTGATCAGACTAGGTATCGGCAAAGAAACATTGATCGAGGGATTAAAAAAATATCAGGGCGAACAGAAAGTAACAGAAATAATTTTACAGGCCTTTGATATAGCGAGCGCTGAAGGACATACTAAAGTCGAAGTCGGTGATGTTTTTGTTTCTCTATGTTGTACCGACACTTTTTTTAAAGCAGTTTTAAGCGAGTTAAAACTCGAAGTAAAAGATGTCGCCAATGTTGTCTACTGGCAAACGCAGATCTATCAGGAATCAAGAAAAAACAAACAATTTCTCAATACTTCACATTTAAAAATGAGCGGCGGAATCGGGAAAGACTGGGCTTTTGGTTATGCTCCATACTTAAAACAATTCTCGGCCGACATCACTGACTCATTGGCGAGAGGGGACTTGGGGCTTAAGATTATTGGTCATGATCGTCAGATTGATGAAATTAAGGAAGCTCTGTTAAAACGGACTGGCGGCAATGCTCTAATAGTGGGTGAACCAGGAGTGGGAAAAGAAACAACAATTTTGGGTTTTGCCAAGAAAGTTTTGGAGGGAGGAACCAATTCTAACCTTGATTTCAAACATATAGTTAAAATAGATACTGATTTTTTACTTTCCGGATTACAAAATTCCGGAGAAGTCACGGAAAGATTAACTGGAATTTTCAGTGAAGCATCTTCGGCTGGCAACATTATCATCTTTATAGAAAATATCCAAAACCTGTTTTCCAGCGGAGATGCAGGCAAGGTTAACGCTTCGGAAGTCATCTTGCCTTTTCTGGAGGCTCCGGAGATGCATGTGATCGGAACCTGCGATATCGCCAGTTTTAATCACTATATTTCGCCAAACGCTTCTTTGGTTCAGCATTTTTCAAGGATCTCAATAGAAGAGCCAAAGTCTGGTGATCTGGTTAGAATTTTGGAAGATACTGTCCCCATGATCGAATATCGCACTGGTTCCCTTATTTCCTATGAAGCAATCAAAGAGGCGATTTCTGCTTCCAATAAATATATTATGGATATTCCTAATCCTGAAAAATCAATTGATCTCCTGGATGCTGTATCCAGTCGCTCAACCAGTGAGAGAGGAAAGACGATCATTTTGCCAAAAGATGTTCTTGAATACGTAAGTGAAAAGTTCAACGTGCCTTCCGGTGACGTTGACGAAAATGAGAAGAAAAAGCTTCTAACTCTGGAAAATGTGATGCATGGCAGGGTGATTGGTCAACATGAGGCAATCTCTGCTATCTCAAATGCTTTAAGACGCGTCAGAGCTGGCATAACCGAATCAAAAAAACCAATCGGATCTTTTCTGTTTCTTGGTCCTACCGGTGTAGGAAAAACAGAAACTTCGAAGGCATTGGCTGAAGCATATTTTGGCGGAGAGAATAGAATGATCCGTTTTGACATGTCTGAGTATCAAAATGCGGAAGACATTTATCGTTTCATTGGTTCGGATCAGGAAGATGTACAAGGAGAGCTGACAACTGCAGTTCGGGAAAATCCTTTTTCATTATTATTATTTGATGAAATTGAAAAAGCCAATAAACAAATATTGGATTTATTCCTTCAAATACTTGATGAAGGATTTGTAACCGATGGCACAGGCAGAAAGGTAATGTTCACTAACACTATCATAATTGCCACTTCCAATGCCGGAGCAAATTTAATTCGCGAATCGATCAAAACTGGAGGGGAGTACGAGAAAGTTAAGAAAGAGCTGATTGATTATCTGGAAAATCAAAATATTTATCGTCCTGAGTTTTTGAATAGGTTCTCCAGCGTAATTGCTTTCTCTCCTTTATCGCAGGATGAAATAACCCAGATTGCCGGACTGATGATAGAAAAATTAAAAAAGACAGTCTACGCAAACAAAAAAATCAAGCTGGAAGTTTCTCTCGACGCTATTGGCGCCCTGTCAAAATTTGGCTTTGATCCTCAAATGGGCGCCCGTCCCATGGCTCGAGTCATTGAAGAAAAAGTTGAGAACCTTTTGGCGACTAAGATATTATCCGGCGAACTTAAGAAAGACGACACCTTCGCCATCAGCGCTCAGGATATTGGGTAGATGTTTTTGTCATCTAAAAATTAACTCACTCACGCTGTCATTTCGACTCCTTAGCCTTGTCTGAGGGGCGGACCTGCCTGCCGGCAGGCAGGGAAATCTTAAAAATAGATAATTACTATTAAAAGATCCCTCCACGTTGGTCGGGATGACACAGTGGCGAGTGAGCAACTGCTCTAAAAATGTTGACTAATAATTATTAATAATATAAACCTAAGAAGCAGACTAAGCTTCTTTTTTGTTTGGTCTAGTACTTATGTTAAGAGGGGTGATAGTCATGACACCAGAAGAGAAAATGGCGATTGATCTTGCACATGGTTTGCCGGTTTGCAACTTAATCAATGAGCCAGATCGGCAAAGATGGAGCATCAGCTGGGACATGCCTCAATTTATGAAGCCATACTTCTCCAATGTTTCCCGTTCGGCGAGAATACAAGAAAAGATCGTCGAAAAGTGCCAGGCTGCATTCAACACTGGCCAGATTGATGTGGATAGTGCGGAGATAATCTTCAGCGAAATGGGTTTGCAAATAATAGTATATCCAGGAGTAAACGGTTGCTATGTTTGCTGCAAGTTTTACGATGATTTCTCTGATCACAACATAGAAACCGCAAGCCAGGCTTATGCTCTTCTTAATCTTTTTCAGACTGCACTTCGTGAAATCTGTGAGTGTAGCGTTTTCTGGATTAGCGATCCTGAATTTTGCTTAGATAAAGAGCGGACCGATAAGACTTATGTTGTCACTCGGCCACTTCACACTAAGCCAATTAGTCTTTGGGTGGCTAGCGAAAACTTCTTCAATACCCAAGGTCTTATTCTTGCTCGAGACAGCGAAGAAGCTCGAGTAAAAGCGGGAAACATTTCTCCTGATCTTGGAATTAAGCCAGTCTTTGACTTTAGCGATTGCTCAATAAATGGGCTACTTTTCTTTGAGGTTAAGGTTATCTTTGAGGATCAGAAGATTTGCCCGAGTCAGACGCTAGAAGTTCTGGCCCATGATTCTGATCAAGCTGAGTACTTAGCTGAAGAGAGTGTTTCAGCTTGGTTGTCCTTGTCGCCAATCAAACAAATTATCGTTCCAAGAGAAGGGAAGCCGCTTTTGCCCGGAGTCCTGAGAAGATGATCGCGGCCATGATTTACACGAATATTTTAAAATCACGCCATGTTACCTAACGGTTTCATGGCGCTTCTTTTAGAGTTTACAACCTGCCTACCGGCAGGCAGGCTTATTTACTGATTTACTTATCCCGCTTTTTGCGGACCCCGCCAGAGGCGGTGGCAACTGAACTTACTTATGAATATAAACCGTTGTGCCCATGCTGGTCCAATCGTAAACAGTTTGAGCTGCGCCGACGTCTAAACGGACACAGCCGTGGGAGATAGGTGTTCCAAGATGCGCGGAAGTTTCTTTCCATGTGTCGGTTTCTGGCAACTCATGAATACCCCAGCCGCCTGTTTTGAATTGCTGCCAGTAAGGTAGCCACATATTATATTTATTCGACCAATGTCTAGGGCTTTTATCATTTATCGTAAAAGTTCCTGTTGGTGTATCCATGCCAGGCTTTCCGCTTGAGATTATAAAGCAGTCGATAACGACTGGTCCTTCTATCCGGCATAGTTTTTGATCTGTAAGAGAGATATCCAGATATCTTCCCTCAAATCGTCCCGGTATTACTCCCTCGGCGGGGAAAAGCTTGACTTCATTTGGTGCTACGGCGTAGGTTGCCAAATTCACAACAATCGAGTTCGTATTGTTTAATTGATTTTTAATCTGGCTGATAGCATTATTTTTATCCAAATATTTTCCTTCGCGTCCTTCCTCAATCACACTGCCGTCATTTCCGTTAATCTTTCTATCCTGCTTGGTAATTTCAAATTTCTTGGCGATTTTATTTAAATATGCCTGCAGGTTATTCTCGTTTAACACGGCGGTATATTGTCCATTGGCTTCCGTAAAAGAAATCCAAAGTCCAATCTCTGCTTTACTTGGAATAAAAGTTATACCCTCGTATTGCAGTGTAAATTTTTTCTCCAGTATTGATTGGGCGTAAGCTCTGGCCGGTTCAAAGTTTGAGACTTTTACTGTCGGAGATTTTGTTTCGGTTTTAAGGTTAATCACCCTGCTTGAGTCATCATTTGCCAGAGATAAAATTTTTCCGGTCAAATCACTGGCATCAACAGTCTGACCGTCCTTTTCTGCTACTTCCTTAATTTCGCCATTCTCAATAGTAATTGAAGCATTCTGCGGTTCATAGTTGAGCTGGGCAACTGCTATTTCTATAAATTTGTTGTACTTTTCCTGATCAATTTTTGGCTCGACCTGAACACTTTTTTTATTCCAAAGGGTTTTTGTTGAAGCAACTAATTCGTCGAAAAAATCATTTGATCTTCCGATCGAATATGATGATTGAACTATTTTATCTATATCTAAAGTCAGACCGGTGTCGGAGACTTTGGTTTTTACCTCTTTATCATCTGTTTTCAGAGTTATCTCATCATTAATGATGCTGTCAAACTTTTTTTGAAGTAAATATTTAGCCTGAGTCTTTGTTTTTCCAGATAGATCAATATCGGAGACATATACATTCTTATATATTTTACTGGCGTAAGCTTGCTGATAGCCGAAAAGAGAGCTAGCCAATATTAAAATTAGTCCTAGAAACGAGAAAATACTCCACTCCAAAATCTTTTTTGTTTTTGTTAGCATGATTACCCCTGTTTTTTACAATTATATTGAAATTTTACCACTTAAAGACCAGTCGATCAATTGTCTGAATAATAAAAAAGACTAGTCGTGATAACTACTCTTTTTATTGGGTGGTGGGCCTGGCAGGATCTTGAGCGCTCGCAATCCTCGCTTACAAAAACCGACGGTTTTTGTTGTTTTCCTCCACGGGAAACTCCCGTTTCCCGACCCCTTCCCAGTTCAAATCCCGCGCAAATTCTCCATGAAAAAAACATCACTTTCGTGATGCACTTTTCATGGTGGGCCTGGCAGGATTTGAACCTGCGACCAACCGGTTATGAGCCGGCTGCTCTAACCGCTGAGCTACAAGCCCCGATCGTTTCTTACATAGTGATGATACCATTCCCAAGATCAAAATTCAATAAGAACATCAGTAACTGCTCATCGTACCCTGTTGTCATCCCGAGCAGAGCGTAGCGGAGTCGAGGGATCTTATAATAGTTTTCAATTTAATTTGTAAGATTCCTCCACCCTTGGACAAAGCCAAGGAGTCGGAATGACAGTGAGTGGTTACGAGTATCGCTATACTTGTCATCCTGTTTTAAAATATTATACAATAATTATTTTAATTAAATACTTGACAAAAGGTTGTACATTTGATACAATGACTTAATTTTCGTATTGCATTATCATACATTATCATACGTTTAAAATGAAAAATAAAAATATTAAAATCAATTCGATATTGGGACACAAGATAGCCACTTGTTCTTTTGGCGTTTTATCCTCTCTTTTGTTTGTTTCTCAAGTTTATGCTTCTGCAATAACTCCTGACAATGTTTTAAATTTAATCAATCAGGAGAGAACAGAGAGAGGGATTCCAAGATTGGTTTTAGATAATGATTTGAACAACGCCGCTACTCAAAAAACAAAGGATATGGTTAATAGAGATTATTTTGAACACTTTGCTTTTGGTTCCACTCCTTGGGATTTTGTAAAAAACTCCGGATATGATTATCTTTATGCTGGTGAAAATCTGGCTATGGATTTTAATACATCCGAAGGAATGGTTAATGCTTGGATGAATTCTCCTGCTCATAGAGATAATATTTTAAATCCCGATTTTAGAGATATCGGCATAGGCGTGGTAAAGGGAGAGTTTACTGAGAATGAATCAAATAGAAACACTACTATGGTTACCAATATGTTCGGTAGAAAAAAGCCCACTGTTTTGAAGATTTTTGATTTCATAACGAACAATATTTTTGGCAATCTGCGCTAACTATTGTGGATAACTTTTTAATTATGACTCTAGAAGCAAACTTTTTTTCTGTTTGACTTCATTTTCTATTGAATGCTACTCTTATTCGGTAGAAGTGAAGTGCTTATGGTGATGAAAAAGTATGAAAAAGTATGAACATTTTCATAAAAATATCATTATGAGCCAATAATTCACTCAACGAATTTTTTTTCTAAGCCTTTTATCAGGTTTGGGTCAAAGGGGAATTTGAAAATCGTTCTATACGTTTAGAGAGTAGAGAAGTTTCTTGCCAGAGGGGCCGCAAGGTTTTTTTGCTGTAATATCTTGTTGAAAACTCTTATAGCTCTTTGGAGGGAAATTTATTAAGTACTAGGCGGTTAGAGGTATGCCAACTAGACAATTTTATTAGTAGTAATTTAGGAGTGGTTATGAAAAAAACTCTAAGAAAGTTTTTAATATATCTGCTTGCCACCGGTATGCTTATGCCTACTTGGATGGTGACAGGTATGATGAGCGCAACACATGCCAAAGCTGCAGATCCAAGTACGCCAATACTTGATCCGGTTTTGAGTGAAATCTATGTAAACGAGGCAGATGAGTGGGTTGAATTTTACAATCCAAATTCATCCAACGTTGATTTAAGCGGAATTAAAATCAAAACATCAATTAATGGTACTAATTCCGATGTTTTCGTGATTAATCCAAACACTATCGTATCCGCAAATAGTCTAAGAGTGTTGACGGATAGTGATTTTGATAAGCCACTGTTATTTTCCGATCTTACCGGAATTCTTCAACTATTTGGCTCAATTTCTTATGCTAGACCGGATGGAACAGCGGTTCAGCCGGATGCTACATATACTAAAGGTGGCGATGTGGCGAAAAGGTCGGCATATTCTTTGCAGTTTGATATTGCGACCAGCACATGGGGAAGCGCAACAAAGACTGAAGGAATATATGATGCCAAAGAATTAGCTATAAATATTACTACAAATCCAATATCATCAATTTCAAATTTGGACTATACAGTAACGATCGATTATCTTAATGCTCAAACCAAATTATTTATGATAGAAGAAGATGGTGCAGTGTTATATGATTGGCAGAATTATGCTTCACCGGTTTCTTTGTCTACAGAGGGACAATATGTTGTAAGAGCGGAAGCAATAAACAGTATTGGCGAAAATGAAATAACCGAAACATCTTTCACGATAGATAAAACAAAGCCGGTTATAACCTTGACAGGTGAAGATAATGTTACTGCCGAAGTTGGTTCGACTTATGCTGATGCAGGTGCAACGGCAACAGATAATATTGACGGCGATATTTCTGGAAATATTGTTACTGATGATAGCTTGGTTAATACAACAACAATTGGTGATTATGCTGTTACATATAACGTAACTGATGCGGCTGGAAATGCAGCAACACAAGTTACGAAAACTGTGCATGTTATTGAAAAGGTTCTTTCTGTTTTGTCTCCTGATTTTACATTAACTACTCTTGAAGGAAAGAATTTTAGAGTTGAATGGACAGGTAACGGGGCTGATTCATACATTGTTAAAGTAAATGGCAATGCTGATCCTAATGGTGCGGTTCTTGCAAATACTACTGAACAATATTCAAGAGACATAACTGTTTCTGAATATGGAGTCTATGATATTACTTTGGTTGCAGTAAAAGGAGGCGTTGAATCGACTGATTTTAAAAATCATTCAATAGAATTGAAAGCTACTGTTGCCGCAACAACACAGGCCACAACTTCTACATCGGTTGAGGCGGCTCCTGCTACAATCTCGGTTGGCCCTGCAAAAGCAGAGGCAGCAGCTTCACAGGAAGAGCAGAAAGTTGAAACTTCTGCCGATGATTCAAACGGCCAGATCAAAGGTGATGAGACTTCAAGCCAAGACGAAGAGGAAAAAGTTAATTGGACTCCTTGGATTGTACTATTTGTTTTGATTATTTTAGCTGGTGCAGCAACTGGTGGATATTTCTATTGGTTCAATGGTGAAGATGAAGTTAAGGCTGTTGTAAAAGAGCCTAAGAAAGAATCATCCTCCGCTAAAGCTACGAACGACAAGGAAAAGAAAGTGGTTAGTAAGTCCAATAACAAGAAAAAACAGAAACGCTGGTAATAAATAGATCTGAGAACTTAGTTAAAAAATCCCCTGATATTCATCGGGGGATTTTTTGTATATAATAGAATGGTAATGAACAACAAGAAAAATATTTTTTCCAGATTGGTTGAAAATATCGAAAGATTTATTCCAATGACTTTTAGCAGTCTGATAATTTTTCTGGTGATAATTTACCTTTTTGTTGTGATAGGGAAGACCATCGCAACCAATTATCAGTCAAATAAGCAAATTGTTGCTGAAGCCCAAACGGTCGCAGATCTGGAAGCTGAGGTGGGGGACATTCAGAATAAAATAAGTTACTATCGCACTAGTTCGTTTAAAGAAAAAGAGGCGAGAGAGAAGCTGGGTTACAAAGCTCCAGGCGAAAATGTCATAAGCCTACCCATCGATCAGGAAAACGATAAAGTGTCAGACACTTCTCTCGGCGAGGTCAGAATCAAAACCCCGAACTATCGCTACTGGTGGTCATACTTTTTTGAAAGCTAGAGAAACTTTCTTCCATATAAATAATGAATAGTGTTCGCATATAAAGGCCGCAATTGAAGTGCCTTTTTTGTTTAATCTAAAAATGGACGATCGTCCATTTTTAGATTAAAGTCTTGATTCGATATTGTCATATAATTTTCTTAATAATTTCTTAACATTAGGAATGTAAAATACATAATTGCAAACAATGTTTTACTTGGTTACTGAAAATTAATAAAAGGAGGGGTGTGAAAAATTTAATAAATAAAATTGTTATTTTATTTTTTATTATAATATGTTTTATTTCGACATCGAAAGCGTTTGCTTCAAGTAGCTGGCCGACAAGTCATACAAACAATCAAAATAACGCAGCTATTTTTGATTTTGTCGGAAATCAAAATGGGATTAACAATTTTGTTCTTAATATTGAAGGTGCTACTTATCTCTCCAATATCCTTGCAGTTGACAAGATTGTGTATTTTGCCAAGAATATGCCGGATAGTTCATCAGATCTTTTTGCGGTTTCAATAGACAATGGAACGGTCATTTGGCAGAAAAATTTTCCGATGAAAATAAATAACATTGTTCATGATTCGGGAAGAGTTTATTTTGGCTCAGGTTCAATATTTTGTCTTAATGCAAAAAATGGGAATGAAATTTGGAAGATTGACAAAAATAATCAGAATGCCTCACTTAAATCGAGTTATGTATATAAAGTAAATAACGGAGTTGTGTTCGGTTGGTGGAGCGTTTTAACCAACAGCGATAAATTTTTCGCCATAAACTCAGTTGATAAAAGTTTAATTTCCGATTTGGGCGGATATGACATGAAGTATGTATATAATATATTATTTGATGACGATAGATTTTATCTTATTGATGATTCTTATAATCCTAATACGAATATTAGAGCATATAATCTTAAGACATATAATTTGGTTTGGTCCTCACAAAACTGTACTGCGCATTGTAATAACGCCATGCTTGATAAAGAGGAAAAAACAATTTATTTGTCAGCGGCTAATAGCCGATTCTGCGGATATAGCACAGAAACCGGAGAGAAGAAGTTTATGAATAATACAGCTTTGGCGCATAATTTGGTAAAATATGGCAACACCATTTATTCTTTTGAGGACCACTCATCATCGTGGGAACATGAAACTGCAGATCTAGTGAGTTTTGACGCTGATTTTCAAAGTTTAAATCTTAATTATGAAAAAAAGGTTTTAGACTTGGACCATTTTTCGACCGATCCGGTAATTGTGAACAACGTAATTTATGGAGGAACAAGCAATGGTTACTTGTGGGCAAAAAATTTAGATAGCGGCAAAGTTGAAATTTCACCAGTGCTTGAAGGGGGATGGATTCAGGAAATGATTTATTCTGACGGCCGATTATTATTTAGTGTTAAATCTGGTTCGGAGCAAAATCTTATTATTAAAAAAATAAACGATATAGGTGTTGTTAATGATGAAGATGGAAAAATTACTCTTGAAAGTCCATACAAAACTGACGGTGTATATAATAGTTATTTAGGTCAGCTACATAGCCATTATATTCCGGATTTGAATTGGTCAAAAGTTTTTAACGCGCCTTTGCCGACGGTTTTTTCCGTTGAGAAAAGTTATAAGGATGCGGGATATAATTTTATTGCTTTAACTGAGCATAACAAAGTCGAACCAAGTCCAAATGTTGAGGGAATTTTGCATCTCCAAAATTCCGAAGAGGATACACCAGGATTATTTCAAGGCAGCCACATTTTGGCTGTGGGAATAAATGAGGGGATTGACGAGATGAAGACTGATCAGGAAAGAATAGATCAAATAAATCGCCAAGGTGGGATACCGATTCTAGCTCATACCGATTCATGGGTGTATGGCTGGTCAGGAAAACAACTTCTTGAATTAAAAGATTATGAACACATTGAGGTTTTTAATAGTGCAGTGGATAAATCGCCAATGCCGGATGCCTCTTCACTAAATGATCTCGATTTTCTATTATCGAGGGGGAAGAAGGTTCTAGCTACTGCAGGAGATGACTACACTCCTGGATATTTAGGTTTTGATGGTGCCGGCATTAGTGTGTTGGCAAAAAAATTAGACCAAAGTGATATTTTAACCAACTTAAAAGATGGTAATTTCTATGCCAATCAAGGCTCTGGTTCGCCAAAGATCGATGTTGGTATTAAGGATGAAAAAGTTATAGAAGTCATTTCTGACAAAAGCAGTAACATCAGATTTATTGGCAAAAATGGAAAGCTCCTAAAAGAAATGAAAGGCGTGACAGACTCGACTTACGAGCCAACCGGTGATGAAATTTATGTTCGAGTTGAAGTTGAATCAGGCGGTAAAAAAACATGGAGTCAGGCAATATTTGTGAATGAAATCAAAACAGAAGAAAGTGGATCGAAAGGTAAGTATTACTTTAATCTTTTGAAAGCAAAAGTGACAACTAGTTTTACTAATTTAGTAGCAGCAATTCTCCCGAGTTCCAGCCAACCAAAACAGACTCCGCCAACAGGATATCTAGGTCCTGTTTATACTATTTCTTCGAGCCAAGGCAATGTTGAGGGGACAAAAATTGGCATTGATTATGATAGCACTGATTCTACAAAAGAGGATGACTTATCAATTTATCATTATAATCAAGATGATTCAGAATGGGAGGAGGTCGCTAGCGAAGTGGACAAAGAAAGCAAAATAGTGATTGCTGAAGTAAACGAACCAGGGAAATACACTATAGGCGCAAAAGCACCTGAAAATGATAATACGGGTCCAGAATTGGAACTATTGTCTCCGGAAAATCTTTCTAATTTAAGCGGAGTTATTGATTTTAAAATTTCAGCAGTTGATGTTAGTAGCGTGCGCCGCATTGGTTTTTACATTGATGAAAATTTGATTTCTGTTGACAGTGATGTTTTTGACGGTTGGAGTGTCGCTATTAAAACTAGCAATTTTAAAAATGGAGATCATAAGTTAAAAGTAGTTGCTGAAGATTTTTATGGTAATAAGAGCGAGAAAGAATACTTAGTTAATTTTGCCAATACAACCAGTGATATCCCTGTAATTTCAATTATGCCGCCGAGTGAGAAACAGATACTATCTGGCCAATCAACTATGATGGGCTCTGTTTTTACGCGTTCCGAAAAAGTTGACCATGTTGAAGTTTTTATGGACGATGCCTTTTTAAACAACGCTAAATTAAGTGGGAGTTCGTTCGCGGTAAGTATGAACTGGCTGCAATTTAAAGAAGGAACGCATGCTTTAAAATTCGTCGCTGTAACCAAGGGCGGCATAAGAGCTTCTTTGCAGAGATCTATTAATATTAAAAAACCAGTAAAAACAACTTTAACTTCCTTAAGTACATTTTCTCAACTAAAAAACATACCAGTTTCTTTGTTACCGTATTTAATAGTACATCGATAAATCAAAGACACGAGCCAGCGTATATAGTATGTAAAAAAACATAAATAGCGATAAATACTGATTCAGTACCATGGGCCAAAACCAAAGTTGATATTTTCTCCTATATTTGTAGCTAATTATGAAAGAAATAATACTTAAAAATGAGAATATACCAGCACTGGTGATAACAAGATATACCGCAGAAACTAAAATCACCCATGCGAAGATTACGTAGTAAATCCCGTTGCCATTACTCTTTTTTACCATTTCCCTCCTTTGTTAGAACTTTTTTAAATATTTCACTTACTATTTTATCCTAAATTTCAAAATCAGACCAGCTATAAATGAGGAATTGCGCCCCGATGAGTCGGGGCGCAATTGGTTAAGGGAAGGGAGGTAGGGAAAGATATTCAAGCATGTATTTTGCCACAATTGGAGGCTGGGGAGGAATCGTAACACTTGTAGATGAATTCATCGGTTACTCGATATCTTTCGTCTTCTCCTTTGACAATCCAACCATTACTGGTCTCGTAATAAACATTTTTGACGTCTTCGTTTAAATCTGGTTCCGCTAAACGATAAAAGCTAAAGTGGTCATATCCTAAGTGGCTACAGAAAGATTTAAAGTCTTCATCTGTAAACGAAGACCATCGATCTTTTTCTTGACACATCAGAACGATATATCTGGCCAAGATTTCCGTCGGCATATGTCCGCCAAAGGCTCCGGAAAAACGTCGAGAAGAGTTGATGTCGGACGGCCTTATATCAAATTCGGTGCTTTCATCAATAATATTCCAGATGACTGTTTTTTTATTATCATCTTGATCTAGCATGGTGCATCCTCCTTGTGATTGTCAATCATTTTCCAATGTACATTAAAAGATAAACGATATCATTGAAAAATATTTAAAATGCCATAGCGAATATTTGTGATTTATTTATCATATTTGTGCATGACTACATTTGTTTTCGATTATTTGGCGTGTATATTCGGGGTAAGTAAACACATAGTAGTTCAATATGAATATTCTATATATGGATAGGGTAGTGACATTTTTTAAAAAGATTTTTGCTTCGTTTTTTTTATTTTTAATTATTGCTCCAAATATTGTTTTGGCGGCCGGTGCCATAAATTCGAAAATCAACATAAAAAAAACTTCGGTAGATATGAAAGTTTGCGACTGTGACAAGGATTCAGACGATCCAAACTGCGATATTAAATGCTCTGAAAATGAAAAAAATCCACTTAGCAATGTTCAACTAACTACCGAAGTATTGAAGCCATTTCCAAATTCTCAAATGCAGGCTTTCCCAAACGGCAAAGACTGCGCCACAGTAATTCTGGAAGCGATCAATTCGAAAGACGGGACATTCGCTCAAAACCTACCGTTGGTAATCGAAAAACCGGATGCTGTTACTATAAATGGTCCACAGACTACTGACACCGGTTCAGTAAAATGGTGCGCAACTTCAACAAAACCGATGAAGGCGAAAGTTATTGTAAAACTGAAAGATTTTCCGCAAGAAAAGTCCACTTTTCAGGTTAATTTTTTACCAAGTACTAAAATTCAGGATTTAACAGATAGAAATAGTTTCTTTTTTGACCTGCCCATAACTTTTTCTGCCCAGATAGATCCTGTAATGATACATGGGTTGAAAGAATCGAAACTATCGTTCAACGTTAATAAAAATTCGTCGCAGGCAGATGGCGTTCATGATGTTCGCGAGAGTGTCGAAATAAATTTAAATTGTTCCAGCAGTGGAATATGCACTGCCACAATACCTTCTTCTAATACTGCAGCTGATATAAATCAGAATGGAACATTTAATTATAGTTTTGTTTTTGTGGATCAAAACGGGAGTAGGTTTTCCAAGAGTTTTAAAGGCACCCTAACTATTCCGTAAAATTTTCCTCGGTCCAAATCCATTTTATACCAAAAAATCAGCAATTGATCCTCAATCACTGATTTTCTGGTAGCAGGGGTGGGATTTGAACCCACGACCCCAGGCTTATGAGTCCTGTGCTCTAACCAACTGAGCTACCCTGCCGCATATATTAAAAATTCCAAGATACAAGATACAAATTCCAAACAATGATCAATCTCCAAATATTCAATATCCAAAACTTTGGTAATTGTAATTTGTGAATTTGGAATTTATTTGGTTATTGTCGCTTGTTACTTGGAATTTCCAAAAATCAAAGATTTTTGGTAGCGGGGGTTGGATTTGAACCAACGACCTCCTGGTTATGAGCCAGACGAGCTACCGGGCTGCTCTACCCCGCATCAACAAAGTTAATTTTAACACATCAAGGATAGTTTTTCAATATCGAGTAATATGCGCATGGATTCCCGCCTTTGCGGGAATGACATATTGTAGATGTTTGTTTGCCGGATTATTTTTTAGTGGTATACTAAAGGCAAGTAATTTTTGGAGGGATGATGTTCAGAGAAAAATATAAAAGCAAAAATATTTTTAAAATTCGCAATCCTAGAAAAACTTTTGGACTAATGATAACAACTCTGGCTGTATTGGGAACGGTCTATTATTTCCAGTCGTCCACTTATAAAGCAGATGAGACAACAACGACTTCAAGCAATTGTAAGCGTGGCATTGTACAAAATGTGAAGAAAAATATGGGTATAGACGAAAGCTGTCCTGCAAGAGGATCAAGACTTACAGTTGAAGTGGAAAAACCATTTCAAAATTCCAAAGTCTCAGCTTATCCTGATGGAAAAAGTTGCGCTTATGTCAATGTTGAGGCCATAAGAAAGGACGGCACTTTTTTAACTGATGAGCCTTTAGTAATACAAAAACCAGCTTCAGTAGACGTCTCTGGTCCGGGAACTACTTCAGACGGATCAATAAAGCTTTGCTTTACTTCAAAAAGTCCAATTCAGGCCAGGATAACTATAAAAATACAAAGTTTACCCAGTGTGCAAAGGTCTTTTCAATTGAATTTCAATCCAAAGTTTACGATTCTGGATCAGACTGATAGAAATGGTTTTTTCTATAATCTGCCTATAACTTTTACAGCTCAGGTTGATCCCGCTATTCTTCCCGGTCTTAAAGAAGCTCGTCTGGTGTATTCTTATAATCGTCGAGTGAATGTATGGGGGAGATGGAAGGCGGAAAGGAGGGAGATTGACGTTCCTCTTTCCTGCTCAAGTGACGGCAGTTGTAGTGCCACAATCGGCACTGGAAACACGAGTACAAAAAGAGTAAATAATGGTACTTTTAATTATCGATTTACTTTTGTTGATCAAAACGGACATAGATTTTCTAAATCTTACAATGGCCGTCTCACGATGCCATAAAATAAGCATAAGTCTTATTTGGCCTAGTAAAATATCCAATTTTGTACTACAATATCGTTTGTTCACTGATTAAGTCCATATGGAAAAAATTTCTCAAAAATCAGTTGTTTTTAAAGTACTTAAAAACAATAAAGAAAATAAGCTCATTATGTCAGGCGATACAGTCATTGTCGCATTAAGTGGGGGGCCGGATTCAATGTGCCTATTTAATGTTCTAAATAAACTAAAAGATCAGCTTGAAATTAAGTTGATGGCTTGTCACTATAACCATAGATTGAGGGGACAGGAGAGTTATAATGATGAGGAATTTGTAAAAAAAATTTGCATAGAGCAGGGGATTGAGTGTTTCTTTGGTTCGGCTGAAAAAGAAAATCAATTTAAAAACGAAGAAGAAGCCAGAGAAGCAAGATATGCCTTTTTCGAAAAAATTTCAGGGGAGAGAAGGGGAGCTAAGATCGCAATTGCACATAATTCAAACGATTTATCCGAAACTTTCCTGATGCGGCTGTTCCGAGGTGCTGGTCTGAAGGGATTAAGTGGTATCCCCTCTGTCCGGAAAAATTTTATCCGTCCCCTACTTTCTATTTCACGGTCAGAGATTGAAAAGTACCTGAAAGATAACAAAATCCCTTTTAGGATTGATAAAACAAATAAAGATTTAAAGATTACCCGCAATTACCTGCGGCTGAAAATTTTACCTTTACTTATTAAAAATATTAACCCCAACATTGTGGAAACACTGTCTAACTCTGCCAGAATTATGGAAGAAGATTATGACTTTCTGCGTAAAACAGCCGAAAAAGAGTACATGAAAATATTGTTTCGGGAAGATGGCGACAAGATTAGTTTGGACAGAAGGAAGTGGATTGCATTACATTCCTCTCTTCGTCGAATGGTCATTCGGATCGCGCTTGAGAAAAAAAGTAAACTTATCGATGTTACAAACAAACAAATTGAGGAGGTTTGCGACATGATTGAAAAGGGCGAAGGAAAAAAACATAAGCTCCTCCCCCATTCATTGCGGATCGAGCTTGTCTCTGGTAATATTGTTATATGTGGCAAAGAATCACATCGAAATTAGCAGTAATATTTGGAGTTTAAATGAAACAGAACAACACGAAATCAATAATTTATTCAATTATAATCATATTAGCAATAGTTCTAATATTTAGCCTTTTTTCGCCAAAAAACGCAACAGTTAAAGAGGTCGCTCTTTCGGAAATTTCCCAAGATGTTTCCAAGGGTGAAGTAAAAGATATTGTTGTTAAAGATAATCTGGTAACAGCTACACTGAATGATGGGAAAAAGATAAAAGCATATAAGGAGCCTGGCGTTGCTCTAAATGATTACGGTATTACGTCTGATAAAACCACTATTGATATACAAGATACGTCCGGAACGGCTGCGATATATTCAATTATTTCAATTATTCTCCCCATTCTTCTAATCGGCGGCTTCATATTCTTTATGATGCGTTCAGCGCAGGGTGCAAACAGCAAGGCTATGGGATTTGGAAAATCAACTGCCAAATTATTTATGGGAAATACTAAGGTAAGTTTCAAGGACGTCGCTGGACTGGTTGAGCCAAAACAGGAACTTGTTGAAATTGTTGAATTTTTAAAGAACCCAAAGAAATTCAGAGATTTGGGAGCGGAAATACCAAGGGGAGTTTTGCTTATCGGGCCTCCAGGTACTGGTAAGACTTTAATGGCGAAAGCAGTTGCGGGAGAAGCTGGTGTTCCGTTTTTCTCAATATCAGCCTCAGAATTTGTCGAGATGTTCGTGGGTGTCGGTGCATCCAGAGTGAGAGATTTATTTTTAAAGGCAAAAAGAAACGCTCCGGCTATTATTTTTATCGACGAATTAGATGCAGTCGGTCGACAAAGAGGTGCTGGTTTGGGCGGGTCTCATGACGAACGTGAGCAAACCCTAAACCAAATTCTTGTCGAGATGGATGGTTTTGAGCCGACCGATAATGTCATCATTGTAGCTGCAACTAATCGCCCTGATGTTCTTGACCCCGCACTTCTCAGACCGGGTCGTTTTGACAGACAGGTTGTAATTGATTTGCCTGATCGCAAGGAAAGAATAGACATATTAAAAGTTCATACAAAAAACAAACCACTTGAGACTAATATTGATCTCAATAAAATTGCCGGATCAACTCCTGGATTCTCAGGGGCCGATTTACGTAATTTGGCAAATGAAGCTGCAATTCTAGCCGCACGTGCCAACAAAAAAACTGTTTCCCAAAGAGATCTAGATGAAGCCATTGAGAAAGTTATGATGGGACCTGAGCGTCGATCAAAAATGATGTCAGAAAAGGAAAAGAAAATCACAGCTATTCATGAGGCCGGTCACGCAGTCGTTGGTCATTTTGTTGAAAATGCTGATCCAATCCATAAAATTTCAATTGTTTCCAGGGGAATGGCTTTAGGATATACGTGGAACTTGCCAACTGAAGACAGAAGACTTGAGACTAAATCCCGTTTTGAAGATCAGATTGCTTCTTTAATGGGTGGACGGGTAGCGGAAGAAGAATTCTTCGGCAAAAACAACATTACAACTGGCGCTCAAAATGATTTAAAAAGAGCAACTCAGCTTGCTAGAAAAATGATTACAGAATATGGTATGAGCGAGAAACTTGGTTCTCAAACCTATGGTCACAAAGAAGAACTTCCATTTCTAGGCAAGGATTATACTGAACATAGAAACTACAGCGATAAAATTGCCAGCATAATAGATGAAGAAATTTCCAGAATAATCTCAGAAGGTAGAAAAAAAGCTGATCAAATCATTAAAAAGCATAAGAAAAATATAGAAATTATTGCCGATACTCTACTAAAACAGGAAACTATTGAAGCCGAAGAATTCAAAGATTTTTTTCGCTCAAATAAAGTAGCCAAAGCAAAAAGTTAAAATGAAACGATTTTTCGGTTTATTTTCAAAGGAAAATTCATTTCGCGGTGCGAGTATAATTTTGATTATCACTTTAGCATTGAGTAACATTTTAGGACTATTACGGGATAGATTTTTAACTAAAAATATTGCCACGCATGATCTTGATGTCTATTATGCTTCTTTTCGTGTACCGGATTTGATTTTCAACTTTCTGATTTTAGGAGCAATATCCAGCGCCTTTATCCCGATTTTTTCTGAATTTATTGCAAAGAAAAAAGAAAAAGAAGGCTTTAGGGTGACAAACGATCTTTTAAATATTGGGTTGATTTTCATGATTTTGGCTGCAGCTGTTTTTTATCTGATTATGCCTCAAATGATGCCTCTGATAGTTCCGAAATTCGATCAAGAAAGACTTGATCAGGCGATTAAGTTTTCCCGTCTTATGATGATAACGCCAATTTTCTTTTCAATCTCATACATCTTAGGCGGAGTGTTAAATTCATATAAAAGATTTCTGTCTTATTCTCTGGCGCCTTTGGTCTACAATCTTTCTATCATCTTTGGTGCAGCTGTTCTAGCGCCGAAATATGGCATGATTTCTGTTATCTATTGTGTGATTGCTGGTTCCTTTTTTCATCTTCTAGTACAATTACCGGCTGCTATTAAACTCGGATTTAGATATCAATTCATTTTAGATTTTAAAGAAAAAACTTTCAGGCGAATTGTTGCCCTCATGGTTCCAAGAACTATTGGAATGGGAGCAAATCAGCTACTCCTAATCGTCTACACTGCGATTGCTTCTTCTTTGGCTGTTGGATCAATTTCGGCTTTCTCTCTTTCGAATAATATGCAAACTATGCCAACTGTGGTTTTTGGCACTTCTTTTGCTACGGCAGTATTTCCAATACTGACATCAAAGATTTCAGGAAATGACAGAGAGGGGTTCGCTTTTTATCTTGAGCGTTCTATGAGAGCGATAGCTTTCCTATTAATTCCATCTTCTATTATCATGATCTTACTTAGAGCTCAGATCGTTAGGTTGATCCTAGGTTCTGGTAAATTTAATTGGGACGATACCAAGATGACGGCAATGACTTTGGGTTTATTCTCAATATCATTATTAGCTCAAGGTCTTATTCCGCTTTTGGCAAAGGCTTTCTATGCTCTCAAAAACACAAAAACTCCGATGTATATTTCGATAGTAACTGTGATAATAAGTGTAATATTTGCTTATCCACTGGCAAAATTGCTGGGTGTGGCCGGATTGGCGCTAGCTTTCTCGATAGGCAGTTTTACCAATGCTATTGCACTTTTCGTCTGCCTTAATAAAATTTATCCCGGCGGTTGGCGTTTTGGCATGATTTATTCATATGTAAAAATCACTTTTATATCATTAGCAATGGGCTTATTTGTCTGGGGAACAATTCATTTAATGGCAAATGTAGTTGACATGACTAGATTTTACGGTGTTCTTGAGCAAACTATTGTTGCCTGTTTGGTTGGACTAATATCTTATTTAAGTCTGAGTTATTTCTTTGATTGTGAAGAAATGAAATGGGCTTTGACTAGAAAAATTAACAGAAAAATAGAAAAGAGTCTGGAGGAAGTTGAAACAGCAGAGTATGAAAAAATATGATAACGCTGAATCAAAAACCAAAAAGGCATTTTTAATCGTCATTGGTATTTTATTATTAATATTTGTTTTGCTGCTTTGCGGTGTTTTTTATATTAAAAACAAAGTCAAATTAACGGATAATTTTAAAGAAATATCATCGTCGAGCCTGGAAGAAAATATTTCAAAACAACTGGATGATCAAAAGGGAGAAAGTACTATAAGCATCTCTATCACAGAGGAAGATCTTTTCAGCGTTCTAAATGCTAATTCTGAAGGGTTTCCACTTAAAAACCCATCGGTAAAAATCACGTCTGACAAAATTATATTATCAGGCAAAACCTCGGACAGTCCTTTATCGTTCAAGCTTGACATAGGAATGGTCCCGCACGTGGAGAATAATAAAGTCGTCTTTGATATAAAAGAGATAAAGACTGCAGGTGTTAGCGCACCAAAGGTAGTCACTGATAAAGTAAACAAAAGCCTTTCGGATTACTTGAACCAGGTGAATTTAAATGATGATATAAAGATTACTGATGTTAAATTATATCAGGGCTATTTAATCGCAACCGGCGAGCGCAAGTAATGGCTAAAGCTTTTCTATTTTCTGATTTACACTCTTCGACAAAACAGCTCTCTAATATGGAGTCGTTTTTATTAAAAAATAAATTTGATCTTTTAATATTTGCCGGTGATTTTGTGAATATGGGGGAACCTGTCTGGTTTACGGATAAATTTATCAATGTGTTACAGGAAGTTGAACTTCCTTTTCTCTGGGTGCCAGGTAACAATGATTTTGGCAGAAGCTACTATAAATTAAGCTCCAAATATAAATCCTTAGAAGGAAATATCACTCAAGTATTAGGAAGAGTATTTACTGGAGTGGGGGGATCCCCCGCTTCATGGGCTGGGCAGTATGCTGGTGAGAGAATGGTGGATCGAAAAAAAATTGGTGGTTCAATATTTGTATCGCATGTTCCGCCACCAGGAATATTAACCTTGCAGCAAAAGGATTTACCGACTCCTCCACTAAAGCGTCGATTTGCTGACTCTCCTCTCATTCATGTTTGTGGGCATTTACACTATCGCTGGGGCACTGCTTATCTAGGGCAGACCAAAGTGATACAACTCGCTTCTCTTGAAACGGGCCACTATGCTATTATGGATCTAGGAACATTAGCAGTAGAATTTGGGAGGTTTTGATGAAAATTGGAGCACATATCTCAACGGCACAACCGTTTTCTGAAGCGGTTAACCGAGCGCAAAATATCGGATGTGAATGCATGCAGATTTTCGCCAATCCACCTCAACGTTGGAATCCCGTGAAAATTACTGAACATGAGATTGAAAGATTTATAGAACTAAATAACCAACACAACATAAAGCCGATAATTATTCATGGAATTTATCTCATCAATTTAGCTTCGGATAATCCTTTCTATTACCAGGCTTCAATCAAGTCTTTAATTGATGATATGCAGAAAGCGAAAAAGCTTGGTGCAATCGGTGTTAATTTCCATGTTGGCTCAACAAAGGGAAACGATTTTTCAAAGTCTCTAATTAAAATTAAAGATGCAATAAATAAAATATTCGAATCTTCGCCGGAAGGGCCTTTCTTGGTTTTGGAAAATTCAGCAGGAGCAGGAAACATAATTGGTGATACCTTGGATGAGCTTGCTCAAATTATTAAAGCAGTTGATTCGCCTAGAATAAAAGTTTTAATCGACACTGCCCATGCTTTTGAATCAGGTTATGACCTAAAAACACTGACAGATCTAGAAAATTTTATCGATAAATTTGATAAAGAAATCGGCTTGGACAGACTAATCGGTTTCCATTTGAATGATTCTAAAACAGCTTTAGATTCCAAAAGGGATCGACATGCGGATATCGGATACGGCGACATTGGTAAAGATGTATTTAAAGAATTAGTAAATCATCCAAAGTTAAAAAATATGTTCGGAATATTGGAAACTCCGCAGGATAAAGTAAGTTGGAAAAATCAGATTGAATTACTAAAAGGTATGAGAAAATCATAACAGGGGGTTTATATGAAAATAGGATTGGCTTTAAGCGGTGGTGGTGCGCTAGGTGCAGCCCACATTGGGATTATTGAAGAACTAGAGAAAAATAAGATTGAAATAGATTCTATCTGCGGAACATCATCTGGAGCAATAATCGGGTTATTGTACACATATGGTGGGTTAAAAACAGTCAATCATTTTTTTGATGAACTCAATAAGGTTGGTCTTTTTAATAAAACCAATTTAATATTTAAACGCAATACTACCATATTTTCTGATGTTGAGAATATTTTACGACAATGTGTAAAGACTGATGAATTTTATAAATTAAAAATAAAATTTTCCTGTGTTGCAACTGATTTAAAAAATGGCAACTCTATTGTTTTGAAGTTAGGAGATCCTATTAAAGCTGTGATGGCGTCTGCTGCTTATCCCGGAGTTTTTCCTATTCAAAAAATTGGTACCAAATATTTAGTTGATGGCGGGTTAACTAGAAATTTGCCATCGGGTATATTGAAAAAACAAGGACTAGACTTCATTATAGGCTCTTCATTATATGGATTGAAAAAATTTGATAAATTTGACTCTGATGGTAATGTCAAGGCTAATCCGATTGATATTGCTGTTAGGTCACTAGATATTATGCAAAAAGAACTGGCTAATTATGAAGCAGAGAGCTGTGATTTTTGTTTTCAACCTGAGGTTAACGATTATCGCTGGTATCACTTTGATGCAATAAATGATATTCGCTTAACTGGCAAGGAATGTGCTGCAAAACATATCGACGACTTATCGAAGAAAATTTGTTCTCATAATATTATCAAGAAAAAGAAATTCTGGGATCGTTTGTTTGAATAAAATAACCCCGCGCAATGAGATGCGCGGGGCTTGAACAATTGCAGTCCCCTAATCTTCCTTGATTGGGCTGATGTAACATGTTTGTGAGGCGTATGTCAGAAGCACAACATTCCCTTCACTGACAGCCTCTTCGATCTCATCTACTCCATCTAGGAGTATCCCTCCTGTAGTGGTATAAAACTTCGGATCATCCAGATCCTTTTTTAAGGTCGAGGCGCTTCTTAGCCGCTCTCCATCTCCAATTTTTTTTAGGAGATCTTTCATGCTGCCGTTTCGAGCAAAAATATGCCCAAATTTAATCCCCCCTTTTTTTGTAAAGCGGAAAACAACTGCAACAACCATCTCTCTTCCTCCATCCGTGTGAAAGTAATGATATAATTAAACCATACTAATTAAACATTGTCAATAGTGCGTTTTGTTCATAAATGTGGTACTCTAGCTTTGTCATCCTGAACTCGTTTCAGGATCTTATAATAAATTCAGCATGACAATAAATTAATCATTATGAACCAAGAAAATATTAGAAATTTTTGTATAATTGCTCACATCGATCACGGAAAGTCGACAATTGCCGATCGTATGCTTGAAATTACCAATACTGTTACTAAGCGTGATATGCAGGAGCAAATTTTGGATCAGATGGATCTTGAGCGTGAGCGCGGCATCACTATTAAATTAGCCCCAGTTCGAATGCTTTGGCATAAAAATGGTGAGGAGCGCATACTCAACTTGATCGATACTCCCGGCCACGTGGATTTTGCTTATGAAGTTTCTCGTTCTCTGGCTGCTGTTGAAGGGGCTGTGCTTTTAGTTGACGCGTCTCAGGGAATTGAAGCCCAAACTCTCTCAAACCTCTATTCTGCTATTGATCACGATTTGGAAATTATCCCCGTGGTTAATAAAATTGATTTGCCGGCAGCAAGACCAGACGAAGTGGCTGAGGAAATTATAAAAATTCTTGGGTGCAAAAAAGAAGATATCTTATTTGCTTCAGGTAAAACCGGAGAGGGGGTTGAAGAAATATTAAATACAATTGTTGACCGAGTACCATCTCCAAAGGGGGAGGAAGATGCTCCAGTTAAGGCTTTAATTTTTGATTCAATATATGACCCCTATCGCGGGGTAGTCGCCTACGTTCGTGTGGTTGACGGTAAAATTGAAAAAAATGATAATTTTTTCTTAATGGAAACCAAAAGTAATGGGGAAGTACTTGAAGCCGGTTACTTTGCTCCAAAATTGAAAGCTCACACTCCCCTCTCCACCGGCGAAATTGGCTACATTATTACTGGATTTAAAGAAGTGTCCGAAGCTCGTGTTGGTGACACGATTACTCTAGAAAAAAATCCCGCCGTCTCTCCCCTTCCCGGCTACAAAACAGTTTTGCCGTCGGTTTTTGCTTCAATTTATTGTGTTGACGGGAGTGATTATCCGGAGTTGAAAGAGGCGATAGAGAAGTTGAAATTAAATGACGCTTCCCTCTCTTATGAGCCTGAGCGTTCGGAGGCACTTGGATTTGGCTTTCGTTGTGGTTTTTTAGGCTTATTACACCTAGATATTGTAAGAGAGAGACTTGAGCGCGAACATAATTTGTCTTTAGTTATTTCTAGCCCGACAGTTCAATACCACATCACCAAGAATGACAAAACAGAAGAAATTGTGGCCAAACCGTCTGATCTGCCATCTTCGGGTCAATATCTGGAAATTAGGGAACCGTGGGTCACTTTGGAGGTATTTACCCCCAAAGAGTATATCGGCAAGATTATGGAGGTTGTGCAGACTAAAAGAGCAATTTATAAAACTACAGAATATTTGGATGAGATCAGAGTTATTGTTAATTATGAAATCCCTTTGGCTGAAGTTATTATTGATCTTTACGACCAACTAAAAAGTATCTCGCGCGGATATGCTTCAATGAATTACGAAATGAAAGATTATCGTCTGGCTGACTTGGAAAAAGTTGATATTTTGATTGCTGAAGAAAAAGTTGATGCTCTTTCCTTTATCGTTCATAAATCTAAAGCGCAAAGCGAAGGCAAAAGAATTGTTGAGAAGCTAAAAACTTTGATTTCAAGACAGAACTTTGAGATTAAACTACAGGCTGCAGTTGGGGCAAAAATTATTGCCGCCGAACGGTTGTCGCCTTTTAGAAAAGACGTTATCGCCAAGCTTTACGGCGGGGACGTGACGCGAAAGAACAAGCTTTTGGAGAAGCAGAAGAAGGGCAAAAAGAAAATGAAACAAATCGGCCGTGTCGAAGTTCCGTCTGATGTGTTTATAAAAGTTTTGAGGAATGAATAAGATTAGAATTAAGAATCATGAATTATGAATCAAGCAAGTTATAAAATATGTGATAAAAATATCGTGGCCGCGTAAAAATTATCACATATTTAATTGCGTAATCATATATCTCATACAAAAAATTGCCAACGCAAGGTTGACAAGTTTTTGGTGGGCCGCCTGGGACTCGAACCCAGAACCAATGGCTTAAAAGGCCACTGCTCTACCATTGAGCTAACAGCCCAAAATAATTTTGATCTTAGATCAAATTACTCAAATATAATAGCTTTTTTGAGCGAAAAAGTCAACTTGGAGCTCTGCGAACCAAAAAATCTATTATTGTTCGAGAGTAATCGAGAACTCTAGTGTCCTTTAAACTTCTCGACTGGCTCGAAGAATATCAAAATAATTTTGGCTGGACGAGAAAGGAATTCTTCTTATCCAGCCATGGTTCTGCTGCGGGCACGGCTGTCACAGCGTAATTACCAGCACTTATTCACTTTTTCAATATGAAATTTGTACTGTATTTCTGATAACTGAACTACGATCCCGTGCGCTTTTTCCAAATCTAATATGACATAAATACAAAAAAATCTCAAATATTATGTGTGATCGAAGAAATAAAACCTGATATTATTTTGCAATTTTTATCTTGCTGTGAAATAATCCTAATGCATCTGAAAAAAAAAGGGGGGGGGTAATAATGTCAATTATTAATAATTTGATTAATTACATGTTGGCCAATCACATGTACTCAGAGTTAGCGGAAATCAAAATAATTCTTGGCAAGTTTAAGGCCGATAAGAGTACGCGTGAGTCATATGTGCTAGGTGTACCGTCATTTTATGGTCTTCATGACATTGTTGATTTTCTAATAAGTCGAGGTTTTGCAGTGAATGCCATTAATCCACAGAACGGATTCACTGCACTTCATGAAGCATCTGTCGGCGGCGAAGTGAAAGTTGCAAAGCTTCTAATTCACAATAAGGCAAATATATCAATTTGTGACCAATTAGGAGAAACACCTTTAGACAAAGCCCGTTCTTTTAGTCGCAGAGAAATAATAGAGTTATTAACCGATTAGACTATTTGGGCCAAATAACCAAATCAGCTCCACAGATAATATTTTGTGGAGCTTCTTTTATTTTAGCTTTATTAAATAAAACTCATGTTCTGTGTATGATAGGATCTCTCGACTCCGTTACACTTTGCTCGAGATGACATACAAAATATTATTTAACAATTTTAGCTTTTAGAGTCTTATTTCTTTTTTCGCCGAAAGAGTCGACGATCATTACCAAAATCCAATAAACCAGAGCGCCCCAGAAAGCGGACCAGAAATCCCTGATTTCAAAGCCTTTTACAATTGTGCTGGCCAACCAGAACATGAGGGCATTCACAATTAAAGTGAAAAATCCCAGTGTGAGAATGTTAATTGGCAGGGTTAGGAAAATTAAAATCGGGCGAATTAAGGCATTAATTAGTCCTAGAAAAATTGCAGTAAGCAAAAGAGACCAAGTGCCGGAAAAACTAACACCAGGCACGATGTAAGAGACAAGGAGCAGTATTAAAGCATTTAAGAACCAACGTACAAGCCACATAATTTTTATTCCTAATATATTTGAATACGAAATTACGCTCACCCTCATCAAATTTCTAGGCGCTCTCAAGGCTCCATGCGCTTGCAACCGGCGAAATTTGACAAGGTCTCACAATTTCGTATTCAAATTTACAATTTTTAAATCAAAACTAATATCTGTGTAGATTAGCATGTGTCATTTTTTTCTAAAATTCAAAATAATTAAAGTTAATGGTGCGCCAATGATTATGAGTGGACGAAAATCAAACATCATTTTCGCTAAACGGGAAACTGCGGTGTAATTGGCTCTAGTTTCAGGCGGAAGAAAATAAAGAACAGAAGATATAACCAGGGCGACTGTTAAACTGCTGTATATGAAAACCTCAAATGCGCCAATGTCTCCAGATCTTGTGCTGGACGATTGGATTGCTCCGGAGATCAAAAATATACACAGAAGAAAGAGGATAATGGAGATTGTGGAAACTGAAGCGTTTGAACGGATCCAGATTTGATTGGCAATAGTGGCGTTACCGTTAAAAAATTTGAAAACGGTTTCAGAAAAACTAGAAGCTATAACCAGCCCGATATATGCAGAACACAAAGTAGTGATGGTTTTATCTCTTCGCAGAATAAGACCATAACCAATTCCTACTATAAACAAAAGCCCTATGAAGATATCAACACTAGGGAGCTGTTGCATCGAATCCCCTCCGAAGCTCAAGGCATAAAAATATGCCGTACAAATTTCTAATTTCTATTTCTATTATCGCTCAAAGAGAGGCCAAGTGTCAACGGAGATAATCTGTGAAAATCTGTGTAAAAGATCGGTGTGGTTTATCCCCACCAGCTCTTTTTACCACCTTTATCGAGGTCTTTGAGCTTTTCCCAGAGTTCTTTTTGTTCGCGCGAGAGTCTTTTTGGCAATTCAATACGAATAGTTAAAACGAGGTCGCCTTTTTTACCGCCTTTATATGCTTTTCCTTTGCCAGGGAAGCGGAAAGACATTCCGTCTTGTATGCCGGCAGGTATTTCAAATTCCAAGTTTTCGCCGCCAACATTAATTTTCACTTTATCACCAAGTACAGCTTGAGCTGGCGTGATCGAAAGTTCGGCCTGAACTTGAGAGAACTGAGCGCCGAAAAATTCTTCAAAAATGTCTCCAAGCCCGCCGCCAAATCCACCGAAACCGCTTTGGGAAAAATCGGAAAAATCAAAACCGCCAAATCCACCGTAGCTGCCAGCTCCACCACCGGCTTGTTGCCTATTTGTATAGCCCGAGTGACCAAATTGGTCGTACTGAGTGCGTTTCTGGGGGTCGGAGAGAACCTGATAGGCTTCACTTGCTTCTTTAAATTTCTTCACTGCTTCAGGATTGTCTTTGTTGCCGTTTGTGTCTGGATGGTACTTCAAAGCAAGCTTACGATAAGCTTTTTTAATTTCGTCTGTGGAGGCGCTTTTGGAAACGCCAAGTGTTTCGTAATAATCTTTATTCATTAGTAGTCAGTAAATCAGTAGTCAGTAAATTAGTTTTATAAATCAAACTTACAACTTATTCACTTACAACTGACAACTAAATTATCTTATCTCAATAAACGCCTCGATGTCTAGTCGATCGAGGCGCAATATCGAGAGAGGATTACTTATCGTCTTTCTTCTCTTCCTCTTTATCTTCCGTTTTTGATTCTTCTTTTTCACTGTTATCTGCCTTGCTGTCGTCTGTATTCTGTTGCGGCGCCTGCTGGTACATTTTAGCACCTAGTTCCTGAAGTGATTTGCTCAAAGTTTCAGTCTGAGTCTTGATTTCCTCAAGCTTGTCAGTGTCTTTAACTTCTTTTAGGGCTTTGATTTTTTCTTCAACATCGCTCTTTAAGTTAGAGTCAGCTTTATCACCAGCATCACTGATTGTTTTTTCGGCAGTGTAAATTAAGCTGTCAGCCATATTTCTTGCTTCAATTAGTTCGCGCTTAACTTTGTCTTCCTCAGCGTGAGCTTCAGCATCTTGTTTCATCTTCTCAATTTCTTCTTTAGATAAACCGGATGAGCTGGTGATGGTGATTTTTTGCTCTTTGCCGGTGGCCTTATCCTGAGCTTTTACATGGGTAATGCCATTGGCGTCAATGTCAAATGTAACTTCAACTTGAGGAATGCCACGAGGTGCTGGAGGAATACCGTCTAAGATAAATCTTCCTAAAGTTTTGTTGTCGGTAGCCATTTCACGCTCACCTTGAAGAACATGAATATCAACTTGTGTTTGGTTGTCTGCAGCTGTTGAGAAAACCTGTGATTTTGAGGTTGGGATAGTGGTATTTTTCTCAATCAATTTTGTTGATACTCCACCAAGGGTTTCAATACCTAAGGATAGGGGAGTAACGTCCAAAAGTAAAAGGTCCTTTACTTCGCCGCCAAGCACGCCGCCCTGAATTGCAGCGCCGATAGCAACTGCTTCATCCGGGTTTACAGAATAATTTGGCTCTTTGCCGAAGAATTTCTTCACAAATTCCCGAATAGCCGGCATTCTTGTCATACCACCAACGAGTATTACCTCGTCAATATCTGAAGCGGAAAGCTTTGCGTCCTTTAGAACTGTTTCGCAAGGTTTCTTTGATCTCTCGATAAATGGACCGGTCAGTTTTTCTAATTGAGCTCTTGATAGAGTCATTTGTAAATGTTTTGGTCCAGAAGCATCAGCTGTGACGAATGGAAGATTGATCTCTGATTGTGTTGTGGTAGAAAGCTCAATCTTTGCTTTTTCGGCTGCTTCTTTGACACGCTGGATAGCTGCTTTATCTGAGTGAAGATCAATTCCCTGATCTTTTTTGAACTCATCAATAATATAATCCATGATTACTTGGTCAATGTCATCACCACCAAGGTGGGTGTCTCCATTGGTTGATAGAACTTCAAAAACACCGTCGCCAAGTTCCAAAATTGTAATGTCAAATGTTCCGCCGCCGAAGTCGTAAACTGCAATTTTCTCGCTCTTATTTTTTTCCAATCCGTATGCAAGTGCGGCAGCAGTTGGCTCGTTTATAATTCTTTTTACGGACAATCCTGCGATTTCGCCGGCATCTTTTGTTGCCTGTCTCTGCGAGTCGTTAAAATATGCAGGAACGGTGATAACGGCTTCTGTTACCTTGTCGCCAAGATATGTTTCAGCGTCTGTTTTCAATTTTTGTAGAATGAAAGCTGAAATTTCCTGAGCGCTGTACTCTTTACCATCCATAACAACGCGAACTGATCCATCTTTTGCTTTTACGCTCTTGTAAGGCATCTTTTTCAAATCTGCCTGTACTTCAGGATCATCAAACTTGCGGCCGATAAATCTTTTTACTGAAAAAATTGTGTTTTCAGAGTTGGTTACGGCCTGTCTTTTTGCCAGTTGACCGACTAGTCGGTCGCCTTTTTTGTTCTCGGCAACCATTGAAGGACAGGTTCTACCGCCTTCAGCAGTTGTGATGATTTTTGCTTCTCCGCCTTCCATAACGGCTACAGCGGAGTTGGTTGTGCCAAGATCGATTCCGATAATTTTACCCATATGTTCCTTTCGCTAACTTAATATTTTTTAATAAAGTTCGTCATCCCAGACTCGATCTGGGATCTAGAAATGTTCGTTCATTTCTCAATTATCATTGATCAATTTCCATTTATTCCCCCATTTTTCATTGGAGCTAAATTCGTAAATGGCCAATGGCCAATTAATGAAAATTGGAAAATGATAGATGGCAGATGTCTAACTTTAATGTAAAGTATGCTTTACATTTTGTCAAGGGCTAATACTACATAAATTTTCTTGTCATTTCGACCCATCGCGAACCCACCGGTGGGTGGACTGAGCGAAGGCGACCTGCCTGCCGGCAGGCAGGGAGATCCTATCGCATGCTGTACAAACATCAAAATTATCCCAAAACCCAGTCCCAAATTATATAAAGGATATTATAAAAAAATCCCTCGTCCAAACAATGTGGGCGAGGGCTGCAAGCACTCAAATTTCTAAGGCAAGATGTTTTGGCTAGGAATTTGACTCTCCTAGGCGTTCTTCAATGTAGGTACAGACGTCTTCGACTGTTTCCCATAAGGTGGCATCTTCGTCAGAAATCAGAATTTCAAACTCATCCTCTAACCCGATGGCAAGTTCAGTTATTCCAGTTATGTCACCGAGAGTGTAGCTGTCGAAAACTTCGAAAAGAAGCATTTCAGATGTTATGCGGTCAGCCGAGACACTGAAATAATCCTCAATCACTAGGGCGACGCGCTCAAGCACAGACAGCTTTGATCGAAACTTTTTTGTCAGTACTGAGTGAATTTCACCCTTTTCCTCTTTGCCACTAGGATGCAGTAAGTACACAATAACAGCAAGAAGAATTACTACTGCTGGTACAAAGACTTCTTTTATCATTTTCTGTCCCCCCTCATTGTCAAAGAATACAGCTAAATTTAGAGCACAAAAACCATACCACAACAAAGGATAATGGTCAATATCATTGAATTTTGGTTTTGATATTAGGTCAAGGTTTTTATACAGGTCACGATCTCATCCCAGGTTTTTACTCTGATTATATTATCCGATAAGTCATCGCATTGGTTCCATGGAGAGTCCAGGAGTAGTACTTTGATGCCTTTTTCGGCGCATTCTTCAGCGAATTCCAAGCAATCGTCAATTAGCACTTCAACACCAAGTTTAAGACAGAGATCTGACTTTTTATTAGTATTTAAACCATAATAGTGATTAGCATGATGTACTTCAAGCAAATGGGAAGGATAGTGCTTTGCCAGCCATTCCACCGTGTGATCCTTAAAGTCCTCCATTCTGGCGGTGATGACTTTCAATTCATTGTCTTTAGCCAATTCAAGAAGAGCTTCTTTCGCTCCTGTCACGGGTTCAATATTCAGCGAATGACCGGAATTAAAGAAATCAACAAGCCGGGCCGTACATTCATCTTCTGTGACATTCCAGATTTTTCCGAGATCAAAGGTGTAATGATCTGCTTTTTTGAAATTCGTTCCATATTTTTTATTATGGTATTTGTCAAAAGCGAGATTGGATTCTGCCAGCACGTCATCAATATCAATACCAATTATCATTCTTTGCCTTTTGAGACTCTAACTCGTGCTGGCCGTAGGACTTCGCCGCCAAATTTATATCCGGCAAGAGTTTCTTCAACAATTTTGCCTTCTGGCTCATCTGACTCTATTTCTTCAATCGCTTCATGAAATTCCGGATTAAAGTCCTGTCCGAGCGACTCAATTTTTTCCAGTCCGACGGACATTAAAATATCTTCAAACTGTTTTTCAATTTGTTTAATGCCCTGAGCCCAGTTGTCGTCTTTGAGATTTTCCGGAATGTGCTTGGCTGCCAAGGCAAAATTATCCAAAACAGGAAGCAATTCATAAACCAGGTTGGCATTTGCGGTCCGGCAATATTTTGATTTCTCTTCTGCGGCTTGTTTTTTATAGTTTATAAAATCAGCCTGAGTTCGTTGCCAACCAGATGTAAGTTCGGAAATTTTGTTTTCCAGTTCTTCTAATTTTGGATCAGTTTTGTGTGTTTCTTTTTTTGTCATAATATATTTTTCCTATTTTAGCTCGTCTAGATTTTATCAAAAAATTCCTTAAAAACAAGTGATTACACTGAAGAGGAATCTAATTGCTTATTCATCTCTCCTTCGTCATCCTCGGGACCAGCGGTGTAGCTTGAGAGTGGTGCCCGAGGATCCATATGATAGTTTATGGATTCCCGCTTTCGCGGGAATGACAACACGGGTGAGCAGCTACAAAATAATTTAATCTTTTCTTAATAATCCATTTGTTACAATTATAAATCAGAATAATGACTGAAAAAATACCATCATTTCGATTTTTTACTTTTTTAGCAGCCTTTTTCCTAATCGGCATCGCGATTGCTTCATTTATTAACATCGATTTTGAAAAATCTTGGCTAATTTTACTAATCGTAATAACTTCTTTAATTGGTGCTGGTCTATTTAATTTTCTATTTAGAAGTTATTTATTGGCTGTCTTTTGTTTTTCTTTTGTGGCAATGTTTTTAGCCATTGGTTATTATTCATTTTTTGATTATAAAAATGAGCCAAGCATTCCGTATGACAAAGATTTAAGAATAACGGGAAAAATAATCAGGAAGCCGGAGATTGATTACAAATCCCAAAAAGTTGTAGTCGAAATATTAAACTATGACGAAATTGGCATAACTAAGCCGGCCAGAATACAAATCTCTTTGCCACATTATCCGGTTTATAGCTATGGCGATGTGGTAAATTTTGAAGGCCAAATTAAGAAACCGGCCATGATTGAAGATTTTGATTATGGGCGATATTTAAAAAAATCTTTAATTTACGGGGTAGTCAGTCAGCCGCAAAATATTGAATTAATTCCGGGCAAGTTAACCTTGGATGAAAAAGCGGTCAAATCTTTGTATTCGGTTTCCGATGTTTTTGAAAAATCATTGAACCAAATATTGCCGGAACCTCATGCTTCATTGGCGGCTGGTTTAATCTTGGGAATTAAACGAAATATTCCGGATTACTTTAACGACGCTTTGAGTAAAACCGGCTTAACTCACATCATTGCATTAAGCGGTTACAATATCACCATTATTTTGGTAGTTTTAAGTAACATTCTTTTGGGATATTTAAACCGGAAGCAGGTTTTTATTTTTGGAACAATGTTGGTTTTGGCTTTTGTCGTTTTAACCGGAGCTGCTTCTAGCGTTGTGCGTGCAGCCATATTCTCTTTAATGGTGATATTCGGCAGAACGATTGGTCGGCAAGCCGATTTTACAAATTTAATATTGCTGGCGGCAGTTTCGATGCTTCTGTTAAATCCATTTTTATTGCGGTCTGACGTTGGTTTCGAGCTTTCTTTTCTGGCATTTGCCGGCATAATTTATCTTTCGCCTGTTATTAAAAAAATATTTGAAAAAGAAAAATATAAAAAAATTCCAGAGTGGATAAAAAATCCGTTGACTGAAACACTAAGTGCTCAAATTCTTGTTACTCCGCTAATTTTAACGATATTCGGGCGAATTTCTTTCATTTCGCCGCTGGCAAATGTTTTTGTTTTATGGATCATCCCTCTATCTATGGGATTGGCTTTTGCTGTCGGCCTTGGCGGAATTATCTCTTACCCGTTGGGCCTTGTTTTGTCGTTTTTGCTCTGGCCTTGTCTGGAATTTATCATTCAAATCGTTCTCATTTTATCCAAAATGCCCTTTGCTTCGCTTGAATTAAAAAGCGGACTTTGGGCTGTTGGTTTGATATTATATTTACTGCTTGCGGTTTATTTTGGCTGGCTGATGAAGAAATTCAAAATCAGAATTTAAAGGTCTATTCGTTTGGTGTCATCCTCGTGTAGACGGGGATCCACTGACAGTAGATTCCCGACTTTTCGGGAACGACAAAGTGAATCTCAGGAATGAAAGTGGAAAAAGTAGGGGAAGCTTATTGAAAGATATTTATGAAACAAATAACAAAAATTACATTAGGTTTATTAATCGCGTTGACGATTTTCGTCTGGTCGACTGTTGTCAGGAGTCCGGCCAGTAATAACGGCTGTGGACTTTATTTCTTAAATGTTGGTCAGGGTGACGCCGAATTAATACAAAAAGGAGATTACCAGATTCTAATTGACGGTGGTCCAGATGATTCGATTCTTTCTGAAATTGGTAAGGTAATGCCGCTAACTGATCGGAAAATCGAAACGATAATTTTGACCCATCCGCATGCAGACCATTTAGTCGGCTTGAATCAAATTATTGACAGGTATGAAATCGGAACGATTTATGCAACCGGCGTTGTCCACACTTCAAATGCTTACTTGGAGTTTCTGGAAAAGACAAAAAGTAAAAATATCACCATGGAAGTGCCGGACATCGGCGAAAAATTAACGCCGTTTGATAATGGAAATTTGGAATTTTTGTGGCCAGGGAAAGTCTACGCCGAAAAATCAGCCGAGGAAAATAATTTAAACGATACTTCACTGGTGGGTCGTTTTTGCTATTTTAACCATTGCGCTCTTTTGACTGGGGATTTGGAAACTGATGGTCAGGAGGAAATGTTCAATTTTTATTCTTCGAAGCAGAGCGAAGCATCTGTTGAGAAGTCAGGTGACAATGTTTTTCAATCTGAAATATTAAAAATTGCTCACCATGGTTCAACCAACGGGACAAATCAGAGAATATTGGATTTTGTTAAACCTAAATATGCCGTAATCGAGGTAGGTGCTGACAACAAGTTCGGCCATCCCCATGCCGGAACGTTAGATTTATTGCAAAAAGCGAATATACGATTTTATCGTACAGATCAAAATGGAACAATAGAGATCAACATTTCAGAAGAGGGAATTACAAAAAAGTAATTCTTCAGCTCGATGCCGATTAGTTTTTTAAAAAAGCTGCTTTAAGATTAAACTAAGAATGTATAATAATTTATCAAAACTTATCATTTCTCAGCTTTCTTTCAGGCTGATAATGTAATCATAAATAATGACTAGAATTAATAGAACGAGCTTAGCTGCTATGATGAAAAATCAGAGCAAAAAAATCAGAGTGAATTCCCTGATCTTTTTAGTTTTGTTCGCAATAATATTGCTGAGTAGCACGCTTTTTCTAATATTACTTTACTCAAATTATCAAATTACTGGTTCTGTTGTCGATGCGATAACCACAGAAGAAAACGATACACAAATAACAAACGAAGCAAGCGAGGTTGAGCAGATCGGAAAAACAGTATGTATTGATCCTGGTCATGGCGGTACTGACTACGGCGCTACTTACAAAGAAGTCAATGAATCGGATATAAATTTAACAGTTGCTTTAAAATTACGCGATATTCTTGAAAATAAAGGGTATGAAGTTTACATGACAAGAACAGCCGACACTTTTCTAGCGAAACGGCAACGCGCCTATGATTGCAATTCAGTAAAAGGAGATATTCTGGTTTCTATACATCATAATTCATATCCTGATGACAAAACAGTAAATTATGACACAGCTCTTTACTATAAAGCTTCTGATAAAGCTTTGGCTACAAGTATTCTAAATGCAACTTCAAGCGAGCTAGATGTACAAAGCGAAGGTATAGCCAAATTTGATAATAGCGAGCTCTGGCTTGCGGAAATGCCGGCAGTACTAAGTGAAGCTTTCTTTATTACAAATACTACAGAATATAATTTAATCTCTAAATCAAACTCAAGCAGGTTGGAAGAAGAAGCAGTAAGTATTGCAAATGGAATTGAGAATTATTTTGATGATCCGGATCAAACACAAGAGTCAGTTGATGCGAATTCACTCATTATTCATCGTACTGATTATGATGATTAAGAAGAGTGATAGCATATTGTATGTAAAAAATAAGCCGGAGAAAATGTTTTCTCCGGCACTGTTAGGCAAAGAAAGATTAAATGGTCATAGGATCTCGTGTTTCGGGCGGGAACCTGATCGCACCAATCCCGATATCGTCCTTAAAATCTCGGTCATCTAGGCTGCGAATCCTGATTGATCTTCCATTGTCGTAATGCCAGCTCGTAATGGCAATTTGTCCGCAAGGAACTACGTTATTTTTAGTCTTAATAACAAAGTTCCCTGGCCATGGAGAGTTATTCCGCAGATAATACAGGAGGTGAGATGTTACGGTTTCTATCGGGCAAGTCATTCCGTATCCTGAAGGTAGGAATTCTCGCTGGCCCCATTCTGGAAGCGGTTGACGTATGATTTTATTAGGATCAATTGACATTGCTCCCATGTAAATAAGGTGCCATTTTTCTCCGCATACTTCTCTATCTCGCCATTCTCCCTGTTCGCCTAATACACTGCTTTTAAAGGATTCAATCTGCAAGATGTCTTTATGTAAATCTATCCAGCCGTCCACGGTCAACTTGCGGCCGTTAACACTTGTTTTGCCGAAAAAGGCAAAATGTGTCTCTGCTACTTGGCGACCTGGCTCGAATGGACAAGAAGAAAGAAGGTCCTCTCTTGTCCAAGGGAACCATTCTGCTTTGAGTCTGGAGACAGAAGAAACGGGTGCCTTGTAAATGGTCTCCCATTCTTTGGGGCCGAAAACATTATTACCAAGTAAGTTCTCGACTTCAGAAAATGGTATTGACGGTACTAACCCTCTTCCACACTGGATGAACTGAATGATCTGATAGCGATACTCTTCGTCCTTCCTGAGGCGATCTAATTCATCTGGATTCAGTTTGCCCAGAATCATCTCGACGATTGCCGTTACTTCAGTGTACGATCTTTCGGTCAATTAACTTTGGTTTCCCACTTGGGGCCACCTCCTCTTAGTTAAGCTCGCCCATAGGCTCGCTGTTGAGGTAACAATACACAATGATTGGAATAAAATCAATTGAATTCAGTAATTGATATTATGCCAGCCTTGAAAAAAAGCCATTTTGAGGCTAGAATAAGAACGAGCTAAGCTCGTTCATTTATCATTATCCATTGATCAATTATCATTTATTTGTTACTTAATAATTTGGTCATTTGGAATTGATTAGAAATTAGTAATTAGAAATTAGGATTTACAATCCGAAGGATTGGTTATGTCTGGACATAGTAAATGGGCGACAACACATAGAAAAAAAGAACTTATCGATGCGAAGCGCGGTAAGATTTTTACCAAGATGGCTAAATTGGTTACAATTGCGGCCAGAGACGGCAAAAGCGGTGATCCGGCAATGAATCCCTCTCTTCGTATGGCAATTGAAACTGCCAGAGCGGCTAGTATGCCCAAGGACAATATCGATCGAGCTATAAAGAGGGGACTAGGAGAAGGTGGCGGTGCTCAAATTGAGGAAATCATCTATGAAGCCTATGCGCCTTTTGGCGTTGCAATGCTGATTGAATGTTTAACCGACAATAAAAATAGAACTCTTGGCGAAATCAAAGCGCTTTTAAATAAAGCAAGCGGTTCGCTTGCCACTTCAGGAAGCGTGGCATTTCAGTTTAAAAAAATTGGCCAGTTAATCATTGAGGAAGACAAAAATTCGCTCAAGGGCGAAGACTTGGAGTTGGCAATTATTGATTCTGGTGCTGAAAATTTTGAAAAAGAAGAAAATTTATATGTTATTGAAACAACTTTTCAGTCATTGCATCCGGTGAAAAAAGCTTTGGAGGATGCTGGTATAATAATTGATTCTGCGGAGTTTACTCAAATTGCAGAAAATTTAATAGATCTACCGGAAGATAAGAAAAAATCGATCTTGAGCTTGATGGATAAAATCGATGACCTGGATGACATCAACAATGTTTTTACAAATTTGAACTTATAAATGGATGACGAATTTGAACCAATGGCCAATATACGAATGGCCCCTCTCCTTACGAAGGAGAGGTTGGGTGAGGTTAATATTAGTAAATTAGTTATTAGTACAGATTAGCCATTCATTTGTGAAAATTTTTTCTTATGAAAAACATAAAAATTCTAGGTATTGATCCTGGAACTGGAATTCTTGGTTGGGGACTGATCGAAAAGGACTCCAAAGGCAAAATCAAGCCTTTAAAATATGGTTGCGTCCGAACTCTGGCCAATTCTCCGCTGCCGGACCGGCTTTTGATAATTTACAATTCTTTGTGTGATATAATTAAAAAAAATAAACCTGATTGTATAGCAATTGAAGATTTATTTTTCTTTAAAAATCAGAAAACAGTGATGAGCGTGGCTCAGGCAAGAGGTGTCGCTATTATTGCAGCGATGTCTAATGGTTTAGAAGTTTACGAATACACTCCGCTGCAGGTAAAACAAGCGCTGACTGGTTATGGCAGAGCCGACAAAAAACAAATGCAGGAAATGGTTCGCATGACCTGTTCACTGAAAGAGTGTCCAAAGCCGGATGATGCCGCAGATGCGCTGGCCATTGCAATTACGCATGCCCAAACAGCAAAGTGGATTGAGAAATAGTTAATTTTAAATTAAAAATTCCCGACAAAAAGGAGGGTTCGTGCCACAACTTAGACAAAATATCATAACAGGTGATTGGGTAGTTATTGCTCCGGAGAGAGCAAAAAGGCCACAGGATTTTGTAATGCCGGAAAGCATTAAAGTGTCTGACAAGACAAAATGCCCTTTTTGTGCTGGTACTGAAAAATATATTCTAAACGAAAAAGTTAAAAAAGCATCTACTGAAAATATTTATGTCATTGAAAATAAATTTCCTGCTTTTATTGAAAAAGGAAACAAGGCAAGCCTTAGAAGTTTTTATCCCGAAGAAGGGTTTTATCGCGCCAAAGAATCAATCGGTGATCATGAGGTAGTGGTCATTAAAAATCATGATCTTTCATTGAACAAATTGCCGAAGAACATAGCCAAGGAACTTCTTGAAGTTATTCGTGATCGTTATCTTTGGATGAAGGAAAATGAAAAATTAGCTTCAATCATGCCGATTTATAACCACGGAGCGGAAGCTGGTGCCTCTATAGATCATCCACATGCTCAGATATTTGCTTCAGGTGTTATCGCAAACACTGTCGGCAAAGAGCTTGATGGCGCTGATCGTTATTTTGGCATAAATGGAAATTGTGTTTTTTGCGATATTATAGCGCATGAACTAAAAGAAAAAGCCAGAATTGTTTATGAAAATGAAAATTTTGTCGCAATCACATTTTTTGCTGCCAGATTTCCATTTGAAACTTGGATCTACCCTAAAAAGCATGAGAGCCAATTCGAAATGACTTCAAAAAAGAGCATGGCAGACCTGGCAGACGCTTTGATGGAAACGCTTTATAAATTAGACAAGACGCTAAAAAATCCGCCGTTGAACCTATATATTCATACGCTTCCAACCATTTTAGAAGATGCCGCTTCCTACCATTGGCATTTAGAGATCATACCAAGAGTCTCAAATTTTGGTGGGTTTGAACTAGGTAGTGAGGTCATTATAAATGTGATGTCGCCGGAAGAGGCCGCAGATTACTTAAAAGGCGTAAAGAAGGACTAGGCCTATTTTTCTAGGAGCTCAATATTAGCTTCTATTAGTTTTATCATTTTATTATATATGCGCTTCGCTTCGGAATCGCTATGACCAATGCAAATTGCCCCAAATCTTCCAAATTCTTTGACCATTCCGGGCATATAAACCAAAGCGCCTTTTTTGGTATTCTTATTAAAACTAATTTTACTATTATGAACAAGTTCTATTAATTTCATCGGTTTTATCTTTTTGTATTTTTCGGATTCAATTATGTCCATAGATAGATAATGGATCAGAACTTTACCGCAATGCAGAATACCTCTGTTTTTGTTGTATTTTGCTCCAGTTAAGAAGAAGGCAATTCTAAAAGGATGAGTTGTGCCGCCTTTTCTTAGATTGATTTCAATCGGGTAAACTATGGGATTTTTTGATCCCTCAGGGTGGACCACAACAAAATCGATTGCAAAATTACCAATAATTCCTTTTTTGGCCATCCATTCAGCAATTTTATTACCCTCTTTTATAATGAGTTTGCGATGTGACGTTAGACTGGGAAAAGTGCAGCCAAGATATTTTTGTTTGTCCTGACCTCCCAAGATCTGTTCATGAGTAGATAAAACGGTTGGTTTCCCCTCTGCATTAATTGATATTTGTACGCTTGGCGAGTATTTGGTTTCGCCAGATATAAACAACTCAGCTATGCCCCCTTTTGATTCAAACATTTGCAAATATTTAGCGGCAGCCAAGCCTTTAATCTCAAAATCAGCATGGTTGTCAAAATTTCTTCTTATCAACTCAGACAAAGATTCAACTGATGTTTTTGTAATTATAACCTCAGTTTTTTTTATAAAATCATCTAATCTAAATATGCAGTTTCCCTGTCCAGAAGCGGCATAATTAATCTTAACCATCATTTTTTTAGTTTCTGGATGTTTTTTTGTTAAACGAGCCATAGCTAAAAACAATTCATCTGAATTTTTTAAGTAACTGTATCCCGGTATCAAATTTGCTCCTGACAATTTAAACACTTTTCGCCCACCACTTTTTGATCCGACAAAATCGTGTTTTTCTTCAGAGGCAAAAAGAGGTACGTTTAGTTTAACGGCCAAAGATCTTTCGAGATTGGTTGGGTTATAGCAGCGCAGTAATGCAGTTTTATGATCAGTAATTGAATTAATCACTTTTTCAATAGATTGTGAATCGTCTATCATTTTTTGTGCAAGGGCTACTGGTCTTTTATCATCGACTTCGATGCAAGTTAAGCGTTTTTTCTTTTCTAGAAAATCTTTTTCGTTATCAGATATAAGATCCAAGTAGTAATCAAATAGTTCTTTATTAAAACCTTTTGAGGTTATGTAAATAATTTTAGTTCTTTTATATCGTAATAGAAAAAGGAAAAAGAGCATTCTTTCTTCATAAAAAGACAATCCCTTAATGGACTTGAGGTTTCGATTGCTGTGATTAAGGCCAGAAAGTACAACAAAAGTTCGCTCTCCTCGATAGTTGAAGTTTGCTAGTCTCTTATTGAGTTTTAATTTTCTTTGAACCTTTTTAAATTCTTCCATTTTTTGTATACTCTTACTAGGAAAGCTTTAAATATTATAGCTGATTTTGGTATATTAATCAATCGTAAGGACAATAAACCGTATGAATAAAGATGATTTTTTTAAATTAAAGCCTGCCATGTCCAACTCGTCTCCCAGTTTAAATTCCTTTCTAATTTTGGAGGAAGCGATAAATCGCGGGATTCAGTCAGAGCATGTTGAGGGGAGCGATTTTTTTATTCTCCGTCATAATGACAAAGTAAGAACTCTTAGAATTGATAACAATAGTTTGGGATTTAGTTCTCATGCGGTAAAAATACTCAATGACAAACATCAAACAAAAATATTTTTAAAAAGAGCAGGACTAAGTGTTTCTAGCGGAGTCAAGCTAAGCGTTTCAAACAGGAAGAGTATCCTTGACGCTTATGAGCAGTTAACCAAGCCTTTAGTCGTTAAGCCTGCCAATGATACCTATGGAGGCGAATGTGTGATGGTTAATATTGAAAAAGCTTCTGACCTGCTCAAAAAAGTAGGACAGTGTAAAAAACGAGGGCATAGAGAAGTTATTGTTGAGGAACAATTTGTTGGCGGTTTGGAATACAGGATATTGGCTTCAAGAAATAATGTAGTCGGGATTATTTGTCGCGTACCGGCAAATGTCATAGGTGATGGAAAACACACTGTAAAAGAGTTAATTGAGATAAAAAACAGTGATTCTCGGAGAGGTGGTCATGATTACAAAAAGCCTCTTTTAAAAATAGAAATTGATAATGTTGTAAGAAGTTCTTTAAAGAATCAAAGATTATCTTTAAATAGTGTTATTTCTTCCGGTAAGCAGATATTTTTGCGAAGTAATTCCAATCTTTCAACAGGAGGAGATAGCATTGATTGCACAGACATCGCACATTCCTCAGTAAAAGAAATCGCAATAAAAGCGATTAATTCTATTCCTGAGTTGCCTTATGGCGGAGTTGATTTTATTACCAAAGACATTACAAAAGAGCAAACGAAAGATTCATATGCTATTATTGAAATTAACGCTAGTCCAATGATTAGCATGCATCATTTTCCTTATAAGGGAAAGCCCAGAAATGTCGCTAAAGAAATTATTGACATTGTCTTTCCGGAGATTAAGGGCAAAACAAGTTAACTTTTGATATAATCATAAAAAAGGCCATTGATATGTTGGCGTTTGTTATGATATTAATCCTTTTAAAGGAGAATTATGAAAAAAAACTTGGCAATGATTACTTCAGCTAGAGGAGGATTGGCGCATTATGGTACTCAGCTATACGGTCCTCTTCAGAAATATGTCAATCCATTTTACATTACTTATGCTGATGTAATGATTGATGATATAGTTCGCGAAAATATTAATGAAGTCTATCCTTTAATTAAAAATAATGATGCCTCAAGTATTATTGAAACACTTAAGTTTTTAGAAGAAAAAAAGATCACGCATATTAATTTTCATGTAGCTACGACTGCACGCAAATATCATATGCACTATATAGCTCTATTATCTAAAGCAAGGTTAGCCGGAATAAAAGTCATCGGTACTATTCATGACGTGATGCCTTTTGAATCATTTTATATTAATCCTTCGGCCATTGAACTTTTGTATAGTTGTATGGACCACTACATAGTAGGGTCCGTGGCAGAATCGGAGAAATTACAGCTTTATTTTCAAGTTCCCGAAGACAAGATTACGATTATTAATCATGGTCCTTATACGATATTTAATAATCATAAATTTGATAAAAAGACTGCACAAAAACAATTGGGAATTCCTGCTGACAAAAAAGTAATTTTATTTTTTGGATTTTTAAGGCCTCACAAGGGGCTAAAATATTTGATCAAAGCATTTAAGGGCGTCAGAAAAGAAGTAAAAGATGCATGGCTTTACATTTCTACAGATCTAAACTATAGCCCTCAATTAAAAGAATTATTCCAAATGATTGGTAGAACGGGAGTGGCGGATAGTATTCAGCTTATCAAAAAATATGTTTCTTCATCGGAGATAGAGCCAATATTTAAGGCTGCTGATGTTGTTGTTTTGCCCTATACTCAGGTTTCACAAAGCGGAGTTTTGAACATCGCATATGCTTTCAAAAAACCAGTTGTAGTAACTGATATTTTTCCTGAAGCATCAACGATAGAAAATAAGTTCGGTAAAGTTGCGAAGAAAGGCGATGTCGATTCTTTGAAAAATAGTATAATTGATCTCTTAAATAACCCAGAAAAAGCAGAAAAATATGGCCTTGCAGCCTACGAATATGCTGCAAGAGAAAATTCATGGGAAAATATGGCAGAGAAATTAAACAAAATTATAGAAAATGTTTGATAAGAAAAAAATAAAAATTGCATTTCTTTCGACTTGGCCGGAACTAACGGATGGTATTTCAACATTTTGTGAAAATCTAACCCTAAATCTTCCGAAATCATACAAGAATTATTCAATTGATTGGTCTGTAATTAGAGTAAAATGGCTTCCCCAAAAAAAAGTTTTGTATTCGAATAAGATACTAACAGAGATATCTTTTGACAAAAAAGAAGATTACAAAAAAGCGGCCGAATTAATAAATAACTCAAATATTGATTTAGTTGTAATTCAATTCATTAACGCTATTTACGGAGATGGCGGTAATATGATTTTAGAGTTTATCGATAATGTAAAAAAACCGATTCTAGTTGTCTTGCATTCGGTCGCAATGTTAAAGGAACAGTCTGGCTTGGCAGCAAAACAGGCGCTATTAAAGCAGTTTGCAATTAGAAATATCGAAGTTGTTACTATGACAAAAGCAGCTGAAAACTTTTTGGTTGATGATTTAAAGTTCAAATCGACCGCTGTAAATCAGATCTATCATGGAGCACCTGAATTTAAGAAAATTTCTACGATTGAAAAAGTTCGTTTAAGAAAAAAGCTTGGTTTTTCCCAGACAGATAAGATTGTTTTCACTTACGGTGTATTACGGGAAGACAAAGGGATAGAAGAAATTATTAAGTCGATTAAAATAATTCAGAAAGATAATACCAATGTAAAGCTTTTGTTGGCGGGTGCGGAGCAAACTACCGGATATATTGCTAAAATTAAAAAAATAATTTTAAATCTTAATTTAGATGATAAAATAATTTTTATAAATAAATTTATTCCACAGGAAGATATTGGAAAATATCTTCAAATATCGGACATTTATATTACGGCTCAGAGAAACTTAGGATTACATAGTAGCGGCACACTCGCATATGCTCTTTCTGCCGGAAGTGTTGTCATATCAACACCAACAATTCATGCTAAAGAATTTTTGAAAAAAGCTGGTTCCATAGTACCTGTTAAGAATCCAAATGCTATAGCAAAAGCGGTTCTTGATTTGCTTGCTGATGACAAAGATTATAAAAGTAAAAAAAGAGCAAGTGAAATTTTAGGAAAAAATATTTTATGGCCGAAAGTTTCAAAAGAATATTTGGATATCGCTTTTGATTTAGTTAAATAAATAATTACGGAGAGTGAAATGTCCAGAGAAAATTTTGATCCAACAATTTTTAAAGCTTATGACATAAGGGGAATTTATCCTGATCAAATCGACAAAGATATTGCTTATGCAATAGGGCAGGGTTATGTCTCGGTGAGCAATCCGACTAAACCAGTTGTGATTGGTTATGATGTTCGATTGCATTCCGAAGAGCTAAAAGATGCCATGGTCCAAGGCTTGATCGATGCTGGGGTCGATGTCGTTGACATCGGTCTGATCTCAACGGAAATGATCTATTTTGCTACCGGTAATTATGGTTATGGTGGAGGTATTCAAGTTACAGCTTCCCATAATCCAGCTGAGTGGCATGGCGCAAAAATGGTAAAAGAAGGAGCGGAACCAATTTCCAGCGAGTCCGGTTTACAGGAAATCAGAGATTTTGTCGCAACTGGCGAAAAAATCTCATCAGATAAAAAAGGAACAGTAACCAAAAAAGACGTTTTAGATGATTTTTGCAACTATGTGTTAACTTGGATCGATGCAACTAAGATAAAACCGTTATCGTTAGTTTATAACGCTAATTTTGGTTTTGAAGGAGAAGTTCTCAAAAAAGTGATTGAAATTGGGAAACTACCCTTAACATTGGTTCCGCTAAACGCTGAGCCTGATGGCAACTTTCCTAAAGGTAGACCAGACCCTTTTGTCCCTGAAAACAGAATCGAAACCATAGAATTAATCAAAAAAGAAAAACCGGATTTAGGAGTCGCATGGGATGCTGATGCAGATCGTGTGTTTTTCTTTACGGAAGATGGAAGATTTGTAGACTCGTATTTTGCCAATACACTACTAATCAAGTATATGCTTCTGAAAAATCCTTCATCAAAAATTGTATACGATCCCAGATATACTTGGGCACTAATTGATGCTGCCAAAAATGCTGGCGGCTCATCAATTATCGGACGAGTTGGACATTCTTTTATCAAAACTTTAATGAGACAAGAAAACGCAGTTTTCTCCGGTGAATCCAGCGGTCATACATACTATCGCGACTTTTGGTTTGCAGATTCAGGCATGATTCCACTTTTACAGATTTTGGAAATATTATCAAAAGAGGATAAATCTTTATCGGAACTATTAAGTGATGTCCAGAGCAAATATTTTATTACCGGTGAAATTAATTTTACTACAGAAAAGGCTAAGGAGATAATGGCTAAAGCGGAAGAAAAATATGTTGACAGTGAAATTAGTCATCTCGACGGAGTTTCTTGCGAATATTCAGACTGGCGTTTTAATCTGCGAAGTTCAAACACCGAGCCACTTTTGAGATTAAATTTAGAAGCAAAATCAGCAGAACTCTTGGAACAAAAAAAAGCGGAAGTGGTCGAATTTATTGAAAGCAATAAATGATCGTCATCCCAGACCTGCCTGCCGGTAGGCAGGCAGGTCTGGGATCCAGAAATTAATTATTTATAATTAACTATTTATATAGATTCCGGATCTCAAGCTACAGTCCGGAATGACAAAGGTATTTTATGATCGCCCACCTATCAGGAAAAATTTTATTTCACAAAAACGGAATGGTCATTCTTGATGTTAATGGTGTGGGATATAAAATTAACATTGCCATTAAGGACGAGATAAAAGAAGGTGTTTCTGCCAATTATTTTATTCATGAGCATATTAGAGAAGACTCTGACGATTTGTATGGATTCAGCTCTTACGAAGAGTTGGGTCTTTTTGAACAACTGATTTCTGTTAACGGTGTCGGTCCTAAGGTTGGCATGTTAATTATGTCATCAACTGACACAGACAGAATAGCTAAGGCGATTTTAAATGAAGATTTAACTTTCTTCCAATCAATTTCTGGCATTGGCAAAAAAGTAGCAGCTAAAATAATACTGGATTTAAGAGGGAAAATTGCCGGTATAGATGGTGCTGGAATAATTGGACACATGGATCAGAGTGGCGAAGTGTTTGATGCGCTGCAATCGCTCGGATACAAAAATACTGAAGTGGCCAGACTTTTCCCTAAAATTCCGGCAGAATGTTTAACAACTGAAGACAAAGTTCGGTGGTTGATCAAAAATATTAGAAAGTGACAATATTGCTCATTGGTTGTATTTGATCTATAATACAAGTGCTTTTAACAATAAGGCTAATTTTCTTGTATGGATGAAAACGAAATAGAAAATCTAGAGACTGATTTGACTGCAGATTCTATTCTTGAAGAAGAAGAGTTTGAATTTACTTTGCGACCGAAAAGATTTGATGACTATATTGGACAGACTCAGATTAAAGATAATCTAATGATTTACATTCAGGCTGCCAAAAAGCGTGGCGAGCCGATTGAACACCTAATGCTATATGGTCCTCCAGGCCTAGGCAAGACAACACTTTCAAACATTATCGCCAATGAACTAGGTGTTAATATTAGGGTTACCTCTGGCCCGGCTATTGAGAGAGCTGGCGATTTGGCTTCAATCTTAACAAACTTGTCAGAAGGTGACGTGCTTTTTATTGATGAGATACATCGTCTTAATCGCAACGTCGAAGAAGTTCTTTATCCTGCGATGGAAGACTTTGCCATTGATTTAATATTAGGGAAAGGTCCTTCGGCAAAAACGATGAGAATTGATTTGCCAAAATTTTCCTTAATCGGGGCGACTACAAAAATCGGCGCCTTGTCTTCGCCGCTGAGGGACCGTTTCGGGGCAATCCACCGGTTGGAATTTTATTCCGAAAAAGAACTTTCGGATATTATTAGAAGATCTTCACAAATTCTTAATGTCGAGATCGATAAGCTTGGCATACAGGAGATCGCCAAGCGATCAAGACGTACACCAAGAATTGCGAACCGTATCTTAAAAAGGGTTAGGGATTATGCAGAAGTAAAGCATAATGGTAAGGTTGATAAAAAAATCGCTGACGAAGCATTAAAAAGACTAGATGTTGATGAAATCGGACTTGATCGTAATGATAGGGACTATCTGAAAACCGTCATCGAGAAGTTTAATGGCGGTCCAGTTGGTCTTGAGACAATTTCTGCTGCCACTGCAGAGGATAAAGATACAATTGAGGATGTAATAGAACCATACCTAATTCAGCTTGGTTTTATTGATCGAACGCCAAAAGGTCGTATTGCAAACGAGTCAGCTTATATACATTTAGGTATTAAAAAAGAAGGCATAGCCAAAAAGCTCATTTGAGGAAAAATGACTACACATAAAAGAAAAATTCTGGTACATGTATGTTGCGCTGCTTGTGCTAGTTATGTTTTCTCTGAGTTGGAAAAGGAAAATTTTGAAATAGTTGCATATTATTACAATCCGGAAGTTCATGGAAAGGCAGAATACGAAAAGCGCCTTGCAGATGTTAAAAAGTTATGTGACGGGAAAGAAATTAAGTTGATCGTTCCACCATATGATATTCAGGAATTTTTTTCACCGCTATTACCATATCAGGATAAAAATTCGATTAAATTTATTTCGGACAAAAAAAGATATCGAAGAAAAAGATGTCAATTATGTATTGCTTTATTAATTAATAGTATTGTAAAAAAGACCAAGCAACTTCATTTGAAGTATTTCACTACTTCAATGCTTTGTTCCCCTTATAAAGATCATGATGAGATATGGAATATGTCATTGGAATTAGGTGTTGCAAATAAATTAAATTTATTTTATAAAGATTTTAGAAAGGGTTATTGGACTGGCAGAAATTTTGCCAGAACTCATGATCTGTCCATACCGAAATATTGCGGGTGCGATGATTCTCTGGAAGAAGGAAGACTGGAATAACAAAGTTATTCCATAATTTCTAAATCTAAATGTCTAATGACAAACAAAAATATAAAATCCAAATAACAAAATTTAGAAATTTAATAATTGGACATTTTATTTGAAATTTGAAATTAGGATTTTGGATTTAAGAGATCGGTGCTTATCTAAATTAATTAGGTGATTAATTATGACATATTTATTGATATTATATTTTGTTTTTTTGTTGGGATTTGTAGCGTATAGTGCAGCTGGAATCTATCATTTATGGAGGTTCGGCTATGCAGGAGATCTGACCAAACCCATAATATTTATCTATTCTTTTCTGTCCATTCTGATAATAGTTATCTCATTAATTTCAATTGTTACCAGAGACTGGTCTATGGCAACTAATTTTTAGGTATTAAAATGGCACATAAAAAACTATTTCCGGCACAAGAAGAATCAGAAAAGGTCTTCCTGTTAATCAGAAAGCATTGGTTTACCTATGCTATATTTTGGTTTCTTGCTTTTATTTTAGCGCTTCCTGCTATAGGAGTGCTTATTTATTGGGCGTATGGTCAAAATATTTCTTCTGTTACTGGTAATATCATTATTTTAGGAGAAAGTATTTACGGTCTCATTTCTCTGGCGCTTTTTCTTTATGGCATAGTTGATTACTATCTGGATATCTACATCGTTACTGACAGAAGAGTGGTGGATATTGAGCAGAATGGCTTTTTTCATCGTCAAATTTCAGAGCTTTATCTGCGGGAAGTTCAGGATGTTAAAGCTAAGGTTGACGGTTTTTTTCCGACAACGCTTCATTATGGTCAAGTCATTATCCAGACAGCCGGAGAAACGGAAAACTTTATATTCGATTCAGTGCCACATCCTTATTCAGTTTCAAAGAAGATTATGGATCTGCATGAATCCAGTGTCGGCAGGAACAAGACCAAAAACAAAGAATTAGAGTCAAGAAATAATGAACAATTAGAAATAAAGGGGTACTCTTTAGAGGAGAATATTGGAGAAGAGAAAGATCAGAAAAAACCAGAAGAGGTAAAAACCGATATTGTGAAAAAATATGAAGACAGAGCTGGCGAAGATGAAGTTAAGAAAACATTGGATGGTCAGAATCAAAAAGGTATTGAAGAAGGAACACTAGAAGAGGGTAGACAGATTGATATTTAAATGAAATTGTCGGATTTTAATTACAACTTGCCGCTGGAACTGATTGCGAAATCGCCATCAAAGCCACGAGATCATTCGCGGCTTTTAGTTTTAGATAAGAAAAACGGTGCGGTCAATCATCATACTTTTTATGAAATTATAGATTTCCTAAAAAGTGGAGACGTGCTGGTAGTCAATAATTCAAAAGTATTTCCGGCAAGATTATTCGGATTTAGAAAAGACACGGGCGGGAAGGTAGAGATATTGTTAAACAAAAATATTTCAGAAGTTTCTCATTCTGTTATATCTGCCCCCCACTTTGTCATTCCCACTTCTCATTCTGTCATCCCCGCGAAGGCGGGGATCCAAGATGGTAAATCTTCCATTTGGGAAGTTATTGGCAAAAACTTAAAACCAGGCACGAAAATTAATTTTGAAGATTCGTGTCTAGAAGCAAAAGTTCTTAGCAACGAAAATAAAATTTCAAAAATTCAATTTAATCTCATCGGGGAAGAATTTTTTAAAGAAATTGAAAAAATCGGACACACTCCGCTTCCGCCATATATAAGAAAAAATGATACGGAAAAAGACAAAACAGATTATCAAACAGTTTACGCTAAGCCAGTCGGTAGTGCCGCTGCTCCAACTGCCGGGCTTCATTTTACCAAAGAATTATTAAATCAAATAAAAGCCAAGGGCATAGAAATTGTCGAGGTTACTTTGCACGTTGGTCTTGGCACTTTTGCACCAGTTGAAGCAGGCAATATAGAGGATCATAAAATTCATTCGGAATATTATACGGTTAAAAAGGAAGAATCAGATAAAATTATTAAAGCCAAAAAAGAAGGCCGCAGAATCATCGCCGTCGGTACCACTTCCACCCGTGTTCTGGAGACTGTTTTTAGCTCTCTCCACTCTCCACTTTCCACTCTCAACTTCTCCGGTTGGACCAACATTTTCATCTATCCGGGCTACAAATTTAAATGTATCGACGGTGTAATCACTAACTTTCATTTACCCAAATCAACTTTGCTTATGCTGGTTTCAGCATTCGCCGGCAGTAAAAATATTAAAAAAGCGTACGAAGAAGCAATTGAGCAAAAATACCGCTTCTTCTCCTATGGCGATGCGATGTTGATGGCCTGAGTGATGGTTTACCATCCAAGCGTAAGGTGATAGTATTTTATTGTAGATATTAATTTTTAAAGCAATGAACTATCCAGAAGACTTTTTAAACAAAATTGTTTGTGGTGATGCGGTTGAAATAATGAAGCAGATTCCTGATGGAGCTGTTGATTTAATTGTGACTTCTCCGCCATATAATCTAAAAAATTCCACTGGTAATGGAATGAAAGATGGACGAGGTGGTAAGTGGGCCAATGCTGCACTTCAAAATGGTTACACAAATCATGATGATTGTATGCCGCATGAGGAGTATGTGAAATGGCAAAGAGATTGTTTAACGGAAATGTTACGAATCATTCCCGACACTGGAGCCATTTTTTATAACCATAAGTGGCGAGTTCAGGCAGGATTATTGCAAGACAGGCAAGATATTGTTGTTGGTTTTCCTGTTAGACAAATTATTATTTGGAGAAGAAAAGGCGGACTAAATTTTAATGCTGGCTATTTCTTGCCTACCTATGAAGTAATTTATCTAATTGCTAAACCCAAATTCAAGCTAGCCCCAAAGGTAAATGCTTATGGCGATATATGGGAGTTTACTCAAGAAATGAGAAATGGCCATCCTGCGCCTTTTCCAGTTAAATTAATCGACCGTATCGTTTCATCAACAAGTGCCAAAGTCATTCTGGATCCCTTTATGGGCTCTGGCACAACTGCCATTTCAGCAATTAATTCTAAAAGAGATTATATCGGCATTGATATTTCTCCTGAATATTGCGAAATGTCTAAAAAAAGAATTAAAAGACATACTGCTCAAGCAACATTAAATATATGAGGAATTATGAAAAATAGTGATCCAGTACTGTATACCAAGGAATCATTGATAAAGCGATTAAAAGAAATCTCTGAGATGGGGTGGGTGAAAAACGGAAGGCATGGAAATAGTGGGGGCATAGGAAATACTCTCGAAGATTTACTCGGTATCAAGGAAAATAATTTGCCAATTCCAAATGCTGCAGAGTGGGAGTTAAAAACTCAGCGTTTAAATACCTGTTCCCTAACCACTCTATTTCACATGGAACCATCGCCAAGGGCAGTAGGTTTTGTCGCACAAATGTTGTTACCTAAGTACGGATGGAACCATCAAGAAGCGGGTGGAAAATATTCGCTGGAAGAGATGAGTTTTAGGCAGACAATAAACGGTAATGCTCCGACCGATAGGGGGTTCATGGTTAAGGTGGATCGCAAAGAACAAAAGATTTTAGTATCTTTTGATTCATCTAAAGTCGACGATAAACATAGGGCATGGCTAGATTCTGTTAAAGAAAAAATAGGGTTCAAGGAACTAGACCCACAACCTTACTGGGGTTTTGATGATCTTAAACATAAAGCTGGAACCAAGTTGCTTAACTGTTTTTATGTTCAAGCTGAGGTCAAGACAGAAAGAAAAAGGGAGTTCTATAAATATTCAAAAGTTATGATGCTAAGGAAGTTTAATTTTGAGGGTTTCCTGAAGGCGATAGAAGATTCTTGTGTTCTTGTGGATTTTGATGCCAGATCTGGCCATAACCACGGTACCAAATTCAGATTAAGGCAAAATTGTTTGCCGATGCTTTATGAAGAAGCAAAGGTAATAATCTAAGTGACAGGGAAATCAAAGCAATAAAGATGAAAAATGAGATTTTTTCTTTCATGTTTTGCAAAAATGATCAAGGGAATTAAGAAAATTGAGTTTAGCGCCGTCAGAGTCTACATAAATGGTAGTCAATATTTTGGCAATGTTCCAGAAGCTGCATGGAATTCTTATATTGGTGGCTATCAACCAGCTCAAAAGTGGCTTAAAGACCGCAAAAATAGAACATTAAATTCCGAAGATATTGAGCATTACCAAAAGATAATCATTGCTCTTGCTGAAACAGACAGAATTATGAAAGAGATTAACAAGATTGTTTAACCTATGGACGAGAGGTATAAAGAACTCAATTTATCAAGGCGAATGGTCATGACGAATAGGGATGCCTTGTTTAACGCAATATTAACAATCTCTGCTGGCGCCCTAGTATCAAGCCTATCTCTTTTGAATTACTTTGAAACTCCAGTAGAGGTAAATCTACTAAAATCTGCATGGATTGCACTATTGGTATGCACTCTTAGCAATATAGTAATGAGGTATTTGCTAAGTGAAATTTCGATTATTGATCTGAATAAACAAAATTTTCTATTGGACTACGAGAAATCACCTCATGAATATATGACGGCAACAAAATTCATAGAAGAAAAGAAGCCGGGTAAAGCACAAACCATATTTTATGTGTTCTTTTTTTGGCTTTTTTGGCTAAGTTTTGTTGCCGGTTTATCTTTTGTTTTTTGGTTTGTAATTATTAATATTTGAATTCAAAAAGCAGGCAAATTACCCACCTGCTTTTTGGTTGCGCTAAGCACTAGCTCTCACTGCGCATTTTAACACACCATCACTTTTGGTAACGTTGTTGTACCATTGTAACGGCCTAAGGTTACTGAGATCGTCGGAACCGTTCGGGTCAATGTGGTCTATTTCCCAACCATTGCCAGATTGCCCATCCCTTACCCCATAAAGATTTCTCTTTATGAAAGCGCCACAAGCATCTTTGCGCATAAGGTTGGAGTTTTGTCCCAAGACAATTAAACCTTTTTGCCAAACTTTTTCTACAATCTCAGCTGAAAATCCATTGGATAACATCTTTCAATTCTCCTTTGAATTACTGATAATCTGAGGACCGACCAAACGCTGTCCACCTCCAAGTTAGATGTAAAAATGCTAACTCAGCGACCTCTTAATTTTCAGTTTATTTTAAAAACTAATAGTCTGTCAATAGATAACATAACTTTACAGATAATGTTTAGTTTGCTATAATTGAACCATAAGGAGAATTAATGCATTCAACACAAAAAAAACTGTTAGAACTTTTAACTGACAATAAAATTGGGGATGTTACCCTGAGACAGCTTGGTATTCTGGCAGGGATTAACCACCCACAAAATGTAAAACATCACCTTGATCAGCTGGAAAAAAGAGGTCTTGTTAAATATAATCCTGATTCTAAAAAGATTGATGTAGTTAAAAAACTCTCCGAAAGTTCCGAGGGTTTATTGTCTCTGCCAATATATGGCGCAGCAGATTGCGGATTCGCTACTCATTTTGCAGACAATTATGTCGAAGGGTACCTTAAGGTATCAAAAAAGTTGTTAACCAAAACCAGGAATATTTTTATCCTTGAAGCATCCGGCGATTCGATGAACAAGGCTAAGGTTAACGGCGATAAAAACATCGAAAATGGCGACTATGTTGTCGTTGATTCGGAGTATCAGCAACCTCGTAATGGGGACTACATTGTTTCCATAATTGATGGCATGGCAAATATAAAAAAGTATTTCGAAGACAGAGAAAACGAACAGATCGTCTTAATGCCAGAGTCAACAAAAAACTTTCCACCAATATTTATTGGAATTGATGAGATGGAAAACTATTCTATCTGCGGTAAAGTCATCCAAGTCATTAAAAAACCGAAACTAATTTAATTGAAAGGGAGGGAGCAATGACTCACAATGTGCCTGTTCAGCATGTTCTAAAACATACAAAAAGCATCTCTGATACAAAACGGAGAGAAGTTGCCAATCTTCAAAACTACATCCAAGAATTACTCGTCGACCATCAAACATTCCTACAGGGATCTTATGCTAACGATACCTCGATTTCAGATATCAATGATGTTGATATTGTCGCCATACGAAAAGATACTTTTAGCAGTGTTCATTCTGGAATAGTCTGTCCAACTAGCATAGCATGGGAGTGTATTTTTGCAGAAATCGAGGAAAAACTCGAGAATCAAAATCGTTATGACTGGACTATAAAACGAAGCGATAGCGGGAAATGCATAGAAGTTTCAACATCGACATTTAAGGCAGACGTTGTCCCCGCAGTAAAAATCACCCATGACATAATGACGGATCCCATTGCCATATATTCCTTCAAAACCGGCTTGGAAAAAGTTAACAGTCCTCGCACTCACATCAAAAATGGAGCGGAAAAACACAATAAAACTAATGAAAACTTTAAGCCTGTCGTTCGAATGTTTAAAAATTGGTCAAAAAATCATTTTGGGGATGCGGATGTTGTTTCTTCATACCAAATAGAGTCTCTGGTTCATGCGTCCCCCAATGAAAATTTCGCCAACGACCATGTTAGTTCATTCATTTTGGTTGGGAGCCATATTTTAGAATCACTAGCACAGGAAACTCAAGTGCCAAGCGTTTGCGGCACTGAACATATTACAAATAATTGGGATAGCCAATTATTCAGAAATACTCTTGCTAGTTCTTTAGTGCAAAGCCTAGCTGCCTATAGGGCAACCACGGCTCAAGAAGCTGTAACTGCTTGGGACAAAGCCTTTAATATTTAACAGGGAGATTTATGAAGCCATTCCGCCTAACGAGTAAATTTTATTTTATTTTTTGTGTCGTGTTTACTGCCCCAGCGTCATGGGTATCGTCAGGTCTAATTTTTTGGATAGAAAAATTACCGCACGAAAATTATCTTTACAAAATTTATTCTTTCGGTTTGTTTGAAGCTCCAACGACACTATTGATTTTGTTGCTTTTCTTTTGGCTGTTTAATGTTTATTTATGGAAACTTCCTTTAATAAAAAAATTGGTTGGAATCCCAAATGTTAACGGTAGATACGAGGGCTTTCTCACTAGCAGTTACGACAAGGAAAAAACAAAATACCCAACCGTAATTGAAATCAAACAAAGCTTAACTTCTATTAAAGTAAATCTTTACACTCAGAGGTCCGGTTCTTATAACCTAATTGCCAACATATGCCGGAACAACAACGAGAACCATGAATTGGTATACGTATATCAGAATAGAACTTCAGCACCTGCACCTGACGATGATATGAGGGATCATACTGGCACTGCTTTACTAGCAATACTCAACAGAGGCAGTGAGTTAAACGGAAATTATTTTAATAATCCGAGAGAAAGAGGTCGCCACGGCAATATAAATGTCAAAAGGACAACATCTAAAATTGAAGGGAAATTCTAGGGTGAACAAGTAGTTTAGGGGACGGTTTTCTATTAAATACGGTTTTGGCGATAAGAAAACAACTTGCTCTGTTTGGGGTATGTTTGGCATAATGGGTCCGTTAACTTGTTGAATAGTTAAATGGTTGAATTGTTTTTCGCAAAAAAGGAGAAAAATGAAGCTAAATAAAGAGTACGAAGATTATTTACACGAAGAGAGTCTTGATTTTCAGACTAATGGAGAAAGAGGTGACTCAACATTAAAATGTCCATCATGTGGAATGATCGATTTCGTCCATACTAATAAATGTGAATTAAGCAATATTAAAAAATTATTATAGTAATTTTTGGAGGGTAATTATGGTCTCAGTGAAAGTTAAAAATAGTGACGGAGTGATTGGGCATTGTGAAATTGAATCATGGGCGAATCCGAAAACTCACATTCTTGATTTTGTTTACGATAATGGTGACACCAAACCAGAATATAAAAACGATCTGGAATATTTAGATATAGAAAAAAATTAAAATAGAGGACAAGCATGTATAAGAAAGATTGCATATACCTTAGCGAAGTAGAACTTGAAAAAAATGATGGTGCACCAGGTACAATTTTTGAATCAAAAACGGTTTATAAATACCCAAAATGCAACCACGAATTTCATAGAGACGAGATATTTAATTGTGAAAACTGTAAGGAACATAAACAAAAATCAGAAACCGAAAGTGGAGCTTAGGGGACGTTTTTTCACAAGCACAAAATTAGGATTTTTGAAAATATTTGAGTAAATTTCTTGTGTTTTTTGACGACACTTCATTTTTCTCGTCTTATTTCTTATCTTACCTGCTCTAAAATAAGACTTTAATCTCTACCGCTATCCCGATTAGTATGCTATAGCTTCTTATTTGGTATGCTTTGTACCCAAGCCAGATATGGTATTATGGAATTAAATAAAATTATTGAGGAGGGAAATGACAGAAGATCCAATAAATCAACCATTGCAATACGACCAGCAAGTGCAGCCCAACGCATCGGGCGGACAGCAAAATAACAATTCAAAGGTTTTAGGTTCGATTGGTCCACGGTTTTGGGAAAAGATATTCAATACAGCCTTTATTGTACTATCGTGTTTGTGGGCTTTTTTATTCATATCTACATTCTTTCCATTTATAGATTTGACTGATGGTTTGGGATATATAATAGAATTTTTATTTTTGCTGCAGTCAATATATCTAGTTGCAGGTATAATCTTGGCTATTAAAAATAAGGCTTGGAAATGGTTGTTAAAACCCTTAATTCAAATCATAGTTCTATTTGTTTTGTATATTGCAGGAGTTTTATTGTTTATGGGCGCATTCGGCTAAAAAAGTTACTGAGCTTTCGTGGACGTTCTCTCGCAAGCACGAGATTAGGCTTTTTGAAAATATTTAAGAAAATAACTCAACAAAAATCATTAATAACATTATGAAAATGGTAAAATAAGGACAAATAAAAAAGGAGGAAGATGGAGACACAAAACGACCCTTATCAAGGTTTATCTCAAAGCAATCAAGCACCAGAACCACAAAAGAGTAAGCCCGGTGCTGTTTTAGTAATTACAAAGTTTATAACCTACCTAGTATTTATTGGTTTTGTAATTTCGAATATCTTGCTTATGATCATGACCGTTAAAACTATAAACTCAAACAGTTATCATGACTTCCCAAATTGGGTTTATTCTGTTGGGTTAAATATTCCCGGAATAATCTTGTTGTCTATATTTCTGCTTATTTTAAGCCGTTTTTCTGAGCAAAAGAAAAATGCAAAAGTAATGGCGCTTATTTCTCTTGTTTTATTTGCTATCACGGTCATTATCGGCGTCATTTGGCCAAGTTAGCTACACCCACTGTAATCGAGCGGGATAAGGGGTTCTCCTGCAAGCTCGAAATTTCGCGTTTTATGATTAATTTAAAAAAAATAATTCAATAATTCTAACATTCCAATATTCCAATATTTTTAATCCTCAACTATCCTGATTAACAAGCTATAGCTTCTTATTTAGTATACTTTGTACTCAAGCCAGATATGGTATTATGGAATTAAATAAAAATCATCGCCTGTGGATAAGTGCGAACAGAAACCGAACACATGAATTGCTCTATTTGATCTCAAATATATGATATTGTCTATAATTTGTGCGCAGGGCTGTGGATAAAACCGAACACATCCCGAACATCTTCAACACATCTTCGGTCCAAAATTCCAACATTCAAATCCCTTCATTCTAATATTTCTAATTCTCAACTATCCCGATTAACAAGCTATAGCATGCTATTTGGGATAGTTATTAATAAAATTATAGATTCTTTTTTTTGAGTTGAAAGTGACGAATTAGCCTCTCTTGTTGGGGTAGATAGTCGGTGTTAAGGTACGCAACGAAAGGGGCAATGCCCAGATTTTGAGAGATAATGGCGATTTCCTCTTTGCACTCATATGGATAAACCCACATGCTGTCTTGAATAAACTTAAAACCAACCTCAGCTAACTTCGCTCGAAAATAATCCCTGGCTGTCTTTTTGCCTTCTGGCACATCATAACAAACTATATGCCAGACTCCATTCCATTCATCTTTTGGGAATATTTGAATGTCCTCAATCTGAATAACGCCAAGCAATTCTTTCCCTTTTTTAGTCAGCCTTATTTCTTCGCCGAACAGGTATATAATTTCATCATCAAAAAGCTTTTTGATAGTTCTGCTGTGCTTGTATTTCTCCCTGGCATTTTTAGGTCTCATTATCTGGATAATATTTGGAGCAAACAGTGCCGATGCTAGAACAATGCTCTTGCCAATTATTTTTAGCACATTTTTTTGGTTTTTCGACATTCGCATATTAACATTTTATCATGGTATCCCGATTAGTATGCTATAGCTTGTTATTTAGGATATTTAAGAGCATTGAATTCTAATAATTTTTAACTTTTCTTAATGTCCTGTCGATTATTCTTTAATTATCGAATTAATTAAAGAACGTTTGAGGTGGATTATGTTTAGGAGGGGACGGGTTAAGATAGCTATTAAACCGCTATTTTATATTATCGCTTTTTTAGCAGCGATATTTTTGGGTTCAAAAAGTGTTTCTGCTGCAGATGGTAGTATTGCGGATCATATTTTAATAAATGAGCTATGCACAAAATCAAGTTGCGAAAATGGTGAATGGATTGAACTTTTTAATCCCACTGAGGAGAGTGTTGATTCGTCTGATTATACGCTGGAGGATAATAATCATAAACCACATGAATTGAACGGAGTTTTGGGGTCTGGAGAGTATACTGTTATTTATTTTTCTGGTTTGAATGATAGCGGCGATTGCATGATATTAAAAGACAAAATTAATTCAACGATCGTAGACAAGGTATTTTATGGAGACTATGAAGACAAAGATGTCTTAAATAATATATCGGAAAATGCCGAAGCTCCTAAAACAAATGAATCTATTACCAGAAAACTAAATGCTTTAGTTACTGGCAATAACAGCATTGATTTTGTCCCAGCGTTGCCGACGCCCGGATCGGAATATCGAGAGATTGTGGATGAAATTGTAGATGATCCGGATGAAGTTTCGGATGAAACCTTGAATATTAAAGACACAAGGGCTTTGGAGGATGGTGAAGATGTTATAGTTACAGGTACGGTAACAACTTTGCCGGGGGTTTTGTCGTCGCAATATTTCTATATACAGGATGAAACTGGAGGGATACAGGTTTATTGTTATGGCAAAAACTTCCCCACGCTTTCTTTGGGGGATGTGGTTTCTGTAACTGGTGAACTTTCGCAAATAAATAATGAAAGAAGGGTTAAAATTAGTAGTGCCGATAGTATCGTCATACTAAATCATACTGATCCAGTTACCCCAACAGAGATTACGATATCTGACATCGGCGAAGAAAATGAAGGCGCATATATTAAGACGGCAGGAATTGTAACGGAAACATCTGGGAACACATTTTATATTAGCGATGGCAAATCAGAAATTAAAGTTGTAATAAATAAAACCACGGGCATTAACAAGCCTAAGATGAAAAAAGGTGATCAGGTTGAAGTTGCAGGGATCGTTTCGCAATATAAAGATGAATATCGAATCTTGCCAATTGATCAAGATGATGTTAAAATAGTGGCCTCGGAAGATCAATTGCCCAGGGCAGGAGAAGAGCAACTAATATACCCAGCTATCGGTTTATTTATAACAATACTATGGAATATATTTCTAAAAGCGAAGAGGAAACTTTTAAAATTGCCCGCGATTTAGCTTTTAAAGCGAAGCCAGGCGATGTTTTTGCTCTGGAAGGTGACTTGGGAAGTGGAAAAACAACATTTACCAAGGGATTTGCTAGTGCTTTGGGCATAAAAGAAAATATCACCAGCCCAACTTTTGTCATACTAAAAAAATATTCTTTGCCGGAAAATCAGCAAAAAATCAGTTTTTTAGTTCATATTGATTGTTATAGAATGGGATCAATACAGGATGCCTATTCTATTGGAATAGATGAACTTTTCGAAAATAAAGATGCTGTCATTTTACTGGAATGGCCCGATAAAATAAAAGAAATTCTGCCATCAAGGACAGTAGAGCTAAGGTTTGAATATATCGATGATAAAACAAGAAAAATGTTAATACCCGACAATTTGGAGGATAGATGATTTTGTTGATTGATAATTCCGAGATAGATGAAATGATCTTAAGCCTTTTTGATAATGATTATAATTTTGTCAGAAGGGAACAGTTTGAAGTCAGAAATGATTTATCGGAGAAAATGTTGATAAATATTGACACTTTTTTAAATTCAGGCAATTTAAAAAAAGAAAATCTTAACGGCATAGTTGTTAATCAGGGTCCCGGTTCTTATACGGGATTAAGAATAAGCCTGGCAACGGCCAATCTGATTGCATGTTCCCTAAATATTCCGGTAATCGGATATTGCGGTAGACTAAACGACAAGAAAATTGCTGATAAGACAAAGAAAGAGTTGAAGGGACAGGGCAAAAAATTTGAGAATGCGGTTGTTCCTTTTTATAAAAATCCTCCGCATATTACCAAGAACAAGCATTGCTAAACCTATTAAGGTTTTGCTAAAATTAACTTATTGAAAATTATAACTAAAAAACAAAAATGAGTTTCATTAAATCTTTTAAACGTTCCCCTAAACCAAATAGTACTAACATTAAAAAACCATTCTACAAAAAGAAGGGGTGGAAAGTGTTTTTTGTCATATTTGGCATTCTCCTAATATGTCTTGCCTCATTTCTTGCCTACATATATGCTACGGGATCAAAGATTTTTGAAAACGGAATTGGCGGTAGCTCGTTAGTTCGTGCGATCAAAGGTGATAAATTGAATGGTGAGGAAGATGGTCGCGTCAATATTCTCTTAATGGGTAGAGGGGGTGACAATCATCCTGGTGGGCTTTTAACTGATTCGTTATTGGTTGCAAGCATTGACGTAAAGAATAAGAAGATGGCATTAATATCAGTACCTCGCGATCTTTATGTTCCAATCAAGAACCATGGAAGTGACAAAATAAATGCTGCTTTTGCTTATGGGTACAAGGATTATTTAAGCGATAATTGTAAGAAAAAGAAGCAGTCTGACTGTGTCGATGATGCTTCAATAGCCGGTGCACAGCTTACCAGAGAAACTGTTTCTAATGTATTGGGCATACCTGTTCAATATCACGTTATGATCGATTTTGAAGGATTCAAACAATTAGTGGACAAGTTGGGCGGAGTCGATATTTATGTTGATAAAGCCATTTATGACCCTCTTTATCCAGATAAGGAAATGAAGGGATATGACCCCCTGTATATAAAAGCAGGGCAGCAACATATGGATGGAGAACTTGCTCTTAAATACTCCCGTTCAAGAGAAACAACATCTGATTTTGACCGATCCAGACGACAGCAACAGGTTATTTCTGCGGTTAGGGATAAAATGTTGAAGGCCGGAGTTTTAGCTAATCCTAAAACAGTTCTGGATTTAGTGACAATAGTCGGCAATCATTTAAGAACAAATTTTACTCCTGCGGAATTAAAAATTTTGGCTGAAATGATAAACGGTATTGATCAAAATACCATGGTTACAAAAGTCTTATCAAGTGCAAACGATAGCTATTTGGTTTCCGATTCCAGTTCTGGCACCTTTTACTTAAAGCCTAAGACTGGAAATTTCGATGCGATAAAAGACATGGTTAAAAATATCTTTTCGGAAGATGCGTCAAATAAAACTGCATTAAAAGTTGAAGTGTTGAATGCATCAAAAATCTCTGGTCAGGCCAGTAAGATAGCATCAGAACTCAAAGTAAATTCTCAGTTTGATGTTGTCACAGTTAAGACTGCTGAGGAAAAATCTAAGACAACTAAAATTTATGATTATAGTGGAGGCACGAATAAGTCTGCGATTAGTTTCCTGGAGAAAAAATATAATACAAAAGTTATCCAAAGAACTCGCAACACCGGTGATAGTGTTGACATCTCAATAATTATTGGAGATGATTTTAGCGCTAGCTCGTAAAAGAATATAAAGAGCATCATGTTCTATAGCAAGCCATGAGCCCATCACAAAATAAGCTGCACATTATCTTTATGCTCCCTAAAGGGCTACTTAACTTATTAATATCTATCCTGTAATCAGGATCCTAAATGGCTTTCCTGTACAATAAAATAAGTCGAAAATTTCTGCTCAGTCTCATTATATTGTGGGGCGTTATTTCTTTTTATCAGCTTAATCAAAATCCTTCAACAAAAATATTGATAATATCGTTCGGGTTTTTTGCTTTAATCTTAGCGTTGATGGAAACAGCGCCAATATTCTTACTTATCTATCTTTCTTTTACCTCAGCCTATGCATTTTACGGCTTTCTTTTTCAATATAACCTTCCAGTCTGGCTTATAATGTTGGGTCTTCTTGTGATCTTCGGATATGTTTACCTTTATGTTGAACAAAAGATCGGTATTCTTGGCAACAAAAGATTGATTTATTTAGTTTTATTTTGCATTATCATTCTGGAGATATTTCTTGGTTTAAGTTATTTTCTAATAAGTCCATTGAGTAAAAGCTTAATAATAGCGATCGTCAGTTATTTGTTTGTCGGCTTTTCATATACCGTTTTAGCTAGGCATTCTGGCAAACTGGCTACATATGTTATAATTGCTATATTGATCATTTTAATGCTGTTTGTATCTTCGTCGTGGGGTGGGGCGATTTGATTTTCTGCGGTTGTTTAGTATAATGAGTTTATTATGTGGAGAAAAAAATGAAAAACATTACCAATTTCTTAAGAAACGGAAAAGTTATCAACTGGATAAAAGCTTTTTGGATTAAGACAAAGACTGTTGCTCTTAGGGTAACAGTTTCAATTAAAAGCTTTTTTACGAGTGAAAAAGTAAAATCTTTTTTAACTTCTAAAGTAACCCAGAGAATATGTTTATTCTTGATAATACTGATTGTTTTGGTGCAGATCGTGTTCGGAATTTTAGTGTATGGGTTTAAATCTGAAGATAAAGCTACAAGAATTGTTTCAAAAATTATACCATTTCCTGTAGCGATAGCTAATCAGGATTTTGTAACTTACAATGACTATTTACACGAGAAGGATTACATACATCACTTCTATAATGCAACCGAGCAGGACAATGTGGACTTTACTGAAATTGACAAGCAAATTCTTGATCAGCTAATCGAGAATAAATTAATCGGATTTCAGGCTTTCTTAAACAAGTCGAGTGTAAGCAAGGAAGATGTTGATTCTGCAGTTCAGGAAATAATCGATCAGAATGGCGGTCAGGAAAAAGTTGATAAGGTTCTTTCTGATTTATATGGGTTAAACCTAAAACAATTCAAGAACTTAGTTAAAACCCAAATGGTAAGAGATAAACTCGATAACGATTTAATAGCAAAGGTTACAGTCAGTCATATTTTGGTTCGTGTTGATGAGAATGCGCCTGATGATAAAGTTGCCGAGGGAAAAGCCAAGATTGACGGATATCTGAACGAGATAAAAGGTGGCCTTGATTTTTCCGAGGCAGCAAAGAAGTATTCAGAAGATGTTGGTAGTGCAGAACAAGGCGGAGCACTTGAGCCATTCGCAGTAGGAGAGATGGTATCTGAGTTTTCGACGGCCGCTTTTTCAACTAAAGTCGGCGAAATATCAGAACCCGTCAGAAGTGAATTTGGTTGGCATATTATCAAAGTGGAAGCAAAAACGGGTGAGATTGAAAAATCTTTCGGTGATTGGCTTGATGCTTTAAAAAAGAAAAGCTTAGTTCTCAAGTTTATTAAATAGTATGAAAAAAACCATTCTTACCGTAATTGCTTTGTTGGCCATTGGATTTGCGGTTTTCGGGGTTATTAAATGGCAAAAGAATGTGGCAGGAGAGCCTGTAAGGCAGGAAAAAGAGATAAGATAAGTCAATCTACATATTACTTTCAATTACGAAATTACGCTCACCTTCATCAAATTTCTAGCCCCGATGTCATATCTGGGTTGCAACCGTCGAAATTTGACAAGGGCTCACAATTCGTAATTCAAAAATATTTAAAAAATGCTCTCAAGCGAGAGCATTTTTTAAATCTGGTTTTGTAAATTTTATTGCTCTTTTGAGTGATCTCTTATTTCTTTAGATATAATTTTTCCTTTTTCGTCGATTTCATATACATAAACAACACCTGTTCCAATTTCCAAACTAGGGATTTCGTGTTCAGCGACATCTTCAAGATGTTTAATGATCGCTCGTAATGTATTTCCATGAGCAGCAACAATAACATTATTTCCGTTTTTGAGATCCTTTAATACATGATTTTCATAATATGGAATTGCTCTATCAGCAGTATCCTTAAGACTTTCTCCTTTTGGGGGAGCTACGTCCCAGCTTCTTCTGTAAAGCATAAACTTTTCTTCTCCAAACTTTTTTCTTGCTTCCCCCTTATCCATACCTGTAAGATCACCATAGTCACGTTCTTTTATGGCGGCATCTTTTTTTACATCAATATCTTTCGAATTTAACTCATCCAATATTATCTCAAGAGTTTTTTGCGCCCGCTTAAGATCTGAGGTGTGAGCCTTGTGAAGAGGAATATCTTTCAGCAAAAGTGCTGCTTTCTTGGCTTCTTCCTTGCCTCTTTCTGTTAATTCCACATCAACATGTCCGGTCCATTTATTTAAAAGGTTCCATTCTGATTGTCCGTGACGTACCAGCACTAAATAAGCCATACAAACTCCCTTTGGTCGTAAATCTTAAATTATAATTTCTAAATTAAAAACAACAAAGAAGTTATTTTTTAAATATTTCTGATCCGGGATAAGTTGCTTTATCTCCCAACTCTTCTTCAATTCTAAGTAGCTGATTGTATTTGCAAACTCTCTCTGATCGGCAAAGCGAGCCAGTCTTAATCTGGCCAGTACCTAATCCGACAACAAAATCTGCGATTGTGGTGTCTTCTGTTTCGCCGGAACGGTGAGAAACAACAGCAGTGTATCCTGATTCTTTGGCCATGTTTATGGCATCAATTGTTTCGGAAACTGTTCCAATCTGATTGAGTTTTATGAGTATTGAATTTGCAGCTTTCTCTTTTATTCCTTTGTCGAGACGTTTTATATTGGTTACGAAAAGGTCATCACCTACAATTTGTACTTTTTTACCAAGTTTCTCGGTCATTAATTTGTATCCGTCCCAGTCATCCTCTGCCAAGCCATCTTCGATAGACACGATCGGATATTTTTCAACCCAATCAGCATAAAAGTTAACCATTTCCTCTGAAGTTAGGGATTTATTCTCGGTACTAAGTTCGTACTTACCATTCGAATAAAGTTCAGATGCAGCACCATCAATAGCGATTGAAATGTCCTTGCCTGATTCGTAGCCAGCTTTTGTAATTGCTTCTAAAATTACTTCAATTGCTGCTGAGTTAGAAGGAAGAGAAGGAGCATATCCGCCCTCGTCTCCGACCGAAGTATTTAGGCCTCTTTCGGCCAGAATTTTTTTCAGCGCATGGAAAACTTCCGCTCCATAGCGAAGAGCTTCTTTGAAATTTGGAGCACCGACCGGCATAATCATAAATTCCTGAATGTCGGTAGAATTTTCAGCATGTTTGCCACCATTTAAAATATTCATCATTGGAACAGGAAGCCGTACTGGCAAATTCGTCTTTCCGATTTCAGAAAAATATTGATAAGGTTTTTTGTTTTGACTTTTAGAACTGGCATGAGCGAAAGCCAGAGAAACGCCCAAAATAGCATTGGCTCCGAGACGACCTTTGTTTTCGCTGCCGTCTAATTTAATCATTGTTTCATCAAGAGTGCGCTGGTCAAATTCTTTATCCAGAATAGCCTGTTTAATTTCAGTATTAGTATTTTCTACTGCTTTTTTTACTCCCTTGCCGAGGTATCGACTCTTATCTCCGTCCCGTAATTCAACTGCTTCGTGTGTGCCGGTTGAGGCACCTGATGGCACTGCGGCTCGTCCGAAAGAACCATCGCTAAGTGTTAAATCTACTTCAATTGTTGGATTACCTCTGGAGTCCAAGATCTCTCTTGCGACAACATTAGAAATTACAGACATTTAGTCTCCTTGTTTAGTTAGCGCAAATTAATTAATAATTGAGATATCATATTGCTCAATATCTAGTATTATATCAGGCTTTAGCTGCTTTTTTCAAGAATGAAACTGTATTTTTGTAATAATAAACAAAATATAAAATTTATTTTGTTATTTTTTATTTAAAATGCAAGTGAAATGGAAGGCGATTTTGGTCATCATGAATTTGATGTCTTAATTGACATAGGGAATTCAAAAACATGACGGGGGGGGAGAAGAGTGATTAGTATGGAGGAACTCGGGATGAGCAATGACTCGGAGACAGAGTCAAAACCGGCTGAGATCAAAATAACTGATATTTCCGAGGGCATTAAGATGATGACTTTTGGATGTGGATATGTAGATTTCAGTGTTTGTGATGTAGTGAGTCAGGCTTTTGAAGAAAACAATGATGGGGAATCGGATTGGTTTTTTAATTTAAACGATCTGTCCTTTATCGACAGTGAAGGGGTAAAAACTATATTGGCATGCATCCGTAAGGTTATGGACAATGATTGCCGCGGAGTGATCATATGTAGTAACTCAAGCAGGCCATATAGGGTGCTCAACATTTTGGGGATAACTAAATCCTCAATGATATTTAAAAACGACGTGCAGTATGCGCTTCAATAGCTGTGCTGCATGCTTCGAGCCATCTCCCCTCAATCGAGAGGGGAGAATGATCTTGGACAGATTAAATGTTTAGCTTAAATAAATAGAGCAAATTTTTTTGCTCTATTTATTGTATTGAGCAACATTTCAATAAAACATGACTAGTCTAAATCTAAAGCATTTAGAAACTGCTTTGTTTTTAGTCTTTCTTTGATGGCTTTCTCCGCAGATCTTTCTAGTTCGTCTAGCTTGTTTTTGAGATAATTTTGATCTAATATCCCAGAAAGCGAAAGTAGGTTTGCTTTTGCTTCTGTAATTTTATTTTTAATTATGTTGCAGACTTCCAGAATAGTCTTGTCCCAAAATAATTTTCTCAGTTCAAGAAGATCTTTTGAAATATCGGCTTTTCTGTTATTTATTTTCTTAAAATCTCTTAGCAGAATTTCTCCTGCATAATTAATTTGTCCTCGCGTAAAGTCTTCTTCCCAATCATGAGCATCGTCGTTTAGTTGTCTTGCAATTAAATAATTTTGGTAGAAAGAGAACAAATCCTTAAACTCCTGACTTTCAGGAGAAAAACCGAGTTTGGTCATGATCGACAATGGTCCAAGGCAATGAGCAATGGATTTTTCTGCAATAAATTCAACATTCGGGTAAATTTTCTCTAAAGAATAATTCGACTTATTATCAAGGCGAGCATATTTAAATTCATAAAAATTAGCATAATCTACTCTGTCTATTAGCATTCGGAAAATTGGTTTAAAATCGGGATTGTTTTTACAAAATAATTCTTCCAGTTCTCTGTTGCAAATTATCGCTAAGGGGAGTTTATCTAAATCTTTTTTTTCATCGATATTATTGTCAAATATTGTATAGGAGAGCCAGCCGAACATTCCGGCAACTGCTGTGTCGAGTAAAACTTTTTCATTTTCTTTAAATAAAAAAGTTCTTTTCTTAAGCGAGTTTATGAATAGATATGGGTGAATAATAATTTGTCCATCATGATCAGAACTAATAATTTTCTTTAGAAAAATATTAAATTGATCTGCTAAATCATCTTTAAATCTGCTTTTGATTAATTCGCTAGCATGATTGGCGACTAAATTTTTTAAGTTGGAAAATTTATCATATTTTATCACACTTTTTTTATCTATTTTAGGTTCCTGATATTTAGTCATTAGTTCTATCGCCAATATTGCAGTAAAGGCTTCTGATCCTGAAAGCCGTTTATCTTTTTTGTATGATCGTTCGATGATAAATACGTGAGAACCAAAAGAACCATTTTTTTGCTGGTTTTTTAATAGATAGTCAATATTATTTTGGACTTTGGCTTGTTCTTCTTCTAAATTTAATAATGAAATTCCAAGTAAAACGCATTCCAGAGAATTTTTAAAAGGCTTGGAGTTTTCCTTTTGTATAAATTGTATTAATTTTTCTTTTAATTTTCCCTTGTAAAATCTTGAAATGAAGTACAAAGTTGAATAATTGGGATAGTATGTTGAAGAAAATTCTTCTTTTTCTATTGCATTTTCGATTAATTTTTCAATATTCGGTAATGTTATTCCAAGCATCGAAAGAAAGAGCCCAATGTTTGTATTGACTGCAAGATCGATGTCTTTCCATTTTGAGTCGGCATTTTTAGGAACAATCCAAGTAAAATAAGGCCCACCTTCTTCATATTCTGAGTTTATTAGAACTTGAGTAATTTGGGCTAATGCGTCCTCTTTTATTAAATTTTGATCGCATGCAAACAATGCTGATAAGGCACACGAAGTATCATCTAGATCATTTGGGCATGATTCGGTTTTGTATTTTGAAAAACTCTTTGCCCAATAATTATAAGTCCCGTCCTTATTTTTTTCGCTTAATAAAAAATTACAAGCCGTGTCTTTTATTTTTGAAAGCTTTGAATTTTTAATTTGAGATATGCTATATAAAATCAACGATGTGTAAAAAATAGTCACAAATGACTCTGTTTTTGCAGGGTTAGACTCCTTGTGTGAATAGCTATTAAATGAGCCGTCTGGATTTTGCTGTTCTGTTATGAATTTGATGCTCTTTAAAATGGCGTGATCAAGATTTCCTCTATCAGACATTTTAATTTTTTTCCTGTACCACCAATGGTATGGTAATAATAAATTCGGTACCCTTATGATGCTGGCTGTTTAGTTCTATTTTTCCCATAAAATCACTCTCAACAATGTCCTTGCACATAGAAAGACCAATGCCAGAGTTTCCCATATGTTTTTTTGTGCTATAAAATGGTCTGAAAATATTCTCTTTAATTTTTTCCGGCATACCGAGAGCGTTATCTTTTATAATTATTGTCACATCATTGTCTGTCTTACTAAAACTAATACTAATTTCCTTTTCATCACTTTCGTTGATCTTTGATTTTTGTTCCTCGTAAGCTTCAATAGCATTCAATACCATGTTGCATATTAATTGTGAAAATCTTGTTCTATTGCCGAATAATTTAATATCATTTTTATCTTGGAAATGTAGACTTACTCCTGTTTGTCTTGATTTATAATTACAAATCAATTGCGCATTTTTTAATTCTTCAATAATTGAAAATGATCCTTTGATTAATTTGTTTTGAGAATAAATCATAGTTGAGTCTATCAATTTTTTCATATTCTCTGCTGCTGCATTTGTCTCTTGCATATATACTTTAATCTTAGAAGAATCCTTTTTTTTCTTTATTTGATTTAAATTAAGAGAAAGTGCAGTCAGCGGATTAGCAAGATCATGAAAGAGTCCTTGTGCTAACCTCCCAAATTCCGCAAATTTCGACAGCTCAGACAGTCTATCTAATTGTTCTTTTTGTAATTGTTTTGTTCTCTCCTTAACTCTTATTTCCAAAAGATCTCTTTCTTTTCTGAGCAGCTTTTGAGATTCTTCTAACTGATGAATATAACTATTTATTTCACGGTTAAATAACCATGAAATAAATATGATTAGTGAAAGGATGACGCTTATTGCAGCTATGTCTGAAATGGTAGTTGTCGAAGCGCGCCAGCTTAAATCCGGAGAGACTAAACCCTTAATTTCTAGCCGGCTTTGAGTTATGAAAATAAAAAATAGGACCAGAATGCTGACGAGGAATGATCTGCTTTTAAACATTATAGCTGAGATGATAATGTAGAAGACCATCAGCAATATGGCAAATAAATTTTCAACACCAGAATTATGAACAATATTGTAATAGCCAAAGAGGATTAGAAATAAGAAAAAATAATTTACAATTTTTATATATCCAGCTTGAAAGGCATAAATCGCAGAGATTATTAGTAGAACAAAGGTAAGAGAGAGTATTACTGAACCGCCGTGGCCAATTAAATTACTTGCTAATACTATGGAAAAACAGGAAAAAGCGATTATTAAGAATATTAATAATAAAAGATATATAACCTGGTCACCTCTTTTCTCTGGTCTGTGTTTAATAAGTCTATAAAATATATTTTTTAGCATTGTTTTTTTAGTAAGCAAACAAGGCAAAGTTGCCTTGTTTGCTTATCATATTAGTAGGCCCAGTAAGTAAATGGTTCTGCTGCGTATTTTACAGCAGCTTCTTTTGCAGCTTCCTTTGACCGCATGCTTTTGTCAGTAAGCATTTGTGCCATAACTTCTTTCATGGTTCCCTCCTTAACATTATTCGAGCATAGAGAAAGAATCCTTCGACCTAGAATTCAATGAAGTTTAAAATGCCCGTTTTTTAAATTATCCTTAAAACAATATTAAGAAAAGATTAAGAAATTGTTAAATTATATATCGATTTTATATCCACGACCTGGAATGGTGTGGATAAGTTTATTTTTACCTTTAGTGTCTATTTTGCGTCTTAAATTAGAAATATGCGCTTCAATTGTGTTCGAAAATAAATCTGCATTCATGTCCCAAACATGTTCAAGAATTATAGCTCTGGATTGGACAGCGCCTCTACTACGCATTAGATATTCCAGAAGCATAAACTCTTTCATTGTTAGATAAATTTCTTTTTCACCCCGCTTTACCAAGTGCTTTTTTGTATCAATGATTAGATCATCAATTTTAAGAATATCGTTTTTAATCTGGTTTGGTCTTCTAAGAAGCGCCCTGACTCTGGCCAGCAATTCTTCCAATGAAAAAGGCTTGGTGAGATAGTCATCCGCTCCAATGTTCAACAAATCAGCCTTCATTTGCGATTCTCCTTCTACCGACAGCATTAGAATAGGAGTGTCTTTTTCGTCTTTTCGTATTTCTTCACAAATCTGTTGTCCGTTTTTCTTGGGGAGAGAATAATCACAAATGATAACGTCATAATCATTTGTCCGACTCAAAAAAGATCCTTTTTCTCCGTCTTCAGCCAAATCAACTTCAAAACATTCGGATTCTAGGGCTGATTTTAGGAAATTTCTTATAGATTCATCATCGTCTATTAGTAGAATTTTCATTTAATACCTCAAATCATTAATCAATAACATTGTATTATTAACCTTCCTCCTTGTCAAAATTATCCAGAACAGTAAATAATTTCTTAAGAAAATCTTTAACTTTTATTTAATTTTTCTTAACTAAGATTATGATAAATTCTCATTCCGATCTAATTAATCTAAATAACAAGGGGTATTTATTATATGGAACAAGAAATCTGGAACAACGGTCTTTGCCGTGAATTTACAAAATCTGTCAACGATATAATTCAAACTCATCAGAATTCTCGCAATGATTATGACTTGGTGCAGGTTGGTTATGAGGTTGTAAAGTTGTTTGACGAGATGTTCGATGAGCGGAGATTTATCTAATCAATTTACCATTTTAGCGCTTATAAGCTTTAGCATTGTTTTATTGAACCAAAAAACATAAAATAAAGAAAAATAGACATAAGGAGTATCATGAAAAAGCTATTTGTTCTTTTGCTTGGGTTGCTAGTTTTAGCACCAACGATGGTGTTTGCTGCCGAGTTTAGAAGCTCAAAAGAGGCAGATGCCACAGTTGTAATCGGTAAGAATGAGGTTTTAAAAAATCTCTATGTTGCGGGCAACACGGTTAACGTTGACGGAGAGATAAAAAGCGACTTGGTCGCAGCTGGTAGTACAGTAGTTATTAACAATAAGATCGAAGATGATCTTTTAGCTGCCGGCGGAACGTTGAATATAAAAGGGGATATCGGTAAAAATGCCAGAGTAGCCGGTGGAAGCGTTTCTGTGAGCGGAAAAATTGGTCAGGATTTAACAGTTGCCGGTAATTCTGTTGATTTGGATAAAAACAGCGAGATAGATGGCGATCTTATAATCGCCGGAAGCCTTGTAAATATTAATGGTAACATTAAAGGCAAAGTATATGCCTCCGGTGAGAAAATCTCCATAAATGGCGAAATTAGCGGAGACGTTGTCATAAAAAACGTGAGCGATTTAACTATTGGTGATAATGCAAAGATTAATGGCAAACTTTCTTATTCTTCGCCAAATGAGGCAAATATATCTTCCAACGCATCAATAACCGGAAGTGTTGATTATAAAGAAATCAGCACAGGCGAGCATGTATGGAAGTCAATGCGAGCCACAGAAGTGATTTATAGTATTTTGATATCATTTATAACTCTGCTAGTGCTAGTGTTAATGTTTCCCAAGCCTGCCAAATCGGTGGTGGAAAGTGCGTTTAAGAATTATTGGGCTAAAATTGGCTGGGGATTACTTACTATTATCATAGTTCCGATTGCCAGCATATTCTTGATGGTGACTATAATTGGGATAAAACTGGCAATTATTGTTTGCTTAATTTATGGATTGTTATTACTGCTTTCAACGCTTTTGTCTCCTCTGGTTGCTGGAAGCTACATTATTAAACTAATTAAAAAGGATAAAGATCTCAAAGTTGACTGGCTTTCTGCCTTGGTCGGAGTGGTTTCCCTTACTTTGATTAGTCTTGTTCCAATAATCGGTTGGGTAACAATTGTTCTCTTATTCTTACTTTCATTGGGAATTCTGGGAATGAATTTCTGGAAGATTATGCCTTCGTCACAAAAGTAAGATTTAATATTTGCGCTAAATCTTGAAGAATAGGCTCCGATATATCGGAGCCTATTTGAGTTCGTTGGCGGTTTGCGTATTAATTTCTTAAGTTGCCTCTGCGAGCATAACTTATGCGTTGACCGCCTGAACGATTGAGGTAAGATGTTGGATTGTTACCGTTGTATCCAACCGAGAAATTCTGATGAGATGAATCTGAAGCGCTGACAGGAACCAACTGATCGGGGTCACGTTGATATGTTGGTTGCGGCTGATAACCGGCATTTTGCTGTATCGGATAACCATTAGCATCTACATAGACCACTATCACTTTTTGCGCTTTTTGCGATTGTTTTTGTTTGTTTCCTCTGCGGACATAGCTTGTGCGTTGCCCTCCTGAGCGATTGAAGCGAAATGTTGGATTGTTGCCATTGTATCCAACCGAGAAATTCTGATGCGAAGACTCTGAAGCCGTATTGGGAATTAACTCGTCAGGGTCACGACTGTCGTAGTTATTGCATTGAGCTGTGGTCGGGTAATAGACATACTGCGGAGGCTGGTTGACAGAACAATTTTGTCCTCTTGGTCCGCAATTTGAGTATGTCTGACTTTGACCGCAAGTCGGACAGCATGCTACTTGTTGATATTGTGCAGGACAATATGCTGGCTGTTGGCATGGAGATGGACAGTTCTGAGGTTGACGGGCTTGTGGCTGATAATATTTCTCCCGCTGGTGGCGATTATTGATTTCATCGCCCAATCGTTTCAAGGAATAAAGCGTTCCGGATCCTGTTGCTCCGATTGCATATGGATTACCGGTGTAAATCGCTCCGCCAAGCAATACGCCTGTCAGATAAGCAACATTGCGTCGTCCTTCTTCACTTGCTCTGATTGGAGTGGGTGCCAATATGCCCACGCTTACAACTGTGATCAAACACAAAATCAAGCTCTTTTTCATTTTTTCCCTCCAGTATCATATTCGCCCGCAGGCAAAAATATCATCTCTTAATAAAGATGATATTTTATTAGCTATTTCTATAAAAAAATAACTATTTTTTAAGCTTTTTTGTCCAATCGACCAAAAGTTCATGTTTAATAAAAAAAAGACCGAACTCAGATGTTCGGTCTTTGGCTGATGATTCGCCGCTTCAATGTCATCACTACTTTCCTTTCAAAGTTTCCTGAGCATCCTCGATCATTCTAAGTAGATCGGATGCGATTGGACCCAAACCAAGTCCGGCTGCCGGATCATTTTTTGGATCATATCCAGATTCTGTGCCATCCCAACTTTTGGCCAATTCGCAACATTGGAGGCAGACTCGATGAACAGATCCGGCTGTTGTCGACATATCTTCGTGCCATTTTGCAGCAATCCATTGGTTTAGCACTTTTTTGATCAACCTGTTTGGAAACTGTTTACCGCAACGGACGCAAACGTATTTGCCATAAATCAATCCCGATAGCCGGTATAAAATTCCAGTAAGCATGTCACATGCCCCCTTTGCTAATCTCGCTACATGTATAACAATAATTTGCAAAAATAGCAATAAAAAACCGCCAGTACATTTGCAATGCACTAACGGTTTTTTACTGGCGGGATCGACCGGACTCGAACCGGCGACCTCCACAGTGACAGTGTGGCGTTCTAACCAACTGAACTACGACCCCGCAATGAATGAATTATAACAATTATTGATCAAAAAATCAATAAGAAAAACGCCCACCCCTTCGGGGTAGGCGTTTGATCTTGGCTTAGTCCTATTTTCTAGACCAAGCTCTGAAACGATAGCGGCGAAGGAGCATAGCTCCAAATCCGCCGCCTAAGGCAAAAATGCTGCTAGGCTCGGGAACAGCCTGATTGGCGAAAATTGGCATCTGAAGCAGCGGATCGCCATTTGCGTAGTGATACCACTGGTTGCTGCTGCCAAGAGTTGTGCTTCCGGATTTGGACAGATCAAGCCATCGCTCAGCTTCTCCAGGTATCGGCAGTCGGCCGTAAATCGACCGACCGATATTTCCGGGCCGATACAACCAATCCTTGTCCCAGTTGAAGGTTGTCCAACTTAGGATAAAACTGTCCGGAGCGTTTGCCTGGGGCTCGATTATCAGATTTTCTTGAAATATTGTGTTTGCCCCAAGATGGATGATGCTGGTATATCCAGCTTCACGGTCCATCCTTACTGGACCGTCTACAAATCCTCTTGCATAGCCAGAGCCGGCGTCATTGGCCCCGAATTCAACTGTTCCAGAGGAACAACTGAGGCTGAAAACTACTTTCCAGCCGACTGGGTCGTTGGTGTCGGCGCGAGCCGCTACGGCGAAAAGGCCGCAGACAACGACCATGAAGCCCAAACTTAATCCAATAACTTTAATCAGACGAAGCATTCTCCCTTATCCTCTTGCGGGTATTAGCCGCGCCTCTGACTTTAGTCAGTAGGCTTCTCATCATGGAAAAACTATTTCCTGTGAGTCAAGCTAGCGATAAGCTTTGAGTACTTAGTTTAATAACTTACTTCTAGCTTTGACTCGCGGGAGATATTGGGAATGATAATTTTACCTCATCTAACTTCTCCTTAATAAGGAGAAGAACATTTTTCAACGCTCAAGCCTCGAACTACCGACTGGCGGATGGGGGCTCAAGGTTGGGTCGGTCTCACATTGAAATGCAAGACCGACCAGTGCTCTGTTTACCTGCTTTGAAGCAAGGAAGGAATACTTATTACAGCTCCGGCCAGTCCGAGCAGGAACGTGCCTGCTACAACGGGAGCGAGCTCGGGAGTCGCGGAGTGCGCCATTATTCTGTTCAGGACTTTGGCGTCTATCATTAGTGATACTGAAATGATTGATATTATCAGTTTGATCATAATTAATCTCCTTTAATATCAACCACCTTTCCCTCAGTATGTTTAATATAATATCACAAAACAATGGAAAAGTCAATAGTAAAAGCTCGGATTCAGACTCATTTTATTGTCTTTTTGAGCTGGAAATGATAGATTGAATCTTGTATTGCGGGTATGGTTTAGTGGTAAAATGCGTCCTTCCCAAGGATGAGTCACGGGTTCGATTCCCGTTACCCGCTCCATGCCGATGTAGCTCAGCTGGTAGAGCAATTCTTTCGTAAAGAAGAGGTCGGAGGTTCAAATCCTCTCATCGGCTCCAAATATTAAGTACAGGGGGTTGTAGTGAAAAATTATTTTGCAGATGGCTTCGGGGCGATTAAAAAAGCATTATTTGACGACCATGTGAACCTGTGCCTTGTATCAGGTACTATTATTTTGGTTTTAACTGACACAATAATATGGAAATATATATTAGCTAAGAGAGAATTATTCTTATATGAACGCTTGGGCATTTACCCGTTGCGCTATTTAGTGATAGTATTATTAATAAATACTACTTTGGGACTATTTTCTTATGATAAGGAAAAGGAAATTAGTTATTTGCTGTTATCGGCCAGTATTGGTGTCTCAACATTAATATTTATTTTGGAAATATTTTATTTAATAAATTCGTAAAGATCCCCCGACTAACGCTCGGGATGACAGTAGAGGGGGCTCGGGATGACAGTGGGTGATTACATAACATGACACATTGGAAATATAAAAGGTTGTTCGAAATTCTTCCGGGCGCAATAGTCTGGTTCATTATTCTTTTTCCTGTTGCACTTTCAATATGGTATCCAAGATCACTTGCAATCTTTATGATCTTTTTTCTTTGCTATTGGCTGACCAAGATATTTTTTATGTCTTATCGTCTTATATTGGGATATAAAAATTACAAGCAAGACACCAAGATCGACTGGTTGAAAAAGTTGGATGAACTTGCTCCTGCTAATGCATGGAAAGAAATTTACCACCTTATTATCGTGCCGACTTACAAAGAAGACATAAGTATTTTGGAATTTTCAGTCGAGTCTGTAATTAATTCAGCTTATCCGCTAGATAAAATTATTTTTGTTCTTGCTATTGAGGAGCGGGACAAGGAAAATGCTGAGAATATTAGCAGGACTCTTCACAAAAAATATGCGGGCAAACTTCATGATTTCATTACAATAATGCATCCGAAAGATATTCCTGGAGAAGTCATTGGTAAGGGACCGAATATCACTCATGCTGGAAAACAGATGGTTCCGTATTTTCAAAAGAAAAATATTCCTTTTGAAAATGTGATTGTAACTACTATGGATTCAGATAACCGTCTGGATCGAAGATATCTTGCTTGTTTGACCTATAAATATATTTCAGATGCCGATCCTGTGCACAAAAGTTTTCAGCCTCTTCCAATGTATTTTAATAATATTTGGGACGTGCCAATGCCCATGAGGCTAATCGCAATGGGTTCCTCTTTCTGGCAACTTGTTGTTGCAACAAGGCCGTCGCGTTTGAGGAACTTTTCTGCTCACGCACAAAGTTTGGAGGCGTTGGTTAAGGTTGAATTCTGGTCTACTAAAACGATTGTTGAAGACGGGCATCAGTTCTGGAGAACTTATTTTAAGTTTAATGGACTTCATGAAGTGATCCCGATGTATACACCTATTTACCAAGATGCGGTTTTGGGAGATAATCTAAAAGAGACATTGTACGAGCAATATTTACAAAAAAGACGTTGGTCGTGGGGTGTATCAGACATCGCTTATGTAATGGAGCATACAATCGGCAATAAAAATATTCCGTTTATTGATCGTTGGTCCAATGCTTTAATTCTTTGGGAATCTCATATTTCATGGTCAACTACCTCTATTATTTTGGCTACATCTTCATGGCTGCCATTGGCACTAAATCCTGATTTTAGAGAAACAGTTCTGGCTTTCAACTTTCCCACAATATATTCATGGTTGGCAGGAATCGCTTGGACAGGAATGATTACAACTTTAACACTCTCCACTCTTTTGGTTCCACCTCGTAAAGGAAAAAAGCCTTTCAGAAGAATTGCACTGGATTGGATATTAACCCCGATTATCATGCCGTTTTCGAATATTTTCTTCTCTTCTCTGCCGGCGTTGGAATCACAAACACGTTTAATGTTTGGTAGATATTTAGAAGTGTTCAGGGTTACTAAGAAATCAACAAAAAGGTCTTTTACAATGGAGGGCTCCGATATATCGGAGTAAAACAAAATGAATTTCTTCAAAAAAGATTTTTCTCTTAGGGAGAAAAAGATTTATTCTGGTGTCCTAGTCGGTCTAATAATGCTCATGATGTTCCTGATCGCCCTTTTTTCATCAAAAGGTATTTTTGGTGATCCGGGGGACTCAGGCATAGTTGATGAGATTGCTCATATTCCGGCTGGATATTCATATGATAAATATATGGACTACCGTATGAATCCAGAGCATCCGCCGTTGGCAAAGGCTCTTGCCGGACTACCATTGGCACTTCAAAGTGGTATTAAAGGCATAAAGGATGATTGGAGCTGGGATGGTATAAATCAGTGGGAAGCTGGCTGGTATATGCTCTATGAAGCTGGCAACAATCCTGCTCATATACTTCTCTGGTCCCGTCTTCCGATGATGCTCCTAATGATCGGATTGGGATTACTCATATATAAATGGGCGGCGGAGCTTTTTGGACGAAAGGTTGGCCTGGTTGTTCTTTTGCTATATGCGCTTTATCCCGATGTAATAGCTCATGGACGGCTTGTTACAACAGATGTGGCCGCAGCTTTTGGTTTTGTCTTGGCCTCATATTATTTTGACAGGGCAATTCGCAATAAAACTACAAAATCGACTATTTTTGCTGGAATTGCCTTTGGTATAGCACAACTATTAAAATTCTCATCCTTTTTGCTTTTTGGCGTATTTCTGGCCTTGGTTTTAATTCGAGCAATTCTGGATCGAAAGGAAAAAGGATTTCGGTCGGCGCTTTGGGTAAATTTCAAGATATACTTTTGGACTTGTTTAATCTCTCTTGGCGTTGTCTGGTTGGTTTATCTTCCGTTTGTCTGGAAAACTCCAGTTAACATTGAACATGAAGTGATTACTAGAAATCTGACAGAGGATGCTAGAACTTTGCCGCTTCGTAATTTTCTACATGGATTAGAAGGGAATCCGTTTACTCGTGCCATTGGCCACTATCTCCTTGGTGTCATGCTTGTCTTTGCTCGAGTAGCTGGTGGTAATGCAACATTTGCGCTTGGGCACTTGTCGGACAAGTCGATTTCATGGTTTTTTCCATTTGCCTGGTTGGTCAAAACCCCGATTACTATCATTATCTTGTCTGTCTGGTCGGTAATCGGAATTATCTGGAGTAAATTTTGGAAAAGCAAAGAGAAGTTTTGGGTTTTGAGTGTATTGTTAATGCCTTGGCTGGTTTATTGGGCTATTACAATGAGAGGTTCATTGAACATCGGAATCCGCCACTTAATGCCGACTGTTCCATTTGTTCTGCTTATTATTGGATACTTCTTACATTTGCTCTTTAGTTCAAAGAATAAAATACCAAAATATGTAGTTGGAATATTAGTCTTGTTCATGGCGTATTCAACTCTGTCTTACTTCCCAAATTATATTGGATACTTTAATGAATTTGTTCCACGCGATCAAAGATATAATTATTTAGTCGATTCTTCGCTCGACTGGGGTCAGGATTTATTACGTCTGAAAAAATATGTCGACGATAATGATATTAAACAGATTAAAGTTGACTATTTTGGCGGTTCTGTTCCCAGCTACTATATTCCACAACAAATTCCTTGGCATAGTTCCTATGGTCCGACAACCGGCTGGATTGCAGTTTCGGCAACTTTTTATCAATCATCCAAATTATATGGCGAGAAAGAGGGGAAGTGGTCGTATGGTTGGCTGGACACTTATAAGCCGGAAGCTGAGATTGGGGGCTCAATCTTGGTATTCCATATTACTTCTCAGGATCTCATAAATCATCCTCCAGTTTCTCCTTATCCAATAACAACCATTGATTCTGCGGGTAGTCTTGATCAGGAAGAAATACAGGTGGAATTATGACAACAGGAAAAATACATTTATCGATAGTAATTCCGGCTTATAAAGAAGAGGATAGAATTCACAAAATTCTTGATGCGGTTATTAAATATCAGGACAATCATGATTTTGCGACTGAGACAATTGTTGTTGTTGACGGGTCTCCCGATGATACTGCTCTGGCAGCTAAAAAATATGAAGGAAAGATAAATAATTTCAAGGTAATTGACAGAAAAGAGAACAAAGGTAAGGGATATAGTGTTAAAGAGGGAGTGCTTGCGGCACAAGGTGAATTTATTCTTTTCACTGACGCCGATAATTCAACGCCGCTTCATCAAGTTGATAAGCTCTTGAAAGATGGTGAAACGTATGATGTTGTAATTGGTTCAAGATATAACGATGGTGGCAAGTTGGCCAGGCCGCAGCCTTTTTATCGTGTTCTTGGTAGCAGAGTGTTGAATCACATAATCCAGTCTTTGGCTGCTCCGGGGATTAAAGATACTCAATGCGGTTTTAAACTTTTTAAAGCGAAGGTAGCAGAAGAAATCTTTAAAAGGCAGACATTTGACCGTTTTTCCTTTGATATTGAACTTCTGGCTATTGCTAAAAATCTTAAATTTTGGATTAAAGAGTGCGGTATTACATGGTATGATGATCCACATTCAACCGTCAATCCAATCAAGGACGGTCTCCGTATGATAAAAGACGCTAAGCAGGTAAAGAAAAATTTATTAGCAGGGAAGTATAAATAGAAGTAAATATTTCAATAAAAAATAACCATCTTTCGATGGTTATTTTTTATGGAGCGGGTAAGGGGAATCGGACCCCTATGTCCTGCTTGGAAAGCAGGCATAATAACCATTATACGATACCCGCATGGTCGGGGAGAGAGGACTCGAACCTCCGACCCCCGCGTCCCAAACGCGGTGCTCTAGCCAACTGAGCCACTCCCCGACAAAATTTTCTTACTTGAAAATAACAGTAAAATAATACCTAAAAATCACAACAAAGTCAATTTTATCGTAGTCAAAATTTTCTTAATCCTTTCTTAACGTCTTTTGCTATATAATTTTGATTAAGAACAATTCTTCTTGAATATTAGAAAGAAAAAGTTACAAAAAATGATTGTCATATAAAAAACTGCTGGCCAAACAAGAGTTGGCCAGCGTTGCAATACTTTCATTGGGAAAGCGAGGGAATTTGTTTTAGGCAGGTGTGCCTGCTTTTTTTCTTGGTGTAAGATTGAAGCAAGAGAGCATGAAGACCATGATCGCGATAATACAAAAGGACAAAACGATTCCGAATAGCGTAAACACTATTCCAAGTATAACTGCTAACAATGTCGATAGTTTCATCGAAATTGTAATGCATATGCAGACACTAATATTGCCTGCTAGTGCAATGATCGATCCAAGGCAAAATTCAATTATTCGCCAGATTCTGTCAGCATCTGGTTCATCATTGACGCTCCTTACTTTATCATCAATGTGCCTTGCTCCATCAAACACGACGACAATGCCGAATATCCATAACATTACAAAAAACATTAGCATATCCTGTTCCTCCTTGTATGGTAGCTGATGCTTATTATGATAATATCACTTTTTATAAAAATATCAATCCTGTGCATTTAAAAAGAGCCTCTAGGAGGCTCTTTTTAAATTATTCAATAATTTTTTTTATTGTATTTTATTTGAAAATTCCTGACCTGAATTCAACATATTTGTAGCTTCATCCTGCATTTTTTGGGCGTCAGTTATCATTTCGTCTCCTTTATTCTTTAATTCAGAATCCTGATACTGGGAGCCTTTTTGTTGCATTAAACTGCCGTTTTCTGTCATTGTTTTAGCCATGTCCTGCATCATTGAACCACTATCAGTCATCATTTGAGCCTGATCTTTCAGATATTGTTGCGGTGAAACAGTTTGATTTTGCTGTGGAGATTTCTGGGAAAGAGCTATGCCGGATACAGCTAACGCGCCAACCCCAATAACTATGACGAGCAAGAGTAGCAAGCTTACCAGATTTTTTTTCATATTTCGTAATCACCTCCCATGAGCCTCCTTTTACTTTTATCTTTTAGATTAAAATTAGCAAAGTATTCTCGCTTAGTCATTGGAGTTTATTGAGAAATAACAAATATTATTCTTGTTTTATTGCTTTAAACTTTCTGATCCTTTCCCCTTGTCTCTGATAGATAGAAAAGCAGTCCTATGGTAAGGGGTACTAAACCGATTATCCAAAATGCCGGAGTATTTTCCTTAATTGCAATAAGAAAACTTCCGCCAATGAGCATGAAAATCATTCCGCCTGCTTGAGGTTTTTTCCACGCTAGTATAGTAATGCCAAGGGTCAGAAGACCCAGTATTAAGTGAGAAAGACCATCTTGCCAACTAAATTGCGGTGAAAAGGTCTCTAACACAAAACTTAGAAAAAAAAGAGTAAGAAGCGCAGACAACACTCTGGGTGTCCAATGCATTATTTTTTCTCTAATCAATATTCCTCCTTGACTATTATTCAATAAAATTAAACGTATTGTTAATATCTAAGCGTTAGCAATCAGACAGGAGATTCTATCAAATAATTTCTGATTTAACAGCTTCTGCCACTGCTGATACAACACTAGCGTCTAATGCATCGGGAATAATCATTTCGGGAGTCGGTTTTGAAACTAAATTAGCCAGAGCTAAAGAGGCTGAAAATTTCATATTCTCCGAGATTGTCTTAGCATGCCCATCCAAAGCACCTCGAAAAATGCCTGGAAAAGCTAACACATTGTTGATTTGATTTGGATTGTCAGATCGACCAGTAGCAATAATCGCGGCCCCCGCTTCTTTGGCTAATTTTGGATTAATCTCGGGAATTGGATTTGCCATTGCAAAAATAATCGGATCTTTTGCCATTGATTCCACCATTTTTTTTGAAAGAATATTTGGTGCTGATACGCCAATAAAAACATTGGCGCCTTTAATAACATCCTCTAGAGAGCCGCATTCTTGATTTCCGATTAATCGCAGAAGTTTTGTTTTTTCTTTATTTAAATCGCTGCGAAGATTGCAAATTGCTCCTTTGCTGTCAACTGTAATTATCAGAGCTTTTTCTTTTGAATAAGAATAAATCAATCTGGCAATTGCTGTACCGGCTGCGCCTACGCCTGAAATAATAATTTTAACTTCATCAATCTTTTTGTTGATAACTTTTAGCGAGTTAATTAAACCAGCTAAAACCACGATTGCCGTACCATGCTGGTCGTCATGCATTACTGGAATGTCAAGATTTTGCAAGCGTTCCTCAATTTCGAAGCATCTGGGTGCTGAAATATCTTCAAGATTAATTCCGCCGAAAGTTGGTGCAATAATTTCCACAGTCCGGACAATCTCATCAACATTTTGGGTATTTAAACAAATCGGAAAAGCGTCAATGTTGGCAAATTTACTGAATAATAATGCTTTACCCTCCATCACCGGCAAAGCTGCTTCTGGTCCGATATTGCCCAAGCCTAATACTGCTGATCCATCAGTTATTATTGCAACAGAATTTCGCTTCATTGTATAATCAAATACCCGATTATTTTTCTCGGCAATCTTTCGGGACACTGCTGCAATTCCAGGTGTGTAGTAAACAGACAGGTCGTTTTTATTTATTAATTTAACATTAGGTTTTACTTTCAGTACATTTTTTTGTCGATGCGCTTTCAGTGATTTTTTATCATAATCCATGATTTTCCTCGTTGAATTATTTTTTAATTGCTAATATTAATATACCACCAACCAGACGATAAATTCGAGAGTATCTAGACGTAATGATAGCAAGCTATATCGTTTGGATTTAGCTAGATTTCAAAAAAAACGGTTTCTAGCCGTTTTTATTACAAAATTATTCAATTTTTACCTGGTACCCCACTCCATGCTGGATCAGAAAAATGATGATAGGCATCCAATCGATAATTGTAAAGTATTCTTTGCCGTCAAAAAATCGTGTTCCTCGCCCCACGATTTGTTTGAATTCAATCATTGAATTAACAGGGCGCATCAGGACGATATTACGAATATTTCGCGCGTCAACACCTGTTGAAAGTTTTTGCGATGTTGTCAAAATAGTTGGTATTGTTTTTTTATTGTCTTGAAAATCCCTTAAATACTGCTCTCAAATTTGCTTTTGCTCAAGTTTGAATTTTGTGGACAAGTTTGGGTTTTGTTTGGTCTAGAGCTTGATATATAAAATTGATTAGAGAATATTTTTTAAAAACATCTATTATCAAGCATAGCAAAACAACATTAAGAAAATCTTAAGAAAGCACTATAAACGAAACGTGCTTGATGTGCCAAACCACTGCAAATTAATGCTACTATTTTTAAAAAATGCTAATATATTTATATAGTGTTTTTTTGCAATACTAAACAACTAAACAGGAATTTATGATGGCAGAGATAGAAAATAACGGAATTATGCAAGAAGAGGAAGAGCCAAACATAACCGATGTAATAGCTGAAAAATTGAATATTCAACAAGCTAGAATTTCTCGTCTCCAACAAAATATTCTGTTAATTGCTGGTGACGATAAGGAAGGACGTTTGCAACAATATATATGCAAGAAACCGCGGAATAGCTCTCCTTTATTAGTAAATGGTCAGGATAGAGAGTTATTGTTCTACCATCATTTCTCAAATGACTTATCTGATAGTATTCCAGACCTAATTGGAGAAATAGAGGGATTTGAAATATTCCAATATCTTGAATCAGATGGGACAGTTGATCCCCATGGCATGCTGGATGTTTTGCCGGCAATTCAAAAAATTGAGATACCTGATTCATATAGTCAAATTATGGCAGGCGAATATGATAATGAAGCACAATTTCTTGCTTATCTAAATCAGATTTGTACTAGTCTTGAAGAAAATTTAGCATACAGGGAGTTAACTACATTAATTAAAAACAACGAAGAAGCATTCTCGATTATGCTCGAATATTTAAACAATTTACCACAGGTACTGACTCACGGAGACTTTTGGCACGGTAACGCTATAAGAGCAAATCAGAAATTATACATATTAGACTGGGAAAACTGCCAGGTGAACAATAATCATTATGACTTATCAACTTTGTTGAACACAGAGAGATTAACGGCTGGAAATTCAGAGTTCCAACTCCCAAATCAGGATTCAGTCGACGAAATCGCTATTGAGTACAATTTTCTTCTCCAAACAATTTCGCAGATTTTACCTGAATTACTTACTGATACTCCTAATACTGCTTGGACTAAAACATGGCTTCAGGAGTTCCTACGAATTCTTGACAAACATAGTACTAGAAGATAAAATAATTGGGCATTATGACAAACAATTATCTAAAAAAATATTATGGATCTTCAGGTGAGTATTTAACTGATCATCGTCTTTTTTTAGATTCTGCAAATCTTGAAAAAGACACTGACTTTTTAGTTAAAGCTTTAAGCTTAAAGCAAGATGACAAGATTTTAGACATCGCTTGTGGACAGGGCAGACACACTAACTATCTTGCCCAGAGGGGCTATCATGTCGATGGTACAGATTTTTCTGAGCACCTAATCAAAAAAGCCAAAGAATCCGCCGTTGGATTAAAAGGAGAGAAATCAGAATATTTTATTTCTGATATTATGAGCCTAAAATTGTCCAAGAAGTACAACAAAGCCTATTGGTTTTTTTCAGATTTAGCGAATATTGATATTCCTACGGCAATAAACTCGATTAGTAATAATATCGAAATTGGCGGCATGGTTCTTTTTGATACCGATAATATCTTTAGAATTATTTCCTATCTTCTAAAGAACCCTGATTCTAATTATAAGTTTGATGCCACTGAATTCAAACTTATAGACGACAAGAAAAAATTAGATATCCCATATCCGCCTTTGCCGATTTGGGAACAATGGATGGAAAAATCAAAGTTTTCTATTCAAAAGGTTATTGGGGATTATGATTTTAGGGAATACTCGATATATAGTCCTAGGTTAATCTTAATAGTAAAGAAAATCGCTTAGACCATTTGACCTAAGCGATTGTTGTAATATATCTCTCTTGTTTTTATGCTGTTGAAGCATGTGAGTTCACTGTTGCATAAAGGTTGTCAACTTTACACTTGAAGAGATCGGGCTCTTCGGTAAGGATCCACATCAACTCGAGGATGGAGGTATGTATCTCGTCACACTTGAAATGGGGACTTTTTATATTCTTGGTTGTCTGATAATTCTCTCCGCGACAGTTGCCCGCACAGAGATACCGAACATCGCATGCCGAACATTTTGGATTCATGGTGTCGATATTAAGAGAGCGAAGCTTCTCTAAGATCGGCGAATTCTCCCAAATTTCAGACATACTGTCAGTGCGTAGGTTTCCTAGGCGAAATGCCGGTAAAGCAGTATCGGCACAGGGATAGATAGAGCCATCGGCTTTCACGTAGACAGCTCGGTTAGTGCCTATTCCACAACCGAAGCTCTTAACTCCTCCGGCAATTCCCATGAGTTGATTGGCAAAAGTGGAATTCATCATCAGCTTTTGCAACCGATGATCTTCGCGGACGGCGTCAAAAACCTTGCGATAGAATTCTGCTACTGGAACTGCGACTAGGAGTCGTTTTGCCTTTTTGCTATTTCCTCGCCCAACGTTCATCATATTCAGGCAATTAAACCCTTCGACTCCCAATGAATCAGCCAGAAGAAGTGTTTCCTTGATCTCTCCAATGTTGTCCCGATGAACAAACATGTTGATCGCTACCGACACGCCATTTTCACATAGCAGGCGAATGTTCCGGACGGTTGTATCGAATGCCCCTGCGCCTCTGATGAAGTCATGTGTCTCGGGCCTGCAGCCATCTAGCGAAATCGACATTTTAAGTCGCGGAAACTCGGCAAGCCTTTTGATTTGACTGTCATCAAGTAAAGTCGCATTGGTATTCACTTGAGCAAAGAATCCATGCTCGTGGACATAACCAATCAGATCGATAGCATCTGGACGGGTAAACAACTCTCCACCAGTCAAAGCAACGCGAGAAATACCGTTTTGCCAAGGCATTTCGGAGAGTTGATCGATAATAGTCTTGATTTCTCCCGTTGCCATCTCATTGGGAAGTGGTTTTCTTGCGTGTGCATAGCACATCTCACACTCCATATTGCATTTCTGAGTAGTAGCGATGACAAGCACGTTTTCGACATCATTGACTTGGAAGTTTGGCGCAAACTCTGTTGTCTTGGCGTACCTTCCATCTATAGATAATACACCGGACGAATAAAGCAGATCCGTAGTCTCTGCATAGATTTCTCTTGCTTCTTCTACAGAGACCTGTAAACTGTCTGCGATACTGCTGGTGATTTTACCTTCCTCCTCTAATTCAAAGGCTTCGAGGATATCTGCAATTTCTTTTGTTGCAGAGAACCAGTAAGGTTTAGAAGGGAATATCACCACTGCTAAATCGCCTCGATAATCGATCGATGGCTTTTCAGACAGGCTCACGTTCATCTAAATAGCTCCCTTTCTGAAAAAAATGGCGAGGCGTGATCGGAATCAGCCTCGCCAGGTTGGCTGGGCTTACGCCCATGGGACTACTGGCCCCGGTAATACATGACGCCTTGGGATTCCTTCGTCAGAACGACAACTGAGGCGTTACCACGATTAAGGATGCGGAACTTTCTTTTCATAGAAGATCTCCTACTGCAGTTTTTGAATTGCAACCAGCAATTCTATAATACTAATATCACTAAATGACGATTTTGTCAACACTACGATTGACAAATAAGAGTAATTGTGGTAGAATACAACACATCTTCGCTATTGTATATAGTATAATGAGCTTAGAGTACATTGAAAACTGAAAGGAGTTGCCTATGGCAGCAGAAAAGCTTGGACAAAGTAATGTCCAGGTAACTCGGGCTGCCTCCATAATTAGGCAACTTGAGATACTAAGAACGACATCCCACCAATGCGGTGGAGACAGAGGTGTAAAATGAACATGAAAGTAAGACCCGCAGTGGTGACCGATGTTGATGATGTCATTCGAGTTTGTGACCAAGCATGGAAGAGCATTTGGCAAGGAAATGAGCAGATGTTTATTGATCGCATCACAACATTCCCTGAATGCGGAATTGTTGTTGGTGAGATCGATGGCAACATTGAAGGCTATGTTTCCGTGCAACTTGCAAATGACAATCTCATACTCTGCCCCACATGGAACGAAGCGACTGATTCTGGCCACATCACAAGGACTCATAACCCATACGGTGAATGGCTTCATGGAGTTGGCCTCGCAGTAACATCTAAAGGTTGTCGAGCCGGCATGACCGAGTGCCTGATCAGCTACCTATTCGGCTACGCAGTAGCAGAGAGGAAGCGCGGATGCAGGTTTATAACCCGAATGCCTGGCTATCATCGTTTTCAGGACAAGATGAGTCCCGAAAAATATGTAAATAGTCAGCGCAATGGAAGGCCGCTTGACCCTGAACTCAGAGTTTTGGGAAACTACGGCTTCAAAGTTATTGAACCTTCGGTTATCTTCCGGAATTATGTGGAAGGAGGCGGAGATCCTGGATCCTGTGGCTTCAGTGTATTGATCGAACAACTCAACCCCACTTGGGGCGCTAGCTTAGCACTAGCAAATCAAGGGCCGACTGCTTAACGCGGTTGGCCCGATTTTTTTGTTAAAATTGTAAACACTGATTTGGGTATTGTATAATAAATAATGAATTAATGATTAATACCTAGATTTTTCAATGGATTTTGACTCAATAATTACTATATTAGTTGCGATCATCAGTCTATCACTGGGTTTTTTAGTTCTAATTAGCGGATATAAGAATATCAGCAATAAATTGTTTTTTGCATTCAATTTATTCACTTCAATATGGATATTTTCTAGCTTGGTTGCCAAATATTCTTCCATTAATACTGTCCAGCCCTATGTGAATTTAGGCTTTGCTGCAGCATCATTGCTGGTTTATTTTTTTATGATGTTTTGCATTTCTTTTCCTAACAAGACCGACAGCATAAATCGATGGTGGCACATAGCACTAGTGCTTCCGGTAATTTTCTTTATTCTCTCAGTAGCTGGCAAAGTAGCGGTAGCTATTCCAAGTGTAAGTGTTGGATTCAAAGTGTCTTCCGGACCTTTCTATATTCCTTACTCAATCTTTTTATTAATCTATGTTGCAATAAGCATCGTGGCTCTTATAGTTAAGTTTAAGACAAACAAAGGCATAACAAGAGACCAGATTTATTATGTTTTGCTGGGAGCATCAGCGTTCGCTGTTTTGGCTTTATTTTTCAGCCTTGTTATGCCAATGATTACTAGCTACGAAAATATTTATCGGTGGGGAATTTACAGTGTTGTCATTTTTTTAGCTTTTGCCTCTTATGCAATTATTGAGCGCGGGTTTTTACAAATTAAAGTTATTTTAACTGAACTTGCTGTTACGATAGTTGCTCTGGCGCTTTTGGTTCAAACGCTGATGTCCGAAGATATTAATAAAGGATTGGTAAACGGTTCTATATTAGTGGTTGTTATTTACGGCGGTTATCTAATTATCACTTCGGTCAAAAAAGAAATTATTCAGAACAAACAATTGCAAAATTTAACGCACCAGCTCGAAAAAGACAAGAAAGATCTTGTCGATCTTGATCGCATGAAAGATGAGTTTTTGCAAATGGCTACCCACGAGCTCAATACTCCAATCACGGTAATTCAAGGTAAATTGAACATGGCGGTCGAAGAGAATCTGTGTCATCTGGATGAAGAGCAAAAAAATTTCTTTAAACCAATTCTAACTGATACCATGCGCTTGGCAGGATTGTCTAAAGATATTTTAAATGTATCAAGAATTGATCAGCATAGATTAAAAGTAAATGCAGCTGAGTCTGATCTTGATGCTTTAATAGCTTCTATAGTCTCAGGATTTGAAGTTAAGACTAAAGAAAAAAGTAATTCGATTGCGTACATTAAATTAAGCAAAGATCTTCCCAAATTAACCTTTGATCAAAGCAAAATTGGTGAAGTAATATCAAATTTAATCAGTAATGCCAATAAATTCACAGAAAACGGTAAAATTGCAGTTACGTCAAAGGTCAAAGACGATAACGTAATCATTTCTGTGGCTGATACCGGTGTCGGTATTGATAAAGATGATCAAAAACATCTTTTTGAAAAATTCTATCAAGTAGGTCGTTTTGATCCGGAAAACCCCCAGGAACAGCAAGGCTCTGGTTTGGGTCTATATATATCTGAAAACATTATTGAGCTTCATGGCGGCAAAATCTGGCTCGAGTCAGAAAAAGGAAAGGGATCCACTTTTTACTTTTCTTTGCCACTAGAGTATAAAGAGATTAAGCAGACAGTGAAGATTCATTCTGATGGAACTAACTTAAGAGTTCTTTAAATTAATTTTAAGAAAAACTTAATACAAACTCCGCATGGAGGATAAAATGTCCTACAAATTACTCATAGTGGATGACAGCAGAGGGTGCTGCGAACTATACAAAATGCGCTTTGAATTAGATAGGTGGCAGGTTGAAGTTGCTTTCTCAGCTGAAAAAGCAATTGAGATATTAAAAGACGATAAATACAAACCCGATGCAATGCTCTTGGATATTATGTTGCCAAAGATGCAAGGTGATGAATTTCTCAAAATTATAAAAAGCGATCCAAAAACTAAAGACATTAAGGTTGTGGTTCTTACTGCCCTAAACTTTTTCAAAGGAGAAGAAGAAAAGCTCTCTAATAAAGCCGATGATTACATTCTAAAAATCGAGATTATGCCTGATCAGCTTGTTAAAAGGGTAACTGAACTGGTAGAAGGCAAACATTCCGCTAGAGAAGAGAAAAAAACGGACTAATTGTTTGCGTTCTATTTAATCTTGGCTTTCAGTACTAAAAAAATAAAGATCTGAGGAACCATTCAATACTATTAATGCTGCGCTTTGCATAGTATGACTTTTTATGATAGACCTAAACTAGAAAGCAATGGCGGGGAGAAATGGAATATTGTGCATTTATCGCCGACACAATCACCAACTTTGAACGAAATACTCAATTTTTAACTTCGCTTTGAACAAATTGCGAAAGAGTTTCTGGTCTACCTCATATATAATTTGGCGGATATAACCGTCTTTATAAAAAATAAGCTCGGCAATCTTTTGCAAACATACAAAGATTCCGAGTTACAAGAGAAGCGCACGCTCTTGTGTTCGATATTCCCCTCTGGACTCATATGGGGCGAAAATGGCTATTCCAACCCACAAATTAGTCAGTTCTACAGCCAAATATCGAGCTTTGAAAACATTAGCGGCTCACTTGGTACCCGCGAAAGGAATCGAACCTTTGACCCACTGCTTAGAAGGCAGTTGCTCTATCCACTGAGCTACGCGGGCATATAATATTATTTGGTACCCCCGACAGGATTTGAACCTGTAAAACCTCTTGTTCCGAAGACAAGCGCTCTATCCAATTGAGCTACGGGGGCTAATTATTACATTTCAAAATCATCATATCAATCCACTTTTGAACTTTCCAGTAAAATTCACTTCCCTTTAATTCCAACCGACAGCATCCCTTGTAATCAATATTTTTTTTAATGTTATGTATTGTCGGCTTGTAAACAGTTTTCTTAAAGGAGCTGATTGGAATATTGGTTATTTTTGACCAAAATTCTTCACAATTCTCATTTGAATATACTTCATGAATGAAAATTCTTATTTTAATTTCTTCTTCAGGTATATTAAACAGTGTTCTTAAACATTTCAAAACTATTTTTACCATCTCAGGGTCAGAATTAACAAACTGAAAACAGCGTGATTTTTTTGCTCCTTCAGCCCAATAAAGACTTAAAAAGATACTAAAGATTGGGTTTAGGGCGTGTCCATCAAATTCTTTTGCTGCAGCCAATTTAATTCTTTTTATTCTATCAATGGCCTTGTTTTTATTTGTCCAAGCGCCTTTGATGCGACCTTTTGCGGCTCCTGAATTTATTTTTGATATAATTCTTGCTTTTTGAACAGAATTTAATTCGATATTCTTTAGCCACCCAGACAGGGTTCCCTTAGATAAATCAGGAATAATCTGACGAATTTCATTGTAAGAGTAGCCATCTCGACGTAATTTAATGGCCTCTCTCTTTTCTTCTAACCTTAACTTCATTTGAACCCCCATTATGTTATATGCTCATTATAACACCAGTAGTTCAAAATGATCAATTTAATGGGGCGGCCAACGGGAATTGAACCCATGACTCCAGTGCCACAAACTAGCGTGATAACCACTTCACCATGGCCGCCATATTATTTTCACTAGTAAACTTTAACATAAATTAGCCTAAAAGTAAATCAGCTAAACACTTTCATTTAAATTAAGTCATGATCAAAATAACCACAAATCCATTATAATACACAGCACAATATGAGTAACGCTGAAAAGGGGGTATTTAAAAAACACCCCGCTAAAAGCGGGATTTTTTTATGCCAAAAATCAAATTATTCAACCCAAAAGGGTCTATTTCGGGGCTCAGTATGACAGGCGGGATTACAGGATATTATTTTCTCTTTGTAGGACGTTTTTTCTTAACTATTATAACTTCTTCACCTTTGTCTTCTTCGTATTCGTGGGCGACGCCTTTGGAATATTGATCTTTGTCATTTTCATACCTTTTCATACCTCTTGTTTCATATGAAACAGCTTCGATTAAGGCAATTACAATTATAGCGCCAATTATACCCCAGATTACGTTTAAAAGAGATAACGTTCCAGGCGTGGCTATTACTGGTCCAAACCCAAATACCTCGGCGAACAGCCAGACACCAAGGATGGATCCTAATATCCCGATTATAATATCGGCGATCACTCCCTGTTTTGTTCTCATTATTAAACTAGCAATCCAGCCAATTATTCCCCCGACGATTATGGTTACAATCCAACCCATTTTTAATTCCTTTATTTAATATTGTTAAAACAATTACTTACAATAACCGATCAGCCTGATTTGTTCATTGGAAAATGTGCCAAGATAAGTTTTGAGCACTTTAATCTCAACAATTATTTTTTTTAAATATATCTATTACAAAATTGACAATATCTTTATCTCTAGATGATGAGCTTGGTTGAGCGCGCGCGGCATGTTATAAGTAATCATGATCGGATTAAATATTGAGACCGATTTTTTATGCCTAATTACAAAAAGGAGTTCTAAATAGATGAGAGATGACACTTTTTTAAGTGATCGCTTGGATTTTTTGTGGAGGAAATATTTTACTGATGTTTTGAAATCAAACAAAGTTCATATTAAGTTTGGTAGAAAAGCAGTAAAAAGACTGGGGAGTATCAGACAGAAAATTGATGAAACAGATACAGTCATTACCCTAAATGGCTATTTTAAAGACAAAAAAATACCCCGCTATATTCTTGATGCAACAATAGTTCATGAACTATGCCATTACGCTCATGGATTTTCTTCTCCTCTTCCTCAGCTCTCGAGATTCCCTCACAAAGGAGGAACAGTAGACAAGGAACTTATTCAAAGGGGTCTCTTGGATTTACTAAAAAAAGAAAAAAAATGGCTCAACAAAAACTGGTTTAAATATGTCACAAATAATCGATAAGTTATTTAAATATTCTTTTTTGACTTTCCGCCTTTTTTGCCTGCGCGTTTTGCTTCTGCCGAGGTAAATTCATGAGCGGTGCCTTTCTGATGAGAGGCAATTCCGCCTTTTTTTGCAATTTCTTTTCGTTTTTCTTCGCTCATTGAGGCAAATCCGCGCCTGTTAATTTTTATCAACTTAATCACATCCTTTACTTGAGCACGTGGAATAATTTTAAGATGGCGATTAAGATGACAGCCCCGATTATTCCCCAGATTATTCCCCAGATGCTAAATGTGCCTGCCGCAGAGGCCCCGCCGATCTTTAGGATATCGGAGAATATCCATTTACCGAGAAGGGAGCCGATAATACCGATCAGGATATTTAAAAATAATCCCTGTTCGTAATCTGTACCTGCAATCAGGCTAGCTATCCAGCCGATGATGCCGCCGACAATTATTGTTATAATCCATCCCATTTTCTTTTCCTTGGTTTAATTAATATGCGAATAAATCATTGCATGAATGAGCTTTAAACTTAATGTCCAGAATGTAAATTTTACAGGACATTTTTTGTGTTTTGTTGTCAAAATCAGCAATAACAAAAAAATACTCCATCCTTCGCTAAAGCTTCGGACGGCAAGCAAGGGGGAATCTTCGATTCCTGAAAATCACCATGAAAAAAGCACCACTTGCGTGATGCACTTTTCATGGTAGCCTCAAGGGGAATCGAACCCCTGTTACCACATTGAAAGCGTGGTGTCCTAACCACTAGACGATGAGGCCATAACGTAAATTGGAAGTTGGGCTGTCCAACTTCGCTAATAGCTACGCTGGACAAACTTCTCTTTTCTCATGGCTTGCCAAGCGAAGCCCCGAGGGCGAAGTTTGGTGGGCTGCCTGGGACTCGAACCCAGAACCAATGCCTTAAGAGGGCACTGCTCTACCAATTGAGCTAGCAACCCAATTCACTTATATTTTATACCAAATTTCACTGATAAAAACAAGATCGGCTAATTTCAATACTTTAACAAAAAAATAAAAGCTTGTTCTAGTAGGTTACTATGGAAAAGATTAATTAAAATAATTTGTATCTGGGTTTCTATCGATCAGGTCGTGAGCTTTTTTCATCTCTTCTGGGGTGTTGATATAAATAATTTTAAATTCACCAGACGTGGTTTTGTTAATGTAATCGTGAGTAACAGATAAAATGTGAGCAAGTCCCCAGTAAAGCCACTTACCGTTTATATTTTCAACAAGAAAAACTCTAACCGGAGGTTGATGGTAAAATCTAATACCTGGTTTATTAGAGAATTCAAAAACTTTATTTTTCAGATTATCTAGAACATAAGACTTTTCAAGATGTTTATCAATTTCCAATTCAGTTGGAAAACCCTGTTCTTTGCTGATCTGTAAAGTGTCGTTTATTTCAATAAAACTACCCATGTTGCCTCCTTTGCGCTATTTTAGCTTAAATATAGCATATTGAATTATCCAATTCTATAAAATAATCAATTGTTCTGTGGTAACATGATTTCGTTGCTTTTTTTTGCGAAAAAGAGTAGTATTGTAACTGTTATTTTAACAAAATTATTAATTTAGAAATTACACCCCATATATCAACCAAAATGATGAATTTAATTAGTCCAGCATTATCAATTGAGTCTGAGATCAAGTTATAATTGTTCTATTTTTGGCTGAGGGGTTTTGAAAGGATCGAGATGATCAACCTTATTCTAGCTGTTGTCGCAGGTCTCCTGTCTGGCGGAATTTTGGCGTTTGTATTATTCAACGTAACTACAAACAAGAAAATTGCGAACGCCAAGGCAAAGGCAGAAAAAGTGATAGCGGACGCAGAAACAAAGAGTAAAGAAGTGCTGTTACAAGCCAGAGATGAGGCACTGAAAGAGAAAGAGGGCGCTAAGAGAGAGTATGAGTCAAAGTCTAAGTATTTGGAAAAAACCGAGCAGGATTTAAGGAGGAAAGAGTCAAACATTGACTTTCGTTTTACAGAAGTAGAAAAATCCCGCAAGGAGATATCTTTAAAAGAAAAACAAATTGACGAAACAAAACAGATGCTTCGGGATTTGCGAAAGAAGCAGGAAGAAAGTCTTGAGAGAATTGCGAAAATGACAAAGGACGAAGCGAAAAAAGTTCTTTTTGATCTTATTGAGAAAGAGGGCAAGGAAGAATTGGTTAAGAAAATTAAAGAAGTTGATTTATACGTAAAAGATAATGCAGATGTGGCAGCCAGAAAAGTTGTTGTTACTGCGATGCAAAGAGTAGCCGCTGAAACAGCTGCCGAATCAACAATTTCTACTATTAACATTCCTTCCGATGAGATGAAAGGTAGAATTATTGGTCGTGAGGGTAGAAATATTCAGTCATTTGAAAAATTAACTGGTGTTGATTTGATCATTGACGATACTCCCGAGGCAGTAGTAATTTCGACTTTTGATCCGATTAGAAAACAGGTGGCGAAAGTCACATTGTCTGAATTGGTCAATGATGGAAGAATTAATCCGGCTAGAATTGAAGATGCTTTTGAGAAAGCAAAGAAAATTGTAGCTGCTGACGTTAAGAAATCAGGAGAAGAGGCAGCTTATGAAGTTGGTGTTACAGGTTTGCCACCGGAAATTTTGAAAGTCTTGGGACGATTAAAATTCAGAACTTCTTTCGGCCAAAATCAATTGCAGCATGCAATTGAAGTTGCTCGTTTGGCAGCATTGGTTTCTGAAGAAGTTGGGGCAGATACAGCCTTGGTTAAAAGAGCAGGTTTGCTTCATGACTTAGGTAAGGCAGTCGATCACGAAGTACCTGGGTCACACGCTGTGATTTCGGCCGACATTGCAAGAAAATTTAAGCTTCCAAAAGATTTAATTCATGCTATTGAAGCTCACCATGAAGACGTCGAGATAGCTTCAGTCGAAGCGGCAATTATTCAGGTAGCTGATGCAATTTCTTCGGCCAGACCTGGTGCCAGGAGAGAGTCTCTTGATCTTCATATCAAGCGTCTTCAGGAGTTGGAACGGGTTGCTAATTCATTCGACGGCGTGGAAAAATCATATGCCATTCAGGCGGGTAGAGAAGTTAGAATATTCGTAAGACCGGAAGAGGTGGATGATTTAATGGCAGAGAAAATGTCTAAAGAGATTGCTAAGAAAGTTGAAGAAGAAGTGCAATATCCTGGTCAAGTTAAAATTTATGTTATTAGAGAAACAAGAGCGATTGAATACGCGAAATAAATCGCAAGCGATTTATTTGTGAATCATGAAGTCAGAATCATGAATCAAGGATAAATATTTTTAAAGAAACCATAATTCATAATTCGTGATTCGTTATTCAATGTCAGATCAGGCGAAAACTGTATAAGTTAAATTATAATAATGCAAAAAAAATCAGAATTTATTAAAATATTGTTCATAGGTGACATTGTAGGCAAGCCCGGAAGAAGAGCTGTTGCTCATTTTATTCCTGAGATCAAAAAAGAAGAAGGAATTGATTTTGTAATTGCAAATGGGGAAAATCTGGCTTCGGGTAAGGGAATGACTTTTGAAAAATATGACGAAATGATTAAGGCGGGCGTCGATTACTTCACTTCGGGCAATCATATTTGGAATAATGCGGACTTTATTTCATGTTTAAATGACCAAAGAATAAAAGTGTTGAGGCCGGCTAATTATCCCCAGTCTTCTCCTGGAAGAGGTGTGACTACTTTTAAAGTCAAAGACGTTGATTTGACTTTAATTAATCTCCAGGGCAGGGTTTTTATGAGAGATGACATTGAAAGTCCTTTCATAATCGGTAAAAATATAGTTGAAGATCACCAAAATTCCATAATCATAATTGACTTTCATGCTGAAGCGACGAGTGAGAAAATGGCCTTGGGTTACTATCTTGATAGATATGTTTCAGCCGTGTTTGGCACGCATACGCACGTACAGACTGCAGATGAAAAAGTTTTATCAAACGGAACTGCATTTATTTCCGACGTGGGAATGTGCGGACCTGAGAATTCAGTCTTAGGCGTTAAGAAGGAAATCATTATAGAAAAATTCTTGACACAACTTCCTCAATCACATAAAATAGCCAGTGGAGACAGTATGTTTAATGCAGTTATTGTTGAAATAAATGTTAAAACAAAAAAAGCAGAAAAAATAAAAAGAATATCAAAAATCCTAAAATCAATTTAGGGCTTAATAGAAGGAGATGAAATGAACAAAAATGATCTTATCAATGAAGTAGCAAGAAAAACCGGCTTGTCGAGAAGAGAAGCTGAAGCTGGAGTTCAAACAATGCTTGATCTTATAGCCAAGGAGATTGCGAGCGGAGACAAAGTTACCTTGACAGGTTTTGGCACGTTTGATGTTGGAAAGAGAAAAGCAAGGTCTGGTGTTAATCCACGAACCGGCGATCCGATCAATATTCCTGCTGCTAAGATGCCTAGATTCAAGCCTTCTAGAAATTTGAGAAGCAAAGTTAAATAAGTAGTATTCACTCAGATCAAATATCTATATTAAAAAAAGCCTTAGTAATTTTGGCTTTTTTTAATTGTGGCAAATTTACTCAATATTTGATAACATAAGTCCGAGACTGTTTGTGCTAGTTTGTAAATATGCCCGCGTAGCTCAGTGGATAGAGCGCCGCCGTCCTAAGGCGGGCGTCGCAGGTCCGATTCCTGCCGCGGGTACCACGTAAAAATCGAGTTTTTAAAATGAGATTTTTACGTGACTTTCCTTCAGAAACTTGACTCAATTCATGTGGCACAGCCATCTTTTATTAGAACTTGGAACTTGGATTTTAATTAATGTCTCGTATTTCTAAACTTAACTTAATTAAAATTAAAAGCGCAAAGACCATTGCGGTCCGTTCTTTTGTTGCGCTTTTAAGTGTCGCCATTGGTGTTTTGATTACTGCTCAATGGCGTTCAATTCCAACCAGAGTTACAAATCCTGTTGCTCCTTATTCTAGCTTGAAAGATACAAAAGAATCTTTATACGAAGAACAGGCGCAATTAAAAGAGGAAATTAAAAATTTGCAGACCTCAATCGAAAAAACTCAGGGCCAATCAGAAGACATTACCTTGACTAAAAAAGAGCTTTCCGATTTGAATGATAAAAAATCTTTGGCCGGTTTAACTAAATTAAATGGTGCCGGTATTATTATAACTCTTGATGATAGTAAAACTGGTCCAAATACTGAAGATTCAATAGTGCACGCTGCCGATCTTAGAGATATCACTAATTTGCTTTGGAGATCTGGCGCAGAGGGTATTTCAATAAACGGTCAAAGGGTGGTTATAAATACAGCGATTGATTGCATAGTTAATACTATTTTGGTTAACGATATTAGGCTATCAACGCCGTTTCGTGTAGAAGCCGTCGGAAATCAAGCTTTAATGTATGATCGAATTTCGGATCGTTCCATATTGTCAAGCATACACCAAAGAAAGAATTCAGGATTAATTTTTCAGGCAGAAAAAAACAATGATATCACATTGCCGATTTTCGATGGTAGCTTTGAAACAAAAATTAAGGCAGCAAGTTAATGTTTAAAAAAACAGATTACATAATCATATCCATAATTTGTTTCTTTCTTGGTATTTTTTTAATTTCACAATATTATTCAGGGAAAGAATATAAAGCAGTGATACAACCGGAAAATAATGCGGTTTTGGCGTTGGAAGTTTCAAAATTAACAAAATCAAATGCAGATCTAAGAAATGAGGTTCAGGATCTAACTTTGGATTTAGAAACTTACAATAATTCCACTGAGTCCCGTCAAAAATCTTACGATCAATACTTGATTGATTCCGAACGTCTGGATAGTATTAATGGCGCGGGATCGAAAACCGGACAAGGGGTGGTAATACAAATCAGGGGTAATTTAACAACTCCGCAATTAGTTGATCTTGTAAATGCGATTAAAAATGTTGGGGCAGAAATAATTTCTATAAATGATAAGCGTCTTGTGCTAAATACCACTCTGGATCAATATAGTAATATGCAATATTATGAGGTTAAAGTTTTAGGAAACAGTAATCTTCTTAAGTCCGCGATGGAAAGAAAAGGTGGAATTGTAGATCAAATTACGACAAAAGATATTAAATTTGTTATTCTAGAAAGAGAGAGTATTGAAATTCCGTCCGGAGAGCAGTTAAAATTTAATTTTGCAAAAGTCATAAAAGAGTAAAAAAGGAGGATTATGAACCAGACAGTTAAATTGGATATACCATTTTGGTCAATCGCCAAAATATTTTTAGTCGGGATTGTCTTTTATTTATTATTTTTGATTAAAGACATTATTGGGTTATTTTTTCTTGTTCTGGTTCTAACAGCGGCTTTTCGTCCGGTTGTAAACAGGTGGGAGAAAAAAATAGGTAGACCGTTATCAGTGGTAGCTTTAATAATTTCAATTATATTTATCCTGGTTTTAGTGGTCTATTTGGTAGTGCCGCCGGTTATTTCTCAAACTAAGCAGTTAATTGACAATATTCCTGATATTTTAAATCAACACTCTTTTATTAAAGAGTATGTTCCAAGTCTTAGTGACGGCATAGACACTTTAACTAAGAACGCGGGAAATATTACTAATGGTTTTGTTTCTATTACAACTGGGATATTTGGCGGGGTCGTCGCTTTTCTTACTGCCATAATAATGACAATTTACTTACTCTTGGATAAAAATGGTATTCACCTGTTCATTAAATCAACTATTTCTCCTGATCAGCAAGAACCCGTGCTTTCTTTAATGAAGAAAATTTCAGAAAAAGTAGGACGTTGGTTTAGGGGTCAAATGATATTAGGGGGGATTATTGGAGTGCTTGAATTAATTGGTCTTTTGATTATTGGGGCGCCTTATGCACTGACGCTTGCTATCATCTCTGCTGTTATGGAAATAGTTCCAACAATCGGTCCATTAATTGCTGGTACTATCGCAGTTTTAGTTACTCTAAGTGTTTCTCCGTTAAAAGCACTTTTAGTTTTTATCCTTTATCTTGTAATACAGCAAGCTGAAAATTCATTTATTGTGCCAAAAGTAATGCAGAAAGCAGTGGGTCTTTCTCCTGTTATAATCATTCTTGCCATTTTAACCGGAGCCAAACTGCTTGGTATTGTTGGAGCAATATTGGCTGTTCCGATTGCAGCTTCATTGTCGGTAATTGTTCAGGAATGGCCCACAGTAAAAGAAACTTTTAAGAAGAATGAATAAGAAGTCATCCCCTAAATCATTAAAACGAGAGTTTTATAATAAAAAAGCCCGTTTTGATTATGATATAACCGATTCGTTGGAAGCAGGAATTGTTTTAACTGGAGAAGAGATCAAAGCAATCAGGGCAAAACGGGTAGATATGACAGGATCATACGCAAAAATATTAAACGGCGAAGTTTTTTGGATTGGTGCGAATATAAATATTGAGGGCGGTGACAGACAGAGAACCAGAAAGTTGTTGTTGCATAAATCCCAAATTGATAAATTAATGGGGAAAACAGCCGAACAGGGATTCAGCTTAATTCCGTTAAAGATGTATTTATCGAGAGGGAAAGCAAAGTTAGAACTGGGTGTCGGCAAAGGTATGAAAAAGTATGATAAAAAAGAGAAAATTAAAGCGAAAGATATTGAGAGAGATATTAATATTAGTTTGAAAAATCAAAGATAAAAGATATAAAAAGTGGTAAATAAGTAAACCAGTTGTCAGCAAATTACTGGTTTAGAATGACGCACGGGACGTCATTTTTTTAGTGGTTTGAGTTTTGTAGCGAGTATTGGCAGCCGCAATAATTCTGTCTATATAAACCATATTTTTTAGAGAGCTCTATAGAACGTAAATATCCATTTTCTTTTTTGAAGTCTTCATCCAAGAATTTAATTGTCATTCCAGACCTGCCTACCGGCAGGCAGGCTTGGATCTGGAATCCAGGATTATGATTGCCAGATCCTGAAACCCTTCGGCCTCGCTCAGGACGGACAATTTCAGGATGACAGTCTGCGTTAATCTTTGCTTCTATATTTTTGCCAATTTCATTTATCATTTTAGAGTTTTTATGAGGGGAAATTGTTAAAGTTGTGGCAAAATAATCAAAATTATTATCTTTTCCATATTTTGCTGTACTTAAAAGCCGGCTTTTAATACAAAGCCTGCATCTGTTTCCACCCTCTTTTTCGTCGGTAAAATTTCTAACTAGAAGGTTCCAATTCTGATTCTCGGCTGCATATTTATCATCAACTATTAATTCTATTTTAAGTATCTTAGATAACTTTTTAAGTTCGTCAAGACGTTTTTCGTATTCTAAAAATGGTTCGATGTTGGGATTAAACCAAAACAGAGTGGCATTAAAGTTATTGCATATTTTTTCATACACTGCCGTTGTACAGGGTGCGCAACACGAGTGAAGTAATAATGTTGGTTTTTTATTTTTGGTCATATGAATTAACGATCTTAGTCGCAAAACAATTTCTAATTTCTAATAAAATATCCAATCATTAAATTCATATACTTTTGGTATTTGAATTATAGTTTTTCAATTATTCTTAATTTAGCGCTTCTAGAACGAGGATTTTCTGCTATTTCCTGATCTGACGGAATAATCGGCTTTTTGGTTATTATCTTGACGGCAGAAACATTTTCACATGTGCAAACTGGAGCTAAGGGAGGACAGACACATGGATTTTCAGCTTTTCTAAAGGTTTCCTTTACGATTCTATCTTCAGTTGAGTGAAAAGATATAACAGCTAACCTTGAACCTTTTTTGAGAGCATTTATAAAATTCATAAGTGTCGTATCAAGTTTTGTTAATTCCTGATTGACCTCAAGCCGCAATGCTCTGAAAGTTCCGGTTGCAAAATGTTTTTTACTGGTTTTTCTTATTTTGGTTGGGATCGATATTTCTAAGATGTCCAAGAGTTCACCGACCTTTTCAATTGGTTTGATCTTTCTGTCTTTACAAATATTTTTTGCGATATTTTTATAAAATTTTTCTTCTCCATATTCTTTGAATATTTTTTCCAGTTTTAGTTGCGGATAGTAATTTAAAACATCAAAAGCACTTAACTCCTGAGTTTGATCCATTCTCATGTCCAAAGCTGCCTCTGGATCGGAAAAAGAAAACCCTCTTTTTTTGTCGTCTAATTGCATCGATGAGACACCAAGATCAATTAGCGCTCCGTTGATCATCAAGCTACCATTATCAGACTCATCATCACGGACTGTAAGCTTGAGATCCGGGATCCAGGAAGTTGGTTTGCCTGTGGTATTTCTGGATTCCAGATCAGGTCTGGAATGACGCAAGTTTTTTAAAATTTCTTCGATATTTTTAAAATCATCATGCACAAATAAAAAATTATTTATAAAGCCTGTATTTTCAATATTTTCTTTTGCTAACCTCAAAGCAGTTTTATCTTTATCGATACCCATAATTTTAAATTTTATTTTTTGAATTTTAAATTGTTCGGCTATGGCCAAGCTGTGGCCTGCTAATCCGAGCGTACCATCAACAAAAAAGCTATTCTTGACGTCTTTAAGATAGCTGAACGCTTCCAAAACTTCATTTTTTAAAACGGGGATATGTTTCATGATTAATAATCTTAGCATAAAATTCATTTTTTTTCTAGAAAAAATGGCCTCACCCGAAAGATCAGGTGAGGCCATGGCCCGTTGATGGTATAAACGTAGCTATCGTATCAGCTATTAGTCTCCGATCCTTTGGGAGGGGGATCCTATTTCGCCTCCTTATACCATCTACGCGCATAATATTACGCTATAAATAAACGCTTGTTATATAGGCGATAAACAAAAAATCACAAAAATTTTGTGATTTTTTAGAGTAACTTACATATTGAATAATATCTGTCTAAATATTGCCACGGTCGCCACGGCGACCTCGCAATGACGATGAAAAAAAGTTTAAAAAATCATATCAATCAAAATTCCGGCTCCTATACTAAAAAACAAGAGCAGGCCTAATATTAGAAGAGTATTTTTTAGATTTTTGTTTTCTTTAAACAGAACAAGAAGCCCTAAACCCGCTCCTGCTGATAGGCCAGCAATTGTAGAGCCATAAGAAATTGCTCCTTTTAAATATAGTTCTGCAATGGCGACCGATGCGGCACAATTTGGGATTAACCCGATTAGAGCGGCAACAACAGGCTGAAAAATAGATTGGCTTAAAAAGAAATTGGCAATATTCTCATCTCCTACACGGAAAAAGATATAATTTATCAATAAGGTGACTAAAAATATAAACATGAAAATTTTTGCAGTATGAATTAGGGGGTGAATAAGTAAATTTTTTACTTTAGGTTTCTCTCCTAATTCGTGGCCACAGCAGGCAGTTTCATCAACTGTATGATCATGATGACATTCATGGCGATCAAATTTATCTATATGATTCAAGACTTTTTTATTTGATTTACGATAAAATAAATCGACGACATATCCGGCAAACAATGCCAGCACTATTTTAGTGAGGATTAAGGGTAAGACAACCTTGGCTTTGCCGGGTTCTGACAATATTATCGGGATTGCTTCATCTGAGGTTGAGAGATAAACGGCCAATAAGGTGCCGATTGTTAATAATCTTTGAGTATACAGTGCCGAGGAAATAACTGAAAAACCGCATTGCGGTACCGCTCCGACCAATGCGCCGATTGTAGGCCCTGCATTGCCTGCCTTTTCGACTCTCTCCTTTAATTTGACGCTGTACTTGTACTCAATAAATTCAATTACCACGTAAATTATGAATAGCAGAGGAACCATTTTAAGAGTATCAATTAGGGCATCGTTAAAAATTTCAATCATTTGTTTCCTTGTTTAATATTAGGTTAATTATAAATCATTTTTATAAAAGGTAAAACTAAATTTAAACACTGTCTTCGATGCTTTCAGTTTGGTATAATCAACTAAGTAAAATATCAATCAAATAACTTTCACACTGTTAACTTATTTGATTGTAAACAAGCTTAAGAAAAAAGAATCAGAGGACTTTTACGATACTAAGACCAATTTCAACCCGTTTCAGATCGGCGCATAGTTATGGCGGTCATATAAATTAAAAATGTTAAGGATTTCATGGACACAATATTTTATCCGGTTAAATTATTAGCAGATTGGCTCACTTATTCAGTGTTCTCAATAGCACATGGAACGTTTTTAGCTGAAGCTATCAATTTCTTTATTTTTGATACAATTAAAATCCTTATTTTGCTCGTAGTTATCATATTTGTAGTCTCTGTTATTCGTACATTTTTGCCGACTGAAAAAATTAGGAAAATCTTAACTCATAAATATTCATTTGTCGGCAATATTCTAGCCGCCTTTTTTGGCATTTTGACTCCATTTTGCACTTGCAGCGCAATCCCTCTATTTCTTGGTTTCATTGAGGCGGGTGTGCCGCTTGGAGTTACTTTTTCATTTCTTATTGCTTCGCCGATGATAAATGAGGTCGCTATTGTTCTTTTGCTTGGCATGTTCGGCTGGAAAATTGCCTTATTGTATGTTTTGAGCGGTCTTTTGATTGCGATAATTTCCGGCATAATAATTGGCAGGCTCAAAGTTGAGGATTTGATAGAAAAGATTGAATACAAAAATAACTCCGGCGTTATAAAAGAAAAAACATTACCGGAAAGAGCTTTCTACGCTAGAAAATATACTTTTAACATTATTAAAAAAGTTTGGATTTATGTAATCATCGGCATTGGAATTGGGGCCTGGATTCACGGCTATGTGCCGACTGATTTTCTGGCTCAATATGCCGGCAGCGATAAGTGGTATGCTGTGCCATTCGCAACATTGATCGGTATTCCTCTGTATTCAAACGCGGCAGGTATTATCCCACTTGTTTCAGTTCTTACGGAAAAAGGCGTGGCTATAGGTACAACTCTTGCATTTATGATGGCCGTAACAGGATTGTCTCTTCCTGAATTTATGATTTTAAAAAAAGTGATGAAAACCAAGCTAATTTTAATTTTTGCCGGCATTGTGGGCTTGGGGATATTGTTTACTGGATATTTATTTAATCTTGTTCTGAGATAATAAAAAGCCAAAGATGAGATCAAAAGGGGACTGCGTTCCTTTTTTCACAAAATAAATCTAATAATATTATTATGTCTCAGACTGGTAATATTGCTATATGAAGTTAAAATAGCTCTCTGTAAATGTTGACAGAAAATCATATTGTGGTATATATAACATAGTACTGTGTAATGCATAATAGCTATTTAAGGAGCTAACTTGGATACTCAATTAAAAAAAGGTGTTTTGGAAATGTGTGTCTTGACTGTTTTGGAACGCAAAGATTGTTATGGCTATGAATTGGTTAGTGATATTTCCAAAACAATCGCTATTTCAGAAGGAACAATTTATCCTTTACTTCGTCGTTTAAAAAACGAAGAATATGTTGATACCTATCTTCAAGAATCAACAGACGGTCCTCCTCGAAAATATTATCGTTTAACTAAAAAAGGTAAGGTAGCCAGCGAAGAATTATTAAAAGAATGGAAAGAATTTAATATAAATATTAATCAGTTATTAGGGGAATTTAAAAAATGAAAGAACAATTTATTAAAAAATTAAGAGGGTCTCTAAAAAGTTTGCCGGAATCGGAAGTTGAAGACATTATTTCTGATTATGAGGAACATTTTCGAGCAGGAAAAGAATCAGGACGAAGCGAGAACGAAATTGCTAAATCGTTAGGCGAACCTTCATCTATTGCTAGACAGCTTAGGGCTGATCACCATATAAGGAAAGCGGACGATAAAATTTCTGCCAGTAGCATTGTGCGAGCAGTGCTTGCGACTGCGGGATTAAGTTTTTTTAATTTAGTTTTTATCGCTTTTCCATTTTTTGGCCTTTTATTCATTTTATGTGGTCTCATTGCTTCCGGCGTAGCGGCTTTTGCTTCTGGTGTGGTCGGTTTTTTAATTGCAGCCGCCGCTATAATCATTCCTAACTTTGCTAATCCGCTAATTAATATTGGAATTACGCCCCTTGCTCTGTTATTCCTTTTTATTGCTTTGACTGGATTCAGTATTTTGTTTTTAATTGGTTGCTGGTTCCTGGCAAAATGGTTTTATCAATTAACCGTTTCATATCTTCGAATCAATATGAGTATCATTAAAGGCGATAAGGAGATGAAATGAAAAAAGTAGTCTTGTGGATTTTGGGTATTTCATCAATCTGTTTAGGGATCGGCTTGTTAATAATTTCTTATAATGGGGGTTTTGAAATTCAGAAAAAAAATATTGATATTTCAAAGACATCTTCTATACAAAATATTGAAGCAATTAATATCACTAGCTCTAGCGCAAACATTTTTGTTACACCGACTGATGGCAGTGATATTTCTATTCGTTACTTTGGGGAAGCTAGATCAAATGGTAAAAATGACCCTACAGTTACAACAAATGAAGTTGGTTCCGACCTTAATATAACAAGCGGAATGTCAGATACTGCTGCCATGTATACCACTCTTGAGGGTTTTAAATTGGAAATAAAAATCCCCACTGCATATTCCAAAAATATCAAAGTAAAATCAGATACTGGCGATATAGAAATAGATTCATTAATTCTTAAAAAAATTGAAGTTTCAGCTACATCCGGCAGTACGAATTTAACTAATTGTAAAGGAGAAGAACAAATAAATACTAATTCTGGGGATGTAAAAATTGTTGATTCTGTTTTAGAAAACAATAAAACAATCGTTTCGGGTTCCGGTGATATTAATCTTTTTCTTCCCCAAAATAGTAGTCTTAGTTTTATATATAATACTGAAACTGGAATTATCTCTGATTTATTCGGTCTGATTATGCAACAAAATGACGGGAAACATATGGTCGGCAAGGCAAATGACGGTAAATATAATGTTTCTGTCAAAACTACTTCAGGAAATTTAAATATTAATAAACTTTAGGAGAAAAATGATCGAAATTAAAAATCTAAAAAAGACTTATAAAATCGAAGACCAAGATTTTGAAGCACTTTCCGGCATAAATTTAAGTATTAATTCCGGTGAATTCGTTGTTGTTCTTGGTCAATCTGGTTGCGGTAAATCAACATTGCTTAATATTCTTGGCGGTATGGATGTGCCAACTGGCGGTTCTGTAAAAGTTAATAATAGGGATTTGGCTTCTGAAAAACCGGATCAATTGGCAAAATATCGTCGAGAAGAAGTCGGCATGATCTTCCAGAAGTTTAACTTGATAAATGACGCAACGGTTTTGGAAAATGTAAAAATGCCGCTGAAATTTTCTGGTCAAAATCAAAAAATGCAGACCAAAATTGCAATGAATGTTTTGGAGTCAGTCGGTCTGACGGAAAAAGCAAAAAGTCTGCCTAAAAAGCTTTCTGGCGGACAACAGCAAAGGGTGGCAATTGCTCGTGCGCTCGTAAATAATCCGCAAATTTTATTGTGTGATGAGCCGACAGGAAATCTGGATTCAAAAACTGGCCAAGAAATTATTGAGTTATTAAAAAAGCTGAATGATGACGGTCATACTATCATTATGGTTACTCACAATGAGGCCTATGAAAAGTATGCTGACAAAGTTGTTAAGATGCTTGATGGAGAAATTATCTCTGAAAAAAATGCTAAGTCAAAATTGACTGAAAGCAAAGTACAAAGAAATTTTGATATTAAAAATATTAATTCTCGTTCTCGTTTTTCAATTGCATTAAAAAACCTAAAAAGAAGAAAGCTACGTTTTTTCTTAACTTCGTTTGGAATTGCAATCGGCGCAATGGCAATTGTTGTTCTTGTCTCCTTTGGTGCTGGTCTGCAGCGAGAAGTTACAGATGAGCTTAAAAGTTATTCTCAAGTTGAAGAAATAAATGTTAGCGGTGAAAAAAGAGATGTCGTAAATTTCTCAGTCGGTACTGATTTTGCCAAGACTGAAACAAAAGATTTAAATGATACTACGATTGCTGATCTAGAGAAAATTTCAAATGTAGAGGTTGTGTATCCTGACGTCACTATTTCCGGCGAAATGACATATGGAGATAAAACTTCCAGGGTTTATGGTCAAGGGCTTGCGCCGTTAAAATATGTAAAGCAAACCGCAAAAGACAAAGTTAAATATGGTAGCTTTGTGACTAGCGATGATGAAAATGGTGTTGTTATCCCTCACGGTCAAGCTGTTGCTTTGGGATTTTCTGATCCGACAAAAGCAATCGGCGCGGAAGTAACGATCAAGTCAAACGAAGATGATAAGGAATTTAAAACAAAAATTGTTGGAGTTCTGGGCGAAGATGAAAAATTCAGTTATTACACCTATATTCCAATGAAAACTGCCAATGATTGGCTTAAGCAAACCAAGACCACTGAATTGGCAAAGGCAAGTCCTAATCTTTATAGTTCGATTATTGTAAGAGCAAACGATACCTCAAAAGTTTCTGAAATTAAAAAAGCGGTTGATGATAAGGGTTATGGTGCTACTTCTTATGAAGATATCGCTAAATCAATGACTCGTACTTTTACGATAATGCAAATTGTCATGGGTGTTATTGGAGGAATCGCGTTGTTGGTTGCTTCGCTTGGTATTGTGAATACAATGATAATGTCAGTTTTAGAACGAACTAAAGAGATTGGCATTATGAAAGCAGTCGGTGCAAAAAATCGCGATATTCGTTCGATATTTATTTCTGAAGCATCTCTTATTGGATTATTCGGCGGATTGGTTGGACTTTCCCTTGGCTTTCTTGGCTCAAAATTAGTTCAAGCACTAGTTAATAATTATATGATGAGTCAATCAGCTTCAAGCACTGGAGATTCGCTCTCTTTCTATGTGCCGATTTATCTTTCGGTCGGAGTTGTATTGTTTTCAATTTTAGTTGCAGGCGTTGCAGGCTATTTCCCTGCTAAAAGAGCAGCCAAACTTGATCCGGCTGAGGCATTAAGAGAAGAGTAAAAAAATAAATCTAAACAAAAAATAAGTCAGGTAAGCTTATCTGACTTATTTTTTTTATATCCATAAATAGGTCTATAATGAAACTATAAAAACCAAAAGGAGAAGTTTATGACAAATGCAATTATTTATGGCGGAGCAAGCGGATTGGCACTTTTGATCGGGGCATGGTCCGGAATCTATTTTAAATTCAAGAGAAAAACAATTGCCCGATTTATGGCTTTTGGTTCCGGCCTTTTAGTTTGCGCTCTTACTTTCGGGCTGATGGAAGAAGCTTTTAATCAGGGCGGTTTTGATGCTGCCATTTTGGGCTTTGTTTTGGGTGGACTCGTTTTTATAGGAGGAGACTATTTAATTCATATTTTTGGCGGCAGACGCCACAAAAGAACTCAGAATTTGGTTCCCAAGGTTGAAAGTACTGGTTTAGTGATAACATTGGGAGCGCTTTTGGATGGCATCCCTGAATCGATTGCACTGGGAATAGCCATTTTTAATGGAGCAGGTACCGGTCTTTTAATGCTGATCGCAATAATTTTGTCAAATTTTCCTGAAGGCATATCATCAATTCGCGGACTGCGGAAAGAGAATTTTTCCAACAGGCAAATTTATTCAATCTGGATGGTTGTCGCCGTTCTGGCTTTTGCGACAACAATTTTGAGTTTCCTATTTTTACATGATATCAATCCAAATATTATTGGATCGATAGAAGCTTTCGCTGCCGGCGCTATTCTTGCGATGCTGGCCGACAGTATGATGCCGGAGGCTTTTGAGGAGGGCGGTTTCTCGATCGGAGCATTGACAGTAGCAGGGTTTTTGCTAGCATTCATTTTGGCGAAAATATAGAAGCTTAATTTGCAAAGAAAAAAAGGCACAAAATGCCCCAAAATCTTGTATGGTGGTAGAAATCAAGCAAAGTTTACACTCAATAGTAGAAGAATCGAGAAGATGGAGAGAGATACTTCACTTTAACTATGCGAAGTGCAAATTAGCTATGAGCTCAGGGATTCCCATGGAAAATTAGTGCTAGATATCTTATACTTAAATCAAAGATGAAGATATGAAACAAATAGAAAAGCTTGAAGCTAATATTATTTCTATAAATAAGGAGAAAAATGAATAATAAGCCAGAGGATCAAGATACTAGATATTATATTGATCTAGATTTAAAAACAAGATCGATAATTGCTTGGGATTATGGGCAGAGGGCGGATTTGATTGAAGAAAAATTTGCCGATGCTTCATTGGTTAGGATTTTTATTACAAAGGGCCAGTTTAATAAATTAACAAAAGCAGATGAATAACATTCGCGCCGAATATAAAATCTCAGAGTCAGAGATAGGGAGAAGAATAAAAGCTTTTACTTCTCTTGCTGTTAGTCTGTCGGCAACCTTTTTGTTGATGGGGGGGTGTTCTGGCGTGATAACTTGGGATATACAGGAATTATTTTTACATTTCTCGTTATTGTTTTTATTATTTTTCGCATTTTTATTGTAAAACTTTTTTATACATTTCGAGATAGAAAAATTATTCTTAGCGATGAAAAGTTAGAAAAAATTACCTCAGATTCCAAGGAAGTTTTGTTTATAAGGGATATTAACAAATTAGCCGTAGTAGTTACTAAAGAGAAAAATATTCGTGAGGTCCGTGTATTTTCGGTTGGTAGAACAACAGTTTTGGACGGTTATGAAGATCTCAAAGGTTTTGCTTCAAATATTATTGAAGTGTGCGATGGAAAACCTGTGAAAAAAATATATGAGCCTTTAAGCTTCGATAGCCCGATATTTTACCCGATATTAGGGATAATTATTGGATCTCTTAGCTTATTTTTTATTAAAGAAATTTCTTTGCTTAATTTTTATCAGAATTTAATTTGGTTGAAGTATGGAGTCGCTCTATATGTGTTTGCGATGGGATTGTTTTTCTTTATCGATAATCCGATTGCCAGAAGATATGGCAAGAAAAGTTTAAAAACAGATCTAATTTGGGGAATTTTGTTCGTTATATCGGCTATTTCGGTCGCAATTTTGTAAAAAAGCTTGTCAATGTTCAGTATTCGTCAGAATTGGTGAGAAATATTGCTGTTAATTAAACACCGCAATTGAGTAGTTCAAGACTGCGGCAAAACTGACCCATAATATGTATGGAATCAACAAATATGCGGCAATCCTGTTTATTCTGTAGAAGTAAAAGATAGTAAAAATATTGCTATCCAAAGAGTTAAAATTATTACAAATCCGAAAATTGGGTTTTCTGGGCCAAAAAAGATGGCTGACCATAGAACGTTCAATGTTAATTGAATAAAAAATAATATATAACCAATCTGCTTAGATCATCTAAATAAAATGACCATTCAAAAGAATGATCATTTTATTGATGGAGCTCGTCAGCGAGAATTTACACATAATACGATCAGAGACCAGACGCTGGAAGGAAGTAATCTATCCAAAATTCCAGAAGCACAAATTTTCTTTGAAGATATAACCCCTTAGTGTATTAGCACTATCAGTCCTTGATCGAGTTGATGGTAAGTACTATTATGGGTTTATGCCTAGCATTATTGAAGAAATTAAATCTAAATTTATACACGACGATGGCAGAATGGAAGAGATCCAGAAGCTTTTTGTTGGAAAAACTATTTTGTATATTGATTATGCTAATGTTGTAAACTGGACCCAAAAATGGCATGTTGATCTTGGAAGAACCAAATCTTTTTTTGAGTCATTTCCGAATATTAAAAGCATTAAGTTCTTTTATGGCCAATTGCCAAAAAATGACCGGTCAAAAAGATTAATAAAGAAAGCAAAAGCAGTAGGATTCGAAGTTTTTACCAAACCAGTAAAAAATATTAGAATTCCAATTTTTGCCCAGAGTATACCAATTGAGTCGACCGCTATTTTGAAAAATTTCATTAAAAAACCATTACTAAACAGATTTCACAGGAAACGATCAAGGCATTAAATCAAGAGCTAATTAGCTTGAATGACCAAGGTGTTTTTTATATAGAGGATAAAAAATGTAATTTTGACGTAGAAATAGGAAGAGAGATTGAAAAAGATTCATTGAAAAATGACACTTTCGTTCTCTGGAGTGGTGATAGTGATTTTGCAGAACCAATCGAGAAATTGTTGGCTGACAATAAACAAGTGATACTTGTTTGTACTGCCGGGAGAGTAGCTTCTGAGTTGAATAATCTTATTGAAAAAGGACTAATTGTGTTTGAGATTAATAAAATTAGAAATTCCATATGTAGAGAAAAAGAACTTCAATTATCTCTGGCTGATGATCCTATTCCAAGTATCGAAATGGGATCACTTTCTTCCCAAGAGGAAGTTATTCCAGCATAAGCAAAAAGGGCCCCCGAAGGAGTCCTTAAGCAATAAAGTAGATCTTACGATCTAAGAAAAGTATAGCATTTGTTATCAGATAGTCAATAGTACCGAACAAAAATCGTAAGAACAAAAAGGATCTCCTGGTAAGACTTTTTTTATAAAATCATACAAAGTATGAAGAAGCTATACACAACCGATTTTATAAAATAATCATTTTTTTGACCTCAAAAGAGGAATTTGCCTTTCCTTTGTTTTTGATGGTATTGATCTAATGCTCAGGTTTGAAACTTTAGCTCTTTGGCTTTCATTAAAGAAGCCAAAGTCCCCATGGATACCGAGTTCATTATTTATTTTATCAATTAAAATAATTCTTTTACCAATGAATTTGTAAAAAGAAATCATTTTCTGAGTGTAAACGATTCTTACTTTAAGCGCCTGATTTGCGAAAGAATGTTTATCTTGATCTTTGTTAATATAGTTCCAAAATGTTTCAACACTAGAATAGTTCTTTAGCAATATCCCATCTGCATTTTTGTCGCCAATTCTAGTATCTATCCTACACATATAAAATCGGATTTCATTTTGATTATTTTGGGTATAATCAAAGAAGAAGTTAAAAATACTATTATTTTCCAATAATTCTATCTCTGCCTCTAGAATTAGAGGGAAGGCTTTTCTGTCAAATCTTAAAAATGTTTGTAAACATCCGCTTGTATCTTTGTTTATATCTTCAAGTTTGTGCAAGACAATAGAATCATCTAATAATTGAGCAACACCCGACTCAACAATCATCTTAGTTTTTTTAAAATGTATGTATCGGCTAAGAAACCATTTTCGTAAATCGGAAATGTCAGTGGAGTTACTTATCACAAACATATGGTTACTAAATCCTGATGATTCTATGGCGTGCTTAACGGCTATGCGCAGTTCATGATCATCAATAACAATTATAAACTTATTGCTGGTTTCTCTATTATAAAATATTAGATGTCGCGAGAGGTCAAGTTTCTCAATAATATTTATTCCGAGTACGTTGAACAACTCTGTTAGGTAGAGCTCTGTATTTTGCTGCAAATTCAGCTGCTTTAAGAGGGCGCCATCTGTTTCGTTTCCCTCGTGTTTGAATTTTAGGGTCCATTTATCGGTAGTTTTAAGTCTTCTTTCCCAATACTTAAAAATATCTTGGGTAATACGTTTTATTATATCTTCTAGGACTGGAATTTGGATGAAACTCTGTCCGATGACAATAATATTAGATGTCTTTCTTGTATTCTGGTCTAGGTTAAATGTCTCCGATAATAAATCTTCACATTTTTTCAAATGTTGAAAGTCTATCTCTGATTCCTCTTTAGATATCTGAATAAGCTCTTCCGGTGTAACGCCAAGTTTTTTTCCGTAACTAATGACTAAGTTATTAGCTTCTTTAAATTTATTAATTAGTTTTTCTTCATGAGGAACGGGATTTCTGAAGGAGGAGGAAATGCTTTCTGGGCTAGACGATGGTTTGTATTTAATTATGAATCCTGCATCATTTTGATTATAAATTCTTTCAAGAACACCACCTAATAAATGAAACAAAAACTCTTGATCTTCGTTTAATGCCTCTTTAAACGGTTTACCGTGGTTGGTCCATACATCATCATCAATAATTTGATATAACTTAGTAAATTTTTCTCTATTATTATATTCTTGGCTTCTTAGGCCGTCTTTAATAGATTCATAGTATTCAAACATTAATTTAAAAGCCTTAGATTGAGATAAGTTTTTACTCTCGATATTGAAGACTATCTTATTTGTTGAATTCTGATCAAAATCTTTAATAGCCTTTATGATTTTCCTAATATTTCCTTTTCCTGACCAAAGGATATAATTCTTAAATATCTCAAGGTTATTTGACCATGTATCATCATCTTTTTTTTTAATTATATTGTCAAAGTATCTATCTAGTTCTTTTCTGCTAGGCAGAAAAACGAAAATATCATCTGTGAATAAGGTTGAGTATAAATCTTCTTTCTCAATTTTCTCGTAAACTTCTTCGTCAGCGATTACTATAAATGTAGCTTCTATAAAGTGAAAAATATTCTTATAGGTCTTAAGTAGTGGGAAAATAATAGTATTATTGGAATCCTTTTCAACAATACCTGGACCATTTGGCGCCTTAAATAAATCTAGTTCGTCGATCACAAAAACGAAGCTTAATTTGCCGTTTTTCTCCATAAGATTTATTAAATCGGATTCTAGATTGCAATAATCTTTTTCATAAATGTAAGATGTTTTTTTGGTAGATATAAGTATAAAAGAAATCGAAAGGAGCGATGCGCTAGCTATTTTTCCGATTAGCTGAAAATTGGAAGGAACATAAAAGTTAAAAAGCAGAGATAATAGTGAAGCAAGCGCTAATATCCAGATGATCAAATTAGATATTTCGAAATGAAAAATATGTTTAATTTCTTTTGAGTCAATTCTTTCAAACTTGCTGCAAGATGCTTTTTTGTATAAATCATTTAATAAAATGGGGAAACGTAGGCATGGTGTTGTGATATACCACCATGCTCCATCGGTCAGGCAAAACTGTTTTTGAAATGATTTCCTTAGCCTAAAAATCATGTTTTCTAAAACTGATTGTCTATTGAAGTTTATCTGATTTTTGTCAACCGAAATTGCATTAAGCTGATTGGCATTAATAATCACAGGTATTAATTTAATCTTGTTCGAGTTGCTTTCTTGTGATGCCAATCGTATTGCATGATAGGCCAAAGAAGTTTTGCCGGCTCCTCTCTCCCCACAGATTAATACTGAGTTTCGTTGAGTCTTTATTAGATGTTTTAGTTTATTTAATTTTTCTTCTTGATCAGCAAATTCCCCACTAGATTTATTTATTCTGTAATCTTGTGGTAGATCCCAATTCTTTCTCAGTTCTGCAACGAATTTTTCAGTCAACATTTTTCTCCTTTTTTTCAACATAAAGGCAATTAAAAATAATGTCAATAAAAATTGTTAATTCTGTATTGAAAAAATGAATATTTGTGCTATGCATTAGTTTCAATGCGTTTATTTTGAATGACCATCTTGGGGACGGTTCTAAAATGATCTCATGATTGGCGATAAGGTGACTATTTATTATTTTGGTGATATTTAAATCTCTTTTTTGCATTATATTTTTTTCTTATTTTCACTATGCGGCGAGGAATATTAAGAAAAGATTAGTAAATATTAAATTATCACTAAATCTGTATTCAATTTAGAACCGTCCCCGAAGACGATCTTGACGTGAGGAGATAAATGTTATAGAATTATGCTTGTTGTGGGGGTGTATTAGCTTCGACAGAAGGACTTTAAAAACATATCTGCAAGTAAGTGTGAAAGCCACTTTATAAACTTTCAAAAATTACAAATGCAAATTCATTTGTTAGCAAAGTAAAAGCTGCTTTCAGCATGCCTAGCTTTGCGCCAGTTGCTGCTTAATTGCGACAACCATCCGTTCTTTGGCTACTCGACTGAAGATTAACGGGTGTCATAATTCGAGTTGCTGATTTATTGATTCTCTAGCAATTTATCTTAAGATTTACTAGAGGTAGAATATTGGTTTTTGGTTCCGATTTTATCCAATATTTAAATTTTCAACCGGAACTAAACTTGTAGACGATGTGTTCTTAACCTTTTGGACGCGGGAGCATTACCCGCCACCTCCACCAAAAAATGACCAGAAATATTTCTGGTCATTTTTTGGTGGGACTATTTTGGTGAAACTAAATGTACGTCAAGATTTTGATTTACTCGCATTATCTACAATATTGTGAATAAAATTACCAATTGTGCCCCAGCCCTCCAATTTGGACAGAATGTAGATAACTACAGTGGCCAGAATTGCAGAGCCGATAAAAAAACCAAGTCCGTAAAGAACTCCACGCCAAAAAGTCAACCACAGGCTCGCTGATTTTTTCTGAGCTTTTGCCATATCCACCAATGCTTTTTTAAGTTCTTGATCGTCCATTTCTCCTCCAGTTTAAGAAAAGTATTATGCCATAATTAATTATACTATGATCTTTATTCAATTTACCATCATTGTTCTATTATTGTTAATGATGTTCTGACTTGTTTGTATGATTTTTGCTCAGATTTTTGGTGCACCTACAGTGTATTTGAGTCAAAAAGCCATAATCGATACTTTAAAACTGACTGATTTAAAAATATTTCCAGTAAAACAAGAATAGTCTCTATTTGAAAAGTTAGAATAAATGATAGTGATTACGACTATTGATCTAATGTACTATGAATGTGTTAAGGTTGTCATGTCGCCCCTACTCTTGACATAATGTAAAGTTTGCTTTACATTTAAGCCATCCCCCTTCGTCAACTGAAAGAATAATTTATCTATAATATGACGAAGACTACGGAGGACAAGTGAATAACGATGAATTATCAATTGAAAACAGATTAAAAGATTTGAGAAAAAAACACAATCTAAGCCAGGAAGAATTAGCTGAAGAATTGGGTATTTCTCGTCAATCTGTAATTGCGCTCGAACAAGGAAAATATCTGCCTTCGCTCCCGTTGGTCGTGAGTATGTGCAAATTTTTTCATTCGCCTTTTGAGGAGATCTTTGAATTTCAAATGGAAATTGAAGAAGAAATAGACAATATTTTAAATAAAGATAATAGGAAAAATATTATTAATATTACCGATGGGCCCATCAGGCTTCTATCTCAAAATGTTGAGCCGGATTGCTCAGGGCTTGTCAGAGACAAGGAGAACATTATGGCAAATGAAATGGAACCATGGCGCCCGTTTAGAGAAATGGTATCTCTGAGAGATGCGATGGACAGACTTTTTGAGGACAGTGTAATTACGTCAAAAGCAACGGTTGCAATACCAAGAATCGATATTAAAGATAAAAAAAACAGCATTGTAGTAAAGGCTGAACTTCCCGGAATGTCCGAAGATCAGATTGATGTTGAAATATCAGAGGGGGTGATGACTATCTCGGGAGAGAAAACAGAGGAAAGGGAAAAAGAGGAAGGGGAATACTGTTATAAAGAAAGCCATTCAGGCACTTTTTCCAGAAGTTTCACTTTGCCAACAGAAGTTATTGCGGAGAAAGCAGACGCTGAAATGAAAAATGGAGTTCTTTCGATTACTATTCCAAAAATAGAACCTAAAAAGGCTACTAAAGTTAAAGTTTTAAAGAGTAAAAAAACTGAAAAGTAATTATTTGATTTAGGTAAATAAAAAACATCACTGACTCAGTGGTGTTTTTTTGAATGTAAAATATTACATTTTTATTTTAATTAGTTGCTTTAAATTTATATCTATTTTATAATGAAATAAACGATGAGGTTAACTTTTTAATGTGGAGGAGGTTTTGACTTATTGCAATTGTCCTAATTGTTCGACTCCAAAGATTAAACCGCTTACAAAAGCGCATGAATTTTTGTGTTCTAAATCAGAAAAATACCATGACTGGCATCATCATCCTCATCACAAGAAAGTGCATTTTGCGACACTTGGTTTATGCGCTACTACTATTATAGGTTTGATATTGAGTAGTTTATTCGTTGATGTGAGGTTATCTAAGGCGGCAAATGGTTTTTCCGCCAATTATAATGCAGGCAGTTTGAACGCAGATAGCGGGCTTGGTTCTACTGCCGCTTCCAACGATGGTACTCCGGCTAGTTTGGTAAGTCCTGGCTATAATGAAATGGGGCAAGCGGCGCAGTTAACAAATGGTAAAACTTTAAAATATTCAGCATCGAGCAACTTGAGTGATTCCGAAGGCATGATTTCTTTACAGGCAAAATATCCCGGAGTGATCGAGGGGGATTGGGATGGAGGCTTTAATTCTCCTCAGACCGTTTTTTATCATGCAGGTACCGATCTTTTGTATATTGCCGATACTAGTAATAATCGTATTGTAGTCGTAAAACCCGACGGTGTTACGGGCTGGCGTAGTTTTGGTTTATCTGGAACTGGGGACGGACAGTTAAATGTTCCATCGGGCGTAACTGTAGACAGTAGCGGCAATATTTATGTTGCCGACAGTACTAATCATAGAATTCAAATTTTTGACAATGCAGGTTCTCCATTGGGTTGGATTGGAAAGAGCAGCGCTTATGCTGGCTGGCATGATATTGGCTCCGACGGGACAGGAGCGATCGGCTCTGGCGATTACAGTTTTAATAGTCCTAAAGGAGTGGCTCTTGATTCAAACAACAGACTCTATGTTGCCGATTATGGGAATTATCGTATTCAAGTCTACGACAATGACGCTTCTCACACCATGTTGGGCTGGATAGGAAAGAGTAGCACTGATGCTGGCTGGTATGATGTCGGCTCTGGCAAAGTAGGAGTGACCGGTTCTGGCGATTACAATTTCAATCTTCCCTATGCAATAGCTCTTGATTCAAACAACAAGATTTATGTTGCCGAGTATTCGAACCATCGTATTCAAGTCTTTGACAATGACGCTTCTCACACCATGTTGGGCTGGATGGGAAAGAGCGCTAATGATGCTGGCTGGCATGCGCTGGGCTCCGGTAAAATAGGAACAAGCGGTTCTGGCGATTATAATTTTAATGCTCCTCGTGGAGTGGCTATTGATTCAAACAACAGGATCTATGTTGCCGAGTATACAAATAATCGTATTCAAGTCTTTGATAATGACGCTTCTCACACCATGTTGGGCTGGATGGGGAAGAGCAGCACTGATGCTGGCTGGCATGATGTCGGCTCTGGCAAAGTAGGAGTGACCGGTTCTGGCGATTACAATTTTGCTCATCCCTCTGGAGTGACTCTTGACTCAAACAACAAAATCTATGTTGCCGATACTACAAATAATCGTATTCAAGTCTTTGATAATGACGCTTCTCATACCGTGTTGGGTTGGACTGGAGAAGATACTACATCAATATCGGGTTGGCATGCGGTGGGATCTGATGAAAGCCCAAGGTCTTTGAGTGCTAGTCGCCCCTTCAATGGAGTAACAGAGTTTTATTATGATAATGTATCTGGGAAAATGTTTATTGGTAATACATTTTCTACTAATGTCGATGGTGATAAAATAATTGAAACAAATTTCGACGGTACTGATTGGAGCGCCTACTCTACTAATTCTCCTAATTTTACTCTGGAATCATTTTATTATGACGAAGCAAGTCAAAATTTGTTTGTAGCTGAAAAGTATTCAAGTGTTTCAACTATTACTATTCTGAAATTAGATGGGTCAAATTCAAAAAAAACTATCAATGTCGCTGGCTCTGTGAGTAAAATTTATTATGATTCTGTTAATGATTATATTTACTATACTCTTGGTACTAGTATTGCTCGAATTAAATCTGATGGGACAGGTCTGCTATCAATGGGGTCTAGCGGCACCGGTGTTGGCAACTTCTCAGGTGCCAGTGCTATCATGGCGGTTCCAAGTGATGATCCGGCAAATCCGTATCTTTATATTGTAGACAGCAGTAATGCTAGAATCGTTAAAACCAAACTTGACGGTTCATGGACCGGATGGACAACTTATGGCACATCCGGCACCCGCGACGCCATTGGCAAGTTTTCTACACCCAAAGGGATCGCGTATGATAACGTCGATCAGTATTTCTATATTTCAGATGGCCATAATAGGATCGTTAAAACCAAACTTGACGATTCATGGACCGGATGGACAACTTATGGCATATTCGGCGCGAGTGGAGAAGGAAAATTTAATGGTCCACAAGAAATTTATTATGATGACGGATTCGTTTATGTAGCTAATGCCGGAAATCGTAGTATTATAAAAACAGATATGGATTCCTTTTGGGAAACATATGATGGAACTCCTCCATCCCAAGTTCTTTTACAGTCAAGCAATTCGACAAACAGTTTAAGGTTAGAGATCGATCCGTTTAGAGGAAAAGTTAGATTTTATCCTTCATATAACTCAAGCACCCCGAATAATTCTACATATTTAGAAAGCGCGACTCTTGATTGGACTCGCGATAGCTGGCATTCTATTTCTGCTAGTTACAAGCAATCAACCGGAGAATTGTCATTAACTGTTGATGGTGTGACTACTAGCACTACAACAAGTTGGTCTGCACCGGCCCCAAATTATGGTGATGATTTTTATGTTGGTTCCGTACCGGGCGGAGGTTTTGATACATTTAGCGGTTTGATTGACAAGTTAAAGATTTTTGATGTTTCCAGTGATTTAGTAAATCCCAGTTCTCCCACAAATTTAACTTCTTTGTCTGCTTCTGGAGGAGATGAAATTATTTCGAATGAAGATCATTGGCATAATCACGCCAATCCATATTTTTCATGGAGCGGTGATAGCGATACTAACGGGATAGATGGTTATTATGTTTATTTTGGTACGAGTAATACTGCTGATCCAGAAGAAACTTCCGGTGTTCTAAATGCTGACGGGTCAGTTTATTGGACCGAATCGCCAAATGCAACCGTAGCTGGAGCTTTGGTTTCAGGATCGACATATTATTTGAGAGTTAAAATAAAAGATAACTTTGGCAATAGCACGATTTGGGATCCGACAGTTTCAAGCAAGGCATTTAAATACCAATACGAAAACACCTTGCCGACTAATCCTTCGTATGTTTCATCTTCCCCATCTGGATACTCTTCGGTAAATGATTACACTTTCTTGTGGCCGGCTGGTTCTGATGCTGGTTCTGGCTTAAGCGGTTATAAATATAAAACTGGCGGGGGAGATTATGCTAATTGGTCAAACATAACAACCGAACTCCAAGTAACTTTAAATGGCGCCTGGTATCAAGAAGGGTCAAATATATTTTACTTAAAAACTATCGATAACGCCGGCAATGAAAGCAGCCCCGTTCAAGCCACTTTTTATCATAATGATTCTGCGCCATCGGCTCCGCAAAATTTAACCGCTTCCCCTGAATCGTCAGAACAGAATCCGTCAGCATCGAATAATTTTTCTTTTTCGTGGTCCAAGCCAGCAACTTTTTCTGGAAACGAATCGGCATTGAAATATTATTACAGTATAAACGAGACTCCCAACTCTACAAATATTACATTGTCGACAACACTATCACTTGCTGCCGATTCCTATGCAACACGTCAAGGACAAAATACAATATATGTCGTTGCTAAAGATGAAGCTGGAAATATAAATTACGATATTTATGCTTCAGCGTCTTTTTGGGCGATTACTCCGGCTCCGGGTACGCCGACGGCAGTTTCTGCAGTTGATGGTTCAAATCGTGATCTCGCCAGTTATAAAGTGTTTCTAACATGGAGTGAGCCTCAAGATAAAGGTGCCGGATTTATGGGCTACAACGTTTATAGGTCGACTGATGGAATAAATTTTAGTCAAGCAGGAACTACCACTAGCACGACTTTTGCTGATACAAGTCTTTCTTCGCAAGCATATTTCTATAATGTTGAATCTGAGGACAATGCCGGTCAAACATCTGTTGCTTCTAGTACAGTTCAAATAGTGCCAACTGGCAAATTTAGTAATGCGCCTATTATAAAAAATGAAAAGCTAGATGTAGTTGAAAAGGCTTATTCCGCCACGATTTCTTGGGAAACAACAGATGTCGATCCAAAAGTTGTTCATAAAGCTTCTAGCTTTGTTGAATACGGAACCGATCCAAATAAAATTGGACAGGAAAATGGCGGTGAAACCAAGGGTCAATTGAGTTTGACTGATCAACATAGCGTAACGATCACTGGGTTGCAGCCTGGCGGGGCGCTATATTACTATCAAGCAGTTTGGGTTGATGAAAATGGAAACGAGGGTCGAAGTGAAAAAATGAGTTTTCGTACATTGGCAAGACCTATTGTTTCTGTTGCTCCTGTGGATAATATATCTTTAAATTCTGCAACAATCAGTTATACAACCTCAATTCCAACAACTACCTCTATTGTTTACAGCAAAGATAAGGACGAAATTGATAAAGGAGCAGGGAAGGTGGAAGAAGTTGAAACTGGATATATTCAAAACCATACTATTAATTTATCGGGATTAGATCATTCTTCAAAATATTATTACTATATTCTTGGCTCTGATGTAGATGGTAATAAAATGGATTTTGGCGCTAAAAATGATTTTAATACTTTGACAATGCCAGCTATAACAAATGGAGTCCGGTCAGATCAGGATACTACTGCTCCAACTACAACCTACAGATTTTCTTGGGAAACAAATGTAGAGACGACAACGATTATAAACTACGAATCATCTTCTGGCCAAAAACTATCACGTTCATCCGCTGATTATACTATTAACCATGACCTCATAATTCCAGATTTGGCTGACATGAGTACCTATAAATTTATAGTAACAGGCAGGGATAAGTATGGAAATGAAATAGAGACTCCATTTACAACAAGTATTGATACGCCAAAAGACTCTCGTTCTCCAAAAATATCTAACATGACCATTGAAGTCAAATCTTCTGGTTTTGGCACATCTCAGAAAGCGCAAGTGGTGGTGACTTGGGAAACGGATGAGCCAGGTACTTCACAGGTAGAATATGAACAAGGTATATCGGGCAGCGAATACAAAAACAAAAGTAAAGAAGATGCAGTGCTTTCAACTTCTCACGTTGTAATTGTTTCGGAGCTAGAATCAAATAAAATTTATCATCTAAGAGCTATTTCAAAAGATAATGCTGGTAATGCTGGATATTCCGATGACACAACTACCATTACAGGTAAAACACAAAGTTCTGTAATTGATATTATCGTTGACTCATTACAAAAATCCCTTAGCTGGATAATGGGTATTTTTAAATGATTTGAGTTGTGTGAAATTACAGAATTAGGGAGGAAAAAATGGAGCATGAAGCGATTATTGAGATAGAAAAAGTTAGCAAGACATATCAAACCGGAGGATCTAGTGCAACAGAAGTGTTGAAAAACGTCAACCTGGATATCTGTTCGACAGACTTTGCCATAATTTACGGCCCTTCCGGTTCGGGCAAATCAACATTGCTTCATCATATTGCTGGGCTGGAGCTACCGACTGAAGGGAAAATATCTATTCGCGGAACAGATATTACAAAATTAAGCTCAGAAGAAAGAGCCGTGTTTCGGGCTGAAAAATTTGGCATGGTTTATCAATTTTGGTATTGGGCCAAGGCTTTAAGCGTTTTGGACAATGTTGCCATGCCTCTTTATATAACCGGATTGCCAGAAGCAAAAGCCAAAAAAAAAGCAATGCAGGTATTGGAAGAATTAGAAATGGGAAAATATGCAAACAAACTTCCAGTAGTTTTGTCCGGTGGCGAGCAACAGAGAGTTTCTCTGGCAAGAGCATTGGTGAATAATCCATGGATTATTGTAGCAGATGAACCAACCGGTAATCTTGATACCCATAATGCAGATCAAGTGATGCAGATACTACAATTATTAAATGTTGAAAAAAAGAGAACAGTTATTATGGTGACTCACAATTTGGCTTATCTACCTTTGGCAACAAAAACTATTGCCATGAAAGATGGCGGCGTAGTTTCTAGTGACACACAAGCCGTAAGGGAACAGATCAAAGAAGAACTAAAGGGGGTATTGTGAAATTAAGAATTATTCTAAAAATTGCTTTAAAAAACCTTTGGTCGCACAAGATGAGAACCATTTTAACTGTTCTTGGTGTTACTATCGGTATTGCATCGATAATTTTTCTTGTGTCATTGGGGTATGGGCTTGAACAGTTAGTAACCAAAAATGTTGCTAATTTTGATGCTTTTACTGTGGTTGACGTTCCATCTGCAAACATTAGTACTATCAAAATAGATGATAGCGCAATTGAAAGAATTTCTGTATTAGGTCATGTTAAAACAGTTTCCCCTGTTACAAATTTAGCTGGTAGAATTAGAAAATCGGAAACTTCTTCAAGCGCGGAAACAGTTATTGTTGGTGGCACCAGTGACTATTGGAAATTAGCCTCCATAAGTTCTGATAAAGGAAACCTACCCTTAAAATCAGATGAGGTTATGATAAATAAATCTGTTCTAAACTTAATTCAGGAAGACGAAAACAGTATCATCGGCAAGAAAATTGAACTTGATATAATAATCCCTACTGAATTACGTACCAACTCAAGCGATGGTTTGAAATTGGCAGAGCATATACCATTAACAGTTACCGGTATTTTAAATGACGATAAGTCGCCAGTTGTTTACACTAATTCCAGTTTATTAGTTTCTCAGGATGCGACTAAATATTCCTCGATTAAAATTAAAGTTGACCAACAGACTAATGTAGAACCACTACGAAAGCAGCTTGAAAATATGGGTTTCTCTACTGAATATGTCGGAGACACAGTTAATGAAATAAGTCAGGTATTTTCGCTTTTCCGTGCAATTCTTGCCGCTTTTGGTTTAGTCGCTTTGGTAGTTGCAGCACTTGGTACATTTAATACTCTAACAATAAGTCTTCTTGAGAGAATTAAGGAAATTGGTCTATTTAAGGCTCTTGGTATGAAGAATAAAGATGTTTATAAGTTGTTTTTGGCAGAGTCATTGATAATTGGTATTTTTGGCGGAATAATCGGTCTGATGATGGGCTGGGCGACTGGGCAATGCATCAACCTTATCTTGAGCGCTTTAGCCGAAAGAGCGAATGCAGAAAAAATCAGTATATTCGTGACGCCTTGGTTTTTTGCTCTCGGTGTAGCGTTATTCTCCATCCTAGTAGGCTTTCTTACCGGATGGTATCCTTCAAAGAGAGCAGTGAAAATAGATCCGCTCGATGCTCTAAAATATGAATAAAATTATCCTTTGCAATAAAAAAACGTCAGTATTTATACTGACGTTTTTTTTGGTGCGCCCAAGGGGACTCGAACCTCTGACCTCCGCAATGTCAATGCGACGCTCTAACCAGCTGAGCTATGGGCGCTAACAATAAACAAATTTTAACAAATTTTTATATATTATTCAATCACGGTCATTTGCATTTATTTAAATCAGATGTACACTCAAATTAATGACTAAGAAAAAAACTCCCACTTTTGAATACGAGATTAAGCATTCTATTGATAAGAAAGTTATTGCTGGCGTGGATGAAGTTGGCAGAGGAGCTTTGGCTGGACCAATAGTAACGTCTGCGGTAGTTTTCGAAAAGTATGAAAATATCATAAATCATCTATCCGGCATCAATGACTCGAAGATATTATCTCCAACTAAACGTTTAGAGTATGATGAATTAATAAAATCAAAAGCGTCTGATTTTGCAATCGGGATTGTCGAAGCTTGTGAGATTGATAAATATGGCATCGGATCCGCTAATGTGATGGCGTTTCAAAGAGCTCTAAAAGGATTAAAAAAGTGTGATTTTGTATTAATTGATGGGCGGCGTTTTAGGGGACTTAATTATGAATATGTTTGTTTGGAAAAAGGTGAATCCAAATCGATTTCTATCGCCGCCGCTTCGATTATTGCTAAAGTTTACAGAGATGCTTTGATGCAGGAAATTCATGACGAAGTATTTAGATATGATTTTGCTTCCAATAAAGGCTATGGAAGTAAGAGCCACATGGAGGCTTTGGAAAAATTCGGCCCATGTAAACACCATCGTAAAACATTTTTAAATAAATTTAATAATCATGTTAACCAAGGTAGTTTGTTCTAAGTAGCAAGTAGCAGCTATCTATCGTTATTCCCTTAAAGAAGGGGATCTGCTAATAGTATATTAATATTTTTGATCCTCGGGCCATGGCGTTGCCTTCCCGAGAGCTTGTCCTGAACTTGATTCAGGAATGACAGTGGGGGTGGAGTGTTGTGGATAAGACTAGTTTGAGTTTTTTGTTTTTACCTCTATAATAAATAGGCATCAGTCTCGGCTGGCTCGAGCCCAGACGGAAACAAACAAAAAATAACAAAAATAAAAATGAACTAAAGCTAAGCAATTAATTGTGGTTATTTAATGGACTTAAAAGTTAAAAAATTACATCCTGACGCAATTGTTCCAGAATTTGCACATCATAATGATGCGGGAATGGATTTGTTTAGTATCGAAAATTGTGTACTAAAACCAAACGAAGTTCTCAGTATTAAAACTGGACTGGCTATAGAAATTCCTGATGATCATGTAGCTTTAATATGGGACAAAAGCGGATTAGCAACAAAACATTCAATTAAAACCATGGGCGGCGTAATGGACGCAGGTTATCGAGGAGAATATCATGTTAGTCTTCTTAATCTTGGTCAAGAGGATTATATAATAGAAAAGGGAGACAAGGTAGCTCAACTGTTAGTTCAAAAGATCGAGCATCCAAATATTCAAATAGTTGAAGAATTATCAGCTTCGGATCGTGGTATGAACGGATTTGGCTCTACTGGAAAAAAGCATACAGCCAAGGAATGTAGTCAAAAAGGCTTATTTATTGCGTTCGAAGGTCTTGACGGATCTGGTAGCACAACCCAGGTGGATTTATTAGCAAAAAATCTACGGGGGAATGGCCTGACAGTTTCTACAACTAAAGAACCAACCAATAATCTGATTGGTGGATTGATTCGAGGGGTTTTAACAAAAGAATGGACGATTCCAGCAGAAGGATTCCAACTTTTGTATGCTGCCGATCGATCACATCATTTAAAGCATACCATCATCCCAAATTTAGATAAAGGGGATGTTGTAATTACTGACCGCTACCTTTTTTCTAGTATTGCTTTCGGTTCAATTGGCGCTGATATAGAATGGCTAAGAGAAATTAACAAGCATTTTATTTTGCCCGATATTACTTTTTTTATTAAAGTTCCGCCGGAAGTTTGCATTGATCGCATAGGAAAGTCCCGAGATGGTTTTGAACTTTTTGAGGAAGAGAAAAAATTAGAAAAAACTTTAGCGACTTATGAACTTTTAGCAAAAGATGAAAGTAATCGTTTCGTTATTATTGACGGCGAAAAAGAAATCGGGGATATTGAAAAAGAGATTTATAATATTGTCACATCAAAATTAAACATTGACACCGAGCAGCAACATCTTGATCAAGCAGACCAAACTCTAAGGTGGTAAATAATGATCTGAAATACATTGTCATTCCAGACTTGATCTGGAATCTAGGAAGTTCGTAGTAAAAATTTCTGGATCCCAGATCTCAAGATTGCAGTCTGGGATGACAACAACAATAATAATAAATAGAATAGTAGGTTGTTGATTTTAAGGAAGGAGCGGAATGAGCACAGTAAAAATAAGTGATAAAGAAGTATCTAAAATTTTAGAGGGTGAAAAAAAGAGGCAGAAGGAAGGCTTGGAAATGATAGCCTCAGAGAATTATGTTTCGGAAGCAGTATTAGAATTGATGGGCTCTATTTTTACCAATAAATATTCAGAGGGGTATCCAGGAAAAAGATATTATGGCGGACAAGAATGGACTGACAAGGTGGAAACTCTAGCTTGCGAACGAGCATTGAAACTTTTTGGCTTATCTGAGCCAGAATGGCACGCCAATGTTCAACCATACTCCGGTTCTCCTGCTAATATTGCCATCTATTTTGCATTGGCAGAATTTGGAGACACTTTAATGGGAATGAGCTTGGCTCAAGGGGGTCATTTAACTCATGGCCATAAAGTTAATTTTTCCGGTCGTGCATACAATTTCATACAATATAGTGTTCGCGAAGATGATCAAAGAATTAACTATGATGAAGTTAGAGAGTTAGCAAAAAAACATAAGCCAAAAATTATCGTATCAGGCGCTACGGCTTATCCTCGCCAAATTGATTTCAAAAAATTTCAGGAAATTGCTGACGAAGTGGGCGCGATTCACATGGCTGACATTTCTCATATATCAGGCCTGATCATTGGCGGAGTTCATCCAAGCCCTTTTCCGTTTGTTGATGTTGTGATGACAACAACTCACAAAACACTACGAGGGCCACGAGGCGCAATGATTATTTGCAAAGAAAAATATGCCAAAGCGATTGATAAGGCGGTATTTCCAGGGTTACAGGGCGGTCCCCATGAGCATATTATTGCTGCAAAAGCAGTAGCTTTTGGTGAAGCTTTAAAGCCAAGTTTTAAAGAATACGCAAAAAATATTGTTCAAAATATGAGTTGCTTTGCTGAAACTTTAAGCTCTTTTGATTTCAATTTGGTTAGTGGCGGAACCGACAATCACTTATGTCTTGTTGATTTACGAAGTAAAAATATTACTGGAAAAGAATTTGAAGATGCGCTTGGCAAAGCAGAAATCACAGTAAATAAAAATGCAATCCCAGGCGATCCTCTTCCTCCGGCAGTCACTTCTGGAATTAGAGTTGGGGTCGCCGCATTAACTACTCGCGGTATGGGTTTGGTTGAAATGCAAAGAATCGCGGAGCTATTTAATCTGGTTTATGAAAACAAAGATAATGACGAAAAATTGGCAGAAATAAAAGAAGAAATACGTGAAATGTGTACAAAGTTTCCAGTACCCGGAATTAATAAATAAAGGAGAGAAATGGTTTTCAGCGATAATGATATCAAAAAAGCAATTGAAGATAAAAAAATTATAATCACTCCCGAAGACGATTCCATGATTCAACCATCAAGCTATGACGTTAGATTATCTAATAAGTTTAGAGTTTTTAATAATTATAAATATTCTATTATAGATCCGAGGGAAAAACAGCTTGATTTAACTTCTTTGGTTGAACTAAAAAATGGCTCACCATTTATTCTACATCCCGGAGAATTTATTCTTGGCTCTACTCTAGAAGTAATAGGATTAGATAAAACAGTTGTTGCTCGCATAGAAGGAAAAAGTTCACTTGGGAGATTGGGTCTTCTTATTCACTCGACAGCTGGATACGTTGATCCTGGATTTAAAGGCACAATCACTCTAGAGCTTTCTAATGTGGCAAATCTTCCCATAGCTCTTTATCCTGGAATGAAAATAGGTCAACTTTCTTTTATGAATTTATGTACTCCATGCGAAACACCCTATGGTTCAAGGAAAATTGGTAGCAAATATCAAAATCAAGTTGATCCGACGGCTAGCGAATATTATAAAAACTTTAAAAAAGGATAGCTATGAATCAGGCCAAACTAAAAGTTTGTGTTTTATCTTATACAAAAGATCCAGAAAGGACTATTGTCGCTGCCATAAGACAATGTTATAGTCTGCTCTCCGGCAAAGAGTTGTGGGAAAAGGTGACAGAAGATCAAAAACAAAGATTAATTAAACAAGTTATTTCTTCAGGGCATCATTCTACAATTGAACATGCATATTTCACCTTTTCAATTGAGGGGATCTCTCGAGCGTTAACGCATCAGTTGGTTAGGCACAGGATTGCTTCTTATTCCCAAAAATCTCAACGTTATGTTAAAGAAGGTGGCTTCGAATACATATTGCCGCCATCCATTAAAAAGAACTCTCAGGCCTTAAAATTCTATACTGATGAATTATCTTCTATTCAAAAAAATTATCAAAAACTGATTGACTTAGGAATTCCTGCCGAAGATGCAAGAATGATTTTGCCAAATGGTTGTGAGACAAAGATTGTTGTCACAATGAATTGTAGATCCCTATTTAATTTTTTTGAAGAAAGATTATGCAATAGGGCGCAGTGGGAAATTCGCAATATGGCAGGCATGATGTTGAAAGAATGTAAAATAATTGCACCAAACATTTTTAAATATGCTGGTCCTACTTGTGTAACGGAAAAAATTTGCTGGCAAGGAAAATTACATTGCGGAAAACCAGATAAAATAAAAACAATTGAATTGAGGGAAAGAGGATGATCATTGGACTTACAGGCACGTTTGGAGCAGGAAAAGATGCTGTTTCGGAATATCTAGCAGAAAAAGGCTTTGAGCATATTTCAACCTCGGATATTCTTCGTGAAGTAGCAAAAGAGAGAAGTTTGGGCTTGGATAGGGAAACTGTTCGCATGTTATCTAATAATTTAAAAAAAGAGTTTGACAGCGCAATTTTGGCTAAGATGGCAGTTGAACAAAAGAGTAAAAAAAATCTTGTTATCTCTGCTCTAAGAGATATTGGGGAAATCGATTATTTAAAAACTATTGATAACTTTAAATTAATTTTTGTTGATGCTCCAATAGAAATTAGATATGAGCGACTAATTAAGAGATCGAGAGATGACCAGGAAAAAAAGCTTACATTGGAAGAATTAAAAGAAAAAGAACAACTTGAAATGTCAGGTAAAAGTTCTCAAAGAATTGATTTATGCAAAGAAAAGGCTGATTATATTATTGATAATTCAGGTACAATCGAGGGACTTAATAAAAAAATAGACAAAATATTAGAGAATATTTCTTAATCCGCATATTTACATTAATTTTAAAAATGGTAATATAAAAACATAATATCTGATTTGTCGATGGGAGTACCGCCCCGGAGAACCAGCGCAGACTCGAGCGAACGAGTAAATTAAGACCAAATCGAGATGGAACCTCCCGATGTTGCATCGGGATCTCGAAACAAACGGTCTTTTTTTGTTCACCCTGTGAAATATTTTAAATTTTTATTAAATTAGATAAAAGTCATGTTTTATGTCTATATCCTACATTCGCAAAATGATGGTAAAATGTATACAGGTTATACGAAAAATTTAAAATTACGATTTGAGAAACATGAGAATGGGTTGGTTGATTCAACTAAAGATCGTAGGCCATTGAAATTAATATATTATGAAGCTTGCGTTTGTCAAAAAGACGCAACACATAGAGAAAAATATTTAAAAAGTTTTAGAGGTAAACAATTCTTGCGAAATCGACTCAAATCGTATTTCACAGGGTAAAGGAGAAATATGTCAGATAAAAAAGTTAACATTGAAACGGTTCGTCATTCGCTTAGCCATGTCTTGGCGATGGCAGTTTTGGAAATGTTTCCGGAAGCAAAGCTTGGTATTGGTCCGGCGATTGATAACGGATTTTATTACGATTTTGACTTGCCAAGAACGCTAATTCCCGAAGATTTACCAATTCTGGAAGAGAAGATGCGTAAAATTATTGAAAAAAATATCAAAATTGAAAAACATGAAAAAACAAAAAAAGAAGCAATTGAATTTATTAAAAAAACAAATCAACCGTATAAAGCTGAACTAGTTGAAGAATTGGAAGATGAAAAAGCAGGTTTCTACACCATTGATGGCTTCATTGATCTTTGTAAAGGCCCTCATGTTGCTTCGACTGGAGAATTGAAAGATATCGGTTTCAAACTTCATAAAATCGCCGGTGCCTATTGGCGGGGTAGCGAAAAAAACAAGATGCTTCAACGAATTTACGGACTAGCTTTTGAAACACCAGAAGACTTGAAAAAGTATGAAGAAGTATTAATTGAAGCTGAAAAAAGAGACCATCGTAAGCTTGGCAAAGAATTGGATCTTTTTGTTTTTTCCGATTTAGTTGGACCTGGTTTACCGCTTTTTACTCCAAAAGGCACTTTCATTAGAGAAACTCTTCAAAAAAAAGTTGAAGATATCTGCAGAAAATATGGATTTCAAAAAGTTTCAACTCCTCATCTTGCTAAAATCGATTTATATAAAATATCCGGTCATGCCGATAAATTTGGAGATGAATTATTCCACGTTACTTCTGCCAAAGACCATGATTTTGTGTTAAAGCCAGTCCAATGTCCTCATCAAACTCAAATTTATGCATCAAGACAAAGATCATATAAAGATTTGCCAATTAGCTATATGGAATCTGAGAAGCAGTATAGGGCTGAAAAATCAGGCGAAGTCGGAGGCCTTAATCGGGTTTATGCTATTACTTGCGAAGATGGCCATACTTTTTGTACACCATCACAGGTTAAAGATCAGATTAAAAATCTTGTTAATATTATCAAAGACTTTTATTCTTCGCTTGGTATGTGGGATAATCACTGGGTCTCTCTTTCTGTCCGTGATTACTCACATCCAGAAAAATATATTGGCGACACAAAAGATTGGGATCTTTGCGAAAAAACACTTCAGGAAATTTCTGATGAGATGGGACTCGAGGCTAAAAGATGTGAAGGTGAAGCTGCACTTTATGGCCCCAAACTTGATTTTATGTTCAAGGACGCAACAGGTCGGGAAATCCAAATACCAACTATTCAGTTGGACTTTGCCACTCCAAAAAGATTTAATTTAACTTACATTAATGAAGGTGGTGAGGCAGCAAGTCCTGTTATGATACATCGTGCAATTCTGGGGTCATATGAGCGGTTTATGGCACTTCTCATAGAGCACTTTGCCGGAGCCTTCCCAGTATGGCTTGCGCCGGTTCAGGCAGTTATTATTCCGATTTCTGAAAAGCAGTTAGAATATGCAAAAAAAGTTGAAAAAGAGTTACTAGAAAAAAATATTAGAGTGGAAGTTGATGAGCGAAATGAATCTATGGGCAAAAAAATTCGCGAGTCAGAAATGCAAAAAATTCCTTACATGCTAATTGTTGGAGATAAGGAAAAAGAAGCAAACAAAGTTGCAGTTCGTAAATATGGAGAGGGCGATAAGGGCTTAATGTCGACAGAAGATATTGTTAAGGGAATAATATAATAGTGTAGCCCCAGTTGGATAGCCCCTTTGGGGCATCAAACGGAGCAGGGAGGGAATATGAAAATCAATGAACTTTTAGATGAAAGCAAATCGATATGGACCGGAAAATGCGATCTTAGAGAAGCGATAGTTAGAATGGGAAAAGTTTTTGGTGATATTTGTCGTTGGTCAAGAAATGATAAAAAAGATGAAATTATTCATACAGATGACGAATTGAAGAAAGAATTGGGGAATATCATATTCTCAACTATTCGTTGGTGTGATGATTTAGGTTATGACCCAGAAGAATGTATCAAAATAGCAATCGAGGCACAGAAAAAATATCCCAAGAAGGATTAAAAAGTATGAAAATAGGACAAGACTGTATCGGCGTTTCGGTTTTCGCACTCATTTTTAATGACAAAAATGAAGTTTTGCTGGTCAATCACAAAAAAACCGAAAAAAAGCCAAAGGGGTTTTCGGAGTGTTAGTCTATGCCGGGTGGAACAGTTGAGTTTGGTGAGACTTGTGCCGAAGCTTTGCAGCGAGAGATTAAAGAAGAGCTGGGTATGAAAATTTATGAAGAAAAACTAATTAACTATAATGATTTTATTTTTGATAACAAGCACTGGACTGGAATTAATTTCCAAGCAAAAACAAAAGATGGGCCGAAAAATATGGAGCCAGAAAAAATTAGTGAAATAAAATTTTTTAAATTAGATAACATTCCAACTAATCTTTCAGGATTCTGTAAAGAGTGTCTAGAAATAATCAAAATGGAGAATAATGCTTATTAAGCCCAATAAACCAGTTTTAAATTCGGATTTACATTCATGTATCGAGTTAACTGCAAATCAAGTTAATGTATCTGATATTAAAGAAAGAGCTTTAGCTGAAGGTTATCGAGAACAGACGTCAAGGCATATAACGATTCTTTCTGGTAGTAAAGTTAGAGAAATAATTGAGCATACATCGCTAGATAAAAAAGTGCTAAATAAAAAAATTCTTTCTTTGCTTTTGAAGTTTGATTGGGAATACAAGGAAAAGGATCTTTTCCATATAGAAAAAAGCGGTTACTGGGATGGTAGCGATATTTTAGAAAATAGAGAATCTTATATTAGAACTATTGAAATGCCTTCTATTAAACTTCTTTATAAAAAAATTAGTGAGAAGCTTGGCAAAAATATTCCATCTCAATTTCCCCATATAACTTTGTTTACTAGAGGGGAAAGAGAGAACTTTAAATACCAAGGGATTGCGATTCCCTCAGAAGAAGATTTTTTGAAGCTAAAACCGATTAAGATTGTTGAGTAATTTTAATTACTTGTACTTGAGAGAGTAAAAATGTGATAAAAATATCGTGGCCGCGCAAAAATTATCACATATTACTTTATAATAAATAAAAAAAAGGGGGGGTGATGAGTGAAAATGAGTCAAAAAAAGACTCTGAAAAAAAGAAGGGTATTAAGCAAAGAATAAAACAATCAGCAAAAGAGATATTCGTTTGTTTATTTGAAGGAGTTGAAAACTTTTTGATCGATCTAGAAAAGAATCCATATCAATCGGTAAGCGTTCAGGAATATGCCAAAAGGATGAATGCCTCTAGCGATTTTAGAAATCATATATATTACTTAGAAAAACAGGGATTAATCAAAACTTTTTTGAAAAATAATGAAAAGTTTGCTGAGTTAACCGATAAGGGATTTAAAAAAATAGTGTGGCATAAGCTTGGCGAATTGCCGAAACATCGCCCAAAGATTTGGGATAAAAAATTTCGTTTAGTAATATTTGATGTGCCAGAGAAGAAAAAAACGACAAGAGATATAATTAGAAGAAAACTTGAAGAAATGGGCTTTGAAAAAATTCAGGAGAGCGTTTTTGTCTACCCGTTTGATTGCAAAAAAGAAATCGATGCGCTTTGTTTCTTCACTTGTTCAAAAGAATATTTATCTTACTTAATAGTAGACATAGCAATGGGGGAAGATAAGATAATCGACCACTTTTTAAATAAAAATGTTTTATCATTAAAAGATTTGATGTGATAAAAATATCGTGGCCGCGCAAAAATTATCACATCTTTTTAATTACATTAATCTCTAATATTAATTGCAAATATTATTTATTCGCAATATCATTCAATATTTTCCAGCGACGTTGTTTTTCTGTCCAAAGGATTGGGTCGCCGAGTTTGAAGGCGGCTGTTCCGGAACGGGGAGAGTACTTATTTATGTAGGCAGATTTGAAGTTGATTCTTTTGAATATTTCCACGGTTTTTCGAAAATTTTCTTCCGTTTCGTTCGGAAAACCAACAATAATGTCGGTTGTAATCGAAACAGTCGGAATTTCTTTCTTTATTTTTTCGATTAGTTCTAAATATTTCTCTATGGTATAGGGTCGGTTCATTGCTTTTAAAACTTCATTGCTTCCGGATTGAAGCGGCAGGTGAATTTCTTTCTTCACTTTTGGTAAATTTTTAACTGCAGTAATAATGTCATCAGTCATATCTTTTGGATGGTTTGAAGTAAATGAAATCATGAAATCACCTGGGATTTTATCTAAGGTTTCTAGTAGTATGGCAAAGCCAGACTTATCGTGATGGGATTTCTCGCCTTCCTCAATCCACCCAACGGTGGGCTCGGAATGGGTCGAAATGACAGCTTTGTTTTGCTGTATTCTGTTATCTGCGTTCTGAATTCTGTAGCTATTTACGTTTTGGCCTAAGAGCATTATTTCTTTGTATCCCTTTTCAACCATTTTTTTGAAATCACTCATGATTTCATTAAAGGGTCTGGATTCTTCGCGTCCTCTGGTGTATGGGACGGCGCAATAAGAGCAAAAATTATTGCAGCCTATCATTATTGGGAGATAGGCGGAGGAGGAATTGCCGCTGTTTAATAGTTTGCTAATTTTGTCATCTTGAGGCGTAGCTGAATGATCTTGAGATTCTTCGCTTTGCTCAGAATGACAGTGTGGGAGAATATCTTTCAAATCTTCCGGCTTTTTATTATCCCAAAGAATGACGTTCTTTTTTAAATATTTTGGTTTATCATTTGGAAGAACGCAGCCTGTAATGACGACCTTTTTGCCTTGCCAATTTTTGACCATTCCCATTATGCGGTCAACAGCACTTTTGCGAACTGAGCAAGACAATGCAAAAATAATATCGGCATCCTTTTCGGACGATTCAATCAAGCCGATGCTTTTTAACATGTAGCTTATTCTGGCTGCATCCCATTCGTTATATTGGCAGCCATAGACTTTAACAAAGTACTTCATATAATTAGAATTTTTCCCGATGCTTCGATCGGGATCCCGATATTTATCGTTGGGACAATTTTCATTTAATTATTAATTTATCAATTTTCAGATCAGATTTCAAAAACGCCCCTTTGGGGCATTTTTGAATTATATATCGCTTGATATAAATGAATTTACTTCCTTCGACTTTGCTCAGGACTATTCAGCGGATTTTTCTTCTGCTTTTTCGCCTTCGCCCTCAGCAGGAGTTTCTTCGCCCTTATTTTCAACTTCAATAGCTGAAACATCTTCAACAACTTCGGTTTCAAGTTCTTCTAGTTCCTGTTCGCTTCTAGGTTCTTCAACGTGAGCGATAATCTCTTCTGGATCATCTTGAATTTCAATTCCTTCTGGCAACTTAAGATCTGAAATCTTAATATTTTTCTCAAAGTCATCCAAGACAGAAATGTCGACTTCAAGTTCAGGAATAAGATCAGCAGGCAAACATTCAACTTCAATTGAATCTTTGCTGGTGATTAAAGATCCTTCTTTGTCGATGACAGCAATAGAGTCGCCAACAAATTTCAATGGGACTTCTGCGTGAATTTTTTCTTTCATGTTCACTTTGTAAAAATCAACATGAATAATATCTGACTTAATAGGATCAAGCTGTATGTCGTTGATCAGAGTTTTAACGCTTTTACCGCCATCGATTACTAAATCAATAAGGTTTGAAGTTCCAGCTTCTTTGAAAAGCTTCATGAAGCTAATTTTTTCCAAAGCAATTTGAATGTTGTCAAAACCTTTTCCATACACAATTGCCGGTACAAAACCTTCATTTCTGGTTTTGTTGGGGGCATCTTGTCTTAATTTTGCGTCTAATTTGAAATCTGTCATCTTTTTTCCATTATTTTAGTTTATTATCTTGAAATATCTTATCAAATCCACCGGAAAAGTCCTTTAAGAAATTATAAGTTTCGATTATATCGTTGGAGCTTATCTTTCCTGATGGTCTTATTTTTTCTTCCTTATCAATCTTCTTTGTCAGCGCTACAGTTGCAATTAGGGGCATGTGATTTCCGCAATTTAGCTCTAGGAAAACAATAAACTCTGCAATTCCTCTGATTTTAATATTTGGAAAATCATATTCCTTACCGCATTGCGGACAACGAACGTTTTTTTGAACTGTTTTTAAAAGATTATACAATTCTAAATGGTTCATAATTACCTCATTACTTTACACTAAAACGGCATAAAAATCAATTATCTAAATTAGAATCTTGAATCATGAATTATGAATCATGGATATTTTTGATTTGAAACTTAACTAGACGGGCCCATAATTCTTTATTCAAACTTCTTGATTCTGACTGATTATATCATACTCTCAAGTTTTGTGATCTGATCTCTTAGGCGGGCAGCATGTTCAAACTCTAACTGCTGCGCTGCTTTTTTCATCTGAATATTTAACTCAGAAATAACACTTTTCTTTTCTGATTTTGGAAGTTTTTTAAATGACAGATCAATCTCAAGCTGTTCTTTTTCTTCCTTAATTTCTTTGGGCTCAAGTTTTCTCACTGTGCTTTTGGGCGTGATGTTGTGATCTTTATTATATTTTTCTTGCATTTCTCTTCTGATATTTGTTTCGTTAATTGCAATTTTCATCGATTCTGTCATGACATCGGCATACATAATGACTCTGCCTTCAACATGTCGTGCTGCCCGACCGATGGTTTGGATCAGGGAGGTTCTGCTTCGCAAAAAGCCTTCTTTATCAGCATCTAGTATGGCAACAAGTGAAACTTCTGGCAAATCAAGACCTTCTCGAAGCAGATTGATTCCGATTAAAACGTCATATTCGCCCAAGCGCAAAGAGTGCAAAATTTCAGTACGTTCAAGCGTCTCGACGTCAGAGTGAATATAGGCCACTTTAATTTTGTGATCTAATAAATGATCTGTCAGGGCTTCAGCCATTTTTTTAGTGAGAGTTGTAACTAGCACCCTTTGATTTTTGACTACTTTTTTATTAATTTCTTCAATCAAATCATTTATTTGACCTTTGGTTTTTTTAATTTCAATCTTTGGATCAAGAAGGCCTGTTGGTCTTATGAATTGTTTCACAACTCCATCATATGGTTGAGGTTTATCGGCATTGCGATGGGATTTCTCGCCTCCCTCGATCCACCCAGCGGTGGGCTCGGGATGGGTCGAAATGACATTCTCACTAGAGCTTTTTCTTAACTCAAAATCATTTGGGGTTGCTGACGTGAAAATTACCTGATTTATTTTGTGGTAAAATTCATCAAATCTAAATGGCCTATTGTCAAAAGCGGATGGAAGTCTGAAACCGTAATCAACAAGTTTTTCTTTTCTTGACCGGTCTCCTGCATACATGGCGCCGATTTGTGGAACAGTTATGTGTGATTCATCAATCACCATTAAAAAATCGTCAGGGAAATAATCAATAAGGGTTGTCGGCGGAATGCCTGGCTTTCGTCCGTCAAAATATCTTGAATAATTTTCAATGCCGGAGCAAGATCCAGTTTGTTCAATCATTTCCAAGTCAAAGTTTGTTCTCTGCTCGATCCTTTGGGTTTCAAGCAATTTGTCTGCCTTTTTTAGGCTATTTACCCTAACTTCAAGATCTTTCTTGATGTTTTTTATTGCTTCTTTTTGTAAGTTTTCTGGTGTAATAAAGTGCTTCGCCGGAAATACTTCAAACGATTCAAGCTGTTTTACCTGTTTGCCGGTTATCCAGTCAGTTTCAATAATTTTTTCAACACTATCTCCAAAAAATTCTACCTTTACAGTGTTTGTCTCGTAAGCGGGAAAAATTTCCAAAGTATCTCCATGAAGGCGATACGTGCCTCTTTTTAATTCGATGTCATTGCGGTTGAACTGCAGATTATTTAACTGGTGCAAAAAATAATCTCTTTCAATTTTCTCCCCGACCTTGAATGTAAAATTTTCCGCTCTGTAAAATTCAGGCGAACCTATACCATAAATACAAGAGACCGAAGCTACAATGATGACATCGCTTCTAGTTAGAAGAGCATGAGTCGCGGCATGTCGGAGGCGATCAATTTCATCATTTATAGAAGAATCTTTTTCGATATAAGTGTCGGAATGAGGAATATATGCTTCTGGTTGGTAATAGTCATAATATGAAACAAAATAATGAACTGCATTTTCTGGAAAGAATTGTCTGAATTCATCAGCAAGCTGAGCAGCCAGAGTTTTATTATGGGCAATGACAAGGGTCGGCTTTTGAGTTTTTTCTATAACATTGGCAATAGTAAAAGTTTTGCCGCTTCCGGTCACTCCCCAGAGGGTTTGATGTTTAACTTTTTTCTTAATATTTTCAGATAATTTTAAAATAGCTTCCGGTTGGTCGCCGGTCGGAGAGTAACGCGAATGAATTTTAAATTGTACCTTTTGCATAACTTACTATTTTAAAGCAATTTATCCACTTGCGCAATAGCTTAAAACGTAGTATTATCTTCGACATAGAATGAGGTATTAAAATGAGCCATGAGAGCTCGTAATGTCTACTACAGAAGAGAGGTGATAAAAACGAGAAATTTGGCTAATTCTGCTCTTGCAAGTACAACAAATCATGGATGACATGGAGGGAAGGTTATGGGGAGAGAAGTACAACGATTGCGGCCAGCTATGGCCGCAGCAAGAGAAGAAAGGTGCGTTCGTAGGGTTAACGCTATTAGCTCAGTGAGCTTGAGTTTCTGTGAAGCATCACAAAGCCACCCATTGGACACTGGTGTGTCTGCACGCTACATTGATCCTAAGAGTTCTGACTGCTTGTTCAACCCTGTTCTAACAGGGCAGGAAACGATTTGTCAGGAGATGACATTATGAGTAGTAATGTCAGATCAGACACATCTCAACACAGAGGAAGATGGTTTAGGTCATCTTTGGACAAGCAGAAGAAAACTCCGAAGCTTAGGATGAAGAAAAAACATAGACAAGGAGGTTTATGGACCAATGCGTAGCGGTAATGGGATGCCAAGAAGAAGATCTGAAAAGTCTAGCGGAAAATCCACTAGACTCAAGAGAAGCTTAAGCCATACCTCAATCCTTAATAAAGTGGAGAGCATGGCTCCTGTTGTTTGCATCATCACGCGTGATCGGAAGACTGAGATCAATTTCAGACAAAGGGTCGAGGAGGCCCTGGATCGAATCCATACCTTTGGGCGAGTGAAGCGTGGCGGAGGATGCTGCCAAGCATAGCCTCAAACCAATATAAACAAGTTGCACCTTGCGACTTAATATAGAGCTCTGCTTCCGGCCACAAATTCCTCGGCCGGAAGCACCCAATTACTTTAATCGCATCATCGCGATTTTTTTTGTGCTATTTTGCCTGAATTTATTGCAAGGAAGAAGGTAATATGTCAAGATATAAGTATCTTTTATTAAGAAATTTGACAAGGGCTCACAATTTCTTAATATATAAAACATATTTGTGTTCGAACCCCAGGAGGGTGATTTAATGTATAAATTAGGCAATCAAACAAAAGTGCGTCTTATTATTTTAATATGCGTATTTTTGTTTGCTGGCTTGTTTGCCGTCGTTTTTAAGTATAAATTTTTCTTTAAAGCAGATGAGAATGCAATTATACAGCCAACAATTTTATCCCCAACAAATAATTCAAGATTTACTTATGTAAATAATCCTTTAATACAAGGGACTGCTACGCCAAATGCTTCTTTGGATATTTCGTATGATGGAACTACATTGACTAGTGTCACGGTAGATTCTGCCGGTCATTTTTATTATAAACCAGATGCCCTAAATAATGGTGTTCATACAATTTCAGTATCAGATAAAACAGATAATTTAGTTTCTGCTGCTAATAAATTCAAAATTGAGTATGGCGATGACTCTAAATCAATATTAAAATCCGAAGGTACCCAAATCATAGAAAATGATCATCCATATTATGGTAATGGAGCAAATAATTTTGGGGCAATTGTTGAAATGATGGGCAATCCTGATCAAGTGGAAGAAGGTTTTGCTAATGACGAAAAAGCCGGTATCAAAATGATTAGAGTCATTAATTATATGCTTGACGATATGAAACTACCCGATCCTACAGCTGCGCCTACAGCTGCAATTTCTGACGGTGGTACTCTTTCTGCTGGAAGTTATGTTTATCGTTATACATGTGCGAATTTAAGCAAAACTACTTTTGCTTATGATTATGCCGAGACATTAGCGAGTCCTGCAACTGGTGCTGTAACTGTTTCTGACAGCCAGAAGGTTAGCTTGACGCTTAAGGCTTGTGCGCAATCTTACCGATATCTAGTTTATCGACGCAATACAACTGATGCAGTAGATAGCGAAACCTATCTTGGTTTTGCTGAAGCTCCGGCCGGACAAGATGCGACCTTCATTGATGACGGTTCCTATCGACCATCGGGAATTTGGGCTGATCCAACAGAAGCGCCAACATTAGAAACCCAAGCAAGAAATACTGGTGCCACAACGACCTTAGAAGCAGGAGATTATATTTATCGATATGCCTTTAAAGAACAACGCAAACCAGTCAACGGCAAAGAAAACGGTGAAAAATTTGTGGCAGGAAATAACGGAACATTTCTCACATTAGCAAGTCCAACTGCTCAAGTAACAGTCTCAGGCAGTGAAGCAGTTAAGGTGACTGTTCCAACTCAAAATTCTCCTTGGGCGGCCATATATCGTCGTAAATCATCAGATCTGGAAGGAAGCGAAAAATTTATTGCAATGATTCGCAGTGTTAATGGTGTTGTTTCTTATGTTGATGAAGGTGTGGCAGCAACTTCTCCTGCAATACCTACTTCAAATAGCACAGCCGCTGCCGGTGTTTTGCCAACAACAAACGAAACTAAAGATAACCCTAGAACTCAATGGCCAACTGGTGAAAGTAGCGCTTATATGACTGGTTTTGGCAATTGGAATGAGGATGCCCTTGTTGCTGCCGATAAAGTCATGGCTTTGGCTCAAAAATATAATGTTAGGATAATGTTCACTTTTCTTGATCAGCATGACAACAATACTGGCGGCACAAGAGAAATTGCGAGAAATTGTGCTACAACTTGGAACAGTAGTTTCTTTAATGATGCTTGTTCAGAAAATATGACCGATCAAATTATTAATAAATTTCTTAATCGTACAAATACAGTGACTGGTAAAGTTTACAAAGATGATCCGGCGATTTTCGCTTGGGAACTTGTTAACGAACCTTTTGATACCGGTTCTGGTGGCAGACTGCGATCATGGATCAATAAAATAAGCAAATATGAAAAAAGTATTGATCCGAATCACATGTTATCATCTGGCGATGATGGAAGTGTTTGGTTCACGCATAATTATGAAGCTGGGTTCAACGCAAATAATAATCATGATTTTGTGTTGTCGGGAATTTCGGAAAGTATTGATTTACTGACATGGCACGGATATCCGGAGTCAAGCGGTTTCGTGTTTAACCATGGATATTATGGCCAATTTGATCCGACTGATTCCAATAAACGAGGAGGCTTAACAGACGCTGAAGCTGCGGATTGGATTGATAAGTACGGTCCTGTTGGCGGTCCAATCGATGTCGCTGGAGCAATAAAACAGCTTAAATTACGCAGTCATTACGCTACTTTAATGCAAAAACCAGTTGTTTTTGGCGAATGGGGAGTTGATTGGACAAAATCTACTTCTGCCGATTGGATTACCGGATTATCTGACGCAATACTTGATACAAAATCAGATGTTAATATTGGCTCCGATATTTTTCCGGATGGAACATTTCAAAATTCTTTAAGCGATAATTGGCATGGATCAGTGAACTTCACTACCGATAGCGTTAATCAATACAATGGTCATAATACAATGAAAATCTCATTCGCGAAAAAAGACCAAACTCAATATTTACGGACCGTAGTTTCTAAAAAAATTACCGTGAAACCAAATACTAAATATTGGTACACATTTGTTACAAAAAGCCCGACGATAGAAAGTTTTAATTTATCTACTAGCTATTATAATGCGGACGGAACTTATATTTCCGGCGGTCCTGGAAACCAGTTTGGCTATGCTATATCTAATTGGGAAAAATTTTCTCAGTTTAATTCTGGCTATTGTGAATTTACTACTCCGTCTGATGCAACCCAGATCGAATTTGCGATAACAATATATAGTGGAACAGATAGTGATTATCTTTGGTTGGGGGATATTCATTTTTATGAATTAACCAGTCCAACCGAAAGTACCACTTCTGCATTTGCCAGTACTGGTTGGTGGGGAGTCGATCTTAGTAGTGAATCTAATCTTAGTGCTTTGCAGATAGCTGCTAATAAGTTTGAAAAGAAAATGTTTGAAGGAATGACATCTCTAACAGAAGGAATGACTTTAAATTCTCCAACCACCAATCTTGCTCGAAGCTTTACTTACAAAGCTAAATATTCTGTAACCGGTACTAAATCAACAAATGTAACTAGATTAATCATAAATGGTTCAGAAGTAGATGTACCTGCGGATATAACTACGTGGACAAAAGAAGTAGATCTTCCAATCGGAACAACCACCCTAACTGTCATTGCTGAAGATAGTAATAGAAACCAATCAGAGCCCCTGTTAATATCTTTAATAAGACGTAAATCCGGTGATTCTAATAACGACAGCGCGGTGAACATTAAGGATTTTTCAAACCTGATGTCTAATTGGAACAAAACTGAAATTGCCAATACAGCAGATTTCAACGAAGACAATAAGGTCAATATATCTGACTTTTCTATAATGATGAGTTATTGGGGGAAATAGAGTAAAATATAAATAAGCGACTAGTTAACAAATAAGATGAAAATGAATAAAAAGAGGAAAGAAATGAGAAAAATATTATATTTTATTGCAGTATTCACTTTGTTATTTTTGAGCGCGGATTTAGTTAAAGCGGATGGTGTCTCCATGGGTGTTTCTGGTGGTGGAAGCTACAAGGTTGGAGCGACATTTAATTCTAGTATTGGTTTATCATCCGGAGGAAACAGGATTTGTGCAGTTGAATTTACATTGACATATCCTTCTGATCTTCTGGAAGTCACTTCCACACCTTCTTTAGGCTCGGTTTATACTATGTCAACTGCTGCAGAAAATTCTGCGAGTAGGATTCATTATCAACTTGGCGCAACTGGTTGTTCTACGGAGGATGCCACTTTGCTAACCATACCATTTAAAACTAAAGCTCAGGGAGAAGCAACTTTGTCGTTAACCGATTTGGCTGCATATGATGGCGATGGGGCAAATATTGCTGTGTCGGGGTCCTCATCTGTGGCCAGTATAACAGCTAACACAACTTCAACATCAGTGTCTAAAAAGACAACATCTTCAGCAAAAACAACAACTACGCCGGCCGCATCAACCACGCCAACTGTGCTAAATTTACCCGTAATTAAAAATGTTTCTTTTCTTAACTCCACTGTTGATCCTGAAAATCCCGAAATTTCAATTAAAAATAGTGATGAGTGGAAACTTGTTTTTATGGGAACGGCCGATCCATCGGTTAAAGTGAATGTTACGATCAACAGTGATCCGATTGCTGCTTCGGTCCAGTCTGATGAATCTGGTAATTGGTCTTATACGTTAGATCAAAAGATTGAAGACGGTGCTCATCAGATCGTTATTAATACCGAAAAAGACGGCGTAAAAAGTACGGATGTAGCGGCTGATTTCGTTTTGGATAGCACGAGAGTTGCTTTCGGAAAAACTCTTCCGGAAATAAAAGCTGTGCCTGTTACAACGGAGGCGACTCCTGAAAAAGAGAATAAATATTTAACATATGCTATTTATGGAGGTTCGGCGCTTATTTTTATCGGAATGGTAGTATTTATAGCGCTTTTTGTTAAGAGGAGAAAAGAACATGCAGCAATGCTAAGAAGTATGACGAGTTTTTCAGAGCCTGCTGCTGTTACTGTTAATCCGATGGATGAGATTTCTCAAAGTGACCAATCGATGAATATAGCACAGGAAATATCGGTTCAACCTCAACCAAATCAAGTTATTCAAGATCAAGGCTTAGTAGATACTCCTGTTCAAGCTGAGCCTTCGATACCAGCTCCGGAACTGGTGGTTCAAAACAGCACTGTGTCAGGGCAAGGGACTATTGAGCATGGTTTTGGAGGGATAAATAAAGACGTTATTGCAAATGAAAATGCTAAAACAATCCCCCAAGCTGACTCAAGTCAAGCTATTTCAGAGGAGACTCAAAGCAACATGCCCGAGCAGGCCGCTGTGGAAAATAAACAGGACAGCCAAAATGTCAAAACTGATCATAATGATAATCAGCTTATTCAGACCTATATTTCTACGCAAAATACTAACAACACTTCTATTCCTGCAGAAGTAGATATTGCAGTCGCTAATAATCCTGTAGATCAAAATTCTATTCCTAACGACCAGAATTTGCCAAACTCGAATCAAGGTCAGGCGAGTTAACTATTACAAGATACGAATAGTAAATAATTCAGTGCGTAAAAAAGGTGAAATACCGCGCGGCTTGCCGCGCAATTTGTCCCGATTTATCGGGACAGGGTCCAGGGCTTGCTCTGGGGTATAATACCCTTTATTACAGCAGATCGGGTCGTTTGTTCTTAGTTCTTATTAATGCCTGTTCCAAGCGCCAGTCGTTGATTTTCTTGTGGTCTCCGGAGAGTAAAACATTAGGAACTTCCCAGTTTTTGTACTCTACAGGCCTTGTGTAAATTGGATATTCTAAAAGTTGCGATTTGCCATTGCTTAAACTGAAGGATTCTTCCTGACTGGATTCGTCTTTTCCAAGTGCTCCAGGCAAAAGTCTGACGACCGCGTCTGTTATCGCCATGGCTGCGATTTCGCCTCCGGTTAAGACAAAATCTCCCAATGAAATTTCTTCATCTACTAAATATTCTCTAATCCTTTCATCAAAACCCTCGTAGTGACCGCAAATTAATATCATTTTTTTCTTTTGAGTCAGTTCCTGAGCGATTTTTTGATTAAAAGTTTTTCCTTGTGGCGTCATTAATACCACATGAAAATCTTCTCTTTTCCCCTTGATGATTTCTTTTAGAGCGCGATCCACAACATCGACTTTCAAAACCATGCCTGCTCCACCGCCACATGGCGTGTCGTCAACTGTTTTGTGCTTATCTGTTGCGTAGTCTCTTAAATTAAAATAGTTAATTTTAACTATTTTTTTATCGATAGCACGCTTAACAATACTCTCAGAGAGAGGACCTTGGAACATCGATGGGAACAGGGTGAGTATATTGATCTCGGTCATAAATTATCCTTTGTTTGTATTCTACATTCAATAATTTCTAATTCCAAATTTCTAATTTCTAATCAAATTCCAAATGACTAAATTACAATGTGCTAAAAGGGTGTATTAAAAAAATCGCCAAAAACTCTTTTTTGTGAGTTGTGGCGACTCTTTTATAATATTTAGTTGTTTGATTATGCAAGCACGTCGTTTGGAACATCTGAAAGAGCTTCGTTTTCCTTAACTTCCTCTTTTTCTTCTGCTACTTCTTCTTCTGTGTGTCTGCTCTGTGGTCGTTCGCTTCCTTCTGGCTCAACAATCTTTAAGTTTACTCTAGCGTTATTTTTTGCTCCCAATACTCTAAGTAAAGTTCGGATTGATTTTGCAGTTTTACCGTCTTTGCCGATAACTTTACCCATATCTGATGGGTCAACTGTTAGTTTGATTAATACTCCCATTTCGTCGATTGTTCTTTCGGTTGTAACTTTTTCTGGCATGTCGACGATTGCCTTAACTACGTCTTCTACGAATTTCTGGTCTTTTTCCATTTTTCTTTCCTTTCTCTCAATACCGTTTATGGTCTTGAGAAAATATTAATTACCAAATTGGATAAATTTACTCTGATTTTGCTTCTTCAGCGGTAGCTTCAGCTGCCTCTTCTTTTTCAGGTGTTTCTTCTTCTGCAGTTACTTCTTCAACTGTTTCCACAGGTGCTTCTTCGACTTCTTTTGTCTCAGTTTTCTCTTCTACTGCTGCAGGTGTTTCAGGTTCTTTGTCTTTGCCTTCTTTGATGTCTTTCTTCGAAAACTTTTTGCCAAATACCTTGTTAACCTTATCTTTTTTATTTAATATGCCTAAATCGCACATTAAATTATTTACAGTGTCAGAAGGCTGTGCGCCATTTCCAATCCAGAAAAGAGCTCGTTCTTTATCAATAACGATTTCCTTTGGATTTAGGGTTGGATTATAGTGACCTATAATTTCAATAAATTTTCTTTTAACAGCTCTCTTGCTATCGGCTATAACTACACGATAGGCCGGACTGTTTTTCTTACCAACTCGGGTCAATCTAATTCTAAGCATGTAACTCCTACGACTTTCTGATTATCAAAATATCACCATTAAAATAACAAATTTTATCCCACATGTCAACCGCAATTTTAGGAAAAGATCCTTCGACTCAGCCGATTATCGGCTTCGCTCAGGATGACGCTATGCGTCAAAAGTCAACTCGGTTTTGTAACCATTCTGAAAATCCGAATAATTCATCTCCTTTTTGCCTTCTGGCTTAACCCTGTCAATTACAAACACGCCGTCTTCTTCAAAATGAGATGAAGTAATCTGCACTCTTTTATTTTTGATTTTTGTGTAAACTTTTGGCCATTGATCAAAGGCTCGGACTTTTCTTTCTACTACTGCAGCTTTGGTCTGGGCGTCAACATATCCGTCTTCCGGCTTTATCATTTTTGTATAAGTTGCTTTTTCCTCTTTTTGGGGAAATGGTTTTAAATCGCCTGTCATGTAGTATGGAATTGAATTTAATAGCATGGAAGCGCCGATTTGTGATAGATAGTCTTTCAATATGCCGCTAGTTTCAGCACCTGATAATTCGACTTTTGTTTGTGAAATAATGTCGCCGGCATCCATTTTTTCCGATGTCAGAATAAGCGAAACGCCGGTAAATTTGTCGCCGTCCAGAATTGTTTGTTGAATTGGGGAGGAGCCGCGATGTTTTGGCAAAAGTGATGGGTGAATGTTGATGACTCCGTGTTCGGGAATATCTAAAACTTCTCTTGGGATAATCTGACCAAAATCAGCCATCACACCTAATTCCGGCTTTAGTTTCTTAATTTTTTCTATAGTTTCGGGATTTTTAATATTATCTGTAACTATTGCATTCAACTTATTATTTTTAGCGATTTCAAGAATAACATTTTTCTTTTCACTTTTATTTCGGCTTATAACTTTTTTCTCGCTTCCTGTTATAACAGCCAAAATTTTATATTGAGGATCTTTTGCTAATAATTCAAGCGATTTGGCACCAAGCGTACCTGTGCCGATAAATATAATTTTAATTTCTTCCAACCGGTCAATTAAAAGAGTTGAATTTAAATGGTCATATTCATGCTGTATCGCTCTTGCATACAAACCGTCGGCTTTAATTTCAATATTCTTTCCATATCGATCTTGCCCCTGAATTGTAACTGCTTCCGGCCGGTTGATTATTAACTCCATTCCCGGGAAAGAAAGGCATCCTTCTACCATTTTGCATTTTTTTGAGCTGAAATTGGTTATCTTGGGGTTGCAAATTACGGTTAATGGAAAACTGATTTTTCTCTCGTCTTCATTATCTTTATCGCCTTCGAATCCGCATATGAAAACGTTTTTTGATTCTCCAACCTGAGGGGCGGCTAAGCCAACTCCGTTTTTTTTGTGCATTGTCTCAACCATGTCATCAATGAACTTTTGAAATTCAAAACCAAAATCAACCACTTTTTCAACTGGCTCTCTCAATATTGGATCGTTAGTTTTTTTTATCTTTAAAATCATTTTTTCTAGTTGTAAGTTGTCAGATTATTTTAAAATTGGGGTTTTATTATTGGGATTTATTTAGGTTAATTAGAATTTAGGGCAATTTAGAGAATCCTTTAGGATTTTCATGGTGCCATTTCCATGCAGTCTCAATTATTTTTTTCAGGGAATATTGCGGTGACCAATTCAATACTTCCTTTGCTTTTCGACTGTTTGCTACTAAAACGTCAGGATCTCCGGATCGACGTGGACAAATAGTGCAATTAACCTTTTTGTCTATTGTATTTTCAATTGTTTTAATAACATCGTTAACTGTAAAGCCGTCACCATTACCAAGGTTGAATATACTGTTTTGATTATTCTCCATCAAGTATAAAAGGGCTTTAAAATGTCCTTTTGCCAAATCAATTACATGAACGTAATCCCGTACTGCTGTGCCGTCTTTGGTTTTATAATCCGTGCCCATCAACTTGAACTCTGATCCATCTAAAACATTTTTTAGCGCCAATGGTATTAGATGTGTCTCAATGGGGTGGTCTTCACCAATTTTTCCATCATCACTAGCTCCAGCCGCATTGAAATATCTCAAGGAGACGAATTTAATTGGTGACTTTATACTATACTTTTTTAGTATTATCTCGTCAAGCATCTTGGTAACACCATAAACATTGCTTGGAATTCGAAGTTGCGTGATTTCCTCATCATTTAAATATAAGTCGGGTTTGACCATATCTTTATATGATTTTAAAATTTCTCGCAGGAACGGTTCACCTTCAATTTTGGAATCTTGCCATTGTCCTGTTAGCAAAGAAGATTTATCTGGCTTGAATTTATTCACGTATTCTTCGTTAAGTGGAATTGCTGATTTATCTTGTGGATTACCGTAAACTGCGGCGGTGGAGGATTTGATTATGTGATTGCATCCTTTTTCGACCATTACATCTAAAAGGTTAATAAAATTTTCAACGTTATTCTTTAAATATTTTTCCGGCTCTTGCATTGACTCGCCAACAGCAAGATAAGCAGCAAAATCAACTACTGCATCAACTTTATATTTATCAAAAACTATTGCAGTTGCATTTTTGTCGCCTAAATCAGCAATTTCAAATTTGGCCCTTGGATCAACCGCTTCTCTGTGCCCGTTTTCAAGTGAATCCAATACTACAACATTAAAATTTTGGTCTAGAAGCTCTTTGACGGTAAAACTGCCGATATATCCAGCACCGCCAGTAACTAAAATAGTTAACTGTTCTTTATTCATAATCTAATTATATCTAATTATTTATTCTTAGAGCAAATCAATTGGATCGACATCCCAGACCAGATATGGGTTTGTTCTAAATATTTCTCTGATTTTAGGATTGGGCAAAGTGTTAGTCTTGATGATTATGTGATATCTGAATTTATTGTTAATTCTATTTAAAAAACATGGGCCGGGGCCGATGAAGTCTATTTTGTTTTGTTCTAATTCTTTTGCGATTTTCTCCAATTCTGATTTAGCTTTTTGTTTGTTCTTATCTTCTGAAACAACCCTGATTAAATGGCAAAATGGGGGATAGTTGAATTTTTTCCGTTCCAAAATTTCGCTTTTATAAAAATCTTTATAGTTGTGCTGTGCTGCAAATTTGATTGAACTGGAGTCGGGCCAGTAGGTTTGAATAACTGTCATGCCCGAATTTTCTTTTCGTCCGCTTCTACCGGAAACCTGAGTTAGGAGAGAAAAAGTTTTTTCATTTGCGCGAAAATGGGGCATATGAAGTCCAACATCGGCGGAAATTACGCCGACTAAATCCACAGTTCCGATATTAAGCCCCTTTGCCAGTATTTGAGTCCCGATTAATATGTCAATTTTGCCATTTTTTAATTCCTCATACAATTTCACATATTCATCTTTATTTTGCAGACTTTTAGAATCGATTTTTCTAATTCTGGCTTTTGGAAATAGCCTTTTAATTTCATTCTCAATTTTATCCACACCGGCACCGAAAAATTTTATTTTTGGACTTTTGCAGACGGGGCAAATAGCCGGTACTGGAGTTTTGTAATCGCAATGATGGCAGTTTAAAATATGTTTGTCATAATTTATATGATAAACCATTGGAATGTTACAATGCGGGCAATTAATTACTTCCCCGCATTCGCGACATGATACAAAAGTAGCCATGCCGCGGCGGTTTAGGAACAAGATGGCGTGACGCTTGTCCTTGAGCACTCTAGCTATGTTTTTTTGCAATTCCAGCGAAATTGGTGAAAAATTATCCTGTTTTATCTCATATTTCAAATCAACCACTGTTGAGGGTGGCAGGATTAATTTTTGATATCGGGAATTGAGCTCAAAAAGGTCATAATGGCTCCTCTCCTTAGTAAGGAGAGGATGGGTGAGGCTGCTATTCTGTTTGAATTCACCTCCACCCCACCTAGCCTCCCCTTCTAAAGGGGAGGAATTAACAGCCTTGTGGTATGTCTCAACTCTTGGTGTGGCAGTTCCTAAAACAAGCAAAGCGTTTAATTTTTCTGAGATTTTTTCAGCCAAATCAACTGCATGATAGCGAGGATCTTTTTCCTGCTTGTAAGCATCTTCCTGTTCTTCATCAATTATTATTAATCCAATATTTTCACTTGGCACCAACAAGGCAGAACGGGGACCGATTATTATTGGTTTTTCACCACTATAAAATTGTTTATAAGTTGCATAACGTTGCGACTTTGAAAGTCTAGAATGCATTAGGCAAATTTGATCCGGAAAAATCTCTTCAAATTTTTCTATAGTTTGGGGCGTTAGCATTATTTCTGGTACAAGCACAATAACTTGTTTTTCTTTTTTTAATGCTTCAGCAGCCAATTTCAAGTAAATCTCGGTTTTGCCGCTGCCGGTAACGCCATGAATTAAACTAGGTTTATGGTTAATGGTTGATAATTTATGGAGAAGTTTTTGAAAAATTTGTTCCTGATCATTCGTTAACTGAATGCTTTTGCTTAATACTTGATGCTTAATACTTGATGCTTGTTTTCGTGAATGCGAGATTGCCGGTGGCAAAAATAGGGAAATTGCTTCGCCCAAAGAGCATAGATAATATTCTGAGATCCATTTAGCAATTGAAATATAGCTTTCCGGCATCACAAATTCTGAATTAATAGACTGAACTTTCTTTAATGCATAATCAATCTGTATTCTGTTGTCTGTATCCCGTGTACTTGCTATCACTCCCCTAATATTCTTTTTCCCAAAGGGAATATCAACAATAAAGCCGATTTGGATTTGGCTTTGCATTTCGTTAGGCACAAGGTATGAAAAAGTATCCTTGTCCGGACCGGTCCTTTTTTCTGGAATAACTTCAGCAATCATAATTGTAGTATCTAGTATTTGGTATCAAGTATCAAGCATCAAATATCAAGGTAGCAATCCGTGTTCGATCATTGCTTATTGAACTAAAAAATGTTATGATAGAGCATCATGGAAACATTAGACTTAAAAACTGTTGCGCTTATTGGGCGGCCGAATGTGGGCAAGTCCACTCTTTTTAATCGTTTTATTGGTAAAAGAGAAGCAATTGAAACATCTGTCGCTGGCACAACCAGAGATCGTCTTTATGGCGAGGTACTTTGGCAGGGAGAAAAGTTTAATTTAGTTGATGTCGCCGGAATTGAAGTCGGAGCCAAGTCAGAAATCGGCAAAAATATTCAGGAAGGGGTTGAATTAGCTATCGAAAGTGCCGACCTTCTCGTCTTCATGGTTGACTGGGCTGATAAAGATAATGAAACAGACAAGCAAATAGCCAGAAAGCTGCGTAAGATCGATAAAAAAGCCATTGTAGCGGTAAATAAGGCTGATAATATCGAAAGAATACAGGCCGTAGACGAATTCAAAAGATTTGGAGATTTTAAAGTAATTCCTATCTCGGCTATCTCAGGTAAAAATACAGGTGATTTGCTTGAAGAGATAGTAAATGAGCTCGGAAAAAGTGATCAAAATATACCTGAACAAAAAAATGACGACATAGTTAATCTAGCCATTATCGGTCGTCCAAATGTAGGTAAATCAACTTTGCTAAATACAATTCTTGGCGAAAAAAGGGTGGTAGCTTCCGCTGAAGCAGGTACCACTAGAGATGTTGTGGATGTTGTTTTTAGTCATAAAGATGAAAAGATCAGAATTTTTGATACAGCTGGCCTGCGAAGAAGGGGTAAAATCGTAAAAGACACAATTGAAAGTTTTAGTGCTTTAAGAACAAACCGAGCTATTCAAAATTCCGATGTTGTAGTGCTCCTGATTGATGCTGAAGAAGGTCTTGTCGCCGGCGATACTCACATACTTGGTCAGGCTAAGGAGTACGGAAAAGGATTAGTTTTAGTTGTTAATAAAATTGATCTAATTAAAAAAGATGCTAAAGAATTTATGGCAGAAGTCTTGGGTGATCTCCAATATAAATTAAACTTTGTTCCATGGATTCCGGTTGTTTTTACTTCGGCGCAAAATGGAGAAAATGTAAAATCGCTTTTAAATCAGGTCGTCAAAGTAAGCAAGAACCGAAAAACAAAAATAAATCAGGAAGATTTGGATAAAATTCTTGATTTTGCCAAGGAATCAAATTTTCAATTACAAAATGCCAAGTCACTAACTCAGAAAAGAGGAAATACTCCGACATTTGAATTGAAATATACAAGAGAAAAACCTCATTATACGCAAATAAGATATCTAGAGAACAAAATCAGGGACGTTTTCCCTCTGGAAGGCGCACCAATATTTATAGATTTACTATCGGTTGGAAGAAATCAGAGACGCAAAAAATCTCAAAGGTAAATAGGCGTAACTTACTCTTTTTTGAACGCCGAATTTATCAAACGGCAGAATCGTTAGCCATGTTCGTCCTATAATATTTGCTTTGGGAAGCACACCCCATTCTCTTGAATCGGAAGAGTGTTGGCGGTTATCTCCCATTACAAAGTACTCATCATCGCCAAGCGTTTTTTGAAGAGTTCCGTTTTCTGCATCCGTTGCAAGAGTCAGAGTGGTTTTGGGTATGTATTTCTCGTCAAGAGTTACCCCTGTGGGATTGTCTTTGTTGATGATCTTGACTGAGTCATTGGCAATCGTAACAGTTTCACCAGGAAGTCCAATTATTCTTTTAATGTAGCTAACATTGGGATTGCCTGGATAGCGGAAAACCACAACATCACCTCTTTTGGGTTCTCCTGTTAGATATGAAACTTTTTCAGCTAAAATGTACTCGTTATTAACGAAATTTGGCATCATAGATTCACCGTCAACAATGAATGGCTGAATTGCGAAGTATCTTAAAGAAAAGGCAATGATAAATACTATCAAACCGGTTTTCAATAGATCAAAGATAAAGTACATAAAATCTTTAGCCGGATTATCTTCGGCTTCAAAGTTGTTTAATTCTTCTGAATTAGTATTTAATTTGTCGTCGTCTTTAAACTTATCAGCCATTTGATCCTTTTTTTACTTCTTCTTAATATATTTTAGCAATCCTTGACAACATTGGTCAATAACAGGCTATAATATTTAGGGATAGATTAACGATTCTCTCTGATGATAATTACAAATTGCAAGTCATCCACTGTCATTCCCTTGAAGAAGGGAATCTACTATTAGTGGATCCCCGTCTACACGGAGATGACATCAAATGCATAAATCCTAAATATTATTCTTAAAAGAAAACAAAATGTATCCGATCTTATTTAAAATAGGAAATCTAAGTTTTTATTCGCACGGGGTTCTAATGGTCTTGGGCATTGTTTTCGCGGCCCTGATAGCATATTTAATTTCTAAAAAAGAAGATCTGGATGGAGATTTTCTTTTTAACAATATTCTCTACACGGTTTTATTTGGAATAGTGGGCGCCAGAATTACATATTTTATACTATATCCCGAACAGTTTAATAGTCTGTCTCAGCTGATTCTTCTTTGGGAGGGTGGACTGGTTTCTTATGGTGGGTTTGTTTTGGGTGGATTAACAGTTTTGATCTTTCTAAAAATTCAAAAACAACCGGTTTTAAAATGGTTTGATGCGTTAGCTGTTGGACTTCCTGTGGGAATATTTTGCGCCAGAATAGGAGACATAATATCCGGCGACTACTATAACGCAGCAAATTTTACTGGTTTGAGCTCATTCAGAAATGGCTTGCCAACTCCGCTTTATGAGGCTTTCTTGTGCCTTTTGGTTTTTGCCATTGCATTAATTGTGGCTCTGAAAAAGAAAAAAGTTTTTCCAGGATTAGTATTTTTTCTAACGCTATTGCTTTATTCAGGAGGTAGATTTATTATTGATTTCTGGAGAAATGAAGAAGCAATTTTATGGAAATTATCATTTGGTCAGTTCTTCAGTCTGGTTATATTCTTGGCTGCATTGATAACGATAATATTATTATTACTAAAATCGCGAACAAAAGGAGAAGACTATGAAATTATCAGTTAATTTTCTGGAAAAACAAAAAGAGTTGATGCTCAAAGAAAAAGCCAGAATTGAAGAAAAAATAAAAAAAATAAAAGAATATCCTGATTATGGGTCTGATGAAGAGGACAATATTCAGGAGTTAGCAGATTATGAAAGCAATCTTTCGCTCGATGATCAGCTGGAGTTTTTGCTTAAGAAAATAAACAAGGCCTTGAAGGCGATTGACGATGGAACGTATGGTCAGTGCGCCAAATGTAAGTCCAACATTGAAAATGGACGCCTTGAGATAATGCCTTATGCAGAGCTTTGTGTTTCCTGCAATGGAAATGCTAAAAGGAAAAGAAGATAATAGTTTTTTTCTTGAGAAAGATATCAAATAAAATCTATATGATAATTGCTGCATTAATTTTGGTTTTTCAGGCAATATCATTTTTAGTACAGAAATATTTTGAAGTCAACATTAATAGCGGCTTTATATTTGGTTTGTTCGGAAATAATTTATTATCGATATTCTTTTCGGTAATAATATTATTTTCAATAATAATTTTAGAAAATAAACAAATAATTTCAACTAATTCATTTATACTAATTACTGCTGGTTCGATATCAAACATTGTCGATCGATTGATTTATGGTGGTAGTGTGGATTATATCTCAATCCTTCAATATCCATCCTTCAATCTGGCAGATATTTTAATAATGACTGGTTGTTTGATATTTGCTCGAGATATGATTAAGTCAAGCATATACAAAAAAACATAATCAATCACTGTCATTCCCGCGAAGGCGGGAATCTACTGATAGTATTTTCTTTTGTGGATCTCCGTCTTCGCGGGGATGACAAATTAAAAAATCCGAGATTTTTCTCGGATTTTTTAATATCTAGTTCAATTGATCTTAATTGAGATCCCTCAGCTGTGCCTTCGGGATAAAATAGCCCATACCGGATGCTATTTTAATTTTTCTACAATCGCTTTAAATGTCTCTGGTTCGTTTTGGGCTAAGTCAGCCAATATTTTTCTGTTGATCTGTATTTGAGCATCAGACAGTTTTTTAATGAACTCTGAATAGCTCATGCCAAATTCTCTGACAGCAGCATTAATCTTCACGATCCAAAGAGAGCGAAAATCTCTTTTCTTGTTTCTTCTGTCACGGTAAGCATATTGACCGGCTTTAATTACAGCTTGTTTTGCAAGTTTAAAAACGGATTTTCTTCGTCCGATATAGCCTTTTGCTTTTTTTAATATATTTTTATGCTTAGCTCTTCTGACTACGCCTGTTTTAACTCTCATTGTGTCTCCACTTTATTGGTTGTCATCCCGTACTTGATACGGGATCCAGCTACTATTTATATAGATTCCAGATCAAGTCTGGAATGACATTTATAAGTATGGGGCTAATTTCTTTACTTTACCGTTATCAGCCTTGCTTAATGTCAATGAAATTTTTGTTCTGTCTGATTTATGTGATAAAAGATGGCTTTTTGCAGCTTTCACTCGAAGAAGCTTACCAGCAGGTGTTCTTTTAACTCTTTTTACAGTTGCTTTGTGTGTTTTTAGTTTCATGATTATAGTTGTAAGTTGTAAGTGAATAAGTCGTAAGTATTATTACTGATTTACTGACAACTGATTTACTAATTATTAATTTATTTATTATTCTCTCTCTTTTTTCTTTTCTGCTAGCATTGCTGTTATTTGATTACCTGATTTAATCGGCCTGTGTTCGTAATCCAGCCCTGCTTTGTCTGCAAATTTTCTAAATACTTCCATTGCATTTTCCACAAAAGCATTTTCGCGTCCTCTTAGTCTCATTGATACCTTGACTTTATTGCCTTGTGTGAAAAAATCGCTAGCGTTTTTTGCCTTATATTCTATGTCGTGATCACCGATTTTGAAAGTAAGTCTGATTTCTTTGAGCTCAACTTCTTTTTGCTTTGCTCGACTTTCCTTCAGCTTTTTAGACTGATCATATTTAAATCTGCCAAAATCCATGATTTTGCAAATTGGGGGACGGGCAGTCGGATTTATTTCAACTAAATCAAGGCCCATTTCGCGGGCTTTGGCTAAGGCATCTAATCGAGACATTTCTCCCATTTTCTCACCATTTTCATCAATAATCATGAGAGGCGAGAACCTGATTTGCTCGTTTGCTCGAAGAAATCTATCGTTTTTACTAATCTTAACTCCTTGAAAACTTTTTATTTTTACGCTTATTAAAATATCACAAAACGTTACTTTGGTCAACCACTTGATTTATTTTTCACTTTATGATATAATATTAAACGTAAATTGAACTTTAAAATTACCTTGGAACAAGCACCTTGTTGATCAAAATATGGTCAATAGAGTGCTTGTTCCACACAAGGAACGGCAAATCCTATACACAAGGAGGATGATGACGATGCAGAAAGCATTGATCACGTCCAGAGACCCGAAAGGTCTCCACGCAACTGGCCTCTTTGAGGCTGTCTACAACCAGGCTCAGCTCGACGAGGATCGAGCACAGCGTCTTAACGAGAATGGTGGCGCACTTCAAGATGACATAAGAAAAGCCATCGAGAAGCATTCTGCCACTAACCAGTTCGCCAACGAGGAAGTGGCGTCCAGCTACGTCTACCCGCCGGAGTATAAGGGACCGAAGCCAATTGAGGAACAGATCGCGGCAATCGCCAAGATCTTCGAACTTGACCCGACTGAGGCGTTCCTGAACGCGAAGAACCTGCCCGAGCTCCCTAAGGGAGCAGAAGGATGGTTCGCTGTCCCCGCTGTCGAGGCCATAGCGCTGAAGCACTTCCCCGAGGTCACTGACCGGGACGAGAAGTACTGCAGAGCAATCCAGCTCATCCATGTCAAGATCGCAGAGATGCGATCGTTCTACAACTATCGTGATGGGCAGATTACACCGGCTCAACTGAGGCTTCTCGCCCGTACCGCGCAAGCACTTGAGAAGATCGCCGAGACACAGAAAGGCGATATTCTGATTATCGCTGCCCAGCTCGGCATGCGCCATCGTGGCAGATCTGTACGAAGGGCTCGCGAGGTCTTCGTGACCAACGAGTTCGGACTCGGAAGCGTCGCGTTTGGCGCCATCATGCTGACTCACCCTGAGCGATTCATTCGCTGGGAGCAGCTCCACGCTGACATGGCAGGAGATGAGTTCAAAGATTCTGGGGCCGTTGGTGGGTTCGACGAGGCTCCGTACTTCGGCTTCGACGGCGTCAGGGTCGGGTTCGACACCGACAGGGTTGGCATTGCGAGCGGCAGCTGTGGGTCTGCCTCTGGCTTCCTCCCGCAGTAGTTGTTCCTTGTTTCTTAGATCCCTTGGATCTTTTGGCTCTTTGCCACTTGATCCTGTCCGCCGAAGGCGGTCGCTACGCGCAGGCTATTCGCCACCATACGAATAGCCTGTTTTCTTTACATTTTTTTTGCAATATTAAGCTGTGCTAGTGTATACTTTCGATGAAAATAGGCTAATGTGTAGTAGTTTACGCTTGCCTGCCGGTAGGCAGGGATTGCTGCCGCCGAAATCTCAAATCAATAGAAAGGTCAGAATCTTAGCGACCAAGGTTTCTAAGAGTGCACCTGGTTGAGGAGATACTGCTTGTTTTTGTCTGGTGCGGATGTTCGGTGAATACATATCGAGCTGCTGCCAAATGAAATACAGGGAAGAGAGCATATAGTCTGCGCTAAGTGGAAGTAAAGCTCAATTTCCAGTGAATATAGATGGACAAAAGCAAAGATTCTGAGGCCGATGGTGAGTTCGACAAGGCTCCGTACTTCAACTTCAACGACGACAAGGTCAAGTTCGACACCAACAGGGTTGACAATACGAACGACAACTATGGGTCTGCCTCTGGCTTCCTCCCGAAGTCTCTCCTGAGCGAAGAGGGAATGCTTGTGAAAATGAGCGCTTCCTCTTTTATTACAAGATATATTAGTCAAAAATCAGTGCGTAAAAAGAAGCGAAGCGAACTTATTCTTTAGTAGATTTAATCCAACCGCCGAGCATTCTTCCGATTTCGTCGACATTCTGCTCAAAACCAGCGTAGATTTTTAGATCAATCGATTTTATATCTTTCATTAGTCGCAAAAATACTCTAAGAAAGTTCAATTTTAAGCTGGCTTTTTCAAGCACAGGCAGTTTCTGTGCCTTGCTTAATTGGCTTGCTTCTAAAATTCTTTCCAACAAATCGAGTATGACATTTTCACACCTTTGAAAAACAGTGTAACGATCCTGCTTTGATATCTTAGCTCTAAGTAAATGGAAATTTTTGTAGAAATCATAAGTTTTCTTAAAAATCGGGATGTCAAATTCTTGCATGAGTTGTCCTTCATAATTATTTATATAGATTCCGGATCAAGTCCGGAATGACGAGAGAATATGAAATTTTATACTAATATTTTTGAACAAATTATTTCTCTCGACAATCTATTTTTGGCTTGGGATGAATTTAAAAAGGGAAAGCTGAAGAAAAAGGATGTTTTGGAATTTGAGTGGAATCTGGAAGAGAATACTTTAGAGCTTCACCGAAATCTAAAGTATCACACTTACAAACACGGTGTCTACTATTCGTTCTTTATCACCGATCCGAAACTAAGAGAAATTCACAAAGCAACGGTTGTCGATAGGGTGCTCCACCATGCTATTTTTAGAGTTTTCAATCCCATATTCGAGCCGACTTTCATCTCAAGTTCATTTTCCTGCCGAATTAGTAAAGGAAATCATAAGGGCGTAGATTGCTTAGCAAAGTTTATTCGACAAGTAAGCAAGAATAATACAGGGCCTTGTTATGTTTTGAAGTGCGATATTAAAAAGTTTTTTGACTCGATTGACCATGAAATTTTATTAAACATAATTCAAAAAAGAATATCTGATCAAAATACAATGAGGCTGCTCAGTGGGATTATCGGCAGTTATAGCAAAACTGTTCCTCTGCAGCTGGGGCTATTCGAGAGAGAGAGAGAGAGCAATTCTGCTGGACTGCCAATCGGAAATTTAACTAGCCAGCTTTTTGCCAATATTTATATGAACGAGTTTGATCAGTTTATTAAACACAAACTAAAAATCAGACATTATGCCAGATATACCGATGACTTTGTAATCGTCTCAAATGATCATGCTTATCTCGAAAGTTTAATCCCTGAAATCCAATTCTTTCTAGAAATAAATTTAAAATTAAAACTTCATCCAAACAAAGTTTCAATTCGAAAAATCAGGCAAGGGATTGACTTTCTAGGCTATGTGGTTTTTCCTAATCATAGGCTTTTAAGAACCAAAACTAAAAGAAGAATCTTCGCGAAATTAAGAAAAAGAGTAGCTGAATTTAAAGCAGGGTTAATTAGTAGGAATGTGCTTGACCAATCATTAAATTCGTATCTTGGCGCCTTATCACACGCCAGTACCCACGAATTACAAGAGGAGCTTAAAAATCAATTCTGGTTTTGGCTTAATGAATAATTAGTCAAAGACTAAATAGGCTTTTTCTCCGTTTAAAATATTATCCGCATTCCAATTGTGAATTGCATTGATTAGGTCTTCATATTTATATTTAAAGCCTTCACCGTTTTTTGTGCCTGGATCGTTGGTGATAAAATAGCCGTCGCCGTAGCCTTTAACGACCAGCATGTGATAATTTGGTCCGCCATTTTTAAAATTGGGATTTGGCAATATTTTACCTGCTGCCGGTATGATCACAGATTTTCCATCGGCAATTTCCGCTTTAATATTTTCTATTGTTACGTCCTCTACAATTCTCGGGTTTTTTAAACCAAAATAAGACTTTGAAATATTTGCTAGCTGTTCTAACGTTATACTTAATCCGTAGCCATTCTGACCTTCGTAATTAACTAAGTCTAGAATTTCTTTTTCACCCTGATCTTGTCCGGAGATGTTGGTTTTATTTATGTGGTGATAAACCATAATTAAACTTGCTTCTTCACAGGCGTCTTCATGCGTGGGATCCCAATTTGCAAATGGTGCCTGAACTAGGAAAGGCATTTTGATAATCGCTGAATCAGGCAATGATTGTTCTGTTGCTGTTTTGGTTTGATCTGAGTTTTCATTCGTATTTTTTGTTTCCGGTTCCGATAAAATAACCTCGCTTTTTTCGAGATTAACCTCATTTTTAATTTTAGATCGATTTTTATAGATCAGGAGTGCAGAAGTTATGAGGAGAATTACTATTAGGAGCGTAATAATATTTTTTTTCATAAGACTCAGTGAATTATTTTATGGGTATCCACTGCTAGTCCTCCATTATTTGTAGATCAGGCTTTAGCCTGTTTGGGGCGAAAACACGCTGAAGTGTGGGCTACATGAGTAAGGAGCAACCGTATCACTTTTCCGGAGAAATTTCTGCTTTTTTGGTCGTAATTAAGCGTAAATACTCGTCGGTACTTTCTATTAATTGAGGTGATTTTGCTAAAGTATAATTACTTGCGCTGATAGGAATTTGATTTTTCGTAAAAATTCGCAAGGATCTTGCTCTTAAGAGTGAATTTGCAAGTTCATCTTCTCTTTTTTTGCCCCGAAAAATATTAATTTTAGATAAAATTGAACTTGTTGGATGAGTGCTAGTCATTACAATATCCAAAAAATCATCGCCTATTTTTTTAATTGAGGGATTAAAGTTAGAAATCATCAGGCTTGTTGCTGTGGTTTGAATAATAAAATCTTTAAGTTCAAGAGTGATTTCAGTAGGATTTTTAATTTGCAAATCTACGTGGGTTAGAAAATATTTTTGTGATGCTGTCTTTCCAATTCTTATTTCGTTCAGTTTTCTGAACCTTAAGATGTCACAAGCTTCTTTCCAACTATTGCTACCGATTAGTTGACAAAGAGATGGAGAAGCATCTATCGGTATAAAACCCATAGCTTCTTTTCTGCCGACTAATTTGCCCGCAACTATATTGGCAAGCTCGTCTCCGCCAATTGCGACAATGGTAGTATATTGTTTGCTTAGCCCAAGATCAACCAACTCTTCAACATTTTGAGCCGGAGTAGGATATGTAAATTCTCCAGAAATGCCAAGACCGCCAAGATAGTTTTTGAGGTTTTCAACCTGTGAGCTTTTTGCAAATTTTTTTATATCGAATATGTAATAATACATGGCGTCGTCAAGTTCACAGTTCACAGTTCACAGCTCACAGTCTTATTAAAACAAAAGACTGATAACTGATTTACCGACAACTGACAACTAATAATTATTTTTTTCCAAAAAATCCGAATTTGTCTTCGGCTTTTTCATCAACAGAGATTTCCTTTTTGGTTCCTTCTGGTTTTATTTCAGTTTTAGCTACTTCAGTATTGCCAGAACTAGGCATAATGCTTTTACCAATAAATTTAGCGCCCTGCTTTATAATGAGGCTCTTAGCATTTATATCACCAAACACTTTACCTGTTGGATTAACTTCCAGCCGTTCTGTAGCCTCTACTAAGCCTTTCACTTCGCCGGATATTTCGATTGTTTTAGCAACCACAGGTCCATTAATCTTTGCGGTTTCTCCGATGTTTATATTTTCATCACTTTTCACTTCGCCATCGACTGTACCATTAATTTGAATTGAACCCTTGTTTCTCAAATTTCCTTTTAAAATAACGTTAATACCGATGATGGTGTCAACATTGTTCTCCATAATTTCTCCTTAGTTAAATAGCTTGATTAGATTATAACCAAAGGACTAGCTGGTTGCAACTCGAATTTTTCTTCCGATGTGTTGATAAAAAAAAGCCAAAGTGGTATACTTTCCTAAGTTTTTCTTTGACTGAATTTTTTATCATACTATTTATGAATTCAATTAAAATTACTGGTGCAAGAGAGCATAATTTAAAAAATATCTCTCTTGAAATACCAAGAGATAAATTAGTCGTGATTACGGGACTTTCAGGTTCAGGTAAGTCCTCACTGGCTTTTGATACTATTTATGCTGAAGGACAAAGAAGATATGTTGAATCATTATCGTCTTATGCCCGGCAATTTTTGGGAATTATGGAAAAACCTGATGTTGACCATATAGAAGGACTTTCGCCGGCAATTTCTATCGATCAAAAATCAGCATCTAGAAATCCGCGATCTACAGTTGGTACTGTAACCGAAATTTATGACTATTTAAGGCTTCTTTTTGCCAGAGCGGGTGTAATGCACTGTCCTCAATGTGGAAAACCCGTAACAAGACAAACGGTTGGCCAAATCGTTGAGCAAATTATAAAAAATATAAAAACAACCAAAAGGATTGCTATTTTATCTCCTTTGGTTATCGATAAAAGAGGTGAGCATAAAGATGTCTTCGGACAAATACTGAAAGCCGGATATTCAAGGGTTAGGGTTGACGGGATTATTATGGATCTAGAGGAGGCTGAATCCAAAGACCTTGATAGGCAGAAAAAACATTCTATTGAGGTGGTTATCGATCGTTTGATTTTGGAGCCCGATGCAATAGATGAGTCAAACAAAAAGCGTTTATATGAATCGATCGAAAAGGGATTAGGACTTTCAAAAGGTAAAATAACTTTGTTTGACTTTGAGACCAGCAAAGAAACACCATATTCTGAACTATTTGCCTGCCCTGATTGCGGTATTTCTATGCCGGAAGTTGCGCCACGTTCTTTTTCGTTCAATTCTCCACATGGAGCATGTTCTGCCTGTCAGGGGCTTGGAATAAGACAGGAAATTGATCCTTGTCTGATATTGCCAAATTCCAAATTAACAATAAATGAAGGAGCAATTAGACCATGGGTAAGAAGTGCGGCTAATTCGACTTGGTATTTTTCAATTCTTGAAGCAGCGGCAGAAAAATATAATATTGATTTAAATAAACCCATTTCAAAACTCTCAAAAGATGATTTAAAAATCATTCTATATGGTAAAAAGGAAGAAACTTTTAATGTGAGGGGATATGAGGCAAAGTATGAAGGCGTAATACCAAACCTTGAAAGAAGACACAAAGAAACACAATCCGATTACATTCGTAAAGAAATTGAAAAATATATGGTCATTAAAAAGTGTCCGGTTTGCGATGGAAGAAGATTGAAAAAAGAAGTACTAGGCATTTTAATTGACAGTAAAAACATTGTTGATATTTCTGAAATGACAATCGAAAATGCTTTAGAATTTTTTAAGACATTACCGACTAGATTGAACTTGGAACAGATGCAAATTGCAACCCAAATCATCAAAGAAATAAGACAGAGATTGGAATTTTTGATGGATGTTGGTTTGCCGTATTTGACTATCAACAGAAACTCGGTCACGTTGGCTGGCGGTGAAGCACAGAGAATACGTCTTGCTACTCAGATCGGATCGGGATTAATGGGTGTTCTATATATTCTAGATGAGCCGTCAATCGGGCTTCATCAGCGCGATAATTCAAGGCTTTTAAAGACGTTGAAGCATTTGCGTGATATTGGCAATACTGTCATTGTGGTTGAGCACGATGAAGAAACGATAATGGCGGCAGACTGGGTAATTGATATTGGTCCTGGTGCCGGAGAGCACGGCGGCAAAGTTATTGCAGAAGGGGTACCAAGAGAAGTTATGAAAAATTCTGAATCTATCACAGGGCAATATCTGTCTGGCGCAAAAAAGATTGATGTGCCGAAGGTCAGACATTCCGGCATTGGCAAATATATTTCCATTATCGGGGCAAAAGAAAATAATTTAAAGAATGTTAATGCTAAAATTCCATTAAATACTTTAACCTGTGTAACAGGTGTCTCCGGTTCTGGTAAATCTAGTTTGGTTAATGATATTTTAGCTAAATCTTTGGCTCAGAAGTTTTATCGGGCAAAAGATGAACCGGGCAAGCACGAAAGAATCGAAGGAACAGAAGAAATTGACAAAGTCATTAATATTGATCAATCTCCGATCGGAAAATCACCAAGGTCAAATCCTGCAACTTATACTGGAGTATTTACTTTAATACGTGAACTTTTTGCATCTACTTCGGAAGCAAAAATGCGCGGATATAAGGCTGGAAGATTTTCTTTTAACGTAAAGGGTGGGCGGTGCGAAAAATGCAAAGGAGATGGTTTTAATCGAATTGAAATGCACTTTCTACCTGATGTTTATATAACTTGCGAAGAGTGTAAAGGCAGGAGATATAATAAAGAAGCACTTGAAATTCAGTACAAAGGCAAAAATATTGCTGATGTGCTTGACATGACAGTCGAGGAAGCTGTTCTGTTCTTTAAAAATATTCCTGTTATAAATCATAAACTCTCGGTATTATTTAATGTCGGCCTTGGCTACATTAGATTAGGACAAATGGCAACAACTTTGTCCGGTGGGGAAGCGCAAAGAATAAAGTTGGCCACGGAGTTGGCTCATAAAGGCACTGGAAAAACGCTTTATATTTTAGATGAGCCAACTACCGGTTTGCATTTTGAGGATATTAAAAGGCTTCTTGGTGTTTTAAATGCCTTGGTTGAAAAGGGAAACACTGTTTTAGTTATTGAACACAACTTGGATGTTATTAAATCCGCTGACCATATAATTGACCTGGGTCCTGAGGGTGGAAATAATGGTGGACAAATAATTACTGTTGGAACTCCTGAAGAAGTGGCCAAAGTTGAAAAATCTTACACCGGTCAGTACCTTAAAAAGATTTTAAAAAACTAAATCTATTTTCAAAATAATATATATTCTATATAATTAAATTACAGTTATTCGGTCTGTAATTTTTTAGATGTAAAGTTTGAATATAACTTTCAGGAGGGTTATGGAACTAGACAAAAAGATAACCGAAATACAAAGATCAACCAGAACACTATTTAAAGCATTTTCTCCTCTTCATGACTGGTTGCGTCTGCACTCAAAGTTCTATTATTCATGGTCTCTTAAACCATGCACCAGAGTTGTTCATATCGCAGTCCTTTTTCTATACATTTGCTCTCTTCCTGCAGTGTTTCTGTCTACTTTTCAAACTCCCCAAAGCACAAAGGCAAGCGAAGTAACTTATGACTTCCCAAGGTGGGAGTGGGTGAATCCAAAACCTGCGGGGAATGATTTAAAAAAAGTAGCCACTTGTGTTCAAGATAATTCCATCAGGGCAATAGGAAGCAGCGGTTTGATTTTAAAATCAAACGATTTCGGTGATAATTGGAGCCAGGAATACACTGGCATATCAAACAATTTAGTTGATATCGTTTGTATTTCTCCAAGTAACATTATCGCTGTAGGTAATTCTGGAGCGATTATCCAATATAACGGTATTTCAGACTCTTGGACACAAAGGGAAAGTCATGCTTTAGCGCTTAATTTAACTTCTGTTGTTGCTCTTGACGCTAATAATATTATAGCGGTCGGTGCTGGTGGCACAATTACTGTTTCAATGGATGGCGGTCAGACCTGGACGACCAAGTCAAGCGGGACAATGAGTTCTTTAACTTCTGCTACTATAGTTGATTCTAGTCACATTGTGGCAGTTGGTTATAATGGTGCTGTTACTGTCTCAACAGATGCCGGTCAAACTTGGGCAGCCAAAGACAGCGATACGTCCAATATTCTTACCAGTGTAGCGACACTTGACTCCAATCATATTATTGCTGTTGGTCCTGCTTCCCCTAGTGTTATTACTGTCTCAACAGATGCCGGTCAAACATGGACAGCTCAATCAAGCGACTATGCAGCTAGGTATCTTGGTAAAGTAACCGCACTTGATTCAACTCATGCTGTTGCCATTAGTCCTGGCCTTGGTGTCGCTGCTGTCTCTTCTAATGCTGGTCAGACATGGGAAACTAAAACGATCAACGAAGATTTTATTGGCTTTGAAGACGTTACTGCAATTGATTCAACTCACATTATAGTAGTAGGTGATACAGGTGCTATTTCTGTTTCTTCTGATGGCGGCCAGACATGGGAAGATAAAACAAGCGGAACATCGAAAGTATTAAGGTCGATTGTGTCGCTCGACTCTACACACATTGTAGCAATTGGTGATACAGGTGCTATTTCTGTTTCTTCTGATGGCGGCCAGACATGGGAAGATAAAACAAGCGGAATGAAAAAAAAATTATGTTTTGTTGCTACTCTCGATTCAAATAACGTTGTAGCAGTAGGTGAAACTGGCACGATCACTGTTTCAACAGATGCAGGTCAGACATGGGGAACCAGAGATAGTAAAACAGTCCAAACCTTAAATTCAATCGCAGTTTTAGATTCCACTCATGTTGTAGCAGTAGGTGAAACTGGCACGATCACTGTTTCAACAGATGCGGGTCAGACATGGGGGGCTAAAAATAGCGGCACGATACAACCTTTATATAACGTTATTGCTCTCGATTCAAATAACGTTGTAGCAGTAGGTGAAACTGGCGCGATCACTGTTTCAACAGATGCAGGTCAGACATGGGGGGCTAAAAATAGCGGCACAGCTAAAGCTTTAAATTCAGTTGCAGCTTTAGACTCCACTCATGTTGTGGCGGTTGGTAATGGAGGTGTTATTACCGCTTCTTCTGATGCAGGGCAGACTTGGGGGACTAAAAATAGCGGTGTTGGAAATGTTCTAGGTTCTGTTGCAGCTTTAGATTCCACTCATGTTGTAGCAGTCAATGATGTAGGCGCGATCACTGTTTCAACAGATGCAGGGCAGACTTGGGGGACTAAAAATAGTGGTACAACGGAGCCTTTGAGTTCGGTCGCAGCTTTAGATTCCACTCATATCATAGCAGTCGGCAATGCTATTACTGTGTCTGACGATGCTGGTCAGACATGGACAACCAAAACAAGTGAGCCGATATTCGCTTTAACTTCAATTGTGGTTTCAGATTCCACTCATGTTGTGGCGGTAGGCGGCGGCGGTTCTATTGTTGCTTCTTCTGATGCTGGTCAGACATGGACAAACAAAGTAAGCGGCACAGTGAATATTTTAGAGTGTGTTACCGCTTTTAATACCAATAATATTATAGTGGTGGGAAGGGGTGGTGCTATTCTTCACTATACTTCTCCTGCTAATGCTGTGGCGACTAACCTTCTTATGAGTGTTTCTGGTCAGGATAGTTTTATTGAGGATTCGACTGGTATTATTGGTGCTTCAGCTATTGCTAAGGTTGGTATTCCTTATCCTGTTACCGTTTATGCTGCTGAAAAGTATTTATCAGGAGAAACATATCGTTACCGTCTATCCAAAATTCCGTATCAGGCAAGACTAATATCAAATGATACCGCTGCTTCTAATTCGGCTATTTTTAACTTAAACCATAATATTGAGGCTAATTGTAATAATGAATCTCGCAATCTTCAGACTGAATATTGTGGTGTTTATGCCACCTCCTTCACCTTCCATACCCCAGGCACATGGACAGTTTCGGCCAATGATGCTGGTGGTTCAGGCCTTGCTTCCGCCACTTCTTCTCCAATCACCGTCTTACCTGGCACTCCTCATCATTCAAGGTTCATTAACTCGGACGATCATTCTTCTATTATCTCTTCCATCTCTTCTTCTGCCGGTATAGCTAAGAAAGTAACATTAGGTCTATCCGATC